>NC_016946.1:4802135-5402402 GCF_000277125.1 Mycobacterium intracellulare ATCC 13950
TCATCAAGGCGGTCGGCGACGTGAACGGCGCCGCGGCGAACCGCGAGATCGACGCCACCGGGCTGTTGGTCACGCCCGGCTTCGTCGACCTGCACACCCACTACGACGGCCAGTCCATCTGGTCGGAGCGCCTGACGCCGTCGTCGGCGCACGGGGTGACGACGGTGGTGATGGGCAACTGCGGGGTCGGCTTCGCGCCGTGCCGCCAGTCCGACCACGACGTCCTGGTCGACGTGATGGCCGGCGTCGAAGACATCCCGGGCGTCGTGATGACCGACGGCCTGCCGTGGACGTGGGAAACCTTCCCCGAATACATGGACGCCCTCGATGCCGGCAAGCGTGACATCGATGTGGCCGCGTACCTGCCGCACTCGCCGCTGCGCGTGTACGTGATGGGGCAGCGCGGCGCCGACCGCGAGCCGGCCACCGAGGACGACCTGGCGAAGATGCGGGCGTTGGCCAAGGAGGCGATCGAGGCCGGCGCGCTGGGCTTCGCCTCGTCGCGGTTGACCATCCACAAGACCGAAAGTGGTTCGCCCATACCGAGTTACGACGCCGCCCGCGAGGAGATCGAGCAGATCGCCCGCGGCGTCGTGGACGGCGGCGGCGGCCTGCTGCAGTTCGTCCCCGACATCCCGGCCGGCGGCTACCAGCCCGTGCTGCAGACGGTGTTCGACGTTGCCGAGGACGTCGGGCTGCCGCTGACCTTCACCCTCGTCGTCGCCAATTCGGGTGACCCGTCGTGGCCGGACGCCATCACCATGATCGAGAAGGCCAACGCCGCGGGCGGGGACATCACCGCGCAGCTGTTGCCGCGGCCCATCGGGTTGATCATCGGGCTGCAGCTGTCGGCGAACCCCTTCGTGCTCTACCCCAGCTACCGCGAAATCGCGCACCTGCCGCTGGCCGAGCGGGTCGCCGAGATGCGCAAGCCCGAGGTCCGCGCCCGCATCCTGGCCGACAAGCCGGGGCAGGGCCACCCGATCCTGTACGTCGCCCAGATGTGGGACTGGATCTACCCGCTGGGCGAGGACCCCGACTACGAGCCCGACCCGTCGACCAGCATCGGTGCCCGCGCCCGCGCCAAGGGCGTGGAGCCGATGGAGGAGGCCTACGACAGGCTGCTCGACGACGACGGCAAAGCCATGCTGCTGGTCGCGACCAGCAACCTGCAGGGCAACTCGCTGGACACCGTCGGGGAGCTGTTGCACCGCGACGACGTGGTGCTCGGCCTCGGCGACGGCGGCGCGCACTACGGCATGATCTGCGACGCCAGCTACTCGACGTACTTCCTGACCCACTGGGCGCGGGACCGCAAGGCCGGACGGTTCACGGTGCCCGAGGCGGTTCGCGAGCTCACCTCGGTGCCGGCGCGCATCGCCGGGCTGAGCGATCGCGGCCGTATCGCCGTGGGCTACAAGGCCGATCTCAACGTCATCGACCACGCCGCCCTGCGCCTGCACAAGCCGGTCATCACCTACGACCTGCCCGCCGGCGGGCGACGCCTGGACCAGACGGCGGACGGGTATGTCGCCACGATCGTGTCCGGGGAAATCATCGCTGAACACGGCGTCCCCACCGCCGCCCGTCCGGGCAAGTTGGTGCGGGGCCGTCAGCCCGCTCCGGCGCCCTTGCAATAACGCCACCAAAAGTGGCATATACCAGCTAAGTTGGGTCCCGTGACGAACCCGCATTTTGCGTGGTTGCCGCCGGAAGTCAACTCGGCACTAATTTTCTCCGGTCCTGGTCCCGGGCCGCTGCTTGCTGCCGCGGCGGCGTGGGACGGGCTCGCCGGGGAGTTGGCGTCGTCGGCGTCGTCCTTTTCTTCGGTGACGTCGGATCTGGCCAGCGGGTCGTGGCAGGGCGCGTCGTCGGCGGCCATGATGACGGTCGCCAGCCAATACGTGAGTTGGCTTTCCGCGGCGGCCGCGCAGGCGGAAGAGGTGTCCCACCAGGCCTCGGCCATCGCCACCGCGTTCGAGGTGGCGCTGGCGGCCACGGTGCAGCCCGCGGTGGTGGCGGCCAACCGGGCCCTGGTGCGGGCGTTGGCGGCCAACAATCATCTGGGCCAGAACACCCCGGCGATCGCCGACATCGAGGCGGCCTACGACCAGATGTGGGCCTCGGACGTGGCGGCGATGTTCGGGTATCACGCCGACGCGTCGGCGGCCGTGGCGAAGTTGCCGCCCTGGAACGAGGTACTGCAAAACCTCGGGTTCTCCAACACCACCACCGCGGTCACGCGGCCCGCCAGTTCCGGCGCCGTCGCCCGCGGCTACACGTCGCGCATCGCCGGGTTCCTCACGCCCCCGGCGCCGCAGTAGCGCGGGGCCGCATCGGTTCGCGCCTATCCTGGGACATCATGCGCAGCAAGAAGAAAGTCGATTTCGCGGCGCTCGCCGACGCGCTCGTCGATTACCCGTACGCGTACCTGATCACCGTCGACGACGAATACCGCTCGCACACCGTGACGGTCGAACCCGAGTTGCGCGGACAGACCCTCGAGGTCGGTCTCATCGGCGGCCGCACGCAGCAGAACCTGGCCCGGCGCCGCGACGTCACCCTGCTGTGGCCCCCGGCCGAACCGGGCGGCTACTCGCTGATCGTCGACGGCGCGGCCGAGGTGTCGCCCGAAGGCGGAGCCGGTGACGCGGTGCGGCTCACGGTGACCCCCACCCGCGCGCTGCTGCACCGCGACGCCGACTCCCCCGATGCGGCCCGGGGCTGCCTGCACGACTGTGTGGTGTTCTCGCTGCCGGCCTAGCGGCGATTGCCGCCATCGGCCTAGCCGGGCGCAGCGGGTCGCCGCCATCGGCCTAGCCGGGCGCAGCGGGTCGCCGCCATCGGCCTAGGGCCGTACAGTCTCATCCGTGAGCCGCATCGCGCCCCTCGCCCCGCCGTGGAGCGAAGAGGATGCCGCCGGCATCAACAGCTGGGGCCACCCGGACCGCACCTACGAGCCGCTGCTGTTGGTGCGTTGCCTGCAGCGCCATCCGGTGCTGGCCTCCCGGCTGCGCAAGCTCGGCGAATCCCTTTACACCGCAGCGCTTTTGCCGCCCCGGACGCGGACCATCGCCATCCTTCGCATCTGCGCGCTGCTGCGCTGCGCCTACGAGTGGGGCGGGCAGGCCGCCTTCTGGGGTCCGATCGCCGGCGTCAGCGACGACGAGTGCGACGCGCTGGTGTTGGCCGGGGCCGACGACCCGCGGTGGGGCCCGGCCGAGCGGACGCTGATCGCGGCGGTCGACGAGTGCGAGCGCACCGGCTCGTGGTCGGAGGCGACATGGGAAGCGCTCGGCGACTTTCTGGACGACGAGCAGCGGATCGAATTGCTCACGGCCGTCGGCTGGTACCGCACGATCTGCACGCTGTGCAACGCGCTCGCGCTTCCGGTGGAGGGCTGGATGCGGCCCTGGCCGGGGTCAGCCGGCTGACCGGTCCCTGCGCAGGCTCGGATGCTGGTTCTTCAACAGCGGCAGCAGCACTCGTCGCGGCATGAACTGGAACAGGCGGGTGCTGATCTGGCTGGGCAGGCCGGGGATCACGGTTGGGCGGTCGCTCTCGAGCGCGTCGACCCCGGCGCGCGCCACCTCACGCGACGGCTTCCACATGAACTTCGGGAACGCGTCGGCGAATTCGCGCTCGTCCATGCCGGCGCTCTTCACGAACTCGGTGCGCACCGGGCCGGGACACAGCAGCGCGACGGTGACGCCGGTGCCGGCGAGTTCACCGCGCAGCCCATGGGTGTAGTTGTTGACGAACGCCTTGGTGGCCGCGTACCCGGCCTGCCCGGGGAAGGGTTGGTAGCCGGCGGTCGAGCCGACGTTGAGGATCGCGCCGCGGCCGCGCGGCACCATCCGCTGCACCGCGCGGGTGCTCAGGTCGATGACGGCCTCGACGTTGACCCGCACCTGCGCGATCTCGTCGGCCACGGGAATTTTCGTCACCGAGCCCATGGTGCCGATGCCGGCGTTGTTGACCAGGATGTCGGCCGTCAGGCCGCGGCGCTCGACCTCGTCGAACAGGCCGGCGCGGGCGGCGGAATCGGCGACGTCGCAGGCGATCACCTCGACGCGCACCCGGCCGGCGAGTTCGTCGGCCAGATCGCGCAGCCGGTCTTCGCGGCGGGCGACGAGCGTCAAGCCGTGGCCGCGGTCGGCCAACTCGCGGGCGATGTCGGCGCCGATGCCCGACGACGCGCCCGTCACGACGGCGGTGCTGGTGGGTGAGGGAGCGGGAAGCGCCACGCGTTCAAACGTACAAGGCCGGCCAGGCGCCTCGAGTGTGCACTCTGGGCGTCGAGTGTGAGGCCAGGGCTTCGCGGGTGAAACCAGGGCGGGAAAATCGCGAAAAGCTCGCCGTGAGCTCACACCCAAAGCCCTGAGCTCACACTCGATGCCGCGGCGCGGCGGCCTACCCGCCGAAGGTGAAACCAGGGCGGGAAAATCGCGAAAAGCCCGCCGTGAGTTCACGCTCGGCGCCATCGCCACGAAAAAACCCGGCCCCTTGTGAGGGCCGGGTTTTTTCGTTGGCGACTTTTTAGAAGTCCATGCCGCCCATGCCACCGGTCGGGTCGCCGACGGGAGCGGCGGCCTTCTCCGGCTTGTCAGCGACGACGGCCTCGGTCGTCAGGAACAGGCCCGCGATCGACGCGGCGTTCTGCAGCGCCGAACGGGTCACCTTCACCGGGTCGGCGACACCGGCCTTGAGCAGGTCCTCGTACTCACCGGTGGCGGCGTTCAGGCCGGTACCGGCGGGCGAGTTGCGGACCTTCTCGGCCACCACGCCGGGCTCCAGACCACCGTTGAAGGCGATCTGCTTCAGCGGAGCCTCGAGCGCGACGCGGACGATGTTGGCGCCGGTCGCCTCGTCACCGGTGAGCTTCAGCTCGTCCAGCGACGGGGTGGCGTGCAGCAGGGCCACGCCACCACCGGCGACGATGCCCTCCTCCACGGCCGCCTTGGCGTTGCGCACCGCGTCCTCGATGCGGTGCTTGCGCTCCTTGAGCTCGACCTCGGTCGCGGCCCCGGCCTTGATCACCGCAACACCGCCGGCCAGCTTGGCCAGGCGCTCCTGCAGCTTCTCGCGGTCGTAGTCGGAGTCGCTGTTCTCGATCTCGCTGCGGATCTGGGCCACCCGGCCGGCGATGGCGTCCGAGTCACCGGCGCCCTCGACGATGGTGGTCTCGTCCTTGGTGACGACGACCTTGCGGGCCTTACCCAGCAGGGCGACATCGGCGCTCTCGAGCGACAGGCCGACCTCTTCGCTGATGACCTGACCACCGGTGAGGATGGCCATGTCCTGCAGCATCGCCTTGCGGCGGTCACCGAAGCCGGGGGCCTTGACGGCCACCGACTTGAAGGTGCCGCGGATCTTGTTGACGACCAGGGTGCTCAGAGCCTCACCCTCGACGTCCTCGGCGATGATCAGCAGCGGCTTGCCGGCCTGGATGACCTTCTCCAGCAGCGGCAGCAGGTCCTTGACCGTCGACACCTTGGAGCTGACCAGCAGGATGAAGGGGTCCTCGAGGACCGCTTCCTGACGCTCGGCGTCGGTGACGAAGTAGCCCGAGATGTAGCCCTTGTCGAACCGCATGCCCTCGGTGAGCTCGAGCTGCAGGCCGAAGGTGTTGGACTCCTCGACGGTGATGACGCCCTCGTTGCCGACCTTGTCCATCGCCTCGGCGATGAGGTCACCGATCGACTGGTCGCCCGCCGAAATCGCCGCGGTGGCAGCGATCTGGTCCTTGGTCTCGACCTCCTTGGCCGACTTGAGCAGGGTCTCGGTGACCTTCTCGACGGCCTTCTCGATGCCGCGCTTGAGACCCAGCGGGTTGGCGCCGGCGGCGACGTTACGCAGGCCCTCGCGGACCAACGCCTGAGCCAGCACCGTGGCCGTCGTCGTGCCGTCACCGGCGACGTCGTCGGTCTTCTTGGCGACTTCCTTGACCAGCTCGGCGCCGATCTTCTCGTACGGGTCCTCCAGCTCGATCTCCTTGGCGATGGACACACCATCGTTGGTGATCGTGGGGGCACCCCACTTCTTCTCCAGGACGACGTTGCGACCCTTGGGGCCCAACGTCACCTTTACCGCGTCGGCGAGGGCGTTGAGCCCCCGCTCGAGGCCACGGCGGGCCTCTTCGTCATACGCAATTGTCTTGGCCATTGCGAAGTGATTCCTCCGGATTGGGGATGACACGTTCTGGCCGGGTGCAGTGCCCGCGACGGACGACCGGGCTGTCGTTGGACCTGGTCTCACCGTCCCGACCTAGCACTCACTGGTCGCGAGTGCCAAGTCATTCTTAGCACTCGCCTATGCCGAGTGCAAGAAGTAGTGGGACTCAGGGCAGGTCGAGCAGCTGCTCGTAGAAGCCGCCGAAGCCGCGCGGGCGGTCGACCAGATGGATCTCGAGGATCCAGTGGCAGATGCGCCCGCGCGGGTCGGTGCGGCGCATCGGCTTGTCCGAGCCGGGCATGATGTACCACTCGATGCCGGGGCCGGCGATCTTCTTGTGCGGGAACTCCCCCACCAGGTGCCCGGCGATCCGGCTGGCCCACTCGAAGCCCTCCGCGTGGGCCGCCCCGACGACGAAGTCGAACAGCTCGGCGCCGGTGACGTCGGGATTGCCGGCGAAGTAGTCGCGGCCGGCCTGCCACACGCGGGGCAGCGCGTCGCGGACGGCCCTCTTGTGTGGGTCGTCGCCCAACAGGAAGGTCCGGCCGAAGTCGGCCTCCCACTCCTCGAAGATCGGCCCCAGATCCAGGAAGACGATGTCGTCGTCGACGATCAGCCGGTCCGGCGGGCGCTCGTGGAACGGTTGCAGCGTGTTCTCCCCGGCGCGCACGATCCGCCGATGCCAGTGCCGGGTCACGCCGAACATTTCGCCGGCCAGATCGTGGATCTCATCGGAGAGCTCCTTCTCCCCGACCCCGGACCGAATCATGGCCCGCCGCTCGATCTCGTCGAACAGTTGCGCCGCTTTGCGTTCGGCGTCCAGGAGCCGTTCCACGCGCAGTTCCTCCGCGGCCTCCATCCACGCGATGTTATGCGCACACTGGAGCCATGTCCCTCGTCGTGCCGCCCTACCCGCCGGCCCGCTACACCGCAGAAGAGCCGGAGATCAGCGCCTGGCTCAAGCGGGCCGACCAGCCCCCGGACTACGAGACCTCCGGCGTCAAATACCACTACCTGGCCAACCAACAGGACACCGCCGGCGACTACGGCCTCTATCGCGTCGACATCGCCCCGGCCGGCGGCGGTCCCCCGGCCCACTTCCACCGGGCCATGTCGGAGGCCTTCTTCGTGCTCTCCGGGACGATGAAGCTCTACGACGGCACCGAGTGGGCCGACGGGCACCAGGGCGATTTCCTCTATGTCCCGCCGGGCGGCGTCCACGGCTTCCGCAACGAGGCCGACGAGCCGGCGTCGATCCTGATGCTGTTCGCGCCGGGCGCCCCCCGCGAGGCCTACTTCGAAGGCTTCGCGGCGCTGGCCGACATGACCGACGAGGAACGCCGGGAGTGGTTCGTCCGCCACGACAACTACTGGGTCTGACCGCCCAGGTCGCCGTCGACGTAGCGCTGCAGGTTGGGGGCGATCGCGGCGATGGCCTCGTCGTCGGTCATCGAGGCGACGGGCTCGATCTTCCACACGTAGCGCATCAGCGCGAACCCCATCATCTGTGACGAGATGAGGCCGCTGCGGATCAAGCGGTCCCGGTCGTCGCTGCCGAGCCCCGAGACCCCCATCAGGCTGCCCTCGACCACTCGACGAAGTTTGTCGCGGGTGGCGGGGTCGTGCGCCGCGGTCTGCAGGATGGCCCGCAGCGTCGGCCCGATCTCGTCGTCGGCCCAGCTGGCCAGCAGCAGCTGCAGCAGCGCGGCGCCGAGCCGCTCGACCGGGGTGGCCCACACCTCGGCCACGCGGTCCAGCCACTGCTGGGGCGGGTTGGTCGCGGCGTCGAGCAGCCCTTCCTTCGACCCGAAGTAGTGGTAGACCAGCGCCGGGTCGACGTCGGCCCGCCGCGCGACCGCCCGGATCGTGGTGCCGGCCCAGCCGTGCACGGCGAATTCGTCGCGCGCCGCCGCGGCGATCCGCGCGGCCAGCACCCCCCGTTCGTCCCGGGGTCCAGGCGTCGTCGCCGTCTTCGCCACGAGTTTCATCGTAGCGTGAATTTCTCCTTGCGTTGAAACTAATTTCATCGTAGCGTGAGACTAGTCTCAACGGTCCGTGAAAATCTTGAGGAGCGGTCCCATGTACACCTACGACATCGATGCCGCGGCCATGTTCGACGACCGCACCGACCAGTTCGCGAAGTTCGGCGTTCCGCTCGAGGACATCGAGCGGGTCCGCTCCGCCGTCGACGACATGTGGGACGACGCGCCGGGCGGCTGGGTGTACGAATGGTCGCGGGTGGCAAGGGATTACGCCGAGCGCGGGGACCACCGGATGGCGTCCCTGGTGTACGGGTGCGCCAAGTTCCCCTGCCTGACGGACGCCGCCCGGGTCAAGGCGTTGCAGCACCAGCTCGAGCAATTTCAGTTGGCGGCCAACGGCTTTCCGGTGCACTTCGAGCGCCGCATCGTCGCCGTCGGGTACCGCGGCGGATCGGTCGAGGTGCCGGTGCACCTGTATTCGGCCGACGGCCGATACGCGGACCGGGCGGTGCTGATCGCCAGCGGCGGTGTGGACACCTGGAAGATGGACATCCACCCGTGGTGGGTCGGATTCACCCAGGGCGCGGGCGTGACCACGCTGGCCTTCGACCATCCCGGCACCGGCGAGACGGACATCCCGCTCGATGAACACGCCGACGAGGTGATCCGCGGCCTCATCGGCTACGCCCGGACGCTGGGCGACGGCCGGGTCGCCCACTTCGGCGCGTCATTCGGCGGGAACTTCGCCGCGATGTCCGGGCTCACCGGAATCGTCGACGCCGCAATCGAACTCGGCGGCCCGGTGGTCGACGCGTTCGCCGTCGAGAACATCGCAAAGCTGCCCTACGGCATGCGCGACATCGTGGGCAACGCCATGCACTGGGATCACTCCCCCACCCTCGAGGAGCTCAGCGCCGGCCTCAGCCGACTCAACCGACGGGATCTGCTTGCCCGGCAAGGCAATTCGGAAATGTTGGTGATCAATGGCGCCGACGACTACTTCGTCCCGCAGTCCGACACGCTCGTCTTCCAGGGCCGCCCCGACACCGAGGTGCACCTCATCGAGGGCACCGGCCATGTCGCCATGAGCAAGGCGCCCGAGGTGGTGCCGCGGGTCATCGCCTGGCTGCGCGCGCAGATGACAACCGAGCGATGACGCGCCCGGCAACATCCGGCCGGGGTGAGTATGTTTTGGGCCATGGCTTCCAACGACAAAGAAACCCGCGCCTGGTCGGAGAGTGACGTCCCGGATCAGAGCGGGCGCGTCGTCGTCATCACCGGCGCGAACACCGGCATCGGGTATGAGGCGGCCGCCGTGCTGGCCCACCGCGGCGCCCACGTCGTCCTCGCGGTGCGCAACCTCGAGAAGGGCAACGCGGCGCTGTCGCGCATCGTCGCCGCCGGGGGGCAAGGGTCCCGAGAAGTAGACGTCACGCTGCAGCAGCTGGATCTGACCTCGCTGGACGCGGTCCGGTCGGCCGCCGACGCGCTGCGCGCGGCCTACCCGCGCATCGACCTGCTGATCAACAACGCCGGGGTGATGTGGACGCCCAAGCAGGTCACCGCGGACGGATTCGAATTGCAGTTCGGCACCAACCATCTGGGCCACTTCGCGCTGACCGGGTTGCTGCTCGACCACCTGCTCCCCGTGCGGGATTCGCGGGTGGTGACCATCAGCAGCCTCGGCCACCGGCTGCGCGCCGCGATCCACTTCGACGACCTGCAATGGGAACACCGGTACGACCGGATCGCCGCCTACGGGCAATCCAAGCTGGCCAACCTCCTGTTCACCTACGAGCTGCAGCGCCGGCTGGCGGCCACGCCCGACGCGAAGACCATCGCCGTGGCCGCGCACCCCGGCGGCTCCAACACCGAGCTGACCCGCAACCTGCCGGCGATCTTCCGGCCCGCCGCCGCGGCGCTGGGCCCGGTGCTGTTCCAGAGCGCGGCCATGGGTGCGCTGCCGACGTTGCGGGCCGCCACCGATCCGGACGTCCAGGGCGGGCAGTACTTCGGCCCGGACGGATTCCTCGAGCAGCGTGGGCACCCGAAGCTCGTCAAGTCCAGCGCCCAGTCCCACGACGCGGAACTGCAACGCCGGCTGTGGGCCGTCTCCGAAGAGCTCACCGGCGTCCGCTTCCCGGTCTGACGCGCGGATAATGGCCCCGATGCGATCAGTCGCGGAACATCAGCGCGTCGTCACCGATTTGATTCGTCCGCGGCCGCCGGTTTCGGTCGCGCTGACCGACGCCCAGGGCCTGGTGCTGGCCGAGGACGTCATCGCCCAGCTGGCCCTGCCGGTCTTCGACAACTCCGCGATGGACGGCTACGCGGTGCGCGCCGAGGACACGGCGTCCGCGACGCCGGAAAACCCGGTGGTGTTGCCGGTCGCCGAGGACATTCCGGCCGGGCGCACCGACGAGCTGACGCTGCAACCCGGTACGGCGCACCGGATCATGACGGGCGCCCCGCTGCCGGCGGGGGCGACGGCGATCGTTCCGGTCGAGGCCACCGACGGCGGGGTGGACGTCGTGTCGATCCGCGAGCCCCGCGAGGCCGGCAAGCACATCCGGTGCGCGGGTGAGGACGTCGCCCCCGGCACCACAGTGTTGCGCCGCGGCCAGGTCGTGACGCCGGCGGTGCTCGGCTTGGCCGCCGCGCTGGGGATCGCCGAGCTGCCGGTGATTCCGCGCCAGCGGGTGCTGGTGATCTCGACCGGATCGGAGCTGGTGACCCCGGGCGTCCCGCTGCGGCCGGGGCAGATCTACGAGTCCAACTCGATCATGCTGGCCGGGGCGGTTCGGGATGCGGGCGCCGATCTGGTCGCCGTCGCGACCGCGGAAGACGATGTGGCTCAATTCAGTTCGATCATCGACCGGTACGCGGCCGACTCCGATTTGATCATCACCAGCGGCGGTGTCAGCGCCGGCGCCTACGAGGTGGTCAAGGACGCCTTCGGGCGCGAGGGCGATCAGGGCGTGGAATTCGTCAAGGTGGCGATGCAGCCCGGGATGCCGCAGGGCGTGGGCCGGGTGGCGGGCGCGACGATCGTCACGCTGCCCGGCAACCCGGTCAGCGCGCTGGTGTCCTTCGAGGTGTTCATCCGGCCGGCGCTGCGCACGGCGATGGGCCTGCCCGACCCCGAACGCCCGCACCGATCCGCCGTGCTCGCCGAGTCGCTGACCTCGCCGCGGGGCAAGCGGCAGTTCCGGCGCGCGGTGCTCAGCGACGACGCGAGCTCGGTCACCAGCTACGGGCCGCCGGCCTCGCACCACCTGCGCTGGCTGGCGTCGGCGAACGGGCTGCTCGACATCCCCGAAGACGTCGTCGAGGTGCCCGAGGGAACGCGGCTGCAGGTCTGGGATCTGCGCTAGCTGTACTGACCGGGGACGTGGGTGACTTAGCCCGCGGGCGTGGCCACGTCCCGGTGGAATTCGTCGGCCTTGTCGAAGGCCGGGTTGTAGCGGATCGCGATGCCGACGATCGACATCATCACCGGGATGGTGGCCAGCGCCGCCGACAGCCCCACCCAGCCGGACAGGTGACCGATCAGCGGCGGGCCGAGCAGGTAGCCCAGCCAGCCCGTCGCCGCCACGATGGCGATCGCCGATCCCGCTTCGCTCGCGCCGTAGGCCGCGCTGAACGCGGTGGGCACCAGCAGCGCCACGCCGACGCCCAGTGCGGCGAAACCGAGCACGCCGACGGCCGCGTTGGCGGTCGCCAGCGTCACGCTCATGCCCGCCACGGCCACCACCGCCAGGGCCGGCAGCAGCCGGCGACTGGGAACCCGCGCGTGCAGCCGGGGCGCTCCGAACCGGGTGATCACCATCGTCAGCGTGTAGGCCGCGTAGCTCAACGCCGAGACGCTCGGGCCGGCGCCCACGACGTTGCGCAGGTAGTTGGCCGACCAGTCGGTGGCCGCGCCCTCGCACAGAAACGACGCGAACGAGACCGCGGCCAGGATCGCCACCGTCGGCGTCATCCAGGCCCGCCGGCCTTGGGGGGTGGGGCCCGAAGACGCGTCGGAGTCATCTGCCGCATCGGGGATCAGGCGACGGGTGAGCATTCCCACCACGATCAGCACGACCGCCCCGAGGACCGTCAGCTGGGCGGTCAGCCCGATGCCCGCGCCGACGCACGCCGCGCCGATGACGGCCCCCACCAGCGTCCCGACGCTCCACATGCCGTGGAACCGCGCCATGATCGGCGCCCGGGCGGCCCGCTCGACGGTCGCGGCCTGGGTGTTCATCGCGACGTCCAGCGCGCCCTGGAACGTCCCCCACAACGCCAGCGCGCCGAAGAGGGCGGCCCCGGATTTGGCCAGCCCCACCGTCGTCCCCGCGACCGCATAGCCGGCGGCCATGACCGGGATCAGGCGGTGGCTGCCCCAGCGGCGCAGCGCCCAGTGGCTTGCCAGCGTGGCCACCACCGATCCCAGCGGGGCGCCGAACAGCGCCGTTCCCAACGCCGCGTCGGAGAGGCCCAGCTCGTCCTTGACCCGCGGAATGTGGGCGGCCCACGACGAAAACACCAGACCGTGGGCGATGAATGCGGCCGTGACACCGCGTTTCGCCCGACGCACCGGTGTCGCCCGCCGATCAGCACTGTGCGGTTGCATGTCGAAGGTCAACGTTCCCTCTGCGGGCGTCCACGAATCAACCGCGGGCTCCGTAAGATGGCCGCGTGGCACGACGCCCCCGCACTATCGGCCCCACGGCTTCGGACCCGGGCTTCAGCCCCCAACACGCGCTGGAGCTGGTGCGCTCCGCCGTCCCGCCGGTGCACCCGGCCGGGCGCCCGTTCATCGGCGCCGGGCTGGCGCTGGCCCTGGCCGGCCGCCGTCACCGCTGGGTGCGACGGGCGGGCCTGCTGGCGGCGGGGGCCTGCGCGGGGTTCTTCCGGCATCCCCCACGCGTGCCGCCCACCCGGCCCGGGGCCGTCGTCGCCCCCGCCGACGGCGAGATCTGCGTGATCGACTTCGCCACCCCGCCCGCCGAATTGAGCATGGGCGACGCGGCGCTGCCGCGGGTCAGCATCTTCCTGTCGCTGCTGGACGCCCATGTGCAGCGCGCACCGGTCAGCGGCGAGGTGATCGCCGTGCAGCACCGGCCGGGCCGCTTCGGGTCGGCCGACCTGGCCGCCGCCAGCACCGAGAACGAACGGACCAGCCTGGTCATCCGCACCCCGGGCGGGGCCGACGTCGTCGCGGTGCAGGTCGCGGGGCTGCTGGCGCGGCGGATCATCTGCGACGCGCACGTCGGGGACAAGCTGTCGATCGGCGACACCTATGGGCTGATCCGGTTCGGCTCCCGGCTCGATACCTACCTGCCGGCCGGCTGCGAACCGCTGGTGAAAGTCGGCCAGCGCGCGATCGCCGGCGAGACCGTGCTGGCCGAGCTGCCATGATCAGCAAGCCGCGCGGCCGGGCGGTCAACCTGCAGATCCTGCCCAGCGCGATGACGGTGCTCTCGGTGTGCGCGGGCTTGACCTCGATCCGGTTCGCCCTCGAACACCAGCCCAAGGCCGCGATGGCGTTGATCGCGGCGGCGGCCATCCTCGACGGTCTGGACGGGCGGGTGGCGCGCATCCTGGACGCCCAGTCGCGGATGGGCGAGGAGATCGACTCGCTGGCCGACGCGGTGAACTTCGGCGTGACCCCGGCGATCGTGCTCTACGTGACGCTGCTGACCAACTCGCCGGCGGGCTGGGTCGTGATCCTGCTCTACGCCGTCTGCGTCGTGTTGCGGCTGGCGCGGTTCAACGCGTTGCAGGACGACGGCAGCCAGCCCGCCTACACGCACGAATTCTTCGTCGGCATGCCCGCGCCGGCCGGGGCGATCTCGATGATCGGCCTGATCGGGCTCAAGCTGCAGTTCGGTGACGGCTGGTGGACCTCGCCGCTGTTCCTGTGCATCTGGATCACCGGGACCTCGATCCTGATGGTCAGCAAGATCCCGATGCGCAAGATGCACGCGGTCGCGGTGCCGCCGAGTTGGGCCGCCCCGCTGCTGGCGATCCTGGCGATCTGCGCGGCCGCGGCGGTGCTGGCGCCCTACGTTTTGATCTGGGTGATCATCATCGCCTACCTGTGCCACGTGCCGTTCGCCATCCGCAACCAGCGCTGGCTGGCCGCCCACCCCGAGGCGTGGGACGACGAACCCAAGCAGCGTCGCGCCACCCGCCGCGCGATCCGCCGGGCGCAGCCCAACCGTCGATCGGTCGCGCGGCTGGGCCTGCGAAAGCCGGGCAGGCGCGTGCCGTGACGGCCGGCGGCTCCGGCGACGATGCGGGCCGCTCCGGGCCGCTGAGGAGCGGAGCCATCAATCCCGCGTCCCGTCAGCTCACCTTGACGGCTCGGCTGAACACCTCGGCCGTCGACTCCCGCCGCGGCGTCATCAGATTGCATCCGAGCGCCGTTGCCGCCCTGGGGATTCGGGAGTGGGACGCGGTGTCGCTGATCGGGTCGCGGACCACGGCGGCGGTCGCGGGCCTGGCCGGCCCGGGCACGCCGGTCGGCACCGTGTTGCTCGACGACGTGACGCTGTCGAACGCGGGGCTGCGGGAGGGGTCCGCGGTGGTCGTCGGCGCGGTCACGGTCTACGGCGCGCGGTCGGTGACGCTGTCCGGCTCGACGCTGGCCAGCCAGTCGATCACGCCGGACACGCTGCGCCAGGCCCTGCTCGGCAAGGTGCTCATGGTGGGCGACGCCGTGTCGCTGCTGCCCCGCGACCTGGGACCCGGCACGTCCAGCTCGGCCGCCACCCGGGCGCTGGCCACGGCGGTGGGCATCAGCTGGACCTCGGAGCTGTTGACCGTCACCGGTGTCGACCCCATGGGGCCGGTCAGCGTGCAGCCCAACTCGCTGGTCACCTGGGGCACCGGCGATGTCGCGTCCGGCGCCGCGACGCCGTCGCGGATCTCGGTCGAGGTCGCCCGGCCGGAGATGGTCGTCGAGGAGCTCAAGGGCACCCAGCCGCAGGCCGCCAAGCTCGTCGAATGGCTCAAGCTCGCGCTCGACGAACCGCACCTGCTCAAGACCCTGGGCGCCGGCACCAACCTCGGGGTGCTGGTGTCCGGCCCGGCCGGGGTGGGCAAGGTGACGCTGGTCCGCGCGGTCTGCGGCGATCGCCGGCTGGTCACGCTGGACGGCCCGGAGGTCGGCGCGCTGGCCGCCGAAGACCGCCTCAAGGCGGTGGCCTCGGCGGTGCAGACGGTGCGCGACGGCGGTGGCGTGCTGCTGATCACCGACGTCGACGCCCTGCTGCCGGCCGCCGCCGACCCGGTGGCCTCGCTGATTCTGGGCGAGCTGCGCACCGCGGTGGCCAGCGACGGCGTCGCGCTGATCGCCACCTCCGCGCGACCCGACCAGCTCGACGCCCGCCTGCGGGCGCCCGACCTGTGTGACCGCGAGCTGGGCCTGCCGCTGCCCGACGCCGCCACCCGCAAAGCGCTACTGGAGTCGCTGCTCAAGAACGTCCCCGCCGGCGGGCTGGATCTCGACGAGATCGCCTCACGCACACCGGGTTTCGTCGTCGCCGACCTGGCCGCGCTGGTGCGCGAGGCTGCGCTGCGGGCGGCGTCGCGGGCCAGCGCCGACGGCCGGCCCCCCGAGCTGAACCAGGAGGACCTGGTCGGCGCGCTGAGCGTCATCAGGCCGCTGTCCCGTTCGGCCAGTGAAGAAGTCAGCGTCGGCGACATCACCCTCGAGGACGTCGGCGACATGGCCGAGGCCCGCCAAGCGCTGACCGAGGCCGTGTTGTGGCCGCTGCAGCATCCCGACACCTTCGCCCGGCTGGGCGTCGACCCGCCGCGCGGCGTGTTGCTGTACGGCCCGCCCGGCTGCGGCAAGACATTCGTCGTGCGCGCGCTGGCCAGCACCGGGCAGCTGTCCGTGCACGCGGTCAAGGGCTCCGAGCTGATGGACAAGTGGGTGGGCAGTTCGGAAAAGGCGGTGCGCGAACTGTTTCGGCGCGCCCGGGATTCGGCGCCCTCGCTGGTCTTCCTCGACGAGGTCGACGCGCTCGCGCCGCGGCGCGGGCAGAGCTTCGACTCGGGCGTCACCGACCGGGTGGTGGCCGCGCTGCTGACCGAGCTCGACGGCGTCGATCCGCTGCGCGACGTCGTCGTCCTGGGCGCCACCAACCGCCCGGATCTCATCGACCCGGCGCTGCTGCGTCCCGGCCGGCTGGAGCGGCTGGTCTTCGTCGAACCCCCCGATGCCGCCGCCCGCCGCGACATCCTGCGCACCGCAGGCAAATCGGTTCCGCTGAGTGCCGACGTCGACCTCGACGAGGTGGCCGCCAGGCTCGACGGCTACAGCGCCGCCGACTGCGTGGCGCTGCTGCGGGAGGCCGCCCTCACGGCCATGCGCCGATCCCTCGATGCCACCGACGTGACGGCCGCCGATCTCGCGGCGGCGCGCGAAACCGTCCGCCCCTCATTGGATCCCGCGCAGGTCGAGTCCCTACGGGCGTTCGCCAAAGCTGTTTAGCACGGCCAGCGCCGAGGCGGCGACGTCCTTTTCGAGCCAGGACGGCATCGGGTCGTCGTGGGCGTGGCGGCGCACCACCGCGTAGGGCAGGTCGGCGACCGCGCGCGCGACGGCGTCGACGGAGCGCGGCCTGGCGTTCCCGTACAGCTGCCGGGCCAACACCGCGATCCGCTCGGTCAGCGGGGCGTTCATCGCGGTGAGCGTCTGCCGGAATGCCGCGTCGGGCTCCTCGTCGAGCAGGTCGCCCGGGCGGATCGTCAATAACAGCCGGGCGTCCTCGGGCAGGGCGCGCGCGAAGCCGACGGCCGCCACCGCCATCGCCACGGCCGTGTCCGCCGGCGTGTCCCCGTCGGCGGCCAGCGCCCGCGCCTGGAAGCGTTCCAGCGCCCGCAGCCACGCCGCCGTCAGGACGCCGTCGCGGTTGCCGAAGCGGTGATACAGCGTGCCCGCCGGCGCTCCACTGGTTTTCGCGATGGCGGCGACGCTGGCCGCGCGCGGTCCGCCGTCGAGCACCAGCGCCCGGGCGGCGTCGAGGATCACATCGGTTTCATGCTTCCGCGGAGGCGCCATGATCTAGTACAGTCCTTCTATATGGAACGATTACCCTATATCGACGAGCATGCCATAACCCTCGACGCGAACCGCGCAGACACGTGGTCGGCGCTGCTGCGGGTGATGTGCCGCGACCCGCATGACGCGACGACGGTGCCGGTCGGCTTCGTCCTGGACGAAGCGCGCGCACCGGCGCGGTTCGCGCTGAAGGGCCGCCACTGGTTCGCGATCTACCGGTGGGTGTTCGAGCTCGACGAACTCGACGGCACCGCCCGCACCCGGCTGCGCGCGGCGACCTGGGCCGCGTTCCCGGGCATCCACGGGAAGGCGTATCGGGCGCTCGTCATCGGCACCGGCGCGCACCGCGTCGCCGTAAGGTGGACGCTGAAACGCGTTGCGGCAAGGGTTCATTCACGTAGTACGCCGGTTCCGTGACGCCGGGCCTGACGTGGGGGGTCAGGCCCTGGGAGCGAACGACACCGCTGCCCTGCGACGGCGTCCTGCCCTCGGCCGGCGTCCGGGCCGACCGCGCGATCAGCATCGCCGCGCCCCCGTCGATCGTGTTCGGTTGGCTGTGCCAGTTGCGCGTGGCGCCTTACAGCTACGACAGCCTCGATAACCTCGGGCGCCGCAGCCCCCGCCGGCGCGACCCCGAGCTGACGCGACTTGCGGTCGGGCAGCGATTCATGACCATCTTCGTCTTGCGGTCGTTTCTCGACGGTCGGCAGATCACGTTGCGGTCCAAGGGTGTGGCCGTCACGTATGCGATCCGCCCCGAAGGGGAGGGCTCGCGGCTGCATGCGCGCGTGTTGTTCGCCGGGCCCCGGCTCCTCGCTCAGGCCCTGGCGCTGGGGGACCTGCTGATGATGCGCAAGCAGTTGCTCACGCTGAAGTCATTGGCCGAGACCGAAGCCGGCCACCGTCGGATTCCAGCTCTCACACCAGCGCGCTCCCATCCCAGAACGGGCTCAACCCACCCCAGACCCGGTTGGTGATGTGGTGGTCGAGGGTCCGCGTCGCATCGATGAGTGGGTGATCTTCACCGAGCACACGACCACCGTCATCGATGAGCTTTCGGGTGCGCGCCGCGGCCGGGTCGAATTCGTGGCCGTTCCATAGCCACCAGGCGAGGTAGTACCTCCATTGCAACGTTTCGATGTGATCGTTGCCCAGCGTGCGGGCGCAGCGGGCGAGCGCCCTTTTCACCTCCACCGCGTGTTCCATGAGATCCACGCGCTCGGAGCGTTGTTCGTCGGCGTCTTCGGCGACTTTGGCCACGGCGTCGTCGTCGAGATTGCCCGGGTCCATCCAGTCCCGCCCGGGCATGACATCGATCTCGCGGTCTTCGGATTCGGCGTCGACGAAGAGATCGAAAGCAATGTTGCGGGTCTCGTTGACGCTGTCCTCCCATTCGGCGCGGGCGGCGCCGAGTCTCTGGGCAGCCTCGACCGTCACGGGATGCTGCTCGCCGAGAACGCGCGCGAGATCCTCGGCCAGGACCTCCCATTCGGAAACTCGCTCGACCTCGTCGGCAGTCTCCGGTGTCCAGACAGCGCGGTTGTAGCGCGCGATCAGCGTGTGCTCGTGGTCGTGGCCGAGCGTGTTCTGCAGGGCCACGATCAGCTCGTCGAACTCGTTGAGGGTGTGATCATTGATACCCTCGGCCTCCCCCAGCCACGTCAGCCGCGACAGTTGCGCGGCCAGCGTGTGGGGATGATGCTCGCCGAGCAGACGCCGGCGGTAGCCGACGACGATCAACGCGTCGGTGCTGGCGCCGAAGGGGTCTCCGAGGTCGTGGCGTGCTTGTGCCACCCCGAAGGCGGCCGCCAAGGTCAATTCGTTACGGGGGCCGAAGACCCGAGTCTCGGCGCCGCACAACTGCACCCAGCGCAGCAGCCGGGCGGCGGGATCACCGCCGGCATCCTCGGCGGCGGCCAAAGTGTGGGTGACCCACAACGTGTCCGCTTGCTCGGCGCCGAGTACCCGGGTCATCACCGGGACGAGCTCGCGCAGCTCATCGACGCTGCCCTCGTCGCCGCGGTGGTAGCGCCAAATCGCGACCAGCCCCGCCACGCCAAGGGTGGAGGGATGTTCGTCTCCGAGTGTTTCGCGCCTGACGGCCAGCACCTGGCCGGCATCGTGGACGGCACCGAGGCTGTCCCCGGCGGTCCAGCGCGCGGACGCCAGCGCGAGCAGCGCGGTCAAGGTTGACTCGTGATGGGGCCCGAATGTGGCAAGCGCCGAGCGCCATTCCGTGTCGGCGCGCGCAACCGGATCGGCCGCGTCGGCGGGTTGATCTGGGCCGTCAGACATGTGCACTCCTTTTCGTCATGCCAGTCTCCGGCTCCCGAGCCCGCGCCGCCAGTCACCGGCGGTAAGGACTTCGCAGCCGCGAACCAGCCGCGTCGATAGGTTGGACCGCATGACCGAGCATCCAACGGCACTTCAGATCGTCGAGGGAATCGATTTGTCCGGCAAGACATGTGTGATCACCGGCGCGTCGTCGGGACTGGGCCGCGAGTCGGCCCGGGCGCTGGCCGCCGGGGGCGCGCACGTCATCCTGGCCGCACGCAACCCCGAAGCGCTGGCGGAGACGGCCCGGTGGATCGCGTCCGAGGTTCCGGCTGCCCGGACGTCGACGGTATCGCTCGACCTCACCGACCTGTCCAGCGTGCGCGCGGCGGCGAGCGCGGTCGCCGGCATCACGCCGGTCGTCGACGTGTTGATGAACAACGCCGGCGTGATGTTCACACCCTTTGGCCGGACCCGGGACGGCTTCGAACTGCAAATCGGGACAAACCATTTCGGGCATTTCGAGCTCACCCGGCTGCTGATCCCCCAGCTCACCGCCGCCGGCGCCGCCCGGGTGGTGATCCTGTCGTCCGGTGGCCACGTGATGGGTGACGTCGACGTCGACGACCCCAACTGGGAGCGTCGCGAATACGACAAGTTCGCCGCCTACGGCGCCTCCAAGACGGCGAACGTCCTGCATGCGATCGAAGCCGACCGGCGCCTGCGCGACGCGGGAATTCGCGCCTACGCCGTGCATCCGGGCACCGTGGCGACCGCGCTCGCGCGGTACATGTCGCGCTCGGACTTCTCCGCGCTGCGCAGCCTCGTCGCCGAAAACAGCCGCGAGCCCTCCGACGGCTTCCTCGATTTCGTCATGCCCGAACACGGTGCGGCAACGCAGGTATGGGCCGCGGTAAGCCCCGACCTCGCCGGCCGCGGCGGCCTCTACCTGCAGGACTGCGGGATCGGTGAGGCAGCGCCGCACGCTCGCGACGAGCGGCGCGCGGCGCAACTGTGGGAGCTCTCCGAAAGGCTTTGCGCCGCGCACTGATTCGGTCACGGTTCGGGAAGCGGTGTCCAATCTTGCGACAGCCGCGCGGTGAAATTCGGCGGGCGGCGGTCCAGGAAGGCGGCGACGCCCTCAGCGGCGTCGGCGCCGCCCATCACCCGCTCGTGCAACCGGGTCTCCAGCGCGGCGACCTGCCGCGGTGTGTAGTGATGGATCGCGCTGTCCCACAGCAGGCGTTTACACAGCGCGACCGACATCGGGGCCACGTTGACCGCGATGTCGCGGGCCGCCGTCAGCGCGTCGTCGAGGACCCGCTCGCCGGGCAGGGCCCGATTGGCGATCCCGAGCGTCACGGCCTCGGCCCCGCCGAACGTCCGGCCGGTGAGCAGGATGTCGGCGGCCACCCCCAGGGTGGTCAACTGGGTCAGCGTCCAGTGCGCCATGCAGTCGGGGATCACGCCCCGCCGTACCTGCACCACACCGTATTTGGCGTCCTCGGCCAGGATCCGGATGTCCGCCTGTAACGCGATCGTGAGGCCGATTCCGATGGCGTGGCCGTTGACCGCGGCGATCACCGGTTTGCGCAATTCGAAGGCCGCCGGGGTGATCGGCGACGCCGAGAACGTGCCGTCGGCGGCGGGCGCATCGAACAGGCTTGCGCCACAGGAGAAGTCGGCGCCGGCGCAAAAGGCGCGTCCCGCCCCGGTCACCACGATGGCCCGCACGTCGTCGTCCTCGTCGCACTCCCGGTACGCGCGGCTCAGCAGGGCGCCCATCTCGGCGGTGTAGGCGTTGAGCTGTTCGGGGCGGTTGAGCGTGAGTATCGCGACGCCGGAGTCGATTTCGACCGTCAGGTCATCGCTCATGGCAGGGCCGGCGCCCGGTGCAGGGCGCCGATCAGGTCGGCGATGTCGGCGTCGCGCGGCGTGTAGCCGGGGAAGTAACAGCACACCTCCCCGGCGTGCTCGCCGAACCGGCCGGCGATCTGCCGCGCGCATTCCTCGGGCGTTCCGACGATCCCGATCCGGGCCACCATCTCGTCGCTGACCAGGCGGCGCATCTCGGCGAAGCGGCCCTGCTTGGACAGGGCGTTGAGCTCGGGCTGGACATCGTCCCAGCCCTCGACCTGCAGCACCGGCAGGTAGGCCGGCGTCGAGCCGTAAAACGCGATGAGGGACGCCACGCCGTTGACCGCGGCCGCCAGATCCGCCTCGTCGCGGCCGACGGCAACCATGGCCTGGGCGATGACGGTGAACTCACCGAACGCCCGGCCCGAACGGCGCAGCCCGTCGGCGATCGCGGGCACGGTGCGTTCGGCGAAATGGCGGGCGCTGTTGAACGGCATCACCAACAATCCGTCGGCGACCTCGGCGGCGGTACGGGTCATCACCGGGCCCAGCGCGCCCAGTAGCACCGGCGGCGGCCCGAACGGGTTGGGCCCGGGGTTGAAGTTGGGCGCCATCACGGTGTGCGTGTAGAACTCGCCGCGAAAGTCCAAGCGGCCCTGGTCCTCCCACGCGGCGAAGATCGCCTTGATCGCGGCGATGGCCTCGGCCATGCGGGCCGCGGGCTTGTCCCATTTACTGCCATAACGCTTTTCGATGTGCACCTTGATCTGGGAGCCGAGGCCGAGGCGGAACCGCCCGCCGCTGTAGCACTGCAGGTCGTAGGCCGAGTGCGCCAGGTGCAACGGGCTGCGCGGCGGCGCGATCGCCACGTTCGTCATGAGGTCCAGGCCGGTCGTGCCGGCGGCGAGGAGCAGCGGGAAGAAGACGTCGTGCTGGCCTTCGAACGTGAACAGGCCATCCGCGCCCGTGGCGGCGATGTCGGCGGCGCTGGCCGCCGCACCCGCCGGTGAACCGTCCACCTGCAGGTGAACCTTCATCGTAAGCTCCTGTCGCGCAGTTCTATTCGGAGAGCTGAAACTCGACTACCTCGGCGACCGCGTTCACGGCTTCGCTCAGCGCGGCGAGGCGCTCGGCGGCCGTCGGGGCCGCCAGCACCGTGTAGCGGTCGGCCGTGCCGATCGGGATGCGCGAGGCCAACGCGAACAGGCGCTCCCCCGCCGGGGCCTGGGGGTCGTGACCCAACAGCACCTCGCGGCCGGGCAGGGTGATCCCGCGCGCCTGCGCGATCCGCTCGAACAGGGCCACCGCGCGGTCTTCGACGTCGAGCAACTGGGCCGGCGAGACCTCGGGTCCCGGCTCGTCGGGCCATAACGTGATCCGCGCGCGCGGATAGGGATCGTCGGGCAGCCATTCGCGCACCCGGATCCGTTCCCCGGTCCGGCAGCGCAGCGCGTAGCGGCCGGCGCCCTGGTCGACGCATTCGGTGATCCGCGACAGCACGCCGACGTCGCAACGCTCCTCACCGCCGCCCACCTCGCGCCCCCGCGAGATCAGCACCACCCCGAATGGGTCGCCCGTGTCCACGCAGTGCCGCACCAGCGCCCCGTAACGGGGCTCGAAGATCCGCAGCGGCAGGTCCTGGTCGGGCAGCAGCGCCGACTCGAGCGGAAACATCGCCAGCTCAAGGGATTCCATCATCAGATTTCCAGCTCGGACACCAGGGCGTCGACGACCGCGCGCAGGTCGCCGTCATGTTCCTCGGCCACCCGGCGCTGGCGCTGGTAGGACGCGCCCTGCCGGGGTATCTCGGCCACCGCGGCGAGCTCGTCGACGCAGTTCAACTTCTTCGCGACCGGCTCCAGCCGGTTCAGCACGTCGTCGAGATCCTCGGTGACCAATCGCTCGTTGCTGTCGGCGTCCAGGATGATCACCGCGTCCAGGCCGTAGCGCGCCGCGCGCCATTTGTTCTCCTGGTTGTGCCACGGCGGCATGCTGGGCAACGACTCGTCGGCTTCGAGCCTGCGGTCCAAATCGACCACCAGGCAATGCGTGAGCGCGACCAGCGCGCCCAGCTCCCGCAGGTTGGACACGCCGTCGCAGATCCGCATCTCGAGCGTGCCCAGGTGCGGGGAAGGCCTGATGTCCCAACGGACTTCGTCGACGTGGTCGATGATGCCGGTCTTCTTCTGGTCGTAGACGAACCCCTCGAACTCCGACCAGGTCTGGAACTGAAACGGCAGCCCGGCGGTGGGCAGCTGCTGAAACATCATCGCCCGGTTGCTGGCGTACCCGGTGTCCACGCCGGTCCACCACGGTGAGGACGCCGACAGCGCCAACAGGTGCGGGTAGTAGTTCAGCAGCGACGTCATGATCGGCATCACCTTGTTCGGCGAGGAGATCCCGACGTGCACGTGCACACCCCAGATCAGCATTTGCCGTCCCCACCACTGGGTGCGCTTGATCAGCTCAGCGTAGCGCGCTCCGGCGGTGAGCTTCTGGGTGGTCCACTGCGCGAACGGATGTGCGCCGGCGCAGAAGAGCTCCATGCCCCGATCCCGCACGATGCGCCGCGCCGGGCCCAGGGTCTGCCGCAGGTCCTCCATCGCTTCGCCCGCGGTTTGGCAGATGCCGGTGACGACCTCGACGGTGTTGCGCAGCAATTCCTTGTGCACACGCGGGTTTTCGCCGATCTCGGCGATCACCGCGGTGGCTTCGTTGCTCAGGTCGCGGGTCTGCGCGTCGACGAGCGCGAACTCCCACTCCACCCCGATGGTCGGCCGTGACGAACGGGCGAAATCGATGCGCGCGTCACGCCTTTTAGCCGGCACCGATGACACCGCATGCCACCCGCTTGCCGGCGTCACCGGTGCTCTTCGTCGTCTCGTCGGGGCCCGGCGTGCCGTTGGTCTGGTTGTAGCGCTCGGCGGGGATGTTGGCGAAGTTGTCCGCGTCGGCGTGAATGATGATCGCGGTCTTCTGACCGGTGAGCAGGTCCTCCATGGCGAACGCGTCGGTGGTGGTCACCAACGTCCCGGAACCGTCCTTGCGCACCTGCAGGGAGGTCAGGTCCCCGCTGGCGGGTTCGGTGGCGTGTCCGGGCACCTGGAAGTGCCCACCGGCGGACAGGAAGTCGCCGGGCGCACCGCCATTCGGGGCGACCGAGTTGGGCTCGCACTTGCCCACCTTGTGGATGTGGACGCCGTGAAAGCCGGGCGCGAGTACGCCGTTGGCGGTCGTCTCGATGGTGACCGTCGCGTAGCCGTTGTTGAATTCGAACTTCGCGATCGCGACCTGGGTGCCGTCCGGTGCCTTCAGGTGCGTGGTGACGGTAGGCACCTCCGCCGGCCCCGCCTCCGCGGCCTTGGCGCCCGACGGCGACGGCGATCCCGTCCAGATCGCGGGCGTGGTGCCCGGGACGGACGACGCGTACTGCGGCGTCGAGCAGGCGCCCAGCAGCGCGGCGCAACCGGCCAGAACCAGGGAGGGGGGCAGCTTAGCCATAGCCAGCAGCCTAGCCCGGTGACGATGCGAGCCGGAACGGCTCGCTGAGGAGGCGGGCAATCGAACCGCGCCCGGTGACGATGCGAGCCGGAACGGCTCGCTGAGGAGCCGGGCAATCAAACCCGGCGCTTATCTAGCCCGCGACGAGGACGATGACACCCGGCGGCTCCCCGCTCAGCGCGGGAATGCGCGGTTCGACGGGGGCGCCCAGCTTCTTGCCGATCGCATCGGCGGTGGCGTGTTCGTCGTCGGCGTCGGTGTAGTAGACCGTGGTGGACGAGACGTCGGGCACGGTCATGTTGTCGACCTTGGTGACCTTGAAGCCGGCGGACGTCAGCTGGTCTCCGGTGCGCGCGGCGACGCCCTCTTTGGTGGAGATGTTGTACACCTGCACCTCGGCCTGGGTGGCGGCCGGCTTGTTGCTCGTCGACGTGGCCGACGCGGTAGCGGTCGCGCTCGGTACCGGCGACGCCGAATCGTCGTCAGAGCTCCCGGAGGTGCCCAGCGCCTGCCAGCCGAGCAGCAGGAAGATGACGCCGAGGAACAGCAGCACCATCACCATGGCCCGCAAGGGCAGCCCAGTGGAGTCGGGAACTCGTTCTTTCATCGAGCCCTACTGTAACGAGTCAGGTCACCTCGAAGCCGAGACGCCGCGCCGCCCGTGCCTTCTGCCTGCTGGCGCGCAGCCGGCGTAACCGTTTCACCAGCATCGGATCGGCCGCCAGCGCCTCAGGCCGGTCAACGAGCGCGTTGAGCACCTGGTAGTACCGCGTCGCCGACATCGAGAACAACTCCTTGATTGCGTCTTCCTTCACACCGGCGAACTTCCACCACTGGCGTTCGAAGGCCAGGATGTCGTGTTCGCGGCGGGTAAGGCCATCGGCGACCTCAGAATCGTCCCCCGATCGATTTGCCCGCGCCATGGCGCTGTCCATATTGCTTCCCCTGGACCCTTTCGGCGAATTCCGAACTGCTCGAATGACTTGACTTAGCTAAGGGCGTGTTTCGGCGAATATTGAAACACGCCCCAAACCCTCAAGCCGTCATCCAGACCCGCGAGTCGGCCGATTGGCCTAATTGCCCACCCCGAAGATCGGCGGCTGAGCAGCCCACGGGCGTGCGGTAGCTTAGCCGACCATGGCAGTCGTTCCGATCCGCATTGTGGGAGATCCCGTCCTGCATACCCCGACGAAGCCGGTGCCCGTCGCTGCCGACGGTTCGCTGCCCGCGGAGCTGCCGGCGTTGATCGCCGACCTGTACGACACCATGGACGCCGCGCACGGGGTCGGGCTGGCGGCCAACCAGATCGGGGTCGGCTTGCGGGTCTTCGTCTACGACTGCGCCGACGAACGCGGGCGCACCGAGCGCCGGCGCGGCGTCGTGGTCAATCCGGTGCTGGAGACCTCCGAAGTACCCGAGACCATGCCCGACCCGGACAACGACGACGAGGGCTGCCTGTCCGTCCCCGGCGAGTCGTTCCCCACCGGCCGGGCGAAGTGGGCCCGGGTCACCGGGCTGGACGCCGACGGCAACCCGGTCACCCTCGAGGGCAACGACCTGTTCGCCCGCATGCTGCAGCACGAGACCGGACACCTCGACGGCTTCCTGTATCTGGATCGCCTCGTCGGCCGGCATGCCCGTAGCGCGAAACGCGCCGTCAAATCCCACAACTGGGGCGTCCCCGGCCTCTCGTGGATGCCCGGCGAGGGACCGGACCCGTTCGGTCACTGATGATCTCGTGGCCGGCCCTGGGAACGCGGGTGATGGTTCGTTACCGGCTCGCCGAAGGATCGGTACCGCCGTTGACCGACGCGGTGGGGCACCTGCTTGCGGTCGACCCGGTGGTGCGGCTGCAGACGAAAACGGGCGCGGTCGTCGAGTGTTCGCCCGCCGATGTGGTGATGCTGCGGGTGCTGACCTTCGCGCCGGTGCGCACCTCCGACATCCGCGCGCTCGAGCACGCGGCGGCCATGGCCTGGCCCGGCGTCGAACACGCCTGGCTTGAGGGCTGGCTGCTGCGGGCCGGCTCCCCAACCGGAAAGGGCACCGAGCTGCCCGCGAATTCAGCGGTGCCGCTGGATCTTTCGGCTCGCCTGGGTACCGTACCGGCGATCGTGGACTGGTACGAGCGCCGCGGCCTGACACCGCGGCTGGCGATACCCGATCGGTTGTTGTCGGTGCCGACCGGTTCGACGGGTGAACAGCCCGAAAGCGTGCTGGTGCGCGACGTGTCGGAAACGGCCGCGCGCGAACCCGACCCGTCCGCCGGCCTCTCGGCGCGCCCCGACGATGCCTGGCTGTCGATTTTCGGGCCCGAGGTCGACGTCGACGTGCTCACCGCGGTGGGCAACGGCGAGCTCATGTTCGGGACACTGGGCGGCGCGGCGGTCGCGCGTGCCGCGGTGACCGACGCCCCCGACGGCGCGCGCTGGATCGGGCTGTCGGCGATCCGCGGCGACGACCGGGCCGCGATGGCCTTGTGCGAAGCGTTGTTGGCGTGGGGCGCCGGTCGCGGCGCCACGCGCGGCTACGTCGCCGTCCCCGACGCCGAGGCCGACACCGGGTGGCTGGGCTTCCGCCTGCACCACCACCGCCGCTACTTCCCGGTCCGGCAGGGCGCCTGAAATGCGGATCGCCACCTGGAACGTCAATTCGATCCGCTCCCGGCTGCCGCGCGTCCTCGACTGGCTGGCCCGCACGGACGTCGACGTGCTGGCCATGCAGGAGACCAAGTGTTCCGACAGCCAATTCCCGACCCTGCCGTTCTTTGAACTCGGCTACGAGGTCGCCCATGTCGGTTTCAACCAGTGGAACGGCGTGGCGATCGCGTCCCGCGTCGGCCTCGACGACGTGCAGATCGGATTCGACGGCCAGCCGACCTGGAGCGGCAAGCCGGAGGTCGCCGCAGTCGCGGAGGCCCGCGCGCTGGCCGCCACCTGCGGCGGCGTGCGGTTGTGGAGCCTCTACGTTCCCAACGGCCGTGCGCTGGGCGACCCGCACTACGCCTACAAGCTCGATTGGCTTGCCGCGCTGCGTGATTCGGCGGAAGGATGGTTGCGCGACGACCCCGGCGCCGCGATCGCGCTGGCCGGCGACTGGAATATCGCTCCACAGGACGACGACGTGTGGAGCATGGAGTTCTTTGCCGGCGCCACGCACGTCTCCGCACCGGAGCGCCGCGCGTTCAACGCGATCGTCGAGGCGCAATTCACCGACCTGGTACGGCCTTTCGCGCCGGGGCCCGGCGTCTACACGTACTGGGACTACACCCGGCTGCGGTTCCCGAAGCGGCAGGGCATGCGCATCGACTTCATCCTGGGCTCACCGGCATTGGCGAGTCGCGTGACCGACGCGCGGATCGACCGCGAGGAACGCAAAGGCAAGGCCGCCAGCGATCACGCGCCCGTGCTCGTCGATCTGCGCGTCGACTGACGCCGCGACCCGGCGTAGGCTAACTGGCAGCGCAATTCCGTAGATCCCCTCAACTGTGCGATCCACGGTATACATGAAAACAGCGAACGCGAATTGCATGAATACGAAATTGGGCCAGGGAGTCAACATGGGTGTCGTCGACGGAGCGGTTCGCAGCGTGGGGCGAACACTGAATCGTGCGGCATCGGTCACCACCTCCACTGCCGGCGCGGTCGGCGGAGCGGCGGTGAACGGTGTCGTCGGCGGCATCAAGGGCGCCGCGGACGGCATTCAGCAGGGCATCAGCAAGGGCAGCAAATCGACGACGGCCGCCGCGGTGGGCCTGGGAGCGCTCGGCGCCATCGGCCTGATCGAGTGGCCGGTGCTGCTCGCGGTCGGCGGCGGGGCGCTGGTGTTGCAGCGGATCGCCCGCCAGCAGAAGGAGTCGGCCCCGCCGTCCAGGGCAAAGCTGACGACGGTGCCGACCAAGCCCGAACCCGAGCCCCAGACGCGCAAATCGCCGCCGCAAAAGGCCCCCACCAAGCGGGCGGCCGCCAGTAAACCGGCCAAGAAGGCCACCGGCCGCCGCGCCGGCAGCGCCGCGCTGCGCAGCACCAACTGACACGGAATCCTTACTGAACCCTTGAGTATCACAACGTCTCTGCGACGGTCGCTGCCGTCGCGACTGATTTCTGCGGGCCTGCAGGCGACAACCGAGCTGGCGCGAGCCGGGATCGAAACCGGTATCGACGTCGCGACGATCCCCCTGCGCGAGGGGGCCAAGGCGCTGTCCGGCGAACTCTCCCGCGCCACGTTGCGCCGGCATTGCTGGCGTGGCAACGGCCGCGCGTGGATCGAGGTGCGCGGGCTGGCGGACGGGGCCGACGGCCCACTCGGTCCGACCGTGCTCGAGGCGATCCTGGCCCATCCCGGCGTGGCGTCAGCAAAGCTGAATCGTCCCCTGTCCCGGGTGGTGGTGGACCTCGACGACCCGGACACCTCGCTGAGCGACCTCTGCCGCGTCGTCGAGGAAGCCGAAAACCGTTGCCCGCCAACGCAAGATGCCGGCCAACCGGTGTCGGCGAGCCTGCCGGGCGACGGCCTGGTGCTGGCGACCAGGGCGGTCACCGTGGCCGCCAATGCGGCCGGGCTGGGCGTCGCGCTCTTCGGCCGGGCCACGCGGCTACCCCGGCTGCCGGTCACCATCGCCGCGGGCATCACGTTCTTCGACTACCAGCCCTGGCTGCGCCGTCGGCTCGAAGACCGCATCGGCGGCCCCGCCACCGACACGGTGATGACGCTGGTGCAGGCGACCAGCCAGACGCTCTCGCAGTCGCCGACGTCGCTGTCGCTGGGGCTGACGATGCAGTCGCTGAAGGTCGCCGAGTGCCGTGCCGAGGCACGAGCCTGGGAGCAGCATGAGCCCGAGCTGGCGCGCCACGCCGACCAACCGCTGGCCCACCGCTCGCCGCGGCCGCAGCCGTCGAGGGGCATGGAGCGCGCGCCCGGTCGCTTCGCCCTCCTTCAGGCGCTCAGCGCCGGCGCGATCGGCGCCGGCACCCGCAACCTGAACATGGCCGCCACCGCGGTGCAGGTGACCACCCCCAAGGCCAACCGGACCACCCCCGAGGCGTTCGCCGCGACGCTGGGCCGCGGCCTGGCCGAGCGACATTCGGTGTTGCCGTTGCGGCCCGAAAGCCTGCGCCGGCTGAACAAGGTCGACACCATCGTCATCGACCCCCGCGTGTTGTGTACCGACACGTTGCGGGTGTCCCGCATCCGCGGCGCGGACGACAGCGAGCTACCCGCGGCGTGGAATCGCGCCCAGCTCATGCTGGAGAACAGCGGCCTGCGCGCCGGCTGGCGCAAGGTGTCCGGCATATCGAGCGGCCGGTCCGGTGCCCAGGTCGAGGCGCTGTTCCTGCCCGCCCACGATCCGCTGGCCTCCGCCGTCGTCGGCGAGGCCAACCGCGCCGGGGCGCAACTGGTGACGGTCGACCACGAGTCGCTCGACGAGTTGCGGCCGGCGTTCGACGAGGTCCGGCCGCTGAAGAGCGGGACCGACAAGTCCATCGACGACGCGCTGGCCGCCGCGGTGGACGACCTGCAGGAGGCCGGCCGCACCGTGGCCGTGCTGTCGTCGACTGCCGCACAAGCCATTTCGTCGGCGCACTTGGCGCTCGGCGTGTTGCCGCAGGACGGCGTGGGTGCCCCGCTGTGGAACGCCGATCTGCTGTTGCCGGATCTTCAGGCCGCCTGGCGGGTGCTGCACGCGCTGCCCGCGGCCGCGGCGGCGACCCAGCGCGGCATCGGGATTTCGGCCGGCGCCACCGCGATGGGGTCGCTGTTCATGATCCCGGGCGTGCGGGGCAACCTCGGATCCGAAACGGTGAACGTCGGCGCGGCGGCCGGTCTGCTCTCGGGGTACCTGCTCGCCCGCGGGGTCCTGGGCGCGGACACCCCGCGCCCGGCGGCCATGCACGAATGGCACGCGATGTCGGTCGAGCAGGTCCGTAAGGCGTTGCCCGAGCAGGATTCCGCGGCGCCCGTCCCGACGGAGCGAGGCACCCCCGCGGCCCTGCGGCTGGCGGAGACGCCCGCGCAGGCGGTGTGGCAGCTCGCCAAGGCGGTGCGCGCCGAATTGTCCGACCCGCTGACCCCGGTGATGGCGCTCGGCTCGGCCGCCAGCGCCGTGCTCGGTTCGCCCGTCGACGCGATGTTGGTCGGCACCGTGCTCACCGGCAACTCGATCCTGGCCGCCGCGCAGCGGCTGCGCGCCGAGAAGCGGTTGAGTTATCTACTGGCCCAACAGACTCCGCCCGCCCGGAAGGTCATCGTCGGCCCGGACGGCGCGCGCACGTACACGCTCGTCGACGCCGCGCAACTGCGGCCGGGCGACGTCATCGAGGTACGCACGCACGAGGTGGTGCCCGCCGACGCCCGCGTCATCGAAGAGGTCGACGTCGAGGTCGACGAATCGGCGCTCACCGGCGAATCGCTGTCGGTCGAGAAGCAGGTCGAGGCGACGCCCGGCGCGCCGCTCGCCGAGCGTCGCTGCATGGTGTTCGCCGGTACCACCGTGGTGGCCGGCACCGCGCTGGCCCTGGTGACCGCGGTCGGGCCCGACACCCAGCAGCGCCGCGCCGCCGACCTCATCTCCGGCGAGCTGTCCTCCGACATCGGTCTGCAGCACCAGCTCGGCCAGCTGACCACCAAGGCGCTCCCGGTGAGCATCACCGGCGGCGCGCTGGTCGGCGCGCTCGGGCTGCTGCGCCGCCTCCCCCTGCAGCACGCGGTCGGCAGCGCCATCGCCATCGCGGTCGCCGCCGTCCCCGAGGGAATGCCGCTGGTGGCCACGCTGGCCCAGGCGTCGTCGGCGCGACGGCTCACGAAGTTCGGTGCGCTGGTGCGGGTTCCGCGCTCGGTCGAGGCGCTCGGCCGCATCGAGGTGGTGTGCTTCGACAAGACCGGAACGCTCAGCGAAAACCGCCTGCGCGTCTCGCAGGTCCATCCCGCGCCCGGGTACTCGCGCGAGGAGGTGCTGCGCTGCGCCGTGCACGCCGCGCCGGTGACCAACGGCGGCACCCAGGTGCACGCCACCGATGTCGCCATCGTCGAGGCCGGTTCGGCCGTTGACGGCTCGGCGTCCGCACCGCCGACCGCGCACCTGCCGTTCCGCTCCGGCAGGTCCTTCTCCGCCTCGGTGACCGGCACCGAGCTGACCGTCAAGGGCGCGCCCGAAGTGGTCCTGGCCGCCAGCGGGGACACCGGCGCGATGGAAGGCACGGTCGCCGAACTCGCCGCCGGCGGCCTGCGCGTCATCGCGGTGGCGCGCCGCGAGCTGACCGCCCAACAGGCCCGGGCGATCGCGGAAAACCCCGATGACATCGCCGAGTACTGCACCGGCGGGCTGACGTTGACCGGCTTCCTCGGCCTGTCCGACACCCCGCGCGCCGAGGCCGCGAAATTGCTCGCCGACCTCGGCGGCCTCGGGGTGGGCGTGAAGCTGATCACCGGCGACCATCCGATCACCGCCAAGGCCATCGCCGCCGAGCTGGGGCTCAACGTGACCGCCGATCAGGTCATCAGCGGCGCCGAATGGGAGGCCTTGTCGCGCAAGGACCAGGAGCGCGTCGCGGCGGAGCGGGTGATCTTCGCCCGCATGACACCGGAGAACAAGGTCCAGGTTGTCCAGGCGCTGGAGAACGCGGACGTGCGGACGGCGATGGTCGGCGATGGCGCCAACGACGCCGCCGCCATCCGGTCCGCCACGGTCGGCATCGGCGTGGTCGCCCATGGCAGCGACCCCGCGCACCTGGTGGCCGACGTGGTGCTGGTCGACGGCAGGATCGACGCGCTCATGGAGGCCATCCGGGAAGGACACCAGCTGTGGCGGCGGGTGCAGTCGGCGGTGTCGGTGCTGCTCGGCGGCAACGCCGGCGAGGTGATCTTCGCGATCATCGGCAGCGCGATCACCGGCACGTCGCCCCTGAACACGCGCCAGCTGCTGCTGGTCAACACGATGACCGACGCGCTGCCGGCCGCCGCGCTCGCGGTCAGCAAGCCCAGCGGTCCGATCGACCCGCGGCTGCGCGGCGCGGATCAGGCCGCGCTGTGGCAGGCGGTCACCATCCGCGGCGTCACCACGGCGGCGGCGACGACGGCGGCGTGGGCGATGGCGGGCCTGTCCGGCCCGCTCAGTAGTCCGCAACGCGCCTCGACCGTCGCACTGGTCGCGCTGGTGGGGACCGAACTGGGCCAGACGCTGGTGGAGTCTCAGGCCCCGCTGGTGGTGCTCACCGCGCTGGGTTCACTCGGCCTGGTGGGGGTCCTGATCAGCACGCCGGGCGTCAGCCAGCTGCTCGGCTGTACGCCACTCGGACCGTTCGGCTGGGCCCAGGGCCTGGGCGCCGCCGCGGCGGCGACGGTCGCGACCGGCGTGCTGTCACGTGCGCTGACGGGTCGGGACAAATCAAACCCGGAGCCGCCGCCGGATCCCGCCGAGCCTCCCGCTCCGAGTTCCGAATCTCGACCACCCCGGCGCGCCACAACAGCGCATAGAGTTCCAGTAACGGCACCCTGAGCACCGAAGCAATCGACGAAACTAGCGGATCGCCCCCGGTGCCTGTCATCGTCGACATAGGTCCGACGTTGTACGCGTGACCCAGCGAGGCGGGAAACCCTTCGTTACCGAAAGGCAAATGATGGCGGAAAAGAAGTCGCGGCGCCAGACGTCCCAGCGCGATGCGGTGGAGAAGATCCGCGAGGGCGAAACGTTTGTGGTGAACCTGCCGGCGATCGGCCAGGTGCAGATTCCCCGGCCCGAGCAGCTGGCCTACTTCGGGGGGTTGGCCGCACTGGCGGCGTTCGAACTCATCGACTGGCCGGTGGCCGTCGTGATCGCCGCCGGACACCTGCTGGCGAGCAACCACCACAACAAGCTTCTCGAGGAACTCGGCGAGGCGATGGAGGAGGTCTGACCTCGTAGCGCCACCGGCAGCGTCGGGCCTGTCGCCGCAGCCGACGTCGAGATCCTAGTCGGCGGGCTCGGACGAAATCCGTTCGTGCACGGTCAGCAGCAAATGGTCGAACTGGCTTTGCACGGCCGTCGACGGCGCCGGCAGGTTGGCCATTTCGTCGAGCAGCTGCTTGGCCAGCGCACGCAGTTTCACGTTGGTCTCCTGCGAGCGCCACTGCAGCACGCGGAAGGCCTGTTGTGCGCTGACCCGGTAGACGGACATCAGCACACCCTTGGCCTGTTCGATGGCCGCGCGGCTCTCGACCAGATCCGGCAGCGCCTCGTCGAGCACCTCCTGGCGGGTCTCGTCGAGGGTGTCGGTGAGGTCGATGTAATAGCCCTCGGTGCCCAGCACGGCGCCCGACTCGTCCAGCATGCGGTCGGCGACGACGATCGCGTCGTGCACCGTGCCCGCGGTGTCGAGGAATCGGTGCCGGCTCGAGAACGATCCCTCCGACTGCAGCGCGTAGTCCAGCAACTCCTGGACGTGCGCGCGGTCGTCGGGATGCTTGTGCGACAACAGCAGTTGGGTCGTCGGCTCCACGTCGTCGGGTTCGTAGCCGTGCATCCTGGCGACCTCGTCGGACCATTCCCAGCGTTGTCCCCCGAACCAGAAGCGGAAGGTGCCGATGTTCAGGTATTCGGACGGCCCGCGGGACCGCGCGCCATCGCCGTTCGTGGACGGGTCGCCAGCTTGCACGTTTGCATCTTTCCACTCGGGGGACGTCCTCGGCTACCGCCCCGGAAGATGGGCCGTCGCCCTGCCATGTGTTCCGGCGTGGGGGTAACGTCGCGTGCGGACCCATCCATCAACGCGGGAGCGCATGCCGAGTGCGCTGAGAGGACGGCTCGGGGCCGTCGACCGTACGAACCTGACCGGGTAATGCCGGCGTAGGGAGATGAAAAATGACCGAGACCCTCTCGGGAACCGCTGCACCCTCCGTGACCACCGGCCCGATTGCGGGCAGCCACAAGATCTATCGCGATGTTGCCGGCGGACGGGTTCCGTTCCGCCGGGTCGACCTGTCCAATGGCGATCACTTCGATCTTTACGACACTTCGGGCCCCTACACCGATCCGGACGCGACGATCGACCTGGCGGCCGGGCTGCCGGCGCGGCCGGGTGTGGTTCGCGACCGCGGCACTCAGTTGCAGCGCGCCCGCGCGGGCGAGATCACCGCGGAGATGGCGTTCATCGCCGCGCGCGAGGGCATGCCCGCCGAGCTGGTGCGCGACGAGGTCGCCCGCGGGCGCGCGGTGATCCCGGCCAATCACAACCACCCCGAGATCGAGCCGATGATCATCGGCAAGGCGTTTGCGACCAAGGTCAACGCGAACATCGGCAACTCGGCGGTGACGTCCTCGATCGCGGAGGAGGTCGACAAGATGGTGTGGGCCACCCGGTGGGGTGCGGACACCATCATGGACCTGTCCACCGGCAAGAACATCCACGAAACCCGCGAGTGGATCATGCGCAACTCGCCGGTGCCGGTGGGGACCGTGCCGATCTACCAGGCGCTGGAAAAGGTCAAGGGGGATCCGACCGAGCTGACGTGGGAGATCTACCGCGACACCGTGATCGAGCAGTGCGAGCAGGGCGTGGACTACATGACGGTGCACGCCGGTGTGCTGCTGCGCTACGTGCCGCTGACCGCCAAGCGCGTCACCGGCATCGTGTCGCGCGGCGGCTCGATCATGGCCGCCTGGTGCCTGGCGCATCACCGGGAGTCGTTCCTGTACACCAACTTCGAGGAATTGTGCGAGATCTTCGCCCGCTACGACGTCACCTTCTCCCTCGGTGACGGGCTGCGGCCGGGCTCGATCGCCGACGCCAACGACGCCGCGCAGTTCGCCGAGCTGCGCACTCTCGGTGAGCTGACCAAGATCGCGAAATCCCATGGCGTGCAGGTCATGATCGAGGGCCCGGGCCACGTCCCGATGCACAAGATCGTCGAGAACGTGCGGCTGGAAGAGGAGTGGTGCGAGGAGGCCCCGTTCTACACGCTGGGCCCGCTGGCCACCGATATCGCCCCGGCGTATGACCACATCACCTCGGCGATCGGCGCGGCGATCATCGCCCAGGCCGGCACCGCGATGTTGTGCTACGTGACGCCCAAGGAGCACCTGGGGCTGCCGGACCGCAAGGACGTCAAGGACGGGGTGATCGCCTACAAGATCGCCGCGCACGCCGGCGACCTGGCCAAGGGGCATCCGCACGCCCAGGAGCGCGACAACGCATTGAGCCAGGCGCGCTTCGAGTTTCGCTGGAACGACCAGTTCGCCCTGTCGCTGGATCCCGACACCGCGCGGGAGTACCACGACGAGACGCTGCCCGCCGAACCCGCCAAGACCGCGCACTTCTGCTCGATGTGCGGGCCGAAGTTCTGCTCGATGCGCATCACCGCAGATGTGCGGGCGTACGCGGCGGAACACGGCCTGGACAGCGAGGAAGCGATCGAGGCGGTCATGTCCGAGGGCATGGCGGAGAAGTCTCGCGAGTTCGCCGAGCACGGCAATCGGGTGTATCTGCCGCTGGCACAGCAGTGACCGCAAGCGCGGCTGCGGTGACCGCAAGCGCGGCTGTGGCGATCGCAAGCGCGACTGTGGCGATCGCAAGCGCGGCACAGCCGGGCGCAGCGGGTCGCCGCCATCCACAACAGTGAGTTTCTTGCCGCTGCCCGCGCCGGGCACGACGCCCCTGCGGGTGTTGTCGATCGCCGGGTCGGACTCCGGGGGCGGCGCGGGCATCCAAGCCGATATGCGCACCATGGCGTTGTTGGGTGTGCATGCTTGCGTCGCCGTGACCGCGGTGACCGTGCAGAACACCGTGGGAGTCAAGAGCTTTCACGAGATTCCCGATGACGTCGTCGCCGGCCAGATCGAGGCGGTGGTCGGCGACATCGGCATCCAGGCCGCCAAGACCGGGATGCTCGCGTCGCCACGCATCATCGACACCGTCGCCACCACCTGGCGCCGGCTCGGACTGACCGTCCCGCTCGTCGTCGACCCGGTGGCGGCCTCCATGCACGGCGACGCGCTCATGGCGCCGGCCGCCCTGGATTCGCTTCGGAATCAATTGTTTCCGTTGGCGACGCTGGTGACGCCGAACCTCGACGAGGTAAGGCTGCTGGTGGACATCGACGTCGTGGACCCGGCGTCGCAGCGGGCGGCGGCCAAGGCCCTGCATGCGCTCGGCCCGCGGTGGGTGTTGGTCAAGGGCGGCCACCTGCGCTCGTCGGACCGCAGCTGTGACCTGCTCTATGACGGCACCTCCTACCACGAGTTCGACGCGGAGCGGATCGCGACCGGCAACGACCACGGCGGCGGGGACACCCTGGCCAGCGCGGCGGCTTGCGCACTCGCGCACGGCCTCACCGTGCCGGAAGCGGTCGGTTTCGGGAAGCGGTGGGTCACCGAATCTCTGCGTGCCTCCTATCCCCTGGGCCACGGCCACGGCCCCGTCTCGCCGCTGTTTAGGCTGTCATGATGGCTCGCCCCCTCGATCAGATCGCGGGCATCGCGCACGAACCGGACGATGCAAGTCGCCCAGAAGGGGTCGTGGTTCTGACCCACGGCGCCGGTGGCAACCGGGATTCTCCACTGCTGCAACAGGTTTGCGACGAATGGGCCCAACGGGGCTGGCTGGCGGTGCGCTATAACCTGCCCTACCGCCGCCGGCGCCCCACCGGCCCGCCATCCGGGTCGGCCGCCACCGATCGCGCCGGCATCGTCGAGGCGATCACGGTGTGCCGCGACCTCGCCCCCGGGCCGCTGATCGCCGGCGGGCATTCCTACGGCGGCCGGCAGACATCCATGGTGGTTGCCGCCGGCGAGGCCCCGGTGGACGTGCTGACGCTGTTCTCCTACCCGCTGCACCCGCCGGGCAAGCCGGAGCGCCTGCGCACCGAGCATCTGCCCGACATCACGGTGCCGACGGTGTTCACCCACGGAACCTCGGATCCCTTCGGCACGCCCGACGAGCTGCGCACCGCGGCCGCGCTGATCGGCGGAACGACCGCCGTCGTCGAGATCGCCAGCGCCCGACACGATCTGCGGTCCAAGACGCTGAACGTCCCGGCCCTGGCCGTGGATGCCGCGCTACAGCTGCTCGGACGGGAATAGACAGTCCGAACTGGACAGTTTTGGCTGTCTAATTTAGGGTGGTGCCGTGGATGGCATCAGCGACTCCGCGGCAGCGGCGGCACGCGATATCCGGGTGGTGTTCAGCCGGCTGCGGCGCCGATTGAAGGACATCGCGGTCGACGGTTTGACACCGTCGCAGACGGCGGTGCTCACGCGGCTTTGGAAGGAGGGGCCGTCGTCGGCCAGCGCATTGGCCGGCGCGGAACAGGTGCGTCCCCAGTCGATGGCCACCATCCTGGCCGGATTGGGGCAGCGGGGGCTCATCGAACGCTCCCCGGACCCGAACGATGGTCGGCGACAGGTGGTCTCGCTGACCCCGGCGGGGAGAAAGCGCGCCGAGAGCGACCGTCGGGCCCGGGAGGAATGGCTGGCCCGGACCATCCAGGAGCGCTACACCGAGGCGGAGCGGCGCGTCATCGTCGACGCGCTGTCGCTACTCGAGCGCTTGACCGAACACTGAGAAAGGGGCGTCATCGCAATGGAATTGGGATTGCACTTCATCGACTTTCTACCCGGAGACCCGGCGCGACTGGGCCCGACGCTGGCCGACGCGGCCAAGGCCGCCGAGCAGGGCGGCGCCACGTTGTTCACCCTGGCCGATCACTTCTTCCAAATGGAAGAGCTTGGCCCGGCCCAGGACCCGTTCCTCGAGGGCTACACGTCGCTGGGGTTCTTGGCCGCCCAGACCGCCACGATCGACCTGACCCTGCTGGTCACCGGGGTGACCTACCGCCACCCGGGCGTGTTGGCCAAAACGGTCATCACCCTGGACGTGTTGTCGCAAGGCCGATCGATGCTGGGGCTGGGTGCGGCCTGGTACGAGCGTGAGCACACCGCGCTGGGCATTCCGTATCCGCCGCTGAGCGCGCGCTTCGAAATGCTCGAGGAGACGTTGCAGATCTGCCGGCAGATGTGGAGTCACGACGACGGCCCGTATGAAGGCGCGCACTATCGGCTGGCCGAGACGATCTGTGTGCCGCAACCGATTCGGCGTCCCCCGATCCTGATCGGCGGGGATGGCGAGAAGAAGACGCTGCGCCTGGTCGCGCAGTATGCCGACATCTGGAACAGCATGTCGAATGACGTCGAGGAGCTCGAGCACAAGATCGACGTGCTGCACCGGCACTGCGACGCGGTGGGCAGGAACCCCGCCGACATTCGTAAGACGTCCGGCGGTCTCGCGACGACGGACCCGTTCGAGAACATCGACGAGTACCTGAAGACCGTGGAACGCTACGCCAGACTCGGTGTGGACATGATCAATGTCGGCCCGCTGCCGGGCAATCCGGACCCGGTCGGGTTCGTCCGCCGCCTGGGTGACGAGGTGATTCCCCGGCTGGCCGAAATAGGCTGATGCGCGGGGTCTTTCGTTATCCCGGATAACGGGAGTAACACGCGTCCGCGTTGCCGGTCACGCCACCACGGAACGCGGCGATGCGGGTGAAGCCGGCGGGGACGCTGGTGCCGTCCGCGTCGCTGGCCACCAGGTGATTGGTGAGTAGCCCGGCGACCGCTTCGTCGAGATCGCCGGCGGTGAGCTGCAATTGGTTGTGCGAGGGCAGCTCGATGGGTTCGGCCATCTTGCGGTGCGCCACGCCGGTCAGGCATGCGGTGCGCAGAGCGGTCCACGGGCTCTGCATCGGCAGGCCGCGCTCATGCTGCACCGCCAGTGCGTATCTCGACATCACGAGGGACAGGGCCGTGTCGTCGCCTTGCGGCAGGGACTGTTCGCTCTCGTCGGCGACCCTGCCCATGACGGCGAGCTTGGGCAGGTCGACCGCGATGGTGTTGGTGCCCGGACAGTAGGACGCCGGCGGGGTGGGTTTGGCGTCCGGGCAATTGGCGGGCTGGTAGGACACCACCGGCGGATTGGCCGGGGCGAAGATCTTGCCCAGCAGTTCCATCAGGGTCGACAGGGTGTCCTGGTTGATCGGGACCTCGCCGGTCTCCGGCGCTCCGGTGCTGAAGTCGACCCGCAGGGCGTTCGGCAGATCGCCGCGGCGCTGCTCGATCTCCCTGCGGTCGATCGCCGCGCACGCCGAGGCGCCGGTGAGGAAACCCATTTGGAAGGCGCTGATCCGGTCCAGGGCCGAGCCGTGTGCGTCGTCGTTCTCGGTCTCACTGTCCATCATAGGGTCACGCGTGGTGATGATTCCGGCCAGCACGTGGTCGAGGCCGTCGGCGGTGCTCAGCGTGAAGCGCGGCGACTTGCCGTCGGCGACCCAGAACAGATAGACGCCGGCGAAGCAGTCGGCCTGCTGTTCGTGGACGATGGTCGGGTCCCGTCTGGTCACGAGCTTCGCCATCTGCTGCAACGCGTGCCCGAATTCGTGGGCGAGCACGCCGGTGACGGACATGTCGCCGAAGTACTTTTGCGCGACGGGCATGAACACGCCGCGGTCCCAGGCGATCAGGTTGCAGCGCGACGTGTAGAAGGCGTTGACGAGCTTGTAGGTGTCGTTGTGGCACACGATCGGACTGCCCGGGTCGTTGGAGTCGTAGGACACCATCTTGCTGACGGGAGCGAAGGTGCCCTTGAGCGATCGGCTGTACGCCGACTGCCAGTAGTCCTCGATGTCGTTGACCGAGAGCAACGCCAACCTGTCGATGGGTCCGTTGTCGGTGTTGAGCACCTTGCCGGTGGGGCTGGGTGCGTTCGAGCGGATCCCGCTGGGCCCGTTGGTCGCGGGCAGCCCGCCCACCAGGAACGGGTCGTTGAGCATCGACAGCGCGCGCCCGTCGACGAATGTCGTGCAGCCGGCCACCACCAGCACCGCCGCCGCCCAGACCAGTGCCGACCTGAGCGCATGGCTATTCATGACCAACCTCATCCCGACCGGCGACACGGCAGCACCAAGGGGACTCATTCTAGAGGTGCCGACCGTCCGCGGCGGGCGAAATCGAGAGACCCAGCAAACCCCGGCCGGACGCGGCTGCGCTAGAAAGGCGGTGGCTCGCCGTCGCCTTCGGCTGACGGCTCGGCGTGTCGAAGGCCTCGCGATGGTTACGTAAGCCCGGCTATATTGACGGTCATGTGGACGGTGCCACTGAAGGCCGAAGACACCACAAAGCCATTCGGATCGACCGCCGCGCGAAATCGCCGCTGCAGTGGCTGAAACCGCTCAGCGCGCGGACCTTGGCGTGGCGTTCGACGAACTCGAGGCCAAGATCAACGCCGGCATGGACGCCTACGCGATTCCGGGCGTCGCGGTTGCTATCTGGGTCGACGGCCAAGAATTCGTCAAGGGCTACGGGGTCACCAATGTCGACCATCCGTTGCCTGTCGACGGCGACACGGTCTTCCGAATCGGTTCCACCACAAAGACTTTCACAGGAACCGCGATGATGCGCCTGGTCGAGCAGGGCAAGGTAGGCCTGGATTCACCCGTGCGCCGCTACATCCACGACTTCGCGGTGGCCGACGAGTCGGTCGGCGCCACGGTGACCGTCCGTCAGCTGCTCAATCACACCGGGGGCTGGGATGGCCGCAACGGCCAGGACTTTGGGCGTGGCGATGACGCGGTGGCGCGCTACGTCGACGCGATGACACACTTACCGCAGCTGACGGCTCCGGGAACCGCGTTCGCGTACAACAATTCGGGTCTCGTGGTGGCGGGGCGCATCATCGAGCTTGTCACGGGGACAACCTACGAGTCCGCCGTGCAGAAGTTGGTACTTGATCCGCTGCAGCTGGCCCACACCCACTACTTCTCCGACCAGATCATCGGTCTGAATGTGGCGGCGCCGCACGCCGTGGTCGGCGGAAGACCCATTGTCGAAAGCGAGTTTTGGGCTTTTCCACGCAGCTGCAATCCCACCGGTGGGTTGATGTCCACGGCGCGAGATCAGCTGCGCTACGCGCGGTTCCACCTCGGCGACGGCAGGGCGCCGAACGGCGAGCAGATTCTGAGCCGACGGTCGCTGGAGGCGATGCGCTCGAACCCCGGCGCGGGCGGAACGCTTTGGGTCGAGCTGACCGGGATGGGGGTGACCTGGATGCTGCGGCCTTCCGCGGAGAATGTGACCATCGTCGAGCACGGCGGTACCTGGAAGGGGCAACGTTCCGGTTTTTTCATGGTGCCCGATCGCGACTTCGCCATGACCGTACTCACCAACTCTGACGGCGGATTTCATCTGATCAACGACCTTTTCGCCCGCGACTGGGCGTTGCGAAGATTCGCCGGAATCAGCAACCTGCCCGCCGCACCGCAACGCCTCGGCCCCGCCGACCTGGCGCCCTACGAGGGCCGGTACCTCGCCGGGCAAGTCTCGCAAAATGGCAGTTTCGAGCAAACGGTCATCGAATTCCGGGCGAGGGACGGCCAGCTCGCCGGAACCCTGACTGATGCCAACCCGGACGGCCCGGATACCGCCGAATTGGGGCTCGCCTTTTACCGGCCCGATTACGGGATCGACATCGGACCCGACGGCAAACCCACCGGCAGTCGGTCCAACTTCGTCCGCGGACCGGACGGCAACATCGCCTGGTTCTGCACCCTGCATGGGCGCCTGTTCCGACGCCAATAGCACCGCACCGATGAATCCACCCAACGCGGACAGCCGACGACGAGGCCGCGGCTAAGGTGGCCTGATGCCGCGCACCGACGACGACAGCTGGGATCTGGCGTCGAGCGTCGGCGTCACCGCGACGATTGTCGCGGCCGGGCGCGCGATGGCCACCAAGGATCCGCGCGGTTTGATCAACGATCCGTTCGCCGAACCTCTGGTCCGTGCGGTGGGATTGGATCTGTTCACCAAGATGATGGACGGCGAGCTCGACATGTCGGCGATCGCCGACGTCTCACCGGCCGTGGCCCGGGCGATGGTCGACGGAAACGCGGTCCGCACGAAGTACTTTGACGACTACGCCCTCAACGCCACCGGCCGCGGGATTCGACAGGTGGTGATCCTCGCGTCCGGGTTGGACACCCGGGCCCACCGTCTGCCGTGGCCGACCGGGACGGTGGTGTACGAGATCGACCAACCACAAGTGATGGAGTTCAAGGCGACGACCTTGGCCGGCCTCGGCGCCCGATCGTTGACGACGCTGCGCGCCGTGTCCGTCGACTTGCGCGCGGATTGGCCGACGGCGGTGCGCGCCGCCGGCCTTGACTCGGCGGCACCGACGGCGTGGCTGGCCGAGGGGTTACTGATGTATCTGAGGCCAGAAGACCAGGACCGGCTGTTCGACAACATCACGGCACTCAGCGCGTCAGGAAGCAGGGTAGCCACCGAATTCGTCACCAGCATCGTGGATTTCGACGCCGAGCGAGCGCGGACGATCTCCAACCCGTTCCGCGACCATGGCGTCGACATCGACCTGGCTTCCTTGGTCTACACCGGCCAGCGCAACCACGCCCTCGACTACCTCGGCGCCAAGGGCTGGCAGCTCGAAGGTGTGCCGCTGGCAGAACTGTTCCGGCGCAGCGGCCTCGATGCGCCCGCTCCAGACGACGACGACACCCTCTTCATCAGCGGCGCTCTGGCCTGACTTGGCTCACGTATCGGGATTGGCGGCCCGGTTTTGTCGGTGGTCGCTGTGATGATGTGGTCATGTCGTCGATCGCATCTGCTGAGGCCGTGGTGGTCACTGCGAGCGACCGCCTTGAGGTGCTGTTCGGGGAGTTGGCGGAGTTGGCGGGTCAGCGCAATGCGATCGATGGGCGCATCGTGGAGATCGTCGCCGAGATCGACCGCGACCAATTGTGCGGTGTGACCGGGGCGCGCTCGGTGCCGGCGTTGGTGGCCTGGAAGTTGGGCTGTTCGTCGGCAAACGCGCACACGCTGGCCGCCATCGCGGGCCGGCTGACGGAGTTTCCCCGCTGCGCCGCCGGCCTGCGAGAGGGCCGCCTGTCGGCCGATCAGGTCGGGGTGATCGCCGCACACGCAGGCGAGGGATCTGATGAGCATTACGCGCAGCTGGCCGCGGTCGCCACGGTCAATCAGCTGCGTACCGCGGTCAAGCTGGAACCGCGACCGCAACCCGAACCTCGCCCCGATCCTGGGCCCGAGCGTTCGATCACCACGACCACCGACGAGGCGGGCAGCTGTTACCGGATCAAACTTCCGCACCACGACGCGGCGAAGTTCGACGCCGCTTTGGCGTCTCATCGTGATGCGCTGATCGCCGAGTGGAAGCGCGACCACGACAATGGCGAGCACGCCGGTGCTCAGGTGCCGCCGTTGCCTACCACCGCCGACGCGTTTATGCGCCTGGTCGAGGCGGGCTGGGACGCCGAGGCCACCCGCCGCCCGCATGGCCAGCACACCACCGTCGTGGCACACCTCGACATCGAGCAGAGCGTCGCCGCGCTGCATCTGGGTCCGCTGCTGCCCGATGCCGAACGCCGCTACCTGACCTGTGATGCCACCTGTGAGGTCTGGTTCGAGCGCCACGGCGAGGTCATCGGTGCCGGCCGGACCACGCGGGTGATCAATCGGCGGCTGCGCCGCGCGCTCGAGCACCGTGACACCATGTGCGCGGTGCCCGGTTGTGGGGCCACCCGTGGTTTGCACGCCCACCACATCCGGCACTGGGAAGACGGCGGCCCCACCGAGTTGGCCAACCTGGTGCTGGTCTGCCCCTATCACCACCGATTGCACCACCGCGGCCTGATCACCATCACCGGACCCGCAGACGCTCTCGTGGTCACCGGCGACGACGGCCGAATCCTGAGCCCGGGATCACTGGCACACCCACCCACCCGACCCCCGCCCGCGGTGCCGCCCTGCCCCGGTCCTACCGGGGAACGCGCCCAGTGGTGGTGGTATGACCCCTTCCAACCCCAACCACCACCGACAAACAACTAGCCCGGTCAGTGCTGGCGATCAAACACGCTGGGGCATAACCGGATTCGTTCACACCACTCGGCCGCCTAGCTCGTCGTGCACCTCATCAGCATCCACGGTCTGCGTGCGCGCCGTGTGGTGGTTGTCGACCTGCGTTTGTTGGCGCCGGTTCGCGTTGGCGCGATTGCAGACTCCCGATATCCGGGATCCCACATACCCCGGAGGTTCGCGAGCAGGGCGGCGCCCCTTGCCAATCGGTCCAGTCGCCCTCGGCTCATTGAGTTTCGGGCGAATAGCGCCACCCAACACCCCGTTTGTATGCGATTCTTTGGCCAGAGTGGTGCGGAACGGCGGAGGAAAAGGTTCGGATTGGTCGACGAATTCCCGGGGGTGGCGGCGCGAGCGAAAAGGGAGGATTGGCGGTGCGGAGAGACGACGATAGCTGGGATCTGACCAGCCATGTCGGCGCAACCGCAACGCTGGTGGCCGCAGGCCGTGCCAGAGCCACCAATTCGGCCGAGCCGTTGATCGAGGACCCGTTCGCCGAACCGTTGGTCCGCGCGGTGGGTATCGAATTCCTCATCAGATGGGCCACCGGAGAGCTCCGCGCGTCCGACGTCGACGATCCCGAGGCGGCGTGGGGTCTACAGCGAATGACAACCGAGTTGGTGGCCCGCACCCGCTACTTCGATCAGTTCCTGGCGGACGCCACTGCCACCGGAATCCGACAGGCGGTGATCCTGGCGTCCGGCCTGGACGCGCGCGGCTACCGACTGTCGTGGCCGCCCGGGATGACGGTGTACGAGATCGATCAACCGGATGTGCTGCAATTCAAGGCCGAAACCCTGGCACAGCTGGGCGCCGAGCCGACGGCACATCTGCGGATGGTGCAGGCCGACCTGCGCCACGACTGGCCGGCCGCGCTGCTGCGTAGCGGATTCGACCCGGCGCAACCGACCGCCTGGATCGCCGAAGGACTGTTCGGTTATCTGCCCCCGGAAGCCCAGGATCGCCTGCTGGACAATGTCACCCATCTCAGCGCGCCGGGAAGCCAGATGGCCATGGAGACGTTCGTGGGATCGTCGGATCTGGACTCCCAGCGGGTCGAAGAGATCATCCGCGGTGCGACTCGCAGCTGGCGCGACCATGGATTCCATCTCGACATCTGGTCGCTGAACTATTCCGGGGCCCGCAGCGACGTTTCCGACTACCTCGACAACCACGGTTGGCGCTCGGTGGGGACCACGGCCGCGCAGCTGCTGGCCGATCACGGCCTGCCCGCGATGCCCGGCAATCACCGCCCGCCTTCCGACAAGCCCAGCTACTACATTTCGGTTCTCGCGTGATAGACGCGACGTAGAGGACAGCAGGATGCGGATTCTGGCGGTAACGCGCGCCCACAATGCCGGGGAAACCTTGGCCGATACCTTGGACTCGCTGGCCGCCTTCAGCGACGAGATCTACGCGATCGACGACCGCAGCACCGACGAGACCGCCGCGATTCTCGCGAACCATCCCGCGGTCACCAATGTTGTTCGCGCCCGGGCGGATCTACCGTCCACGCCATGGTTGATCCCCGAGTCCACCGGCCTGGATCTGCTCTACCGGATGGCCGATTTCTGTCGCCCGGACTGGATGGTGATGGTCGACGCCGACTGGGTTTTCCAGATCGACGTCGACATCCGTGAAGTGCTTGCCCGGACACCGCAGGACGTGGCGGCGCTGATGTGTCCGATGGTTTCCCGCTGGGATGACCCCGACTACCCGGACATGGTGCCGGTGATGGGCACCGCCGAGGCGCTGCGCGGGCCGTTTTGGCGTTGGTACCCGGGCCTGTATGCGGGCTCCAAGTTGATGCACAATTCGCACTGGCCGGCCAACATCACCGACCACGGCCGGATAGGGCGGCTGGACGGAATCCGCTTGACGCACAACGGCTGGTCGACGCTGGAGGAACGGATCGCACGCGTCAGGCACTACATGCGGCTGGATCCCGATTTTCGGCACAACTTCGGTGTGGCCTATGACCGATCCCTGCTGTTCGGCTACGCACTCGACGAGGTCGACCTCCTCAAAGCGGACTACCGGCGGCGGGTGCGTGGCGACTTCGACCGGACCGAACCGGGGGCGCGCCTGCCGATCGAGGCGGAGCCACGCGCGATCGGGCGCGGATACGGACCCCGCGCGGACGGTTTCCATCCCGGGGTCGACTTCGCCGCTGACCCCGGCAGCCCGATCTACGCAGTCATAGCCGGAACTGTTTGCCGCACAGGCGAAGTCGATCACCTTTGCTCGGTGACCATCTCGGACGGCGACTCCGAAATCCGCTACGTGTTTCGGCCAGGTGGCGCCACGCACATCGCGGTCGGTGATCGAATCAATGCGGGAACCCAAATCGGCAGCATCGGCGCGGAAGGTCAATCAGCCGACGGCTACCTGCATTTCGAGACGCGGGTTCGGGGCGCACACGTCAATCCGCTGCGCTTTCTGGGCAACATGGGCCTGCGGCCCTGGCCGCCGCCGGGGCGGCTGCGCGCGGTATCGGGCAACTACCCGCCCGCCACACCGTGCACAATCACCGCCGACGGGTAGCGGTGAGTTGGGCGGCCTCGACGCGTTCCAGCAGGCTGCGGCCGGCCCGGATCGTCGAGCGGACCTCCTGCAGCAGTTTGGCGGGATGCTGCAGGTCCATGTCGTGCAGTCCTTCGTAGCGGTCGATGCCGAAGCCCACCGTCTCGATGCCAATTCCGAACGGCAGGGTCAGAGTTCGCAGCGCGTCAAAGTTCTGATAGGGGACGAACGGCTGACCGGTCACCAGTAGGCAACTCGATCGCTGCATATCCAGGCTCCGCGCGGTAAAGGTGAAGGTATCCGCGGAGGTGGCGCGGCGGTTGTTGGGGTCCGGCGACGGCGCCTCGAGCAGTGTGATGGGTAGCCCGACGTCGTTGCTGTCTTCACTGAAGCGCCAGACCATCTGGCCCCGATGCGGGTCGCCGACTCGCTGCCGCCCATGCCGTACCGCTTCGCGGGTATCCACCCCGAACGCGTCGGTCGCAGCGGCCGCCAACAACTCGAATTCGGTACGCGCGCCCGGCGCGCAGGACGCGGCCGCGTCGTGTTCGGACGGCAATAGCTGCCGAGAAGCGGCGACCAGCACGATATGACCGACGCGATTCTCGGCGGCCAGATTCCGCGCCCACCGGGCCCGAAGCATGTTCGAGTAGCGTCCGGTGCCGATCACCAGCATGTAGTCGAACGTTGCGTCAGTGCGCCGTGATTCGTCGGTAAGGCCAAGCTGTTGCGCCAGCGTCGTGATCGTGTCGAGTTGCCGGTCCGGCAGGTCCAGGCGCGGGATCATCCACCGCGCCCCGCCGTCGGCGTCTTGGCACCGCACCTGCTGTCCGCCCCGACGCGCCCTCGCACGGCCCCGGTAATCCCATACCTCACTGAACTCGTCCAGGGCGGCCAACCGGGCTGCCAGGTTGGCGTGCCGCGGGAGAACTCCACCGAACATCGCAACCAGCTGCGCCAGCGCGTCATGCGCACTCCACGCGTCGACCTCCTGGCGCAGCGACGTCAAAAACTCACCATCAAACTCGCCGCCACGCATCGACACTTCAGCCGGACTGTTCACTTCAAGGTCCTTGCTCCGCGAACACGTAACACCGAGCCATTTGTGGGATGGAAGCTTTCACCAGCCTAACGGCGATGTGCTGGGCAAGATGCACTTTTTGAAAGATCGGTAATCGCCGGACTCATAGGGGCGACAAGACGCCGCTGACCCCGTCTTGTTGGTAGGAGTATTGTGGCTGATCCTTGGCCCATTGGATGTAGCGGTCGATGCCTTCCCAGATACCGACTTCAGGCTTGAATCCGAGGCTTTTCGCGAAGTCGATGTTGGCGGGGAAACGAGCGACTTCGCCGGCGCGTGCTTCGCGACGTTCGATTTTGGCGTCGAACTTTCCGGCGACATATTCGACGATGTCTTTCACCCGTGTGTTTATGCCGCTCGCGAAATTGATCGCCCGTCCACGAAGCGCGCTGTTTTCCAATACCAGGGTGTATGCGCGCACGATATCGCTGACGTACAGGTAGTCGCGCGATGCCGAACCGTCGCCGAAGATCGTCAGGTTTTCGCCGTTGATGGCCTGCCGGACGAGTCGTGGAATCAGCGCACCGAAGCGCCCGGTTTTCTGGCGCACCCCGAAGATGTTGAATGGCCGAACGATCGTGACGTCAAGCCCATAGGAGCGGTAGTAGGAGTAGCACAACCGATCCGCCGCCGCCTTGGAGGCGCCGTAGGGGCTGTTCGGTTTGAGCTCAGCTGTCTCGTCGAGAAGCTCGCCGTCCCGCAGATTGTGTCCGTCGCCGTACACTTCGCAGGTTGACACGTAGATCAACCGGTTCTTATAGCGCCTTACCGCCTCGAGCACGCGGTAGGTACCCATGACGTTGGTTTCGAGAAAGCTCTCTGGATCACCCAAAGACTGGTCCACGTTGATATTGGCGGCCAGATGAAAAACGACGTGGTGCTCCCGCACCGCGCGATGGACAGTTTCGCCGTCGGTCACCGAGCCGGAGATAAAGGCCGCTCGCGGGTGCGAACGAAAGTCATTGGTGTTTCGGTTCGCGCTCTTCGACGACGTATTCAGGACGGTGACCCAATGCCCGTCGGCCAGTAGCGACTCGCATAGATGACTTCCCTGAAAGCCTGCGCCCCCCGTGACAAGTATTTCCATCTGGTTCGTCCCTCGCCTGCTACTGGTAGGGCGAGAGCTTAATCGATACGCGCGGGCTCGGTGGGCGATCCGGCTTGATAGTGGAAGCTCTTATGTTCTCAGGAAAGGAGTTCGATGATTCTGCTGCTGGGATCGCGGACGCCTGCTAAACTCCCGCGAGCGATATAGCGCTTGGCGCAGGGATTATTTTGCAGTGTCCGACAAAACGCCCCTACGGCATTCGGGCGCGATGCCTCTTGTCGTGTGACGGCACGCCGTTGACCCCGCCGATGGACTCGGCGTAGCTGCCGACCGCGAAACCGACGCCAGAACCCATGAGCCCCAAGGCTTCCCGGTTGATGTTGTCGACGGTGTCGCGCGGGCTCTGGAAGTTCGGGTCGAACGGCGCGCCGGCCTGGCCGCCCCACAAGCGCGCCTGCACGGTGGTCTTCGTCTGGGAGGAACCGGTCGTCAGTCCGCCGATCGGCACGCCCGCGACCATGAAGGGGTGGTAGTCGGCCCGGGAATTCAGCGGCATGTCCGCGGGACGCTTGCCGGCCAGGTTCAGATAGCCGGCCAGCGTGCGCTCGATGCCCGCCGAGCCTTCGGGGACGTCCGCGGCGAAGACTCCGGGTCCGGGCGGGCCGGATTGATCGCCGTCGTCGGTGAAGAAGCCCGCGTTGGGCGAGCCCAGCATGGTGAAGTTCAGATAGAGCGCGATGTCGTTGAGCTGATCACGGTCCATGCCGAACACGTAATCCATGACCCCGTTCAGCCCCTCGGCTTCGGCGCCCCAGAACACGAACCGCACGGCGTTGTTCACCGGGGCCAGCGGTCCCAGTTGACGCGCCGTCTCGAGCACCGCGGCCACCCCGGAGCCGTCGTCGTTGATGCCGGGTCCGGCGCGTGAACCGTCGAGCTGCGCACCCACCACGACGACGTCGTGCGGAGAACCGGTCTTGGTCTGTGCCACGACATTTCGGGAGGTGATCTTGGTGTTGACGGCGTCGAGCACCAGGCGGATCGGTGCGGTCACACCGGTCAGCGCGGAGGCGCCGTACTGGTTGACGACGGCAACCGGCACGGTCAGCTGCTTGAAATAACCGGGACTGAACAACGTGGGCGGCGCCCCTCGCCCGGTGGGGGCGCTCAGCACGATGAGCCCGCTCGCCCCCTTGGCCAGCGCGGCGTTCTGCTTGTCGACGACCGAGCAGCGGGTGTCGTCGACGACGGCGATCGCGCCCTTGGGCATCGCGGCCGGGTAGTCGTGGGCGGCGCAACCCGATGGCTGTGCCGGCCGGATCGGTTGCCCCGTCAGGCCGCCGGGCGGCGTTTGGACCAGCAGCGAGGCCTGGTCGACGGGATAGGTGCGGCCCGCGACGGTCAGCGACGGCTTACCCATCGACACGGTGTACAACCGGTCGAACTGCGGCGTCTGCACGTCAAACCCCTTGTCGCGCAGCGCTTTGGCGACGTAGTCCACGCTGGCGTTGAAGCCCGGCGTGCCGTCCGCGCGGTTGCCGCCGTTGGCGTTGGCGATGTCCTGCAGGGCGCGCAGGTGGGTGACCATGCCCTCGACGGTGATCTTTTTGGCGAGGCCGTGCCCGAGGTCGGGTGTCGCGGCGTGCGGGGCGGGCCGCGTCGACGAACACCCGGCCACGAGCGCCGCGATCAGCAACAGCGTTGCACCCCAGCGGGGATTCATGACTTGGCGAGGACGTGCCGGACGCGGTCTTCCATCGCCGGGACCCCGTTGTGTCCGCTGAGGTCCTGTGCGTAGAACCCGAGCGCGTAGGCAACCCCGCCGCCGTTGATTCCCAGCGCGGTGCGGTCGATGTGGTCGAGGGTGTCGCCTTTTTGGTGGTAGTTGGGGTCGAACGGTTGGTCGGCCGTCCCGCCCCACAGCTTGGCCTGGTCCGCGGACATCTTCCCCTCGGCGCCGGAGAACAGGCCGCCGGCGGGGATGCCCGCCAGGGTGAATCCGTCGTAGTCGGACCGGCCGTCGAAGGAGGTGTCCTGCGCGGTCTTGCCGGCCGACTTCAGGTAAGCGACCAGCGTGCGCTCGATGCCGGCCGAGCCTTCGGGGACCACGGGCTTGCCGCGGGCGTCCATGGGCAGCGATTGGTCCCCGTCGTAGGTGAAATAGCCGGGGTTCGGCGATGCCAGCATGTCGAAGTTGAGGTAGAGCGCAATGTTTTTGAGCGCGGCCAGGTCCAGCGACTCGACGTAGTTCCGCGACCCGATGAGCCCGAGTTCCTCCGCACCCCAGAAGCCGAATCGCAGCTTGTTGTGCACCGGCGGCGAACTGCCCAGCCGCACAGCGGTTTCCAGCACCGCCGCCACTCCCGATCCGTTGTCGTTGATCCCCGGCCCCTCGGGCACGCTGTCCAGGTGCGCCCCCGCCATCACCACGTTGGCGTCCGAACCGGTCTTGGTCTGTGCGATCACGTTGCGGGCCTTGAAGCTTTGCGCGCTGGCATCGAGCTTGATCGTGGTCGGCCCCGGCTGGCCGCGCAGCTGCACCCCGGTGGATTTCGTCACGCTGAGCACCGGGATCTTCACCTCGGTGGTCGGCCCGAGCGTGCCGCCCATCTGTTCTTCGTCGACGTTGTCGGCGATGATCATCGCCACGGCCCCGCGCTGCGCCGCGGCGTCTTCCTTCTGAGCGAACGGGCAGGTGCCGCGATCGACGACCACCACCGCGCCCCGCACCGGCAGATCGCCGTAGTCGGCGGCCGCACAGCCCAAGCTGTTCGCCGGCGCGGCGACCAGCGGCCCGCTCACCCCGCCCGGTGGGGTTCCCAGGCTGAAGTCCAGCGCGCGCGCCTCCACCGGCCTGCCGCCGACGGTCAGCTCCGGCTTCTCGGCATGGAACACTCGCGCCGAGAACTCGGGCGTCTGCACATCAAAACCGCTGTCGCGCAAGGTATTAACCACATAGTCGACACTGGCTTCGTAGCCGGGGGTCCCCACCGCCCTGGTGCCGTTGTTTGCGTTGGCGATGTCTTGCAGCTTGGACAGGTGGGCCATCATGGCGTCGGTCGTCACCTTGCCCTTCAGCCCGGACGCGAACTCGGCCGCACCCGTCGTTTGCTCCGAGCCGGACCGGTGGGAGCAACCGGTCGAGAATGCGGTCAGGGCGATCACGGCGAGCGCCGCCGGCAACGTCGCGAGTTTGTTCACCATCGCGCCCAGGTTAGACCGCGGTCCGAGCGGGCGGGATCAGGACACGTCGGGATCAGACATACAGCGCAGTGAAGGGGGCGAAGGGAATGTTGCGCACCACGAACCACGCCAGCACCAATGACAGTGTCACCGCGGCGGCCCAGCGGCGGTGTTGCCAACTGCGGACCCGCCGGCCCACCACGTGTCCGTAGGTCCAGGCCAGGTACGCCCACACCAGCAGCACGACCGCCGCCAGGCCCAGAGCGTTGAACCTGGCGGCCGCCAACACATTGCCGTGCATGAGGGAATACAGCATGCGCAGGCTGCCGCAACCGGGACAGTCGATCCCCAACAACGCCTTGGTGGGGCATACCGGCAGCGGGCCGTTCGGGGTGGTCGGGTCACCCGCCCAGATGGCGGCGCACATCAACGTCGTGGATGCGGCCACCACTAGTGGTGCACCCAGGCCCGCGTGCGCCGCCCCCCGGCGGGTCACCAACATCGAGATCCGGGCTCAGAACATCGCGGCGAGCGCCGCGTTCGTGTTCGTGTTCAGCGCGCCGACCGACATCAAGATGACGTAGATGATGCCGACGACGACGCCGATCGCCGCCGACCAGATCGCCCATTTCTTGGCGCTCTCGGCCGATGCCTGCGCCTCGGCGTAGCGGCCCTGCGCCCACAACCCGTTGACCTGGCTGGATTTGACGATCGCCACGATCCCGAACGGAAGGCAGCAGAACAGGGTCACCAGAATCGACCACACCAGATAGTTGTTCGGCGCTTGGGCGGCCGGCTGCTGCGGCGGGTAACCGGGAGGCGGCGGCGGGGGCGGCGGTTGTGTCATGGATTCTCCACTCAGAGAAGTTAGCTGGCGTAAAGCGGTGCTAACCATACCCGCTCGGCGTCGCGTCGGCACTAGCAATGAAAAAATCCGATCCGCGCAACGACGACCGCGGCGCATCGGCGGCGTCGGCGCATCGGCCCGAAGACCCGATTGTCGCCCGGCCTCAACGTCATTCGATATTCGACGCGTCGAAATGCCCCTGCGGTCCGTTGCCCTGGGGCTTTGCGGGCGACGCCCCGAACTAATGCCCACACAGACAATTGCCGCCGGAACGTGTTGCATTACCACGACATAGCCCTACTATCCGTGTTAGCAACGGCCGTTAAGGAGCCATTCATGTCTGATTTCAGCAACGCGCTGAAGACGGCGATGGCAATGGCGCTCACGGCCGGTTTCGCGTTAGCGGGCGGCGTCACGGCGGCCGCCGACCCCGCCGGCACCGGCAACTCGTCGGACATCAACACGCTCGCGGCCACGCTCTCGAAGGGCTACGGCTTGAACAACTGCACCGCCCAGAACATCGACCGCGGCAGGCAACTGGCCGTACTCACGTGCGGACAAAGCCCCGATCCGAAAGGACCGGCACAGGCCAAGTACGTCCTGTTCACCAGCGCCGAGAACCTGGCCACCGCGTTTCGGGCCACCATCAAGGAGGACGTCCTGACGCCGTGCGGGGACGCCAACCAGTCGCCGTCCAGTTGGCACAAGGACGGTTCGGCCGCCAACGCCGGGCAGGCGGCGTGCGGCACATACCAAAACGCCGCCGAGATCATCTGGACGACGGACGCGAAAAACACGCTGAGCTACCTGCGTGCGTCCAACACCGACGTCAACGCGCTCTACCAGTGGTGGCGCGCCAACGGTTGACAATCTTCTTGGGGGGCAAGGGGTTTCTGCATCAACCACCCACAACCGCAGGGAGTCAAAATGTCACATCTGATCACCGCGCTGCGCGTCGCGTCGGCCGCAGCTTTCACGGGCGGTTTGGTCCTCGCGGGCAGCGCCACCGCGGTCGCCGAACCCAACACCGGTAGCGCCACGGACATGAACACGCTGGCGGCTTCGCTGTCGAAGGGCTACGGCCTGAACAACTGCAAGCCGCAGGAGCTGACCGAAACCGGCGAACTGGCCGAACTGCTTTGCGGGCAGAGCCCCGACTCCGGCGGACCCGGCTCCGGCGTCTACGCGCTCTTCTCCAACAGCACGAACCTGGGCTCCGCCTTCAGTTCCACCATCAAGGATGTGTCGCTGGCCGCGTGCGGGGACGCCGGGCAGTCGCCGGGAACGTGGAAGCAGAACGGTCAGACCGGCGGCCAGATCGCCTGCGGCACCTACAAGAACTACGCGACGTTGACCTGGACCACCGACGCCAAGAACGTGCTGGGTCACCTGACCGCGGCCAACGCCGACGTCAACGCGCTCTACCAGTGGTGGCGCACGAACGGCTGACGTTTACAGCTGAGCTGCAATCAAATCCGCTACCGCGCACATACCGGCGGGATTCGGGTGCAACGGTGCGGGGCGACCCGGTAGCGGAACACCGTAGCGCGCCGGCAGCGTCGTCCACGGCTCCGCCGACCAGGCGTGGTGCTCGCGGCTGGCCGCGGCGGCGTGGACGATTCCGCAGCCGGTCGCCGCGGCGGCGTCGGCAGTCATCCTTTCCAGCGTGGCGGCCACGTGCCGGCCCAGGTCGGCGTCCGCGGGCGACAGCGGTGGGGCAGGCATGCCCGCGGGCGGCAGCATCGTCAGGTAGTCGACGAAGAAGATCCGCGCCCCTGCGGATCGTTGACGCACCGCGCGGCCCACCGCGCACAGCGATTCGAACACCGCGTCGAGGGCCCGATCTCGCGCGTCGGGATCGAGCAGTTCGCGGATGCGGTCGCCCAACAGCGGCACGCGCCGCAGCGGGCGCGGCAGTGCGGCCGCCATCAACAGCGGTACGTAGCCGACGTCGTTGCCGCCGATGGTGATGGTGACCAGACCCTCCGAACCGTCCAGGGCGTCGACTTGCGCCGGCGCGCCGCGTTGACGCTCGGCGAGCACGTTCGCGGTGGTCGCACCGGAAAAGGTGACGTCGACAAGGTCGTAGCCGTATCGCCGGGCGATCAGGTGGGCATAGTTGCGGGCGGACCGGCCCGACCAGCGCGGGGCACCCGCGGCGCGCGGCCGGATACCGGGACCGGCGGCCATCGAACTGCCCAGCGCGACATAGCGTTTCATCGTTGGGGGCTCGAGGCCTCCGCCCAGAACCGCTTCGGGATCCGCCCGGCGCGCCGGGCCAGATAGCCGGCGGTGACGGCGGCCGACATCGCGGCGGCCATCGCGGCGGGGTCGGCGGCCCGGGTCACCGCGGAGGCCAACAGCACTGCGTCGCAACCCAATTCCATGGCCAGCGCGGCGTCGCTGGCGGTGCCGATGCCGGCGTCGAGCACCACCGGGACGTGGGCCCCGGCGACGATCATCTCGATGTTGTGCGGATTGGTGATGCCCAGCCCGGTCCCGATCGGCGATCCCAGCGGCATGACGGCCGCGCATCCGGCGTCCTCCAGCCGGCGCGCAAGCACGGGATCATCGTTTGTGTAGGGCAGCACGACGAACCCGTCGTCGACCAATTGCTCTGCCGCGCGTACCAATTCGACCGCGTCGGGCAGCAGCGTTCGCTCGTCGGCGATCACCTCGAGCTTGATCCAGTTGGTGTTCAACGCCTCGCGCGCCAGCTGCGCGGTGAGCACCGCCTCGGCGGCGCCGCGGCATCCCGCGGTGTTGGGCAGCGGCGTGATTCCGAGCCGGTTGAGCAGATCGAGCAACCCGGTGCCACCCTCGGCGTCGACCCGGCGAATCGCGACGGTGGTCAGTTCCGTGCCCGACGCGACGAGCGCCTCTTCCAGCACCGCCAGGTTGCTCGCTCCCCCGGTCCCCATGATGAGCCGCGAGGCGAAGCTGCGGTCCGCGATGGTCAGTTTCGAGTCAGCCACCTTGCACCGCCGTCACCACTTCGAGACGCACGGGAGCGCCGGGAAGCTCCGAAAGCTCTGTCGCCCATCGTGATCGCGGCAGCACCGCGTCGTCCATCGCCACGGCGACGCCGCGGTCCGGGAAGCCCAGGGAATCGAGCAGCGCCGACACCGTGGTGTGCGCGTCGACGTCGACCTCTTTCTCGTTCACCAGGATGATCATTAGTGTGCTCCCACCGGTGCCAGTTCGGAAACGATCTGTTCTGCCGTCCAGGGCGCCAGCAGGAACCCCGACCGGCCGTGGCCGGCGGCGACCAGCGTGCGCGCGTCCAGGCGATGCACCAACGGCAGATTGTCGGGTGTCATCGGGCGCAGCCCGGCCCCGCACTCGGCTAGCTCGTATTCACCGAGCGCCGGCAGCACCGCGCAGGCGTCGTCGAGGAGGTCACGCACCCCCGAGACGACCGGGGCGGTGTCGCGCCCGTGCTCGTATTGGGTCGCGCCGACCACCACGCCGTCCGCGCGCGGCACCAGGTAGACCTGCCGGCCGTGCACCCGGGCGCGAATCACCCGACGCGGCAACGGCATACAACCTTTGCGCCACCGCAGTCGCAGCACCTCACCCTTGACCGGGCGCACCGGCAGCCCGGGCCACAACGCCGGCGCGTCGATGCCGTTGGCGATCACCACCGCGTCGGCCTCGACCGCCGACAGGTCGTGCACCGGCGGCGCCCACCGCACCCCGAGACGCTCGCACTCCGCCTCGAGCGCGTCGAGCACCGCCCGGTTGTCCACGGCCAGCTCCGTGGGCGCCCGAAAGCCGTGCCGGATGCCCTGCGCGAGTAGGGGTTCCACGTCGCGGGCGGCCGACTCCCAGACCACGGGGTGTCCCTGAGCGGACAGCCAGTCCGCCACGGTGCGCAGGTCGGCGGCGTCGGCGCGGTCGACGGCCACCACCAGCGACTCGCGGGCGGTGACCACTCCGGCCGGCAGGCCGTCGAGGAAACCGCCGTCGCGCCACAACCGCAGGGATTCCAGGCCCAGCCGCAGCAATCGCTCTTCTCCCGGCCAGCCCTCGCTGTGCGGGGCCAGCATGCCGCCGGCGACCCAGGATGCGCCCCGCTCCCCGCTGCGGTGCACCCGCACCGACCAGCCGGCCTGGGCGGCGCGGCGCGCCACCGCCAGCCCGATGACGCCGCCGCCGATGACGGCCAGCGACCCCAGCGGTGGGCCCGAAGGCATCCCGGTCATTGTCGAGCCTCCCTTCGCCGGCATGATCCGGATCAGGTGTGACGGTAAGGGCAGGTCCTCGCGGCTGTGCCCACTCTCAGCCCCGCTCCCGGGACTCCCGTGTCTGGTGATTCTCTGCGCTCCACGCTAGCGCGCTAGCGTCTCGGTGTGCAGCGTCCCATGGATAGACGACTCTCCGTCCTGGCCACCGCGCGGCTGTATCTGTGCACCGACGCGCGCCGCGAGCGCGGCGACCTGGCCGAGTTCGCCGACGCCGCCCTGGCCGGCGGCGTGGACATCATCCAGCTGCGCGACAAGGGGTCGGCCGGCGAGCAGCGGTTCGGGCCGCTGGAGGCGCGCGAGGAACTGGCCGCCTGCGAGATCCTGGCCGACGCCGCCCGCCGGCACGGCGCCCTGTTCGCGGTCAACGACCGCGCCGACATCGCCCGCGCGGCAGGCGCCGACGTGCTGCACCTCGGGCAGGGGGACCTGCCGCTGGACGTCGCGCGCGACATCGTCGGTCCGGACGTGCTGCTCGGGCTCTCCAGCCACAGCGCCGACCAGGCCGGCGCCGCGGCCGTCAGCGAAGCGGACTACTTCTGCGTCGGCCCCTGCTGGCCGACGCCCACCAAGCCGGACCGCGCGGCGCCGGGCCTGGGACTCGTCCGCGCCGCCGCCGGGCTCGGGACCGACAAACCGTGGTTCGCGATCGGCGGCATCGACGCGCAGCGACTGCCCGAGGTGCTCGACTCCGGCGCCCGCCGCGTGGTGGTGGTGCGAGCGATCACCGCGGCGTCCGACCCGCGGGCGGCCGCCCGGCGGCTCAGTTCGGCGCTGGCAGCAGCGAGCTGATCCGTCGGCTCAGCTGCGACGGAACCTCGTCGGCGTCACCCGGCATGCACCACACGAAGACGCCGGCCTCGACCTCGATCGTGCGGGGCAGATACTGCCGGCGTTCGTCGCCGTGGCCCAGCGGCAACAGCGCCGGCGCGGTGCGCAGCCGTTGCCAGCTGGCCGCGAAGCCCGGATGCAGCGGCAGGTCGGCCACCTCGTCCTCGGCCACCCACCGCATTTCCGCGCTCTCCCGGTTCGGGACGGTGTGCAACAACTCGTCGGCGTCGGCGACGACGGTCGTGTAACTCCACCGCGTGCCGCCGATCCCGGCGACCTCGGCGGTGACCAGCGTCGCGCGCACGGCGAGCCGGTCGACGAGCAGCCCGGCCTCCTCGTTCGCCTCGCGGACCGCCGTCTGCTCGGGCGTCTCGTGGCTGTCCCGGGCCCCGCCCGGCAGCCCCCAGGTCCCGCCCTGATGGCTCCACACCGCCCGATGTTGCAGCAGCACCGCGGGCGTGCCGTCGGCTTGCGGGGCGCGCAGCAAAAGACCGGCGGCGCCGTACCGACCCCAGTAATGGGCGCCGCGCTCCGAGATCACCCAACCGTCGCCGTCGCCCTGCACGGATCAAGGATAGGCAGACTTGGTTCTTGGCGGTCTTCGGCGCGTCGGCAATTGCGTCGGCCTCCACCCATCCACCCGAACATGCTCTTAGACTTCGCTTATAGAGGTCCGTGCAGCGAAATCCAGTGGCCAAGAGATGAGGGCTGATCAGACGTGACGGTTGAGCTGGCGCATCCGTCGACCGAGCCGCAGGGATCGCGGTCACCGGCCGAACCAGCCCATCCCCGCTGGTGGTTCATCTCCACGACGCCGGGCCGCATCCTGACCATCGGCATCGTGCTGGCGGCCCTCGGCGGGATCAGCGCCTTCGCCACCTCGACCACCATCAACCACCGGCAACAGGTGCTCACCACGGTGCTCAACCACACCGAGCCGCTGTCGTTCGCGGCCGGGCGGCTCTACACCACGCTGTCGGTGGCCGACGCCGCCGCGGCCACGGCGTTCATCGCCGAAGCCGAACCGCCGCCCGTGCGGCAGCGCTACGAGCAGGCCATCACCGACGCGGCCGTGGCCGTGACCAGGGCCTCCAGCGGGCTCACCGACGAGCCGCAGGTGCAGCTGCTGGGCCGGATCAACGCCCAGCTGGCCGTCTATACCGGCCTGATCGAGATCGCCCGAACCAACAACCGGGCGGGCAACCCGGTCGGTTCGTCGTACCTGTCGGAGGCATCGGGGCTGATGCAGTCGACGATCCTGCCCGACGCGGCGCGGCTGTACCGGGCCACCTCGGAGCGGGTGGACGTCGAAACCACGGCGTCGACCCAGATTCCGGCGCCGGTCATCATGGTCGTCGGCACCACCGTCGTCTTCGGCGCCTTCTCGCATCGCTGGCTGGCCCGGCGCACCCGGCGCCGCATCAACCCGGGCCTGGTCGTGGGCGCTCTCGCTATCCTCGTCATGGTGGTGTGGGTCGGGACTGCGCTAACCATCTCTACGACGGCAAGTCGTAGCGCGAAGGACACCGCCGCGGAGTCCCTCAAGACCGTCACCAACGTCGCGATCACCGCCCAGCAGGCGCGCGCCGACGAGACGCTGTCGCTGATCCGCCGCGGGGACGAGGAGAAGCGCAAGCAGTCGTTCTATCAGCGGATCGACTCGATGCACCGCCAGCTCGACCAGTACATGTCCCGCAGCGACGCCGTGGACAAACCGGACCTCGAGGGCGCCGACCAGCTGCTGCTGCGCTGGCGTCAGGCCAATGACCGGATCAGCTCGTACATCTCGGTGGGGAACTACCGCGCCGCCACCCAGGTCGCGCTGGGCAGCAGCGAGGAGGATTCCACCCCGGCGTTCGACAAGCTGGAAGACGAGCTGGTCAAGGCCATGGACCAGGGCCGCATCCACCTGCGCAACGACGTCATCAACGCGCGCAGCGGGCTCTCCGGCGCCCAGGTGGGCGGCGTGGTGCTCAGCCTCGGGGCGGCCATCGCGGTGGCTCTGGGCCTGTGGCCGCGGCTGAAAGAGTATCGATAATGATCCGCCTGCCCCTGCTGCGCCGGGCGTGCACCGTGGCCGCCACGGTTTGCGTGCTGGCGGGTTGCGGGCACACGGAATCGCTGCACGTCGCCAGCGTCCCGACGTTGCCGCCGCCCACCCCGGTCGGCATGGAACAGCTGCCGCCGCAGCCGCCGCTACCGCCCGACGGCCCCAATCAGGACTGCGACCTGACGGCCAGCCTGCGGCCCTTCCCCACCAAGGCCGAGGCCGACGCCGCGGTCGCCGACATCCGCGCGCGCGGCAGGCTGATCGTCGGGCTCGACATCGGCAGCAACCTGTTCAGCTTCCGCGACCCGATCACCGGCGAGATCACCGGATTCGACGTCGACCTGGCCGGCGAGATCGCCCGCGACATCTTCGGCGCGCCGTCCCACGTCGAGTACCGGATCCTGTCGTCGGACGAGCGGGTCACCGCGCTGCAACGCGGCGAGGTCGACATCGTGGTCAAGACCATGACCATCACCTGCGACCGGCGCAAGCTGGTGAACTTCTCCACCGTCTACCTCGACGCCAACCAGCGCATCCTCGCCCCGCGCGACTCGTCGATCGTCAAGGTGAGCGACCTGTCGGGCAAACGCGTCTGCGTGGCCAAGGGCACCACCTCGCTGCACCGCATCCGGCAGATCGACCCGCCCCCGGTCATCGTGTCGGTGGTCAACTGGGCCGACTGCCTGGTCGCGATGCAGCAGCGCGAGATCGACGCCGTGAGCACCGACGACTCGATCCTGGCCGGGCTGGTCGAAGAGGACCCCTACCTGCACATCGTCGGCCCCAACATGGCCACCCAGCCCTACGGCATCGGCATCAACCTGAACAACACTCCCCTGGTGCGGTTCGTCAACGGGACCCTGGAAAGGATCCGCCGCGACGGCACGTGGAACACGTTGTACCGCAAGTGGTTGACCGTGCTGGGCCCCGCGCCGGCCCCGCCCACACCGAGGTATCTGGACTGATGGCCGAGCCGGACAAGCACTCCGAGAAGCCGGAATCGGGCCCGGAAGCGGTGGAAGACGTGAATCCCGGCACCCAGCCGGCGGAGGTCCAGACCGGCGCCTCGACGGGGCGACTGCAGGCCACGCAGGCGCTGTTTCGACCGGACTTCGACGATGACGACGACGACTTTCCGCACATCGCGCTGGGCGCCCTGGACACCGACACCGGCGACCGCATGACGGTGGCGACGCGGGCGCTGCCCGCGGTCCGACAGCTCGGCGGTGGACTCGTCGAGATCCCGCGGGGACGTGACATCGACCCCCGCGAAGCGCTGATGACCAACCCGGTGGTCCCCGAGTCCAAGCGCTTCTGCTGGAACTGCGGGAAGCCGGTGGGCCGGTCCAGCAAGAAGAGCAAGGGCACGTCGGAGGGCTGGTGCCCGGCCTGCGGCAGCCCGTATTCGTTTCTGCCGCAACTCAATCCCGGCGACATCGTCGCCGGCCAGTACGAGGTCAAGGGGTGCATCGCGCACGGCGGGCTGGGCTGGGTATACCTGGCCGTCGACAAAAACGTCAACGACCGGCCGGTCGTGCTCAAAGGCCTCGTCCACTCCGGCGACGCGGAGGCGCAGGCGATCGCGATGGCCGAACGGCAGTTCCTGGCCGAGGTGGTCCACCCGCAGATCGTGCAGATCTTCAACTTCGTCGAACACAAGGACCAGCACGGCAATCCGGTCGGCTACATCGTCATGGAGTACGTCGGCGGGCAGTCGCTCAAGCACGGGAAGGGCGAGAAACTTCCGGTCGCCGAGGCCATCGCCTACCTGCTGGAAATCCTGCCCGCGCTGAGCTATCTGCACTCCATCGGCCTGGTCTACAACGACCTGAAGCCGGAGAACATCATGCTCACCGAGGAGCAGCTCAAGCTCATCGACCTGGGCGCGGTGTCGCGGATCAATTCGTTCGGATACCTTTACGGCACACCGGGTTTCCAGGCGCCCGAGATCGTGCGCACCGGCCCGACGGTCGCCACCGACATCTACACGGTGGGCCGCACGCTGGCGGCGCTCACGCTCAACCTGCGCACCCGCAACGGCCGCTACGTCGACGGCCTGCCCGAGCACGACCCGGTGCTGGCCACCTACGACTCGTTCCACCGGTTGCTGCGTCGCGCCACCGATCCCGACCCACGTCGCCGGTTCGCCAGCACCGAGGAGATGTCGGCGCAGTTGATCGGCGTGCTGCGTGAGGTGGTGGCCCACGACACCGGGGTGCCGCGGCCCGGCCTGTCGACGATCTTCTCCCCCAGCCGCTCCACGTTCGGGGTGGATCTGCTGGTCGCGCACACCGACGTCTACCTGGACGGGCAGGTCCATTCGGAGAAGCTGACCGCCCGCGAAATCGTCACCGCACTGCAAGTGCCGCTGGTCAATCCGGCCGACGTCGCCGCGTCGGTGCTGCAGGCGACGGTGTTGTCGCAGCCGGTGCAGACCCTGGACTCGTTGCGCGCGGCCCGGCACGGGACGCTGGACGCCGACGGCGCCGAGCTGTCCGAGTCGGTCGAGCTACCGCTGATGGAGGTGCGCGCGCTGCTGGATCTCGGCGACGTCGCCAAGGCCACCCGCAAGCTCGAGGACCTGGCCGAGCGGGTGGGTTGGCAGTGGCGGCTGGTCTGGTACAAGGCCGTGGCCGACCTGCTCACCGGTGATTACGATTCGGCCACAACACATTTCACCGAGGTGCTGGACACGTTCCCGGGTGAGCTCGCACCGAAGCTGGCGCTGGCCGCCACCGCCGAGCTGGCCGGCGACGTCGACGAGCACAAGCATTACGAGACGGTGTGGAAGACCAACGACGGCGTGATCTCGGCGGCCTTCGGGTTGGCCAGATCGCTGTCCGCGGAAGGTGATCGGGCCGCCGCGGTGCGCACGCTGGACGAGGTGCCGGCCACCTCGCGGCACTTCACCACCGCCCGCCTGACGAGTGCGGTGACGCTGCTGTCCGGCCGGTCCAAGAGCGAGATCACCGAGGAGGACATCCGGGACGCGGCGCGGCGGGTAGAGGCGCTGCCGCCCACCGAACCACGCGTGTTGCAGATCCGCGCGCTGGTGCTGGGCTGCGCGATGGACTGGTTGGAGGACAACAAGGCCAGCACGAATCACATCCTGGGCTTCCCGTTCACCGAGCACGGGCTGCGGCTGGGCGTCGAGGCGGCGCTGCGCAATCTGGCCCGCGTCGCCCCCACGCAGCGGCACCGCTACGAGCTGGTGGACATGGCCAACCGGGTGCGGCCCACGAGCACGTTCTGAGGTATTTGCGGGTTTGCCGGTTTGCGCCGCCTGGCGGTTTTCCCGCGTCGGTCTTTCCCGCGTCGGCCCTTCGCGCGTCGGCCTTTCCCGCGTCGGCCTTTCCCGCGTCGGCCCTTCGCCGTCGAGTGTGAATCCTGGGCGTTCAGTGTGAACCCTGGGCGGCGACACGCCGACAAACCCCGACGTGGGTTCACACTGAAAGCCGTGAGTTCACACTCAAAGTCGGTGATTCACAGTCGATTTAGCCGGGGCCTCGCGGACCCGGCGTCAGCCCGTCCGGCGGCTTGCCGTCGCGTGGCCCGCCCTGTGCACAGACGCACTCGCCGACCGTGGTTGACGTGCAATCGTTCGCGGCATGAGACGAGTGCCGTTCATCGGCAGCGAGGAGTTGGCGTCGGGAAGTCTCAGCCGCCACCAGCTGCGGATGTCCTACCGAGCGGTGTTTCCGAACGTCTACGTGCCGACGCATGCCGAGGTGCCGCTCGAATTGCGCATTCGGGCGGCCTGGCTGTGGTCGGGGCGGAGGGCGGTCATCGGCGGAGCCGCCGCGGCCGCGCTGCATGGCGCCCAGTGGATCCCCGACAACGTCCCGGTCGAGCTGATACACACCAACACTCATCCTCCCCGCGGCGTGCTGACACGCCGGGAAACGCTGTGCGCCGGCGAGACCCAGACCCGCGACGGGCTCGCCGTCACCACTCCGGAGCGGACCGCTTTCGACATCGGACGGCGCGGCGCGGTGCGCTCGGCCGTGGTGAGGCTGGACGCGCTCGCCCGGGCAACGGGTTTCAAGGTCGACGACGTGCTGGATGTTGCGGCGGCGCATCCTCGCGCACCCGGCGTGCGGCGATTGGAGGTCGCGCTCGACCTGGTCGACCCCGGCGCTCAGTCCCCCAGGGAGAGCTATCTGCGACTGCTCCTCATCGACGCCGGCCTGGCCCGGCCGCAGACGCAGATCCCGGTGCTGGGCGCCGACGGCCTACCGTTCGCCTACCTGGATCTGGGCTGGGAGGAATCGCTGGTGGCTGTCGAGTACGACGGCGATCACCACCGCACCGACCGGCGCCAATTCGTCAAAGACCTCCGGCGCATGGAGATGCTCGAGGAGATGGGCTGGACCATAGTCCGGGTGGTCGCCGAGGATCGCCCGGCCAGCATCCTGCGCCGGGTGCGCGAGGCGCTCGCGAAATCGAGTGTGAACCTGGGGCTTTCGGTGTGAACCTACGGCGTCGATTATCGGCTTGGGCTCAAGGGGTGATTGCAACACTTCGTAGTTAGGGGTGTTGATGACGGGTCAGCCTCAGTTGTTGTCGGTGCAGCGCTGAACTACCCCAGGTTTAGTTCCTACTCGGTTGCGAGGGCCGGGGTCGGCTGGCTCGCATGGTGTGAGGTGCCGGTGAGGGCGGCCTCGTACTCGGCGGGTGGAACGTAGCCGAGGCCTTCGTGCAGGCGTTCCTGGTTGTACCAGGCCACCCATTCGGCGGTCGAGAGTTCGACATCATCGATGCACCGCCAGGGCTTGCCGCGGTTGATGAGCTCGGTCTTGTAGGCGGCGTTGACCGCTTCAGCGAGGGCGTTGTCATAACTATCGCCACGCGACCCGACCGAGGGCGCGATCCCCAGTTCAGCCAGCCGGTCGGTATAGGCCAGCGATAGGTACTGGGATCCGCGGTCGGAATGATGAACCAACTCGGATAGATCGGTATTCGACTGCCACACAGCGTGATTGAATGCTTGAAGTGGGAGGTCTTCGGTGCGCATCGTGGCCGAGACCGCCCAGCCAACGATCTTCTTCGTGCACGCATCAGTGACGAACGCGGTGTAACAGAACCCCTGCCAGGTCCGCACGAACGTGATGTCGGCGACCCATAGCCGGTTCGGTGCAGCAGCCCGGAATTGGCGGTTGACCAGATCGGCCGGCCGGATCGCGGCCGGGTCGCTGATCGTGGTGAACACCGGCTTGCCCCGCTGGGCGCCGCGCAACCCGGCCTTGCGCATCAACCGGCGGGTTTGTTCACGGCCCAGCTGCCAACCACGCCGTGTCATCGCCGCGTGCATCTTCTTGACCCCATACACCGAGTAATTCTGCCGGTGCACCGCCTCAAGGTCGGCGATCAGCTGCTCATCGCGGATCTCCCGGTCCGACGGTGGTCGGGTCCGCGCGGCCCGATAACCCCGCGAGGTGAGGAATCCGGGGATAGCTGCCCGCAGCACTCGGCAGATGAGCTCGACCCCGAACTGATCGCGATGAGCATCGATGTAGGCGATCATTTCGTCGCGGGGCGGTCGAACTCCGCGGCAAAAAACGCAGACGCTGACTTCAAAATCTCGTTAGCCCTGCGCAGTTCAGCGTTCTCGCGCTTGAGCTTACGGATCTCGGCATGCTCAGAGCTGGTCATGCCCGGCCGTTCACCAGCATCGACTTGGGCCTTGCGTCGCCACCGACGCACCGACTCCTCCGAAATATTGAGTTTGCTGGCCACAGACTTTATGGCCTCGAACTCCGACACTTCCGAGGCTTCCATCACAGTGTCCAACAACCGCAACGCACGCTGCCGAAACTCCGGCGAATACTGACGGGGCATAGCTTCCAATCCTCCTATAACGGATCGGAACTAAACCCGGGGTAGTTCACGCCGGTATTGGGAGTTGATCGCGTCCGGGGTGTCCTCGGAGGACGCCGGGGTTGCGGTCGGCGTGTCGGCGACGTGCGGCGGCAAGTGGTTTCGCAGGTTTGGTGGTGTGAATCCGCGATGGTTAGCCCCTCAGGGGCAGAAACGGCCGCGGTTGTCGGCTGATGAGCGTGAACAGATCATGATCGGCGCCGCTCAGGGCGAATCGATTCGCTCGATGGCAGCCCGGTTGGGCCGGGCCCCGTCGACAGTCATGCGCGAGATCGCCAACAACGGCGTCATGCGGGGGTATGTGGGCCGTTATCGTTCTCGTTACCGCTTCGGAGCCCGCCGAGCGGGCGTGGATGCGAAATCGGGCTATTCGGCGCGGATTGCTCAGCTTCGCAGCGAGCAGCGAGCGCGCCGGCCCAAGATCGGCAAGCTGGGTCGCTGCCCTGCGTTGCGTGATCAGGTGCAAGCGTGGTTGGTCAAGAAGTACAGCCCGGAGCAGATTGCCGGGATGTTGGCCACGACGTATTCCGACCGCCCGGAGATGCAGGTGTCCCACGAAACCATCTACAAGGCGCTCTACGTGCAAGGACGCGGGGAGCTACGCCGCGAGCTGACTAAGTGTTTGCGGACCGGGCGGGCATTGCGCAAGCCACGGGCCAGAGTCGGCGCCCGTAGCGGCTGCGGCCGAATTCCGGGCATGGTCAACATCAGTGAGCGGCCCGCTGAGGCCGCTGACCGCGCGGTGCCCGGGCACTGGGAGGGTGACTTAATCCTGGGCAAAAATCAACACTCTCAGATCGGCACCCTGGTCGAACGTTCCACCGGGTTCGTGCAACTGCTGCACCTGCCCGCCCGTCGCGACCCTGAGACGGTGGCTGATGCGATGATCGCCACCATCAAAACCCTGCCCCAGGCATTGCGGCGCTCGCTGACCTGGGACCAAGGCCACGAAATGTTGCGCCATGCCCGCATCAGTATCGACGCCGGCATCGACATCTACTTTTGCGATCCACACTCACCCTGGCAGCGCGGCAGCAACGAAAACACCAATGGCCTATTGCGCCAATACTTTCCGAAAGGCACCGACTTATCCGTGCACTCGGCCGACTACCTCGCCGAAGTCGCCGCTGAACTCAACGAACGCCCACGCAAACGCTTCGGCTGGGACAGCCCCGCCCAAGTCCTCAACCGGCTACTGTCAAACCCGCCACAAACCACTGTTGCAACCAAACCTTGAAACCACCCGGCGTGTCGCCGCCGACGGTTCACGATCAAAGCCCAGGATGCACACTCGACGCCCGCTAGGAGCCCGCCAGCACGTTTACGCAGTCGCGGGCGATGGCGAGCTCTTCGTTGGTCGGGATCACCAGGACGGCGATCGGCGAATCGTCGGCGGAGATCTGCCGCGCACCCCTCCCGCCACCGAGATTGCGGCGCTCGTCGAGCACGATGCCCAGCTCCTCCATGCCGGCGACCGCGTCGCGGCGCACCGCCGCGTCGTTCTCGCCGATCCCCGCGGTGAAGCTGATGACGTCGGTGTGCCCCAGCACCGCCAGGTAGGCGCCGACGTACTTGCGCAGCCGATGCGTGAAGACGCTGTAGGCCAATTGCGCTGACTCGTCACCGGATTCGATCATCGTTCGCAGCCGGCGGAAGTCGCGCTCACCGGACAGGCCCAGCACCCCGGATCGCTTGTTGAGCATGGTCTCGATGTCGTCGACGCCCATCCCGGCGGTGTGGGACAGGTAGCTGACGACGCTGGGATCGATGTCCCCGCTGCGGGTGCCCATCACCAGCCCCTCCAGCGGTGTGAGGCCCATCGAGGTGTCGATCGGCCGGGTGCCGGCGATCGCCGAGGCCGAGCAGCCGTTACCCAGGTGCAGCACAATCTGTTTCAAGTCGCCGGGCGGCCTGTCCAGGAAGGCGGCGGCCTGCTCGCTGACGTAGCGGTGCGAGGTGCCGTGGAACCCGTACCGGCGGATCTGATGCCGCTGCGCCAACTCGCGGTCGATGGCGTAGGTCGCGGCAGCGGGCGGCAGGTCGTGGAAGAACCCGGTGTCGAAGACCGCGATGTGCGGAATGTCGGGCAGCAGCCGCCGGGCGACCTCGATTCCCTTGAGCGAGGGAGGGTTGTGCAGCGGCGCAAGGTCTGACAGTTCGCCGAGCCGGGCGATCACCGCGTCGTCCAGCGGGGTGGGCTCGTAGAAGGCGTTGCCGCCGTGCACCACTCGATGGCCGACCGCGACGACGCCGCATGTCTTGAGGTCGATGCCGTCGTCGGCCAGCGTGTCGAACGCGCGGCGCAGCGCGGCGTCATGGTCGGGGACGGGAGACCCCTCCTCGCCAATGCGTTCCACGAGGCCGGTCGAGAGCGCCGTGCCCGAATCGGGATCGACCAGCTGAAACTTCACCGACGACGAGCCGGAGTTGATCACCAGCACCAGGCGCGCGCTGCTACTTCCCATCGGGGCCGCCTTGTGCCTGAATCGCGGTGATGGCAACGGTGTTCACGATGTCCTCGACCAGCGCGCCCCGCGACAGGTCGTTCACCGGCTTGCGCAGACCCTGCAGCACGGGTCCGATGGCGAGGGCTCCGGCGCTGCGCTGGACCGCCTTGTAGGTGTTGTTGCCGGTGTTGAGGTCGGGGAAGATCAGCACCGTGGCGCGCCCGGCCACCGGCGAGTCGCGCAGCTTGGTGGCCGCGACCGACGGTTCGATCGCCGCGTCGTACTGGATGGGGCCCTCCACCGGCAGGTCGGGGTTGCGCTCTCGCACCAATTGCGTTGCCGTTCTGACCTTGTCGACGTCGGCACCGGAGCCGGAGTCGCCGGTCGAGTAGGACAGCATCGCGACCCGCGGTTCGATGCCGAATTGTGCGGCGGTGCGCGCCGAGGAGATTGCGATGTCGGCCAGCTGCTCCGGTGTCGGATTGGGGATGATCGCGCAATCGCCGTAGGCCAGGACACGATCGGGCAGGCACATCAGGAAGATGCTGGACACGGTGGACACGTCCGGGACGGTCTTGATGATCTCGAACGCGGGCCGCACGGTGTGCGCGGTGGTGTGGGCGGCGCCTGACACCATGCCGTCGACCATCCCGTTGTGCACCATCATGGTGCCGAAGTACGTTGTGTCGCGCATGATCTCGCGGGCCTGCTCGACGGTGCCCCCCTTCGCCTTGCGCAACTGCGCATACTGGTCGGCGAACTCGTCGCGCAGCCGGCTGGCGCGCGGATCGATCACCGTCACGTCGGCCAGGTCCACCCCGAGTTCGCCCGCGCGCTGGCGGATTTGGGCCTCGTCGCCGAGGATGGTCAGGTCGGCGACGCGGCGTTGCAGCACCCGCCCGGCCGAGCGCAGGATGCGGTCGTCGTCGCCCTCGGGCAGCACGATGTGCCTGCGATCCGAACGCGCCTGCAGGGTCAGCTGATGGATGAACATCTGCGGCGTGGTCACGGTGGGGATCGGAATGGCAAGCTGCGCCAGCAGATCGGTGATGTCGACGTGGCCGTCCATCAGCTCGACCGCGGTGTCGATCTTGCGTTGCGACGCCGCCGTGACCCTGCCCCGGGCGGTGGCCGCCGCGCTGGCGGTGTCGTAGGTGCCCAGCGCGGTGGCGACGATCGGCAGCCGCAGCCGCAGCCCGGCGACCAGGGCCGCGATGGACGGGTGCAGCTCGAAGCCGCCGTTGAGGACGATGCACGACAGGGACGGAAACCCTTCCGCGGCATGGGCGCTCGCGACGGCGAGCACCACGTCCGAGCGGTCGCCGGGGGTGATGACCGCCATGCCGTCGCGCAGCCGTTCCAGGACGTGGTCGGCGGTCATCCCGGCCACCATCACACCGGTGACCTCGCGTTCGCGCAGCGACTCTTCGCCGCTGACCGGCGTCCCGCGCACCGCGCTCTGAAGCTCGGCCACCGTCGGCGCCGACAACAGCGGTTCGTCGGGCAGGACGTAGCTGCGCAGGGACGACGGCCGCAGCGCCTCGTCCAACTTCTTCCGGATGGCGTCCAGCTCGGCCGGTTCGCAGCGGTTGGCCACCACCGCCGCGGTGTGGGCGTGCTGAGCGTCCAGCTCGGCCAGGCACACCTTGACGACGTCGGCCACCTCACCGGCGGTGCGGCCCTTGCCGCTGACCGTCAGCAGCAGCGGCGCGCCGAGGTTGACCGCGATGCGCGCGTTGGTGGAAAGCTCCGCGGGTCGAATCGCCTGTCCGAGTTCGGAATAATCGCTGCCGACGATCACCACGACGTCGCACTTCTCGGCGACGGCGTGGTAGGCGTCGACGATGGCGGCGATCGCCGCGTCGCCGTCCGCGTGCAGCTGCTGGTAGGTGACGCCGACGCATTGCTCGTACGACAGGCCCGCCGTGGTGCGCGACAGCAGCAGTTCCAGGATGTAGTCGCGATTTTCCAGGTCCTGCGGCGACCCGCTGCGCCCGGCTTCGCCGCGTTGGCGATCGCCGCCATCTGAACGCGTAATGGGCCGGAACACACCGACTTTCGCCACCGTCGCGGTCAGCCGGTGCAGGAGGCCCAGCGCGATCGTCGACTTTCCGGTCTCCGGCTCGGGCGCGGCGATGTAGATCGCCGTTGCGGCGCCCGAGACCACTCGTCCGCCCCTCAGGCCAGCCGCCGCAGCCGCGGCGCCAGGTCCTTCTCGAAGAGGTCCAGGAACCGGCGCTGGTCGTGACCGGGCGCGTGGAACACCAGGTGGTTGAGGCCCCACTTCACGTACTGGCCGACCTTTTCGACCGCCTCGTCGGGATCGGATGCCACGATCCAGCGCTTGGCGACCTGCTCGATCGGCAGCGCGTCGGCGGCCTTCTCCATCTCGATCGGGTCGTCGATGCTGTGCTTCTGTTCGGCGGTCAGCGACAGGGGCGCCCAGAACCGGGTGTTCTCCAGCGCCAGTTTGGGATCGGGGTCATAGGAGATCTTGATCTCGATCATCTTGTCGATGTCGTCGACGTTGCGGTCGTTGATCGCGGCGCCCTCCTTGACGGCGGGGATCAGCTTGTCCTTGTAGAGCTCCTCGCCCTTGCCGGAGGTGCAGATGAAGCCGTCGCCGGCGCGCCCCGCGTACTTGGCGACCGCGGGGCCCCCGGCCGCGACGTAGATCGGGACCCCGCCCTCGGGCACGTCGTAGATCGAGGCGCCCTTGAGCCGGTAGTACTCGCCGTCGAAGTCGACGCGGTCGCCGCGCCACAGCTCGCGCATCAACCGCACCGACTCGCGCAGCCTGGCGAACCGCTCCTTGAACTCTGGCCAGTCGCCCTCGTATCCCGTGGCGATCTCGTTCAGCGCCTCGCCGGTGCCGACCCCGAGGAAGATGCGGTCCGGGTACAGGCAGGCCATGGTGGCGAAGGCCTGCGCGATGACGGCGGGGTTGTAGCGGAAGGTCGGGGTGAGCACGGAGGTGCCCAGCGTGATCCGCTTCGTGCGTTCGCCGACCGCGGTCATCCAGGCCAGCGAGAACGGCGCGTGCCCGCCCTCGTGCCGCCACGGCTGGAAATGGTCACTGACCGTTGCGCTGTCCATGCCGTGACCTTCGGCGGCGACGGCAAGCTCGACGAGCTCGCGCGGTGCAAATTGTTCGGCGGACGCTTTGTATCCGAGTTTCAGTTCAGCCACGAGTTCTTTCTACTCCTGTGCTGATGGTCGCGACCCGCCGCGCCCGGCGAAACGCCGCGCTTGCGATCGCTCCTGTGCTGATGGTCGCGACCCGCCGCGCCCGGCTACGCCGCGCTTGCGATCGCTCCTGTGCTGACGGTCGCGACCCGCCGCGCCCGGCTACGCCGCGCGTCAGACCTACACTCGCGGGCATGGGACCGGCGCCAACTCTTGTTCAAGTCACCGACACGGTGCACCTCGCCCGGGGCGACGCCGTCAACTGGACGATCGTTGCCGACGACACCGGCGTGATGCTGATCGACGCTGGGTATCCGGGGGACCGCCCCGACGTGCTGGCGTCGCTGCGCGAGCTGGGCTTCGACGCCGGAGACGTGCGTGCCATCCTGCTCACCCACGCCCACATCGACCACCTGGGCTCGGCGATCTGGTTCGCCAACGAATACGGCACCGACGTGTATTGCCACGCCGACGAGGTGGGGCACGCCAAGCGCGAATACCTGGAGCAGGCCTCGGTTTTCGATGTCGCCGTTCGCATTTGGCGGCCGCGCTGGGCGGCGTGGGGGTTGCACGTGGTGCGCAGCGGCGGCCTGATCCGCGACGGCATCCCGTCGACGCGACCGCTGACCGCTGACGTGGCCGCCGGCCTGCCCGGGCATCCGATGGCCGTTTTCACCCCGGGGCACACCAGCGGGCACTGCTCGTACGTGGTCGACGGGGTCCTGGTCAGCGGCGACGCCCTGATCACCGGCCACCCCCTGCTCAAGCACGACGGGCCGCAGCTGCTGCCGGAGGTGTTCAGCCGAAGCCAGCAGAATTCGCTGCGCAGCCTGGACGCGTTGGCCCTGCTCGACACCGAGGTGTTGCTGCCGGGGCACGGCGCCGTGTGGCGCGGCCCGATCCGCGAGGCGACGGCCCGGGCCATCTCGCTGGCCGGCGGTTGATGGCCTCGGGCCAGATCATCGCCACGGAAACCACACCGGCCCCGTGAAGATCCTGATTGCCCTGAGATCCGTTGTGACGGTTGTCAACTCGATCGCCCCGGTCTGGGCGTCGGCGCCGGCTATGCCAGCCACTTCTCGAAGGCGATCGGGATGAACGGCCCCCAGGACGGCAGCGGGTCCGGCGCCACCCGGGCATAGCCCGTCGCGTCGTAGAGCGCCTCGGCCTCGGGCTGCCGATTGCCGGTGATCAAGTAGAGCCGCCGGTACCCGCGCGCCAGGGTCTCGGCCTCCAGCGCGGCCAGCAACGCCCGCGCATAGCCGCGGCGCCGATGGGCGGCGTCGGTCCAGATCCGCTTGAGTTCGGCGGTGTGGGCGTCGTAGCGGCGAAACGCGCCGCCGGTCACCGGCACGCCGCGCAGGACGCCGATCAACAACCCGCCGTCCGGCGGCGCCAGCTCGGCCTCCGGCACGGGCAGCCAGGACAGATGCGTGCTCGGCGTGCCGCCGTAGCGCTCCGCATACTCGACGGCCAACTCGGCCAACAGCGGTTGGGCCAGCGGATCGTCGTGGGTCGCCGAGACGAACCGCAACCGGCCATCTGGCGGAATGGATTCCGGCATCATCGAAAACTCAAACGCGTGTCGCGGTGACATATTCCGGGATGAACTCCGCGTCGCCGCGCCCGGTGCGCCGCCGCTTGCCCAGCCCCATGGTGCGCAGCAAGTCGGCGATGTCACGCCCGCGCGTTTCCCAGCCGTGGTCCGCCAAATACTCAGGGACATAGTGGTATTCGCCCGGATAGGTCAGGCTGGCCAGATCGACGTCGAGCCCGCGCCGCCGCCAGCCGTCGACGAAGGCGCGTTCGGCCCCCAGCTGCAACGGATTCCAGGTGGGCATGTGATCGGCGGCCAACCGGCTGCCGAGGGCGCTCGCCGCGGTGACGCCGCGCAGCAACCGGCTCTGCTCCTGGGGCGGCAGATACCCGACGAGCAACTGCTCGGCGACCCACACCGTGGGCTGGGCGGCGTCAAAACCCACCCGCCGCAACGCCGCCGGCCAATCGTCGCGCAGGTCGATGCCGACCGCGCATCGGTTGGTGGCCAAAGTGGCGTCCAGCCCCCGAAGCACGTCGGACTTGAAGTCGAGCACCTGCGGCCGATCGATCTCGTAGACCGTCGTCCCCCGCGGCCACCACAGCCGGTAGGCCCGGCTGTCCAGGCCCGACGCCAGGATCACCACCTGGCGAATGCCCGCCCGGCCCGCGTCGGCCAAAAATTCGTCGACGAAGCGGGTGTGCGCCGCCAGCGCGTCCATCAGCGCCGTCATCGCCGCGTCGTCGCCGTCGTCGGCCGCGAACGCGTGGTCCTTGATCGCCCGGGTGAGGTAGTCGATCCCGACCGCGCACAACAACGGCTCGGCGAACGGGTCGTTCAGCAGGCCCTTGTCGGTGGCCACGGCCCGCGCGGCGGCCCCGAACGTCGCGGTCACCTCCACATCGGCCGTCGGTGCCATCGCGCGCTCAGACGTCGGAGCGGCGCCGCAGGGTAAGCCCCACGGCCACTCGCCAGCCCAGCAACAACAACGCGGTGACCGCCGTCGCCACCACGACGAAACTGGCGGCCACGCCCGCAGACGTCGCCTTGCGCAGCACCATGCCGACGACGACGGTGGACAACCAGACGACGACCCCGGTGGGCGCCACCGCGGTGGGCCGCCGCCAGCCGCGTGCGGCCAGCCAACCGACCGCGGTGCCGGTGAGAAACGGCCACGCCGTCGTGGCGATGCCGGTGAGGTTGAGCCCTTCGTCGTGACTGCGGCGCCCCAGGGCGCAGAACACCAGCACGCCGACGACGTCCACGGCCAGCCAGCCCAGCCACCGGAGCCTAAGCATGCAGCGAGACTACCGGGGCAGAGCCTCGATCCTTGACCCGGCGGCCGCGGTGAACCTAGATTCGTCAGCGATGAATACCCATTCACCTGATGGCCTCGCGGTGGTGACCGGCGCCGGTTCCGGCATCGGCAGGGCGATCGCGCTCGGATTCGCCGCCCGCGGCGACCGCGTGGTGGCCGCGGACCTCGACGAGGCGGCGGCCTCGGCCACCGCCGGGGAACACCCCGACAAGATCACCGCGCTGCCGGTGGACGTGGCCGACCCGGATCAAGTCAACGCGCTGCGGGATCGCATCAACGCCGACCTCGGGGTGCCCAACATCGTCGTCAACGCCGCCGGATGGGACCGCACTGACCAATTCCTCAATGCCACGGCGGAATTCGCGCAGAAGGTGGTCGCGATCAACTACCTGGGGCCGGTGCATGTCTGCTCGGCGTTCCTGCCGGGGATGATCGAGACGCACGGCGGCGGGCGCGTGGTCAACCTGGCCAGTGACGCCGGCCGGGTGGGCAGCGCGGGCGAGAGCATCTACGCCGGCGCCAAGGGCGGGGTGATCGCCCTGACCAAGTCGCTGGCCCGCGAGATGGCGCGTCACCAGATCACGGTGAACTGCGTGTGCCCCGGACCGACCGACACGCCGCTGTTTCACGCGCAGCCCGAGAAGCTGAAGGAGGCGCTGGTCAAGGCGATCCCGTTCCGCCGCCTGGCCCGGCCCGACGAGGTCGCCGCGCCGGTGTTGTTCTTCGCGTCGGAAGCCGCCTCGTTCATCACCGGACAGGTGATCAGCGTCAGCGGCGGCCTGACGATGGCCGGCTAGTGGCAGGCTGACTCCTATGAGCACCAAGACGCCGCCCGCCTTCGACCGCTACGACCCGCTCGGCCTGGACGCCTCCCTGTCCGACGACGAACGCGCCGTGCGCGAGACCGTCCGGGAATTCTGCGCCGAGCACGTCCTGCCCCACGTCGCGGAGTGGTTCGAGATCGGCGACCTCCCGGTCCGCGAACTCGCCAAGGGGTTCGGCCAGCTGGGGCTGCTGGGCATGCACCTGGACGGGTACGGCTGCGGCGGGGCCTCCGCCGTGCACTACGGGCTGGCCTGCGTCGAGCTCGAGGCCGCCGACTCCGGCATTCGGTCGATGGTCTCGGTGCAGGGCTCGCTGGCGATGTTCGCGATTTGGAATTTCGGGTCCGAGGAGCAGAAGCAGGAATGGTTGCCGGGCATGGCCACCGGCGAGCTGCTCGGCTGCTTCGGGCTGACCGAGCCCGACGTCGGATCCGACCCCGCCGCGATGAAAACCCGTGCGCGACGGGATGGTTCGGACTGGGTGCTCACCGGCCGCAAGTTGTGGATCACCAACGGCTCGGTGGCCGACGTCGCGGTCGTGTGGGCCAACACCGACAACGGGGTCCGCGGTTTCATCGTGCCCACCAAGACGGCGGGCTTCAGCGCCAACACCATTCACCACAAGCTGTCGTTGCGGGCCTCGATCACCAGCGAGCTGGTGCTCGACGACGTGCGGCTGCCCGCCGAGGCGATGCTGCCCGAGGCCAAGGGGCTGCGCGGGCCGCTGTCGTGCCTGTCCGAGGCCCGGTACGGAATCATCTGGGGCTCCATGGGAGCCGCGCGCTCGGCCTGGCAGGCGGCCCTCGACTACGCCACGCAGCGCACCCAGTTCGGCCGCCCGATCGCCGGATTCCAGTTGACCCAGGCCAAACTCGTCGACATGGCCGTCGAACTGCACAAGGGCCAGCTGCTGTCGCTGCACCTCGGCCGCCTCAAGGACAGCGTGGGCCTGCGTCCCGAGCAGGTGAGCTTCGGCAAGCTGAACAACACCCGGGAGGCGATCGAGATCTGCCGGACCGCCCGAACGATACTGGGCGGCAACGGGATATCGCTGGAGTATCCCGTGATCCGGCACATGGTCAACCTGGAATCGGTGCTGACCTACGAGGGCACACCGGAGATGCATCAGCTGGTCCTCGGCCAGGCGTTCACCGGCAGCGACGCCTTCCGCTGATGAGCCGGTTGACCTACACGCACGAGCATCACCAGTTCCGGGAACTGGTACGGGATTTCGTGCGACAGACGGTCGCGCCCAACCACGAGAGCTGGGAACGCGACGGCCAGTGGGACCGCTCGCTGTTCATCGAGGCGGGCAAGCTTGGGCTGCTGGGCTTTTCGGTGCCCGAGCATCTCGGCGGCCCGGGGGTGGACGACTTCCGCTACAACGCGATCGTGATCGACGAGTTGCAGCGGGCCGGGGCGGCCGCGGAGGCCATCGCCTTCACGCTGCAAAACGACGTGGTGCTGCCCTATCTCACCGACTTGACGACCCCGGAGCAACAACAGCGCTGGCTGCCCGGCGTGGTCACCGGCGAGACCGTGCTCGGCATCGGGATGACCGAGCCCGGCACCGGCAGCGATCTGGCCGGGATCCGCACGACCGCGGTGCGAGACGGCGACGACTACGTCGTCAACGGCGCCAAGACGTTCATCTCCAACGGTCAGGTCGGGGACCTGTTCGTCATCGCCGTGCGCACCTCGCCGGATCGCCATCAGGGACTGTCGCTTCTGGTGGTCGACGCCGACACCCCGGGCTTTTCCCGCGGCCGCAACCTGGAGAAGATCGGCCTGCACGCCCAGGACACCAGCGAGCTCACCTTCACCGATATGCGGGTGCCGAAGGACAACCTGCTCGAATCAGAGGGCCGCGGCTTCTATCAGTTGATGAAGAACCTGCCCCAGGAGCGGCTCGCGCTCGGTGTCGGGGCGGTGGCCGCCGCGGAAACGATCCTGGCCGCAACCCTCGACTACGTCCGCGATCGCACGGCCTTTGGATCACCGATCGCCAGCTTCCAGCACAGCCAATTCGTGCTCGCCGAGTTGGCCACCGAAATCGACGTCGCGCGAACGTATCTCGACGACTGCCTCGCCGAGCACCTCGAGGGCGAGCTGACGGCCGCCCGGGCCGCCCGGCTGAAATGGTGGACCACCGACCTGCAGGTGCGCACCGCCGACCGCTGCCTGCAGTTGCACGGCGGGTACGGCTACATGCGCGAGTACAGCGTGGCGCGCGCGTTCGTCGACGCCCGCATCCAAACCATCTACGGCGGCACCAACGAGATCATGAAGACGATCATCGCCAAGGACCTGGGCCTGTAGGGACAGCCGATGGCCACCGACGTCGCCGACTACAGCGCCCTTCCCGCCGAGGAGGCGGTGCGCGCCGCCCGCGTCAGCTCGCGGCGCCGCCAGGTGCTCGATGCCGCGGTCAAAGTCATGGGCAGGACCGGGTTTCACCAGATGTCCATGCAGGACCTGGCCACCGAGGCTGAGGTCAGCGTCGGCCTGCTCTACAAATACTTCGGCGGCAAGGAAGACCTGCTGCTCGCCACGATCGTGCGCATCCTCGACGCGTTCCGCGATCAGCTGGCGCCGGTCATCGCCGCCGCCGGCGACGACGTCGTGGACCAGCTGACCGTGGGGGTCCGACGCTACATCCAGATCGTCGACGAGAACCTCGACGGCGTGGTCCTGACCTACCGGGAGAGCCGAACCCTCGGGGCGCCCGGCCGCACCCAGATCAAGGACCTCGAAATCGCCACGGCCGCACCGCTGCGCGCGGTGATCGAGGCCGGCGTCGCCCAGGGCGTCTTCCGCGGGGTCGACGTCGACCTCACCGTGTTCGACATCATGCTGCTCGCCCATGGCTGGGCGCTCAAGCACTGGCACTTCGGGCCGACCTACACCCTCGACGAATACATCGCGTTGCAGATCGGCCACGTGCTGGGCGGATTGATCGCCGACGACCGCCGCGTCGACTACGCGCACGTGCTGGAATGAGGGGCATGGGAGTCACCGCACGCCGCGTCCGCGGCACGATCGCCTTGTTGGCCCTGGGAGCCGCCGCCGGCGTGCCCGCGGCGGGCGCCGATCCGGCCGCGGCGCTGCCCCCGATGGCGTCCAGCGGCAGCGGGCCGATCATCGGCGCGGGCTCCGCGGCGGCGCAGGGAATCGCCCAGCAGCTCTTCAGCTTTGGCAATCCTAACGTCGTGCAGGAGGTCGACGGCTCGGACGCGGCGCAGTTCATCACGTCCGCGGCGGGAGCCGCTAACCCGCAACTCGCGGGGCCCTTCTCGCTGCTGCGCCGGGCGTTGGCGTGCCAGACCGACAATTCGGGATTCGGGGCGCGCGCCTATCGGCGCAGCGACGGGCAGTGGGGCGGAGCGATGCTGGTTGCGGCCAAGAGCGCGACGCCGAGCCTCGACGGCCTGGTGGGCTGCGTGAAGACCAATTGGCGAAGGACCGCCGCGGGCGGCGAAACCGCCATGTGCAACAACGGCTGGACCACGCCGACGTCCTACGACAGCCGCCGCGGCGAGACCTATTACATCCTGCTCGCCGGCACCGCCGCCGACTTCTGCAGCGACCTCAACGCCAAGTACAAGAGCGACGCCAGCGCGTGGCCGTTCTGAGCGGCCGCGATGCCCTCCCACCCGTCGCTGAAACAAATTGCCATCCCGACGGTTTCGCCGCGCGTCGGGCGGCGCGAGCTCGGGACCTATTTGAATTCATATCCAATTTGCGCAGCCACGCCGGCGAGCGGCGGGTAAATAGCGATCCAATATAGCCGCGACATAGGCCCCGCGCAGGATAATTCCCATTCACCGGGCCACCGGATTTTGCTGAATTCCGTTCGCGGCCAGGCGGATGGATCCGAGCTGGGTTCGTCGGTCATCCGTTTGACGAATTCGTCGGAAATATTCGCGAAATCGCTTATCTGCGAGCGATTGACAACGTAAGCTCGCCGACATCGGGCCTTAGAATGTCGTCTCCCAGACGTAGGGGGTTCTAATGTCACGTCGTACTAGCAAAATCGTCGTCGCCGTGGTGCTGGCTTTCGCAGCGCCAATGACCTCGGCATGCACGATTCCGCTCGTTATCGACTGTGGACCCGGTTTGACCTGCACCGGATAGCGGTAACCGAACGGACCCCGAGCTCAATTGGGGCCCGTTCACTCACATCACGCTTCGCGTAGCGAAGAGCACAAGGTGATCGGCCGGGGCCACAGCATGCCCTGATGCGCGCCGCGGCCCCGGCCGGGATCCGTTACCACACACGCTATTTCGGGTTATGGCGTCCGTAGAGGCGTCGAGATCGGCTTGGCCGCACGCATTTTCGGCCTCTTCGACTTCTGCTGTTGGCCCGGTGGCTCCGACGCGCCGCGCATCCGCGCGCACGTCGGCCTCGCCTTTCGTGGGTGCGGCGTCGTACGGTGGAGGCATGTCGCGCCATCGTGTGGTCATCATCGGAAGCGGTTTCGGCGGGTTGACCGCGGCAAAGGCGCTCAAACGCGCCCCCAAGGGCACCGAAGTCGAGGTCACCGTGATCTCGAAGACGACAACGCACCTCTTCCAGCCGCTGCTGTATCAGGTGGCCACAGGCATCCTGTCCGAAGGCGACATCGCGCCGACCACCAGACTGATCCTGCGCCGGCAGCGCAACGTCCGGGTGCTGTGGGGCGAAGTCTCCGCCATCGACCTCACCGCCAAGACGGTCACATCGCACCTGATGGGCATGGAGACGGTGACGCCCTACGACAGCCTGATCGTGGCCGCCGGCGCACAGCAGTCCTACTTCGGCCACGACGAGTACGCCGCCTTCGCGCCCGGGATGAAGAGCATCGACGACGCCCTCGAGCTGCGCGGCCGCATCCTCGGCGCCTTCGAGGCCGCCGAGGTCGCCACCGACCCGGCCGAGCGCAAACGCCGCCTGACCTTCGTGGTGGTCGGCGCCGGGCCCACCGGCGTCGAGCTGGCCGGCGAGATCGTCCAGCTGGCCGAGCGCACCCTGGCCGGCGCGTTCCGGACGATCACCCCCAGCGAATGCCGCGTCATCCTGCTCGACGCGGCGCCCGCGGTGTTGCCGCCGATGGGCACCAAGCTGGGCCTCAAGGCCCAGCGGCGGCTGGAAAAGATGGACGTCGAGGTCCAGCTCAACGCGATGGTGACCGCGGTCGACTACATGGGCATCACGATCAAGGAGAAGGACGGCGGCGAGCGCCGCATCGAATGCGCGTGCAAGGTGTGGGCGGCCGGGGTGCAGGCCAGCTCGCTGGGCGCGATGCTCGCCGAACAGTCCGACGGAACCGAAACCGACCGTGCCGGAAGGGTGATCGTCGAACCCGACCTCACCGTCAAGGGGCACCCGTACGTGTTCGTCGTCGGCGACCTGATGTCGGTGCCCGGCGTGCCCGGGATGGCGCAGGGCGCGATCCAGGGCGCGAAATACGCCGCCACCGTCATCAAGCACGCGCTCAAGGGTGAGGACAATCCCGCCGACCGCAAGCCCTTCCGGTACGTGAACAAGGGCAGCATGGCGCTCATCTCCCGCTACAGTGCCGTCGCGCAGGTCGGCAAGGTGGAATTCGCCGGGTTCTTCGCCTGGCTGGCGTGGCTGGTGCTGCACCTGTACTACCTCATCGGCCACCGGAATCGACTGGCCGCCATGTTCGCCTGGGGGATCTCGTTCCTGGGCCGCACCCGCGGCCAGATGGCCATCACCAGCCAGATGATCTACGCCCGGCCGCTGGTGAACTGGGTGGAGCAGCAGGCCGCCGAAGGCACGCTCGCGGCCGCCGAGCGCGCCGAGACGGCCGAGCAGAAGGCGGCCGGCTAGCTCAGAGCCCGATCGATGTCGGCGATCAGGTCGTCGGTGCCTTCGAGGCCGACGGAGATGCGGACCACGCCGTCGCCGAGCCCGATCGCCGCGCGGCCCTCCGGGCCCATCGCCCGGTGAGTGGTGGTCGCGGGATGTGTGACAAGGGATTTGGCGTCGCCGAGGTTGTTGGAGATGTCGATCAGCGTCAACTTGTCCAGCACCTCGAAAGCCCGCTGTTTGGCCCTGCTGTCCGGGCAGTCGAGCGCGAAGGTGATCACCGTTCCGCCGCCCGACATCTGGCGCTTGGCCAGGTCGTATTGCGGGTGTGAGGACAGATAGGGGTAGCGCACCCAGCTCACCGCCGGATGGGTCTCGAGGAATTCGGCGATCCGGTACGCCGAGGAATTGCTGTGCTCGACCCGGATGGCCATCGTCTCAAGACCTTTCAGCAACACCCAGGCGTTGAACGCGCTCATCGCCGGGCCGGTGTGCCGCATCAGTTTCTGCACCGGGCCGTCGATGTACTCCTTGTCGCCGAGGATGGCCCCGCCCAGCACCCGGCCCTGGCCGTCGATGTGCTTGGTGCCCGAGTACACCACCACGTCGACGCCGAGCGGAACGCCCTGCTGCAGCAGCGGTGTGGCGAAAACGTTGTCCAGCACCACCTTTGCGCCCGCGGCGTGGGCCAGCTCGGTCACCGCGGCGATGTCCACCAGCGACTGCATCGGATTCGACGGCGTTTCGAAGAACACCGCCGTGGTGGGCACCGACAACGCCTGTTCCCACTGGGACAGGTCGTCGCCGTCGACGAAGACGGTTTCGACACCCCAGCGCGGCAGGATCTCGTTGCACACCACGAAACACGAGCCGAACAGGCTGCGCGACGCGACCAACCGGTCCCCCGCGCCCAGCAGCGCGCCCAGTGACGTGAACACCGCCGCCATGCCGCTCGCGGTGGCAAACGCCGCCGGTGCCCCTTCGAGCAGGCGCAGCCGCTCCTCGAACATCGTCACGGTCGGGTTGCCGTACCGCGAGTAGACGAAGCGGTCGACCTCGCCGGTGAACGACTGCTCGGCGACCGCCGCGGTTTCGTAGACGTAGCCCGACGTCAGGTACAGCGCCTCGGCGGTCTCGTCGAACCCCGAGCGCAGCAGCCCACCGCGCACGCCGATGGTCGCCTGGCTGACGCCTTCGGGCAACGGTGCGGGAGTGCGAACCGAGTCGTGATCGGCGGGCGTCATGCCCGGATCAACCTTGCTTCCAAGGCAATCCGATCGCCCGCCAGCCCGACTCGCCGCGATGACCGTTGGCGTCCAGCTGGCCCTCGAAGCCGTCCAGGATGTTGTAGGCCGGCGTGATGCCCAGCTGGGTCGCCACCTCGGCGGCGCCGATGGAGCGGTTTCCGGAGCGACACAAAAACAGCACCGGGCGATCCGCGTCGGTTTCGGCCGGCGCCACCTGCTCGCGCAGCTGGTCGGCGAAGTTCGCGTTGGGCCTGCCGTCGGAGGAATTCCACTCTAGGAACAGCACCTCGCGGCCGAGGCTGGACAGATCGGGCACCCCGACGAATCGCCATTCGGCGTCGGTGCGCACGTCGACCAGCACGGCGTTCGGATTGTCGCTGAGCAGTTTCCATGCCTCCAGGGGCGAGATGTCGCCCGCGTAGGAGTGTCCGCGCTCTGTGCTCATGCTCGTATTCCCTCGTCCTTCGTACGCATCGTCAGCCACCCCGGCGAGATTGCCCCCCGCGCGGCGCTACCTGACCTGCGATCGTATCGAGACCGGCGCCGCGCGCATCTCGGGGCTCAGCCGCGGGGCGCCGGGGCGGCCAGCCGTTCGGCGGCCTGGCCGGCGCGCTCGCGGGCCGCCGTCACCTCCGGCGCGGTCGCCAACGCCCGGAACCCGCTCCCGGAGACGCGCAGGTCGCTCTCCGGCACGCTCAGCGCGCCGATCAACGCGGCGGGGTCATGGGGATCGGCCGGGCCCGCCACCCGGGCGGCGGCCGGCGACACCATCATGGTGTCCACCGGCAGGCCCAGGATGGTGCGGGCCTGCAGCTCGAACGCCGAAAGTCGCTGGCTGCGCAGGGTCACCCAGGCGCTGTCGGCCGGGCGCGACGTGACGTCGGCGAAGTACACCTCGTCGCCGTTGACCATCAATTCGACCCCGAACACGCCGCGCCCGCCCAGCGCCTTGACGATCCGCGCGGCGATCGACCTCGCGGCGTCCGTCGCGGCCGCGCTCATCTTCTGGGGCTGCCAGGATTCCAGCACCTGCCCGTCGGACCCGCGGTGCCCGATGGGTGAGCAGAATTCGATGGCCGGCCCCGACGGGCCCTCGCTGCGCACCGCCAGCAGGGTCACGTAGAACTCGACCTCGACCACGGTTTCGGCCAGCACCCGGGCGGAGGACTGGTCGCCCACCGCGCGGCGCCAGGCGGGTTCGATGTCCTCGCGGCGCGCCACCACCGACTGCCGCTGCCCGGTCGGCCCGGCCACCGGCTTGACCAGCAGCGGGTACCCGGCGTGCGCGCCGACCGCCTCGAGTTCGCCCAGCGATCCGACGAACCAGAACGGCGCGGTGGGCAGCCCCAGCTCGTCGGCGGCCAGCCGGCGCAGCCCTTCGCGGTCGGCGGTGAGCCGCATGGCGCGGGCGCTGGGCACCAGCTCGCCGTCGAGGGCGTCGAGGGCCCCGGTGGCGACCGCGTCGGTGATGGTGACGACGAGGGTGGGTTGCAGCCGCCCGACCGCCTGCGCCAGCTCGTCGGCGTCGGTCATGTCGAGCACCAGCGCCTGGTCGGCGACCCCGTGCGCCGGCGCGTGGGGGTGCCGGTCGGCGGCGATCACCCGGGCCCCGAGGCGTCCCAGGGCGATCGCCAGCTCCCGGCTGATCTCGCCGGAACCCAGCAGCAGCACCGTCGGGCGCGCGTCGGTGGGGGCCGGTGGGGGCACGACGAGCGCCGTCGTCTCGTCGTCGCGTCCGTCCGTCACGCCGTCAGTCACGGCTCAAGGATAGGTCGGTTCGGCGAGTGCTAGGGCTGGCCGGGAAGCAGCCGCACCATCAGGCCGTTGCCCTCGGCCAGCACGGTCTGCTCCTCGTCGACCAATTCGGCGGAGACGAACGCCTTGCGGCCCTCGGTGCCGGTGACCCGGCCCCGCACCAGCAGCGGCACGTCGATCGGGGTCACCTTGCGGTAGTCGACGTGCAGGAAGGCCGTGCGGCTGATGGGCCGGTTGGCGGCGTGGGAGATCATGCCGAACATGTGGTCGAACAGCAGCGGCAGCACGCCGCCGTGCACCGCGTGGTTGCCGCCGACGTGGAAGCGGCTGAAGTGGCCGGTCATTTCGACGCCCTCGGGGTCGTACCGCGTCAGCACCCACGGCGGCAGCAGCAGGCTGCCCATGCCCGGCAGGTCGGGGGTGCGGCCCGCGGGCGCCTGGCCCTCGGCCTCGGCCTGAAACGGCCCCAGCAGCTCGGTCAGCGCCGCGACCCGGTCGGCGGCGTCGTCCCAGACGTCGTCACCCGGGTCGGCCGACACGGCGAGGTCCTGCAGCCGGCGCATCGAGGCGACGAACCGGGCGAAGCCGGGGCCGGGGCTGGCGGGCCCGTACTCCGGGAAGCCGCCGTGGTGTTCGTATTCGGGATCGAGGTCGATCGGGTTCGGTTCCGGGTCCGTCACGCGCGGGCCGCCAGGACGTCGCGGCGCACGATGGTCTGTTCGCGCCCGGGTCCCACACCGATGCACGAAACATGTGCTCCCGCAAGCTCTTCGAGCCGAAGCACGTAGTCACGGGCCTTGGCGGGCAGGTCGTCGAACTCGCGGGCGTGCGAGATGTCCTCCCACCAGCCGGGCAGCTCCTCGTAGATCGGCTCGGCGCGGTGCAAATCGCTTTGGGTCATCGGCATCTCGTGGATGCGTGCCCCGTCGATCTGGTAGCCGACGCACACGGGAACGGTTTCCAGGCTGGACAGCACGTCGAGCTTGGTCAGGAAGTAGTCGGTGATGCCGTTGACCCGGGTGGCGTAGCGGGCGATGACGGCGTCGAACCAGCCGCATCGCCGGCGCCGCCCGGTGGTGACGCCGAATTCGCCCCCGGTCTTGGACAGGTATTCGCCGTTCTCGTCGAACAACTCGGTGGGGAACGGGCCGGAGCCCACGCGGGTGGTGTAGGCCTTGAGGATGCCCAGCACCGCGGTGATCCGCGTCGGCCCGATCCCCGAACCCACCGCCGCCCCGCCCGCCGTCGGATTCGACGACGTCACATAGGGATACGTGCCGTGGTCGACGTCGAGCAGGGTGCCCTGCGAACCCTCCAGCAACACGGTTTCGCCGGACTCCAGCGCGGTGTTGAGCAACAGCCGGGTATCGGCGATGCGGTGCGCGAAACCCTGCGCCTGCTCGAGCAGGGCCTCGACCACCTGGTGCGGGTCGAGCGCCTTGCGGTTGTAGATCTTGACCAATATCTGGTTCTTCAGCTCTAGCGCGGCCTCGACCTTGTGGGTCAACACCTCCCGGTCGAGCACGTCGGCGACGCGGATTCCGATCCGGGCGATCTTGTCCTGGTAGCAGGGCCCGATGCCGCGGCCGGTGGTGCCGATCTTCTTGTTGCCCATGTAGCGCTCGGTGACCTTGTCGATGGCCACGTGGTAGGGCAACAGCAGGTGCGCGTCGGCGGAGATCAGCAGCCTCGAGGTGTCGACACCGCGGTCTTCGAGGCCTTTGAGCTCGTCGAGCAGCACGCCGGGGTCGATCACCACACCGTTGCCGATGACGTTGGTGACGCCGGGCGTGAGCACGCCCGACGGGATCAGGTGCAGGGCGAAGTTCTCCCCCGTCGGCAAGACGACCGTGTGCCCGGCGTTGTTGCCACCCTGGTAGCGCACCACCCACTGCACCCGCCCACCCAGCAGGTCGGTGGCCTTACCTTTGCCCTCGTCGCCCCACTGGGCGCCGATCAGGACGATTGCCGGCATGAGTTTGCTCCCGCCTGCCTACTGTGGTTCTGCTGGCAGAACGCCAGATCTTGCACCGCTGCAACGGTTTTCGACATCGCCCGATGGCTCGCACTGCCGTCGGGTGACGGCGCCTCGGTTGGCCGCGTCGTGACCGTGCGCGTAGCTGCACGCGTCTTTGCTTGCCGCGCTCACGTGGCGATCCTAGACGTCGGGCCTCGCATGGTGCTCAGGGGCTTGCCGCCACCGGCGGCTTCGCCGCGCACACGCCGTTGCGCGACGGCGCGTCCAGCATCAGGCACAGGCCGTTGGCGTCACGGTCGTATCGCTTGGCCGCCCAACCGGGCCACGCCGGTTTCCCGTTCCAGCTGACCAGCGTCCAGCCATCGTGGGGATTGCCCTGGATCTCGACGATGCCGGTGTTGGGCAGCGGGTCGAAAAGCAGGAGCAACTGTTCGGGGTTTCTGACGGTCGTCATCGTCCCGATGCCGATGTCGAATTCGCTGGAGAACGCGACCTCTCTGATCCTGCCGTCGGACGCGCGGACCGGGTTGGCCAACGCGCTGCCGTACATCCTTGCGAGCATGTCGTTGAAGCCGCTCGCGGTCGTCGCCGCGTTGCCGGACATCGTCTGGAGCGCGCCGCTGAAACGCCTGTGGAACTCGTACCCGTTGGGGTCGGCCGAGCCCGGCGCGAGCATCGGCACGACGCGCAGCCCGAGCAACCACGCGACCGGTGCCAGCAGGTACGCCAGCCCCGCCAGGCTGAACTGCGGCATCCCGTTGAAGATGCCCGCGTCGATCTCGTTGAGCCCGGGCAGCACCTGCACATTCATCCCCAGCGCCGCCGCCAACGGCGCCGCGGTCTGCTGCGTCCTGATCAACTGCGACGCGAAGATCGCGGCGACCGGGCCCTTCGCCGCGAGCACATTGGCGACGTCCTGCGCCTGTTGTTGGCCAAGCGCGGTGAGCGCGGCCCCGGGCACCGCCGTATCGATCACCCTCGCGGCGTTGGCCACCGACTGCCCGTGGCGCACCAAATCGATCACGATCGACTCGTCGGCCGACGCCCGCGCCGATGCGAGGCACAGCAGGACGGCCGAAAGCAGCACGGCGCCAAGGCGACCGAGGTGCGTCGTCAGCAACGGAGGCGGGCGGGGCCGGCGCCGTACCCGAGCGGCGCGGGCCGCACGGCGGAGAAAATGGGGGTGAGGCGGCGAATGGTCGTTCTCCGTTCTCTCAGCCACTCGTTGGCGGGATTCCGCACAACGTAGGCCCTGTGGCAGGAGTAAAGTATCCGGGTGTTTCCAGGCGGCGCCGCAACAACTTTCGCAGTCCGACACCATGTTGTGACTGTGTCGTTATGGCCCATTGATCGAGCCAGAGTCGTTGGAAGTCAAACAGATTGGAACAGCTTGATTGGATAGCTTGTGACACAAGACGATCCGGTCGCCGCGGTCCTGCTGTTCACGCACGGGCGGACCTACGGCCCGTTGCGGGGGTTGCGCGCCCACCGCATCGCCGGCGAACCCGACCTCGACGCCGCGATAGGCCCCTTCCCGCGCCTGGTCGTGGTGGGCGCCGACGCCGACCTGGCGGCGGTGCTGACCCGGCTGCTGCGCGCGGAGCGGCTCGACGTCGAGGTGGCCTACGTGCCGCGGCGGCGCACCCGGGCGACCCGGATCTATCGCCTGCCCGCTGGGCGCCGGGCGGCGCGCCGGGCCGTCCGCGGTTCCGCGCAACGGGTGACGCTGATCCGCGACGAGACCGGCTCGGTGGTCGTCGGGCGCGCCGCCTGGGTGCCGCCGGACGGCGAGCGGGTGATCCACGGCGAGGCGGTCGTCGACGACACCACGTTGTTCGACGGCGACGCCGCCGGTGTGCTCGTCGAGCCGACGCTGGCCATGCCCGGCCTGCGGGCCTCGCTCCAGGGGCGCTGGCGCCGGTGGGTCACCGGCCGCGCGGCCCAGCTCGGCAGCACGGGCGTCGTCGTGCTGCGCGACGGCGTCCCCGCCCCCCGGCCCGGCCGCCGCTCGGCGTTCTACCGCAACATCGAGGGCTGGCTGCTGGTCCGATAGTTTCGTGCGGTGAGCTTCCCCTCGCCCCAACGCGAATCGGTCCGGCCCAGCCCGATCTTTTTGGCCCTGCTCGGGTTGACGGCGGTCGGTGGTGGACTGGCCTGGCAGGCCGGCTACAGCGCGCGGCCGCTCGCCTATGTCGGGGTGTTCATCTTCGTGATCGCCGGCTGGCTGGTGTCGCTGTGCCTGCACGAGTTCGGGCACGCGGTCACCGCCTGGCGGTTCGGCGACCACGACGCGGCCGTGCGCGGGTACCTGACGCTGGATCCCCGCCGCTACGCCCATCCGGCGCTGTCGCTCGTGCTGCCGTTGGTGATCGTCGCGCTGGGCGGGATCGGCCTGCCCGGGGCGGCGGTCTACGTGCGGACGTGGTTCATGACGCCGGCCCGTCGCACGCTGGTCAGCCTGGCCGGGCCGGCGGCCAACCTGGTGCTGGCGGCGCTGTTGCTGGCGCTGATCCGGTTGTTCTTCGACCCGACGCACGTGGTGCTGTGGGCCGCGGTGGCGTTCCTGGGATTCCTTCAGCTCACCGCCGTCGTGCTGAACCTGCTGCCCATCCCCGGGCTGGACGGCTACGACGCCCTGGAACCGCACCTGAACCCCGAGACGCAGCGCGCGCTGGCCCCGGCCAAGCAGTGGGGCTTCGTCATCCTGCTGTTCCTGCTCCTGGCGCCCGTGCTCAACCACTGGTTCTTCGGGATCGTGTTGTCGCTGTTCGACCTGTCCGGCGTGCCGGACGTGCTGGTGAGCTGGGGCAACGGGCTGACCCGCTTCTGGAGCCGCTGGTTCTGACCCTTGCCATATATGCGTCGTCACGCATATATTTCCGGACATGGGCGCCGGCCACAACCACACCCCGGCCGAGACGGACGACGCTCGGCTGATCCCGCGCATGGTCACCGCCGCGGCGATCCTGGCGGCGTTCTTCGTCGTGGAACTGGCCACCTCACTGCTGATCAACTCGATCGCGCTCCTGGCCGACGCCGGCCACATGCTGACCGACGTCGTCGCCGTGTTCATGGGGCTCGCCGCCGTCACGCTGGCCCGCCGCGGCAGCTCGTCGCCGGCCCGCACGTATGGCTGGCATCGCGCCGAGGTATTCACCGCCGTCGCGAACGCGGGCCTGCTGATCGGGGTGGCGGCGTTCATCCTCTACGAGGCCGTCCGGCGGCTCAGCGAGGCGCCCGCCGTCCCGGGCGTGCCGATGATCGTCGTCGCGCTGGCCGGGCTGGCCGCCAACTTCGCCGTCGCGCTGCTGCTGCGGTCCCACTCGTCGGGGAGCCTGGCCGTCAAGGGCGCCTACATGGAGGTCGTCGCCGACACCGTCGGCAGCCTGGGCGTGCTGATCGCAGGCGTGGTCACCGTGACGACGCACTGGCCCTACGCCGACGTGGTGGTTGCCGTGCTCGTCGCGCTCTGGGTGCTGCCCCGGGCGATCGCGCTCGCACGCGACGCGCTGCGGATCCTTTCCGAATCGTCACCGACCCACATCGACGTCGAGGAGCTGCGCAGCGCCCTCGGCGCCGTCGACGGCGTGACCGGGGTGCACGACCTGCACGTGTGGACGCTGTCGCCGGGCAAAGACATGTGCACGGCGCACCTGACCAGCACCGGGGACCCCGCCCGGGTCCTGCATGACGCGCGGGCGGTGCTATCGGCCCGCGGGCTGGAACACGCCACCGTTCAGATCGACTGCCCCGACGACACCGATTGCTCGGAAAGCTTTTAAGGCGTTACAGCCCAAGCGCTTTGCGCGCCTCGGGGTCGCAGTCGTCGAGCAGGTCCAGGCACCGTGCGTACTCGTCGGTTTCGCCGATCGTGTCGGCGGCGCGCGCCAGCGCGGCCACACAGCGCAGGAAGCCGCGGTTGGGCTCGTGCGAATACGGGACGGGGCCAAAACCCTTCCAGCCGTTCCGGCGCAGCTGGTCCAGGCCGCGGTGATAGCCGGTGCGGGCGTACGCGTACGCGGTAATGGCCTGGTCGTCGGCCAGCGCCTGCTCGGCCAGCGCCGCCCAGGCCAGCGACGCCGTCGGATGCGCGGCGGCGACGATGCCCGGCTTCTCGCCGGCCAGCAGTTCCGCCTCGGTGTCGGGGTCCCCGGGCAGCAGGATCGGGTCGGGCCCTAGCAGATCCTTCATCGGCGTCATGGCTCTATTCTGCAGCTCGCCCGTTTTGCCCGCAGGACGCACCTCGGCCATCGCCCCGGGCCGGGGTCTCGGTCGCTAAGCTCTGCAACTACCCCACTCGACAGCGGGAGGACAGTAGTACTCATGCCCAACCCATCCGAGCCCGACCGCGGCGGCCCGCCGAACCGGCCCGGGTTCGATCCACGCGAGTCTCGCAACGATCCGAGCGACGAGTGGGGGGCCGAATCCGGCCCCGAAGCCGGCTTCGAGACCGGTGACGACGCCACCGAGAGCGTGCCCATGGTCCCCAACGACGCCGAGACCGAGACCGTGGTGATCAACAAACCCGATCCGCGCAGCGGTCCCCAGGAAGTGCCGGAGGCACCGCAGCGCGAGCGTCGCTTCACCGCCCCGGGGTTTGACGCGAAAGAGACCACGATCATCTCCACCACCCCGGAGCCCGCCACCGAGGTCTTCGCCACGCCGGGACAGGACGGGACCGCGCAGTTCGGGGCCCCGCCCAAAGCCGCTGTCCCGCAATCGATCCCACCCCGGCTCGGCGGGAAGCTGCGCACGTCCAGGCAATTCAACTGGGGGTGGATACTGGCGATCGTCGTGATCGTGCTGGCGCTGGCGGCGATCGCGATCCTGGGCACGGTGCTGCTTACCCGGGGCAAACACACCGGCGTCTCGCAGGAAGACCAGGTCCGGCACACCATCGGCAACTTCGACGTCGCGATTCAGCGGGGCGACCTGACCACGCTGCGCACCATCACCTGCGGCACCACCCGCGACGGCTACGCCGATTACGACGAACGTTCCTGGGACGAAACGTACCGGCGGGTCTCGGCGGCCAAGCAGTATCCGGTGATCGCCAGCATCGACCAGGTCGTCGTCAACGGCCAGCACGCCGAGGCCAACGTCACCACGTTCATGGCCTACGACCCGCAGGTGCGCTCCACCCGCAGCCTGGACCTGCAGTACCGCGACGACCAGTGGAAGATCTGCCAGTCCGCCAGCGGCTGACCCGCTAGCCCGCCCCTGCCCGCCGAACGTGGAGTTGTTGCGCGAAATGGGGCGGATTCAGCCGCAGAAGTCGACGCTCGACGGGGTCAGGCGATCGACGTTCCGGCGCAGTGCAGGTCCGTGCACGCCTGGACCACCCGCTCGGACATCGACGCCTCGGCCTTCTTGAGGTAGCTGCGGGGGTCGTAGACCTTCTTGGCCCCGACGTCGCCGTCGACCTTCAGCACGCCGTCGTAGTTGGTGAACATGTGGCCGGCGATCGGGCGGGTGAACGCGTACTGCGTGTCGGTGTCGACGTTCATCTTCACCACGCCGTAACGCAGGGCCTCCTCGATCTCCGACTTCTCGGATCCGGAGCCGCCGTGAAAGACGAAGTCGAACGGTTTCGTGTCGTCGGGCAACCCGAGCTTGGCCGCCGCCACCTTCTGGCCATGGGCCAGGATGTCGGGGCGCAGCTTGACGTTGCCGGGCTTGTACACGCCGTGCACGTTGCCGAACGTGGCGGCCAGCAGATACTTGCCGTGCTCGCCGTGGCCCAGCGCGTCGATGGTCTTCTCGAAGTCCTCCGGCGTGGTGTAGAGCTTGTCGTTGATCTCGTTGGCGACGCCGTCCTCTTCCCCGCCCACCACGCCGATCTCGATCTCGAGGATGATCTTGGCGGCCGACGCCTCGGTGAGCAGTTCCCGGGCGATCGCCAGGTTCTCGTCGATCGGCACCGCCGACCCGTCCCACATGTGTGATCCGAACAACGGCTCGCCGCCCCTGCTGACCCGCTCGGCCGAGATCGACAGCAGCGGGCGGACGTAGGTGTCGAGCTTGTCCTGGGGGCAATGGTCGGTGTGGAGCGCGACGTTGATCGGGTACCTGGCCGCGATGGATCGGGTGAACTCGGCCAGCGCCACCGCCCCGGCGACCATGTCCTTGATTCCGAGGCCGGACGCGAATTCGGCTCCGCCGGTGGAGAATTGGATGATTCCGTCGCTGCCGGCATCGGCGAAGCCCTTGAGGGCGGCGTTCACCGTCTCCGACGAGGTGCAGTTGATCGCGGGGAAGGCGTACGAGTGCTCCTTGGCGCGGCGCAGCATCTCGGCGTAGACCTCGGGCGTGGCGATGGGCATGGCAACTCCCTTCTGCCCCTTCTGCGGCCGGGTCCACCCAGTATCGTCCAGGTCGGCGGGCGGCTCACCGCGGGCCGGTATGTTGATGGATCATGAGTACCGCCGTGACGGCCCTGCCCGCCATCCTCGACCCGATGTATTGGTTGGGCGCCGACGGCGTCTTCGGGTCGGCGGTGCTGCCCGGGATCCTGGTCATCGTCTTCATCGAGACCGGGCTGCTGTTTCCGTTGCTGCCCGGCGAGTCGCTGCTGTTCACCGGCGGTCTGCTGGCCGCGCATCCGCACCCACCGGTCAGCATCTGGGTGCTGGCGCCGTGCGTCGCCACGGTCGCGGTCCTGGGCGATCAGACCGGATATTTCATCGGGCGGCGGATCGGGCCCGCGCTGTTCAAGAAGGAAGACTCGCGGTTCTTCAAGAAGCACTACGTGACCGAGTCACACGCGTTCTTCGAGAAGTACGGGCCCTGGGCGATCATCCTGGCCCGGTTCGCGCCGTTCGTGCGGACGTTCGTCCCGGTGATCGCCGGGGTGTCCTACATGCGCTATCCGCTGTTCTTGGGGTTCGACATCGTCGGCGGCATCGCCTGGGGCGGCGGCGCGACCCTCGCGGGCTACTTCTTGGGCAACGTGCCGTTCGTGCACCACAACCTGGAAAAGATCATCCTCGCCATCCTGTTCGTGTCGATGATCCCGGCGTTCATCGCTGCCTGGCGCGGCTATCGGGGCCGCCGCCGCGTGACGGAGACCGCCGACAGGGAACCCGAGAAGCTGCCGGCCTCCGAGTAGCGGCCCGCGCGCGGCTCAGACCGCGACGGTGAAATCGCAGCCGGTCTTGGCGCGGACGTCCTCGACCGTCACCCCGGGATGCAGTTCCGTGAGCACCAGCCCCTGCCCCGGCTCGACGTCGAAGACGCACAGGTTGGTGATGATCATGTCGACGACGCCCTTGCCGGTCAGCGGCAACGTGCATTGCTTGAGGATTTTCGGGCTGCCGTCTTTCGCGGTGTGGTCCATGACGACGATCACCCGCTTGACACCCGACACGAGATCCATTGCGCCGCCGGGCCCTTTGACCATCTTGCCGGGCACCATCCAGTTGGCCAGGTCGCCGTTCTCGGCCACCTCGAGCGCGCCCAGGATCGACAGGTCGATGTGGCCGCCGCGGATCATCGCGAAGGAGTCGGCGCTGCTGAAAAAGCTGGAGCCGGGCAGGCTCGTGATGGTCTGCTTGCCGGCGTTGATGAGATCGGGGTCCACGCTGTCCTCGCTCGGGTAGGCCCCGATGCCGAGCAAGCCGTTCTCCGACTGCAGCGTGACGTTGATGTCGTCGGGAATGAAGTTGGCCACCAACGTCGGGATGCCGATGCCCAGGTTCACGTAGTAGCCGTCGCGCAATTCGCGGGCCGCGCGCTGGGCCATGAGCTCGCGAATAGGGCTGTCGTTCTTCAGCGCTGCGCCGCCGCTGGTGGTGCGGAACTCGATGCGCTTCTCGTAGCCGGTGCCCTCGATGATGCGGTCCACGTAGATGCCGGGGGTGTGGATCAGGTCCGGATCCAGCTCGCCGACCTCGACCAGCTCCTCGACCTCGGCCACCGTGACCGCCGCGCAGGTGGCGATCATGGGGTTGAAGTTGCGCGCCGTCTTGCGGTAGACGAGGTTGCCCGCCGTGTCGCCCTTCCACGCCTTGACGAGCGCCACGTCCGCCCGGATGCCTTCTTCCAGAACGTATTCCGTACCGTCGAAGACCCGGGTGTCCTTGCCCTCGGCGAGATTGGTGCCGTAGGCCGTGCGCGTGTAGAACCCGGGTATGCCGGCGCCGCCGGCCCGCAGCTTCTCCGCCAGCGTGCCCTGGGGCGTGAGCGCGAGGTCGAGCTCGCCGGCCAGCACCTGCCGCTCGAACTCCTTGTTCTCCCCCACATAGGAGGCGATCACCTTCTTCACCTGCCTGCCCTTGAGCAGCAGGCCCATGCCGAAATCGTCTACGCCGGCGTTGTTTCCGACGATGGTGAGATCCTTGATGCCGCTGTCCACCAGGGCCCGGATCAGCTTCTCCGGGATGCCGCACAGGCCGAAGCCGCCGGCGGCGATGGTGATGCCGTCCTTCAGCAGGCCGTGCAGCGCCGACTCCGCGTCGGGGTGGACTTTCTTCACAGGGCGCTCCTGTCCTCGTGCGACGATTCGGCGGAGACGTTACAGGCGGCCTCCATGAGCATCCACCCCGACAGCTGCACCGACAGGTCCCGCTCGGCGACCTCGGAGGCCATCACCGCGCCCTCGACGAACTCCGCCTCTTTGCCGTCCGCGGTGGGCACCTGGGCGTCGCGATCCCAGAACGGGCCGAACACCGGCAGCCCGTCCACCGTCTGGCGGTAGTCCCACGCCGACTTCCCGCTGGCCAGCACGATCTGGCGGGCGGTGTCGCGGGCCATCGCGTCCTCCGGCGAATCCCCCGGCAGCGTGGTCGCCACCAGCGCCAGGTAGCGGGCGGTCACACCGGCGAACAGGCCGCCGTCGCCGCCGCCGGTGCCGACCAGCACGCCCGCCGGGGCCATGTGCTCGCGCACCGCCGCGACCAGCCGATGCACCCGCGCGGCGTGCCGGGCCCTCACCTCCACCCCGGCGCGGGCGGCCAGCTCGGTCTCGAGCCCCAGCACCACGCCCTGGCAGTACGTGTACTGCGCGCGCACCAGCGAACCCGCCTTGATGCCGTCGAACACCAGGTGCGTCTCGGGGTCGATGAGCGTCGCCTCGATCCAATTCGCCATCTGCTCGGCACGTTTCAGGTGATCGCCGTACCGGGCGAGGAAGATCCCCGCGGGGCCGTTGGCGGGGGCGTTGAAGAACTTGTCCTGCTTGCGCCAGGGGATGCCGCCGCCGTCCTCGGGCGACCACGCCGTCAGGAATTGGTTCGCCAGCTTGGGCAACGCTTTTCGGCGCTCGACGCCGGCGATGCGCGCGGCACGTTCGAGCGCCAGCGCCAGCCAGGCCATGTCGTCGTAGTAGTTGTTGATCCACGAGAAGTTGTTGCGCAGCCGGTGCGAACGGACCTGCCGGTTGATCTCGGTGTGCCGGTGGGGCTGGGGATCACGCTGCTGGGCGTCGATGAGGCAGTCCAGCAGATGCGCCTGCCACCAGTAGTGCCAGGTCCCGAACAGCCGGTCTTTGCGCTGCGCCGGCCAGGCCACCACCCCGAGCTGCGTGGCGGGTAGACCCCACAGCCGCTTCAGGTGCCGTTGTGTGACAGCGGCTTCGCAGCTGGCCGCCCGGTTGGCCCATAGCTGATCCATACCTGCCGATCCTGCCCCATGCGTGTGAGCGCGCGGCGTCGAGTGTGAACGCAGGGCTTTCGGTGTGCATGTGCGGCGGCGACACGCCGAGCTGGCCCGCCGTCAGCGCACAATCAACGCCGCCGGTTCACACTCAACGCGCCCGGCGGGTGTCACCAGGCGCGGGACAGGTCGGCGTGCTGCTCCACCCAGGTGTGCATGGCGATCCCCGCGGCGACGCCGGCGTTGATGCTGCGCGTCGAGCCGAACTGGGCGATCGACACCGTCAGGGTCGCGCCGCTGCGGGTGTCGTCGGTAATGCCGGGCCCCTCCTGACCGAACACCAGCAGGCACTCGCGCGGCAGCGCGGTCTCCTCGAGCCGCGCCGCGCCCGGGACGTTGTCGACGGCGACGACGGTCAGGCCGGCGTCCGCCGCGAAGTCGAACAGCTCGGCGGTGCTGTCGTGGTGGCACAGCCGCTGATAGCGGTCGGTCACCATGGCGCCACGGCGATTCCACCGCCGCCGCCCCACGATGTGCACGGTGTGCACGGCGAAGGCGTTGGCGGTGCGCACCACCGAACCGATGTTGGCGTCGTGACCGAAGTTCTCGATCGCCACGTGCAGCGGATGCCGTCGCCGGTCGATGTCGGCGACGATGGCTTCCCGGGTCCAGTACCGGTAGGCGTCGACGACGTTGCGAGTGTCGCCCTCGCGCAACAGGATCGGGTCATACCGCGGGTCGTCGGGTGGTTCGCCCGGCCACGGCCCGACACCGGCGGGCGGGGTCGCGGACCATTCGGTGGGCCCGGGTCCGCTCATCGCTGGGTCCACACCCCGGCGTGCGTGCCGTCGATGGCCAGGGTCGCGTAGAGCAGCGCGTCGTTGATCTCTCCTTGGGTGCATAGCGAGGCGTTGACGTGCACCGCGTCCAGCGACGCGTCGGGCAGGATCAGCACCGACGAGCCGTAGGTCGCGCAGGCGGGGTTGAGTCCCGGGGCGGGCAGCGTCGGCGAGGCCAGCAACATCATCGGGCCGCCGCGCTTGGCGGACTCGTCGCGGTAGCGGGCCGCGATGGCGGTGGCCTCCAACCCGAGCAGCATGTAGCCGTTGCCGGTGAACGCCCCCGGATCACCCAGCTGCACCTTGGTCACCGGTTTGCCGTCGGCCCGCCACGCCGTCAGGCTGGCGGTCTTGACCGCCAGCCCGCCGCTGTCGTTGGGGTTGGTCGGCAGGAGGCCGACCGGGAAGGCGACCGGATAGGCCGACGAGCTGTTCGGGATGCGGTCGCGCGGCGAGTAGCCGTAGATGCCGCGGACCTGACTCCGATCCTTCAGCGGCCCAAGGCAAACCGTGCCGGTGAGCCGGTCGGGCGGCGCGGACAGCGGCGCGCGAATGTCGTGCACGCCGGTCTTCGCGTTCTCGCAGCTGCCCAGGCCGTCGGCCTCCATGGGGTGGGCCAGCGCGCCGTACAGGCCGAAGCGGATGTCCTCGGGTTTGGCGTGCGGGTCCTTGGTCGAGGCGGGACTCGCGTCGACGTCCACCAGCACATAGTCGCCATCCCAGCGCAGGTTCGACACGGACATGTTCCAGCCCAGCAGCGCCAGCGATTCGCCGAGCCGCGCGCCCTGGGCCCCGTAGGGCGCGGCGGCGGGGTTGGTCGATGAGCAGCCGGCCAGGCAGAGCGCCAGGCACGCGGCGATCGCAAGGATGGTCCGCATTGAATTAGCGCCCCGGGGTCGGACCAGAACGCATCGGCCACGCGGGCCACATGCGGCACAGCAGTCCCCGCCGGAAGGGAGTGGCGAATTGCCCACCTCCGAGCGACAAGTCGGGCGCCTGCGCGCCTCGACGCCGTTGTCGCTGGGAGGCGGGCACCACGCACATCGCCCCGGCCAGGGACCGCTGCGGCGGGTGGGGCAATCGGTGCATCGAAAAAGCCGGCACCTAGCCCAGCCCCAGCTCGGCCAGTCCCAGCACGCTGCGGTACGGCAGCCCCTCGGCCTCGATGGCCTCGGCGGCGCCGGTGGCGCGGTCCACCACGGTGGCCACCCCCAGCACCTCGCCGCCCGCGTCCTGCACGGCGCGCACCGCGGTGAGCGCCGAGTTGCCGGTGGTGCTGGTGTCCTCGACCACCAGCACCCGCTGCCCGGAGACCTCGGAGCCTTCGATAAGTCGTTGCAGCCCATGGGCTTTGGCGGACTTGCGCACAACGAAAGCGTCGATGGGCCGGCCCGGCGCGTGCATGATGGCGGTGGCCACCGGGTCGGCGCCCAGGGTCAGCCCGCCCACCACCGCGTAGTCCCAGTCGCTGGTCAGCTCGCGCATCAGCTTGCCGATCAGCGCCGACGCACGATGGTGCAGGGTCGCCCGGCGCAGGTCGACGTAGTAGTCGGCCTCCTTGCCGGACGACAGCGTGACCCGGCCGTGCACCACCGCCAGGCGGCGCACCAGTTCGGCCAGCTCCTCGCGCTCAGGTTCGGCCACGGCCACCACCGACTCGTTTGGTGACCGCCCGCATCAGGGTCCGCGGGATCATCCGCTCGGCGGCGATGATCGCCTTGTACTGCAGACCCGGGATGCTGATCACCTTGCCGCGGGCGATGTCGGCGAGGCTCTGGCTGACCACATCGTCGACCTCGAGCCACATGAACGACGGCGACTTGGACATGTCGATGCCGGCGCGGGCGTGAAATTCGGTGCGCACGTAGCCCGGACACACGGCGTGCACCGAAACCCCGGTGCCCTGCAGCCCGACGGACAACCCCTCGCTGAACGAGATCACCCACGCCTTGGACGCCGAATACGTCGAGCCCCGCCCGGGCACCAGCCCGGCGACGCTGGCGATGTTGATGACCGTGCCGGCGCCCGCGTCGAGCATGCCCGGCAGCGCCGCCCGGGTCAGGTGCATGACCGCGGTGACGTTGACGTCGAGCTGGGATTGCAGCACGGCGGGGTCGGTGGACCAGAAGTCGCCGGACGTCGCGAAGCCGGCGTTGTTCACCAGGACGCGCACTCCGGCGGCGAGGCGATCGGACACCCGTTGCCGGTCGGCCGCATCGCCCAAGTCGGCGGGGAGAACCTCGACGTCGCCTGCGGTGCTCTTCAATTCGTCCGCCAGCCGGTTCAACCGATCGGCGTCGCGGGCGACCAGCACCAGGTCGTAGCCGTCGCGGGCGAAGCGTCGCGCGTACCCGGCGCCGATCCCGGAGGTGGGCCCGGTGATCAGGGCAACGGGGCGGGGCATGAGCGCCATCCTAGTGACGGCGGCCCCACCGGCCTCGCGGCTACCCGCCGTCAGCGCTGATAGTTGGTGGCCTGGTGGCCGTTGCGCCCGGTCGGGGGCGGGCGGCGCAGCGTATCGGGGCGCGGCTCCGGTCGCGGCTGGTCGCGGCGCACCGGCTCGGCCGCGCGGCGGCCCGGCGCGGCGTCGGGCCCGAGCAGGCCGGCCACATCCTGCTGCGCGCGCCGGGGCGGCAACTCGGCGCGGCCCGCCGGCGCCAACGGGCGGCTCGGCGACGCGTTGCGCGGTCCCGCCGGTGCCCCGGACTCCTGCGGGGTCTCCTCCGGCAGCGGCGGCAGCACTCGCAACAGGTCGTTGAACTGCCGCACGGTGCGCAGACCCTCGTCCCACTCGGTGCGGGTGCTGGTGATCGGCATGGCGACCAGCGTCCAGTTCTGCTCGTTCCACATGATCTCGGCGGAATCCGGCGCGGTGTGGGCGAAGGTGACCATGCGGCGGTCGCAGGCCCGGCGGGCGGCGTCCAAGTTGGTGGAGTACACCATCCGCGGCCCGATCGCGCCCAGCAGCCAAATGTCGCTCTCCCGTGGCTCTTTGAGCCCCTTGAGCCGCAGGTCCACCACGACGTTGGTGCCAACCTTGCGGTGCAGCGCGATCACCGTGGCGACCTCTTCGAGGTCGAAGATGTAGACCGCCTCGCCTCGGATCTGGCCCAGCACCACGTTCTGCGCGGTCACGTCACCCACCGTCGACATCACGCCGCGCTTCCAGCGCTTGAGGATGTCGGCCGATTCCCGCTCGTAGTCGAATCCGTGCGACCGCGCCCACGACTTACGGCGCCTGCTGCGTCCGCGCCGACGGTCGACATCGACGTACAGCAGCACCCCCGCGCCGACAAAGCACAGCGCGGAGAGCGTGAACCAGAGGGGGACCATCCAAAACAGCGTATCTGCTATTGGCCCGGAACACAGAAGGCGACCAGGTCACAACCCAATCACAGGATGCAGTGCGGCCCGGGCTGGCGTCAGCGCCGGCGGGCGAAGTACTTCTTGGAGTCCTCGGCCGCGGCCCGCAGTTCGGGTTCTGCCTGGAACTTCGGCTCGAATTTCGCCCACGCCGCCTCCCGCTTGGCCGGGAAGTACTCCGTCGGCCAGTACGGATGCTGCTGCGGGCTGTAGTCGCGCAGCAGGCGCCGGGCGACGGTGGCCTTGTGGACCTCGTCGGCGCCGTCGGCCAGCCCCATCGTCGGCGCGCTCGCATACATCGCCTGCAGCGGCGTCAGGTCGGTGGTGCCGAGCGACCCGAGGATGTGCAGGGCGTTGTACGACACGTCGCGCAGCACCTTGGCCATCGTGAACTTGACCGTCGCGATGTCGGTGCGGGCCTCCTTGGTGCTGGAATTGTCGATCTTCCACGCCGTTTCGAGCACCAGCAGCCGCAGCATGCGGATCGCGGCGTAGGAGTCGGCGATCTTCTCCTGCACCATCTGATGCTCCGCGATGACCTTGCCGTGCGACTCCCGCGACAGCGCCCGCTCGCACATCATGTCGAACGCGAGCCGGCACTGGGCGATGGTGCGCATCGCGTGGTGGATGCGGCCGCCGCCGAGCCGACGCTGGGCCAGCGTCTTGGCGCCGTCCTCGGGGCCGAGCAGGTGGTCGAGCGGAACCCGGACGTCGTTGTAGATGATGTGGTTGTGGTTGCGCGGCTCCGGCTGGATCTCGACGCCCGGGGTGCGGCGCGGCACGACGAACATGCCGTTGGTGCACATCACGAAGAGGATGTCGGCCACCCGTCCCGCCGAGGTGAACCACTTCTCGCCGTTGATGACCCACTCGTCGCCGTCGCGCACGGCGTGGGTCTTGAACAGGCTGGGGTCGGATCCGCCCTGTGGCTCGGTCATCGAATACGCCGAGAACATGTCCTGGTTGAGCAGCGGCTCAAGCCACCGCTTCTTCTGCTCCTCGGTGCCGAACGCGGCGAGCATCTCCATGTTGCCGGTGTCGGGTGCGGCGGCGCCGAACATCTGCGGGGCCTGCGAGTAGCGGCCGATGACCTCGTTCAGTAGCGCCAGCTTGAGCTGACCGAAACCGGGGCCACCCAACTCCTCGTCGAGGAAGATCGCCCACAGCCCCTGGTCCTTGATCTGCTGCTGCAGACCGCGCACGTAGGCCTTCACCCGGGGATCGGGCGAGCGCACCGCGTAGGGGAACACGAAGTCCAGCGGCTCGATCTCCTCGCGGCAAAAATCCTCGACCCAGTCGAGCTTCGCCTGGAAATCCGGCTCGGTGCTGAAGTCCCACGCCATGTTGGCCTCCGATCTGCCGTCGGTGGGACGCTACCAATGCGCGTCCAAACGCCGAACGCCGACTTGTTGGGCGGTTTCCGGGGAAAGAACCACAACAAGTCGACGTTCGAACGCGGCTCAGCCCAGGATCAGGGAGTCGCCGTCGGGGCTGACGTTCACCGGCACGGTGTCGCCGTCGTGCACGTCGCCGGCCAGCAACAGCTTGGCCAGCTGGTCGCCGATGGCCTGTTGCACCAGCCGGCGCAGCGGCCGCGCGCCGTAGACCGGGTCGAATCCCCGATGCGCCAGCCACTGCTTGGCCGGCAGCGACACCTCGAGGGTGAGGCGGCGCTGCGCCAGCCGCTTCTGCAGCTGTGCCAGCTGGATGTCGACGATGGCCACCAGCTCACCGGGCTCCAGGCCGGCGAAGACGATGACGTCATCGAGCCGGTTGATGAACTCCGGCTTGAACGCCGAGCGCACCGCGGCCATCACCTGCTCCTCGGTGCCACCCGAGCCCAGGTTGGACGTCAGGATCAGGATGGTGTTGCGGAAGTCGACCGTGCGGCCCTGCCCGTCGGTGAGCCGGCCCTCGTCGAGCACCTGCAACAGCACGTCGAACACGTCCGGGTGCGCCTTCTCGATCTCGTCGAACAGGATCACCGTGTACGGACGCCGCCGCACCGCCTCGGTCAGCTGACCGCCCTGGTCGTAGCCGATGTAGCCGGGAGGGGCGCCGACCAGCCGGGCCACCGAGTGCTTCTCGCCGTACTCGCTCATGTCGATGCGGACCATCGCGCGCTCGTCGTCGAACAGGAACTCCGCCAGCGCCTTGGCCAGCTCGGTCTTACCGACACCGGTCGGGCCCAGGAACATGAACGAACCGGTCGGCCGGTTGGGGTCGGCGACGCCTGCGCGGGCGCGCCGCACTGCGTCGGACACCGCCGTCACCGCCTTGCGCTGCCCGATGACGCGCTTGCCCAGCTCGTCTTCCATGCGCAGCAGTTTGGCGGTCTCGCCCTCGAGCATCCGTCCGGCCGGGATGCCGGTCCACGCCGACACCACGTCGGCGATGTCGTCGGGGCCGACCTCCTCCTTGAGCATCACGTTCTCGCGGGCCTCGGCCTGCGGAAGCGCGGCGTCGAGTTTCTTCTCGACCTCGGGGATGCGGCCGTAGCGCAGCTCGGCGGCCTTGGCCAGGTCGCCGTCGCGCTCGGCGCGCTCGGACTCCCCGCGCAGCGCCTCGAGCTGTTCCTTGAGCTCGCGCACCACGTCGATCGCGTTCTTCTCGTTCTGCCAGCGCGTGGTGAGCTCGGCGAGCTTCTCCTTCTGGTCGGCCAGCTCGGAGCGCAGCTTCTCCAGCCGCTCCTTGGACGCCTCGTCCTCTTCTTTGGCCAGCGCCATCTCCTCGATCTCGAGGCGGCGCACCAGGCGCTCGACCTCGTCGATCTCGACGGGCCGCGAGTCGATCTCCATCTTCAGCCGGCTGGCGGCCTCGTCGACCAGGTCGATGGCCTTGTCCGGCAGGAAGCGCGCGGTGATGTAGCGGTCGGACAGCGTCGCCGCGGCCACCAGGGCCGAGTCGGTGATGCGCACGCCGTGGTGCACCTCGTAGCGGTCCTTGAGTCCGCGCAGGATGCCGACGGTGTCCTCCACCGACGGCTCCCCGACCAGCACCTGCTGGAAGCGGCGCTCCAGCGCGGCGTCCTTCTCGATGTACTTGCGGTACTCGTCGAGCGTGGTGGCGCCGACCAGGCGCAGCTCGCCGCGGGCCAGCATCGGCTTGATCATGTTGCCGGCGTCCATCGCACCCTCGCCGGTCGCGCCGGCGCCGACGATGGTGTGCAGCTCGTCGATGAAGGTGATGATCTGCCCGGCGGAGTTCTTGATGTCGTCCAGGACGGCCTTGAGGCGTTCCTCGAACTCGCCGCGATACTTCGCGCCGGCGACCATCGAGCCGAGGTCCAGGCTGATGACGGTCTTGTCGCGCAGGCTCTCCGGCACGTCGCCGGCGACGATGCGCTGGGCCAGGCCCTCCACGATCGCGGTCTTGCCGACGCCGGGCTCGCCGATCAGCACCGGGTTGTTCTTGGTGCGCCGGCTCAACACCTGTACGACGCGGCGAATCTCGTTGTCACGCCCGATAACCGGGTCGAGCTTGCCTTCGCGGGCGCGCGCGGTCAGGTCGGTCGAGTACTTCTCCAGCGCCTGATAGGTGGCCTCGGGGTCGGCGCTGGTGACCCGGGCGCTGCCGCGGACCTTGACGAACGCCTCCCGCAACGCCTGCGGCGACGCGCCGTGCCCGGTGAGCAGCTTGGCGACGTCGGAGTCGCCGGTGGCAAGGCCGACCATCAGGTGTTCGGTGGAGACGTATTCGTCGTCCATCTCGGTGGCCAGTTGCTGGGCGGTGGTGATGGCGGCCAGCGACTCGCGCGAGAGCTGCGGCTGCGAGCTGGCGCCGCTGGCCTGCGGCAGCCGCTCGAGCAGGCGCTCGGCTTCGGCGCGGATGGTGGCGGGCGCGACCCCCACGGCCTCCAGCAGCGGCGCGGCGATGCCGTCCGCCTGGGTCAGCAACGCCATCAGCAGGTGGGCGGGCCGGATCTCCGGGTTACCGGCGGCCGAGGCCGCCTGCAGCGCCGAGGTCAGCGCCGCCTGGGTCTTGGTGGTCGGGTTGAAAGAGTCCACGACGCCTCCATTCGGGTCGAAAGGGAGCTGGCAAAAATGCTTGTCTGCTTGTTCAACGTCGTCAATGTTGAGTCTGTTCCACTCAACTCTACCGAGTTTTGGGCACTACGCCGTACGGGGTACCCCCGTAGCGATGACGCAGACGATGCAACACCCCGACCAGGCCGCCGACCCCACCCGAACCCCGCGCCGGGGCAGGGGCTTATGGCTGGCCGCCCTCGCCGGAGTGGCGCTCGCGGGCCTTGTCTCGGTCGGCCTGCATACCGACCTCGCCCACGGCAGCCAGTCCAGTGAGGTGCCCGACGCCGGGACGCTGCAGGTGAGCGGCGCCGGTACGACGAAGACGCTGCCCTGCCACGCCGGCTACCTGTCGGTGAGCGGAAAGAACAACACGATCACCCTCACCGGCCACTGCACCAGCGTCACCGTCTCCGGCAACGACAATCGCGTCGCGGTCGACAGCACGGACGCGCTGAGCGCATCCGGAGCCGGCAACGTCGTTGTCTACCACTGGGGTTCACCCAAGATCGTCAGCGCCGGGACAGCCAACGTCGTCCGGCAGGGCTGAATCCACGGAATCCGAGCCTAGAATCGGGGCCCGTGAGCCTCGAGGACGTCCAAGCGCTGGCCGTGCTGCGCGACGCCTTCGAACCGGACGGCGCGGGCCGCTCGGGCTCCCAGGGTGATTCCGGCGAGCTGGTGCACCGCTTCTACACCCATTGGTTCGCCCTCGACGCCTCGGTGCGCGATCTCTTCCCACCCGAAATGAGCGCCCAGCGCGCCGCTTTCGGCCACGCGATGCACTGGGTGTACGGCGAACTGGTCGCGCGGCGCGCGCGGGAGCCGGTGGCGTTTTTAGCCCAGCTCGGGCGGGACCACCGCAAATACGGTGTGCTGCCGCACCATTACGACACCCTGGGCCGCGCATTGCTGGCGACGCTCCGCTCGCATCTGGGTGCGGCCTGGACCGGCGCGGTCGACGACGCGGCCAGGCAGTCGCTGAACCTGATCACCGGGGTGATGAGCGGCGCCGCGGACGCCGAGGAGGGACCCGCCTGGTGGGACGGCACCGTCATCGAACACCTGCGGGTGTCGCGGGACCTGGCGGTCGTTCGGCTTCAGCTCGACCAGCCGATGCACTACCACCCTGGGCAATACGTCAACGCCCATGTGCCGCAATGCCCGCGCCGCTGGCGATATCTGAGCCCCGCCATTCCCGCCGATCCCGGCGGCGGGATCGAGTTCCACGTGCGCCTGGTGCCCGGCGGCCTGGTCAGCACCGCGATCGTCAACGAAACCCGCATCGGCGACCGGTGGCGGCTGTCCAGCCCACACGGCGGCCTGGGCGTCGACCGAGACGGCGGCGACGTGCTGATGGTCGCCGGCAGCACGGGCCTGGCGCCGCTGCGGGCGCTCATCATGGACCTGTCCCGCTACGCGGTCAACCCGCGGATACATCTGTTCTTCGGCGCGCGCTACCGCTGCGAACTCTACGACCTGCCCACCCTGTGGCAGGTCGCGTCGCACAACCCGTGGCTGTCGGTGTCGCCGGTCTCGGAGTACAGCGCCGACCCGGCGTGGGCCGCCGACTATCCCGACGTCACGCCGCCGCGGGGCCTGCACGTGCACCAGATCGGCCGGCTGCCCGACGTGGTGACCAAGTACGGCGGCTGGGGCGACCGTCAGATCCTGATCTGCGGCGGGCCGGCGATGGTCAGCGCCACCAAGTCCGCGCTGCTCGCCAAAGGCGCTCCGCCCGAACGCATTCAGCACGATCCGCTCTGGAGGTAGCCATGCACGTCGTCACCCTGCGCGATCCTTCGTCGCCACTGGTTGCCCAGTTCGTTCCGGACGCGGGGATGATCGGCACGTCGCTGCGCGACGCCGGCGCGGAGTTGCTCGGCCAACGTCGCGGTCTGGACGCCTATGTCAGCGACGGCAAGACGATGGGCATCCCGATCCTGTATCCGTGGGCAAACCGGTTGGGCGCGAACACCTATACCGCGCAGGGCGCGACGGTGGACCTGACGCCGGGTGAGAACGGGGTGCGCGCCGACCCCAACGGGTTGCCGATCCACGGCGTCCTGGCCGCCTATCCCGGTTGGCGGGTGACGGACGAGTCCCCGAACGAGCTGACCGCTCTGGTGGATTTCGGTGCCGATCCACGACTGCTGGCCAGCTTCCCGTACCCGCATTTGCTGACAGTGACCGCGCGACTGGCCGATCGCACCCTGACGGTGCGGAGCACCGTCGCCGCCACCGGCGACTCGGCGGTGCCGCTGTGCTTCGGGTTTCATCCCTACCTGCAAGTGCCGGGCGTGGCCCGCGGTGACTGGGTCGTCGAGACGCCGGCGCTGCGGCACCTCGGTCTCGACGACAAGGGGCTGCCCACCGGCGAGTCCGAGCCGCAGCCGGCAGGCGGAGAGGCGTTGCGCGACAAGGCCTTTGACGATGCCTACGACGACGTCACCGAGGGCGCGGTGTTCGCGGTGTCCGGGGGCGGACGACGCATCGAGGTGCATTTCGAGCGGGGCTATCCGGCGGCGCAGATCTTCGCGCCGCCGGTCGACGATCCGTCCAAGGCCATCATCTGTTTCGAGCCGATGGCCGCACCGACCGACGCGCTGCGCCGCGGCGGCTATCGCTGCGCTGCGCCGGGTGAGCCGGTGGTGACGCAGTTTTCGATCCGGGTGCGATCACAGTGACCACCTGGGTCACTGCAGTCGCTGTCTGCTGATCACCAGGAGCATGCGAAAAGCGCTAGCACATGCGCTAGCGCTTTTGCGAATGTTGTGTGCTCCGGAGACAGGAACCCTTGGGGCGCAAGACAAACTTCCCGACGATTAACGCCCCCGGCGCGGCTGCCACACCACCAGCGCGGTGCTCTTGGGCACCACCGCCACGTCGCGGCGCTGGCTGGCGCGCAGCTGCGCCAATTCCTCGTTCAACTCTTTGATCCGCGCCTGCAGGGCCTCGACCTGGTTGGTCAGCTCGATGATCCGCTTGATGCCGGCGAGGTTGACCCCCTCGTCCTGCGAGAGCCGCTGCACCTCACGCAGCAGGTCGACGTCGTGCTCCGAATAGCGGCGTCCCCCACCGGAAGTGCGGCGCGGGCTGACCAGGCCGAGGCGGTCGTAGGTGCGCAGGGTTTGGGCGTGCATGCCGGCCAGCTCGGCGGCGACCGAGATCAGGAACGTTCGGGCATCCTCATTTCGTGAATTACTCGAGCCCTTGGCCATCAGCGATTACCCGCCCATCCTGCCCGGGGGTCAAACCCGCTGGAGCGCTCGGCGGCGGCGTATGCCTCCAGCGCCTCCTGGGCCGCGCCCTCCAGATTCGGTGGCACGGCGACCTTTACGGTGACCAGCAGGTCCCCGTTGCCGCCGCTGCGCTTGGGCACACCGCGTCCGCGCACCCGCAGGATGCGGCCGTCGGACGTGCCCTTGGGCACCCGGACACCGACTTTGCCGTCCAGCGTGGGCACCGAAATGGTTGAGCCCAAGGCCAATTCGGTGAAGCTGACGGGAACGGTGACGGTCAGGTCGTCGCCGTCGCGGCCGAACACCTTGTCCGGGCGCACGTGCACCGTCACATACAGGTCGCCCGAAGGCGCGCCGCGCAGACCGGCCTCACCCTGGCCGGGCAGCCGGATGCGCTGTCCGTCCTCGACGCCGGGCGGGATGCGCACGTTGATGGTGCGGGTCCGGGTGGTGACCCCGGTGCCCTTGCACTCCTCGCAGGGGTGCTCGATGATCGAGCCGCTGCCCCGGCAATCGGTGCAGGGCTCGGAGAAACCGAACGCGCCCTGGTTGCGGTTGATCACGCCGGAGCCGTTGCAGGTGGGACACACCTTCGGGCTGGTGCCCGGCCGCGCCCCGCTGCCATGGCAGTTGGTGCACGGCGCCGGGCTGGTCAGCCGCAGCGGCATCGCCACACCCTTGGCGGCCTCGACGAATTCCAGCTGGGTTTCGGTCTCGAGGTCGTTGCCGCGGCGCGGCCGGCTGGGCCGGCCGCCGGCGCCGCGCCCGAACAATCCGCCGAACAGGTCGCCGATGTTGGTGCCGCCGCTGCGGCCGGCGGCGTCGAACAGATCGTTGAGGTTGAACTCCGCCCCGTCGCCGCCGACGTTGAAGCCACCGAAGCCGCCGGTATCGAACCGGCGCCCGCCAAAACCGCCGCCGGCGAACAGCCTTCGGGTTTCGTCGTATTCCTTGCGCTTGGCCGGATCGGACAACACGTTGTGCGCCTCCGACACGGCTTTGAATCGTTCACCGGCGGCGGGATTGTCCGGGTTGGCATCCGGGTGCAGATCGCGCGCCAGTTTGCGGTAGGCGCGTTTGATCTCTTCGGGACTGGCGTCAGAGGAGACGCCCAGCTCCTTGTAGAAGTCTTTTTCGACCCATTCACGCTGGGCCATGTCGCGTCACCCCCTCACCTTCGGCGTTGCGTTGTGCTGATTGTGTGGTCTAGTCACCGGACGTGCCGGCGTTATCGTCCGATTCGACCGGCGCGGTTTCCTCAGCCTCACCGGCCGAGGCCGATTCGTCGCCTTCGTCGTCGACCGTGTCGACGACGCCGACCATGGCGTGGCGCAGGATTTGATCGCCGAGCTTGTAGCCCTGCCGCATGACGGTGCCGATCACCGGGCGAGATCCGTCGCCCTCGTGCTGGACGGCTTCGTGCAGCACCGGGTCGAAGTCCTCGCCCTCCTCGCCGAACGCCGTCAGGCCGAGCCCGGTCAGCGCGCCCTCCAGCTTGTCGGCCACCGCCTTCAGCGGGCCCGACTCGAGGTCGCCGTGCTTGCGCGCCCGGTCGAGATCGTCGAGCACGCCCAGCAATTGGTTGACGACGGCGGCCTTGGCCCGGTCCGCCGCGGCCTGCTGGTCGCGCAGCGCCCGCTTGCGGTAGTTCGCGAAGTCGGCCTGCACGCGTTGCAGATCGGCGGTCAGCTCGGCGAGCTTGCCCTCGCCCTGAACCGCCGGCTCGTCGGCCGGGGCCGGCCCTCCCGGCGTATCGCCGGGAGGGACCTGCCGTACTTCACCGGTCTCAGGATCGATTCGCCGCTTGTCGGTGACGGTCACCTGTTCCTGTGGGTTTCCTTCTGTCACTTGGACTCCCGGTCGTCGTCGACCACCTCCGCGTCCACGACGTCGTCAGCGGAGCCAGCCTGCCCACCACCGGTCGCGTCGGTCTGCTCGCCCGCGGCCTGGGTGGCCTCGTAGATGGCCTGCCCGAGCGCCTGCGACTCCTGGCCCAGCTTCTCCATCGCCGACTTGATCGCGGTGATGTCGGTGCCACCCAGGGCCGTCTTGGCCTCGGCGATCGCGGCGTCGACCTTGGACAGCGTGTCCTCGGGAACCTTCGACCCGCCCTCGGCTTCGCGCTGGTCCTTGACGAACTTCTCCGTCTGGTAGACCAGCGATTCGGCCTGGTTGCGGACGTCGGCCTCCTCGCGACGCTGGCGGTCCTCCTCGGCGTGCGCCTCGGCGTCCTTGATCATCCGGTCGATCTCCTCCTTGGACAGGCCGGAGCCCTCCTGGATTTTGATCGTGTTCTCCTTGCCGGTGCCCTTGTCCTTGGCCGTGACGTGCACGATGCCGTTGGCGTCGATGTCGAAGGTGACCTCGATCTGCGGGACGCCGCGGGGCGCCGGCGGGATGCCGGTCAGCTCGAAGGAGCCGAGCAGCTTGTTGTGCGAAGCGATTTCGCGCTCACCCTGGTACACCTGGATCTGCACGGACGGCTGGTTGTCATCGGCCGTGGTGAAGGTCTCCGACCGCTTGGTCGGGATCGTGGTGTTGCGCTCGATGAGCTTGGTCATCACGCCACCCTTGGTCTCGATACCCAAGCTCAGCGGCGTAACGTCAAGCAGCAGAACGTCTTTCACCTCGCCCTTCAACACGCCAGCCTGAAGAGCGGCACCCACGGCCACCACCTCGTCGGGGTTGACGCCCTTGTTGGGCTCCTTGCCGCCGGTGAGCTCCTTGACCAGTTCGGTCACCGCGGGCATCCGGGTGGAACCACCCACCAGGACCACGTGGTCGATCTCGGAGACCGAGATGCCGGCGTCCTTGATCACGGACTGGAAGGGCTGACGGGTGCGGTCCAGCAGATCCTGTGTGATGCGCTGGAATTCGGCGCGCGTGAGCTGCTCGTCGAGGAACAGCGGGTTCTTGTCCGCGTCGACGGTGATGTAAGGCAGGTTGATCGAGGTGCTCTGCGAACTCGAGAGTTCGATCTTGGCCTTCTCCGCGGCCTCACGCAGCCGCTGCATCGCCATCTTGTCCTTGGTCAGGTCAATTCCGCTGGTGCCCTTGAATTTGTCGACGAGCCAGTCGACGACGCGGTCGTCCCAGTCGTCCCCACCGAGGTGGTTGTCACCGCTGGTGGCGCGGACCTCGACCACGCCCTCGCCGATCTCGAGCAACGACACGTCGAACGTGCCGCCACCGAGGTCGAAGACCAGGATGGTCTGCTCCTTCTCGCCCTTGTCCAGGCCGTAGGCCAGTGCGGCGGCGGTCGGCTCGTTGACGATGCGCAGGACGTTCAGGCCGGCGATCTGGCCGGCTTCCTTGGTCGCCTGACGCTGGGCGTCGTTGAAGTACGCCGGCACGGTGACCACCGCGTCGGTGACGTCCTCGCCCAGGTATGCCTCGGCGTCGCGCTTCAGCTTCATCAGCACGCGGGCGCTGATCTCCTGGGCGGTGTATTTCTTGTCATCGATCTCGATGGACCAGTCGGTGCCCATGTGCCGCTTGACCGAACGGATGGTCCGGTCGACGTTGGTGACCGCCTGGTTCTTGGCGGGCTGGCCGACGAGCACCTCGCCGTTGCGCGCGAACGCGACGATGGACGGGGTGGTCCGCGAGCCCTCGGAGTTGGCGACGACGACGGGGTCACCGCCCTCGAGGACTGCGACGACGGAGTTGGTGGTCCCGAGGTCGATACCGACCGCACGAGCCATAGTGATTCCTCCTGATTGTGTAGAGCTTGTCTGGTGCCACTATGCTGAGTGAACCCCGCTCAAGCCTGCCCCTGAGGGCGATAGGCTGTCAACCTAGTCTTGAGCCTGGTTCACTCAACTTGTCGATCATGTTAACGGCCCGCGGTCCCGTGTTGTTCCCGGGGCCAGCGGTGGCGGCGCACAGTCGCCCCGCGAGTCGGTCACGCGGCGGTAAAGCTTCACCATCGGCGCCGCATCGATAGGCACTCGAGTGCAGCGACTGTCGTCGGAGGGTGGGTAACCTGAGTGCCGCCATTCGAATCGTCTGGGGAGCGGCGGGTGCGGTTTTCGGATAATGTGCGGCGGAGCCTGGCCGGTGGTTCGCTGCTGCTCGTAGCCCTGTTCGCCGGCTCCGGGCTGGTGTCCGGCTGCAGCTCCGTCATCGGCGGCCGGCCGGTGGCTTCGCCCGGGGCGGGCGCGGGCGAACCGTCCTTCCCCACGCCGCGATCCACGCCGTCGCCGCCGTCGGCCACCGCCGCTCCGGCCCCGACGGCTCCGGCCGCGCCGACGGGCCCCACGAATCCGGCCGGCGCCATCCCCCTGCCGCCCGACCAGAACGGCTACGTCTTCATCGAGACCAAATCCGGCGTGACGCGCTGCCAGATCAACAAGGACACCGTCGGCTGCGAGGCGCCCTTCACCAACTCCCCGCTGCAGGACGGTGAGCACGCCAACGGCGTCAGCGTCACCACCGGCGGCAAGGTGCAGTGGGTGCTGGGCAACCTCGGAGCCATCCCGACCGTCAAGATCGATTACCAGACCTACGCCGCCCAGGGCTGGACGATCATCGCCAACGTCGACGGCACCCGCTTCACCAACGACCAGACCAAGCACGGCATGTTCGTCAGCATCGACAAGGTCAACACGTTCTAGGGCGGTAACCTTGTCGACGGCGTGGCGGGGGGATCGGTCTGCCGCGTGATGTCGCCGACCAGCTACCGGTGCTCGCTCAGCCCGGCCTAACCAAGAAGACCTCACGACTCCATGCAACTGCGCTACATCAGCGTCGCGGCGCTGATCGCTGAAGCCGGTGGTGATCCGTGGGCGGTCAACCAGAGCCTGCAGGCCGGTAGCCCGTTTCAGATTGCTCAGCTGGCGGAGGCGTTTCTCAAGGCGGGCCGATGCACCGCCGAGGCCACCAATGCGTTCGACCAGGCCCGCAGCCGCTTCGACGCCGCGTGGAACCATCAGAATGGGGATCATCCGATCAACGGCTCCGCCGAAGTGCAGCGCGTGACGAAATCCCTTGGGGCGCAGTCCTTGCAGCTGCCCAAGATCGGTGCGGACCTGGAAAACATCGCTGCCAACCTGGCCGAGGCGCAAAAGTCGGCGGCCGGGCAGATCGCGGCGCTAGAAAGTCAGTTGCAGCAGCTGGACGGCTTCATCGGCCAAGCGGTGGAGCTGGAAAAAGATCCCACACTCACCGCGGAAGACCGACACGCGCTGGACGCGTTTATCAGCGGCCGCGAAGACGACGCCATCCGCGACACCAAAGCGGCGCTGGGCCAGCTGCAATCGACCCGCGACGGTTACGCCAACTCGTTTCAGAACGCAATGGGGACCCTGCACGCGGACGGATACGACCTCACGGCCCCCCAAACCGGACCCGCCCAGGGAGCGGCCGAGCAGCCCGGCGGGGGCGCGGCCGAGCAGCCCGGCGGCGGTCCCGCGTTGGCCCCGACGAAGGGCGAGGTGCTGACCGGCGCCGCGGGCGCGATCGCCGGTGGTACCGCCGACGGTGTGCGCGGGGCGACGACCAGATTGATTGCCGAGTCCCCCGGTACGGGTCCCGGCAAGGCTGATCCGGGCTTGTTGAGGTGGTTCGAGGATCCGAAGATCGGCGGCATCGAGCTGAAGGGGTTCTCCCGTGTCGGCGGGGTGGTCGCTGCGGCCAGCGCGGTGCCCGCCGTCATGTCCGACATCCATGACGGCAACTCGGTGCCAGAGGCCGTCACGCGGGAGAGCGCGGGTGTCGCCGCCGGTCTCGCAGCCGGCGGTTGGGTAGGCGGCGCGGTGGCTGGCTCGGAGTTGGGTGCGGCGCTTGGTTCGGTCGTTCCAGGAGCGGGCACCGCAGTTGGCCTGGTGGCAGGCGCCGTTGTCGGAGCAGGAGCCGCCTTCGTGGCCTCCAAGACGGTAGAAGTGGCCTGGCAACCCGCCGCGGATGCGATCGGGAGTGTGGTGCATGGCGTGGAATCCGTATTCGGTTTCGGGTAGGACGACGACGATGCGATTCGATGAGTTCACAGAAGAGCACGGCCTCGCTGTGTCCCCAGTCGATCGGTTCGTCGGGTTTGTTGTTGAGGTGGGGGTGCCGCCGGGCTGGGAACCGTTCGAATCCGCTGAGGGAGTTCGTGTGTGGGTTTGTCGTGCCGACCCATGTATCGACGTGTTTTGCGCAAACGCGGTGTTGACGATGCATCGGGTCGAGGCCTCGCTGGATCCACCCGAAGTATTTGCCATGCTGTCTGACCAGCAGTTGCAGTCGGCGCCGAAATGCCGTGAACTGCATCGAGAATTCACCGCAGCACGCGAGGGTCCCGGTAGCGCGGGGACGCTCGCGATCCAGATCGCGCATGAACTCGGCACCATCGACAGCACGTCACAATCGAGGATCATCACGGCCGAACGGGAGACGCTGATCGCGCAACTAACAGTGACCGCGTTACACGATTCACCGATGGATGGATCGGGTGTCTGGCTGACCACTCGATCGGGTCCGGTGACAAATCCAACGTCCGCGGGGTACCACGGCGCTATCCCGAGAACCGAACACGGGACCGTTGCTGATGGCAAGTAATACAGCGAAACGTCGTGTACCGAAACTGCGTTACGCCGTCGGTGGTGCACTATGCCTGTTGGCGGGCATAAATGTGCTGGTTGGGTCGGCTTGGTATCTGCCTGTCGGCGCCGCTGCGGTCGGCGTCGGCATCATTTATGGGAGCGGCCGCCGAATTTTCGGCGCCGGGGTCAGGCGGACCGGGCAGGAGATTGTCTGCCGCTATCTTCCGTGGTACGAGAGCAACCCATACATGGCGACCTTGCTGTTCCCCCTAATCGCGATCGCCATGATTGGCGCAGGATGTGCACCCGGTAATCCGGCGTGGCTGTGGTACGGCGGGGCCATTCTGCTGGCCATCTCTGCCTTATTGGTGGGAGTCTCCCTCTGGATCTGGCGCCGATCCCTTCTCCGTATCACCCCCGCGGCGTTGACCGTGCGGATCGCAGAGCGCGGCAGTGAGTTGACCGACATCCGGCGTGAGCATGTCCGTTCGATCGAGCCAAAGCTCGTCCCGAGCGTGGCGGCCGGTACCGAGCGGTTGCAAGTCGAAGTCGCCTACCAGCCCGCCGATGTCAGCAGCGAGGCGACCGCGACGGTGATGCTCGGAATGTATCTGAGCGTTCAACCGATCAACCTGCTCAACGCCCTCGTGGCCTGGAAAGACGGCGGCCACGAAAACCCGTGCGAGCTACTGGATCAGGTCGAAGGGATCCTTCGGGGCAATTCACAGTGACCACCCGAGACCGTCACCGATGATCAACGGCGAGACCAGTGGCCAGTGGCGGCGGGGACTGCGGTACACCTTTGGCGCCGCTCTGCTCCTTCTTGCGGCGGTAGCAGCATCGGTCGGAGTGCGGTGGTACCTGTCCTTGATCGCATTCTGCGCGGCACTCATGTTCATCCTCGGAAGACGCCGAATTTTTCGGCCGGGAGTCACCCGGGCGGGCGACGAGATTATTTGTCGATACATCCCGTGGTACGAGGGGAATGTGTACGTCTTGAACGTGCTGTTCCCATTGCTCGCTGTCGCAGGTATCGGCGCGGGCAGTGCACCCGGCAATCCCGCGTGGCTTCGGTTCATCGGAATCCTTCTGCTGGTTCTGACGCCCATCTTCGTTTCCAGCGCGGTACGTATGTGGCGCCGGTGCCTTCTGTGCATTTCGCCCTCGGTGTTGACGGTGCGCCTGACTGCGCCGAAAGAAGAGTTGACCGAAATAAGCCGTGAGTGTGTCGTGTCGATCGAGCCCAAGATCGTCCCGAATGGTGTGAGCGGCCAGTCGCTGCAAGTCGCAATCAGCTACCGCGCAACGGGTTTGAGCAGCGAGTCCAAGACTGTGCTGCTCGGCCTGCAGTTGACCATCCAGCCGATTAACCTTCTTAACGCACTAATCGCCTGGAAAGACGGCGCCCACGAAAACCCGTGCGAGCTGCTCGACCGGATCGAACGGATCCTTCGAGGCCAGTCAATGGCTGGCGTGTGACCGCGCCGCACAGCAGCCCGAAAAGACGTGCCGCGCAAGCGTATTCGTCAGCGTGCGAAGTCTGACGGTCGGAATTTCCCCTCCGCCAGGTTCTTTTCGATTTCTTCCAGGCTTTTACCGGTGAGGTCGGGCATGCGGAAGAATACGAATATCCACGCCGCCACGTTGAACAACGCGTAGAGCCACATCGAGGGTCCGACCCCGATCGCATTGATGAGCGACAGCAGCGTCAGCGTGATGAGCAGGTTGGTCCCCCACAGCGTCGCCGAATGCACGGCGGTGCCCTCCGGTCGCACCGCCAGCGGATAGGTCTCCGAGCCGGTCAGCCATCCCATCAGCTGCAGACCGCCGGCATTGAACACCATGAAGGCGATCAGGGAAATCATGATGTAGGCGATCACATCTCGACCGCTGTCGGCGGTGACGAAGATCAGCCCGAGCGCGAACAGGCTGATCGCCGCGCCCGGCACCATGATGAGGGTGAGCCGGCGCCGGCCGACCCGGTCGATAATGGCCAACCCCACTAGTTGGGCGATCACGTACGTCGCACCCAACATCACCGACACCAGCAGAGCCACGGACCGGTACACGCCGTCGTCAGTCAGGATGGTCGGCGCATAGTAGATGATCATCTCGATGCCGCTGAGCTGGGTGAACACCGCGATGCCACAACCCAGGACCAGGGCCGGGCGCACCCAGGCGTCGCGCAGCCCGCTCCACCCGCGGGTGCTGGCCTTGCGTTCCATGCGCGCGAGTTCGGTCGCCTCGTCCAGCTCGGCGCCCACGTCGTAGCCGTCGGGCCGGACCCGCTCCAGCACGGCTCGCGCGGCGTTTCGATCACCTTGCTTGACCAGCCAGCGCGGACTTTCCGGGAGGCGCAGCAACAGCCACAGCATGATCGCGGCGGGTACGCACGCGATTCCGGTCGGCCCCCGCCAGGAGACCGAGTCGAAGACCCCGATGAGGTTAGCGGCGAGGATGCCCACCCCGATGGCGATCTGGAAGCACAGCACCAACCGCCCCCGGTAGGCCGACGGCGAGAGCTCGGCGACATACATCGGGGCCGTCTGGGTCGCCCCGCCGACGGCGAAGCCCAAGACCAGCCTTCCCAGCGACAGCACCACGACATCCGGCGCGTCGGCACACCACAGCGCGCCGACGATGAACAGCACCGCCAGCATCAACAGCGTGCCGCGCCGGCCGAACCGGTCGGATAGCCAGCTGCACGCCAACGCCCCGACGATGGCGCCGAGCAGGATGCTGGCGGCGACCACCTGCTTCCAGGCCGCGGTGAGGTTGAACTCCTCGGTGAGCTGCAATAGGGCCCAGGAGATGACACCGGTGTTGTAGCCGTAGAGCAAGCCCGAGATCGCCGAGACGAGCGCAATGACGACCACGGCGCTCGTCAGTTGGCTTCCCGCCTCCGCGACGGCACCGACTGCACGCTGCGACGCTCCCTCGTGGGCCGCATCTGCGCACTTGGCCGGGTCGGTCCCATTGGGCAGCTCCGCCGCGCGACGGTGCTGGCTCGCCGCGGTCGGGGCGTCGTCGCCGGCTTCTGACCACCATTCGCGGTCTGTGGGATCGGCGGCCATTAGCAGGGCCGATCGTTGTAGCAGAGACGACGAACCCGGGGCGCATGGGCGGGCCGGCCGGGCATCGTGATCGCCTCCCTACCCTGCGCTCGGATTGCATGGCCGCTCGCCGCGGCGTCAGGACCCCGATGTCATACCGGGCGTCGCCGCTGTGACGGCGGGTACGTGTCGGTCGCTGGCGGCTCACTCGCCGGCCTGCCCAGCCCGGGAGGCGCCGCAGTTGATGTGGGCTTGCCGTTCGACCTCCACATCGATTCGGGAAAAGAGACTGTCACGAATATGTTGGTAAGTCAAAAGCGATGGGGCGGTCGAATTGTGCTGTACTGCAATATCATTCGTCCGGAAATGGTGTGGCGGGTGTGTTGAGCGCCACAGTCTGGCGGTAGGCTGTGGACCCTGAGTGCACGCTCTGTGTGGGAACCCGCACCCCTCCTTCTGAGCGACGCGACCGCCCCTTAGGGGTTGGCATCAGCAGGCTGGCAGGTGCGGTCAGTACCATCGGTGCCGTGGCATCCAACGGTCCACGCGATGACTTCCACAATCGGCCGACCCAGCATGCCGATTTCGGCATGAGCGAGCCGCCGACCGGTGAAGTCCCGCCACCGAACTTCCCGCCCCAGCCGCCCCACGGGTTCGAGCAACCCCAGGGCTTCGACCCGTTCGACCAGGAACCCGAGCCCACGCCCTGGTACCGCAGGCCCGCGATGCTCATCGCCTGGTTGATTTCCGTCGTCATCCTGATCGGCCTGATCGTCTTCGGGATCATCGAGCTCATTCACGACGACCAATCCGTCAACCACGTCCCCAAGTCGACGACGAGCACCACCACGACAACGACAACAACGACGCCGTCGACCACGACGACCACGACCACCACCGAGTCCAGCAGCAGCGCCGAAGAGCAGCCGCCGGCCCAGCAGCCGACGCAGCAGCAGCCCACCGGGCAACAAACGCAGCAGCCCACGCATCGCCACCATCTGCCGCAGCTGCCGCCGGTGATCACCATTCCGCAGGTGCCGACGGTCATCACGGTTCCGCCGGGCCTGCGTTAGCGAGTCGGCGGCAGGCCGATCACGCTCGGCGACGCGGCGCCGGCGGCGCCCTAGACTCGCTGCAATCCACGGGACTACTGACACAGGGGTGCGGACATGAGCCAGTCGCTCGGGCTATCGATCGGGGTGGCCAATCTGGTGGCGGCCCGCGCCGGCACCGCCCCGGTCACCCGCAGCTCGGTGGTCACCCTGTTCGAGCACCGTCCCACCGAAGTCGGCCTGCCGGAAGAGAATCCGAACCTGACCGCACCCGGCCTGGTGCTGCGCGGGTTCGTCGAGCGGGTCGGCGACCGGGCACCGCTGGTGGCGGCCGACGGCACCAAGTACCTGGGCGCGGCGCTGACGGTCGAGGCGATCGAGGCGATGGCCCGCACGGTCGGCTACGGGACACCGATCAGCATCGCGGTCCCCGCCTACTGGTCCGACGAACAGTTCGCGGCGCTGCGCGACGAGTTCTTCGCCCAGTCGGATCTCGCGCGCGGTGGGGTCGCGCCGATGCTGGTTTCCGACGCCACGGCCGCGGTGGCGGCCCTGCGCGGCACGCCGGGGTTTCCCGCCGACGGCGTCGTCGCGCTGTGCGACTTCGGTGCCGGCGGCACTACCGTCACGGTGCTGGACGCCAATGCCGGCTTTGCGCCCGTCGCCCCGGCCGTGCGGCACACCGACTTCTCCGGCGACGCGATCGATCAGCTCATCGTCGATCACCTGCTGGCCTCCGATGTCAGCACCGCCGTCCTGGGCGGCGGCGCGCGGATGGGATCGCAGACCCGCCTGCTGGCCGCCTGCCGGCGCGCCAAGGAACAACTGTCGACCGCCGCGGTGAGCACCGTCGCGGGGGCGTCCGGGGAGTCCACCCAACTGACCCGCACCGAGTTCGAGCAACTGATCTCCCCACCGCTGGACCGGTTTGTCACCTCGCTGCAAGACACGTTGCGGCGCAACGGAATTCCGAACACCAACCTGCGCGCCGTGGCGATCGTCGGCGGGGGCGCAAGCATCCCGCTGATCACCGCGCGGTTGTCGCAGCGCTTCGGGGTTCCGGTCCGCAGCGCGGCGCAGCCGGCGTCACTCGCCGCACTCGGCGCCGCGGCGCTCGGTGCGCAGTACGCAGCGGGGGGCGCCGAAACCACCGCGGCCGCCGCCGTGGAGACGCCGACCGAAATGGTCGGCACCGCGGGAATCGGGGCCACCCAGGCCGCGTGGGCCGCCCAGGCCACCGATGTGGATGACGCCCTGGCGTGGTCGCAAGACGCCGATTCCGACGAGCCGGTGCCCTACACCGGCCGCGACGCAACCGGCGAATATGCCAGCGAGGCACGGGAATTCGAGTACCCCGAGCAGGGCGGGCTGCCCTGGTACAAGCGCACAGCGCTGGTGTTGACCGTCGCCGGGGCGGGGGTGGCGGTGCTGGTGGCCGCGGCGCTGGCGATCGGCCTGTTGATGACGAAGTCCACCCCGGCCCCCCCGACGTCCTCGCCCAACCCACCGCCACCACCACAAACGGTGACCATCACCGGGCCGAACGACAGCACCACCGTCACCGTCGTTCCGGCTCCGCCGCCACCGTCCAGCGAGGCGCCGGCCACCACGACCACCACGACACCGCCGCCGGAGCCGTCGACCACGACGACGACACCCCCGCCGAGCACCACGACGACCACCACCGCGCCGCCCACCACGACATCGCAGGTGACCACCACGTCCGCGGCGCCGACGACGACCACCCGGGTGCGACCCCTGCCGCCGATCTTCCAGCCCCCATTCGGGCGCTGACGCGAACGATTGCGTCTGGCCGGAAAAGGGCTCCGAAAAGGGTCATTTAACGAAATTTGGTGGCGCTGGTCACTCCGACAAACGTCACACCCGGCGAGCGGGTATCAACTAGCAGGCCAGAGGCGCCGACGAACCCGAAGTTAGGGGAGCCTTTCTCGCGCCGAAAGCCGCGAAGATGTAACTATGAGCGGGGCTTAAGCAGGCAAATAGAGCACAGGCCGAATTATCTATGCATTGGGGAGACCTTCTGTGACAACGCAGATGCTCATCAGGCTGGTCGTGGGCGTGGGCATGACGCTGGTCGTGGCCGCGCTCGCCGCACGACGGGTCCTGTGGCTGTTCAAGCTGATCACGTCCGGCAAGCCGGCCCCGGGGCACACCGACGAACCCGGCAAACGAATCTGGGCCGAGCTCTCCGAGGTCTTCGGGCAGCGCAAGCTGTTGAAGTGGTCGATCCCCGGCCTGGCGCACTTCTTCACCATGTGGGGCTTCTTCATCCTCCTCACGGTCTACATCGAGGCCTACGGGCTGTTGTTCCAGGACAACTTCCACATCCCGTTCATCGGGCGGTGGGACGCGCTGGGCTTCCTGCAGGACTTCTTCGCCACGGCCGTCTTCCTCGGCATCGCCACCTTCGCCGTCATCCGGTTGATGCGCAGCCCGAAGGAGATCGGCCGCTCATCCCGGTTCTACGGCTCGCACACCGGCGGCGCCTGGCTGGTGCTGTTCATGATCTTCAACGTCGTGTGGACCTACGTGCTGGTGCGCGGATCCGCGGTCAACAACGGCACGCTGCCCTACGGCAACGGGGCCTTCCTGTCGCAACTGTTCGGCGCGATCCTGCGCCCGCTGGGGCAGCCCGCCAACGAGATCATCGAAACGGTGGCCCTGCTGCTGCACATCGCGGTCATGCTGGCCTTCCTGATCATCGTGCTGCACTCCAAGCACATGCACATCTTCACGGCGCCGATCAACGTCATCTTCAAGCGGCTGCCCGACGGGCTCGGCCCGCTGCTGCCGCTCGAGCACGACGGCAAGCCGATCGACTTCGAAAACCCGCCCGACGACGCGACATTCGGGCGCGGCAAGGTCGAGGACTTCAGCTGGAAGGCCATGCTGGACTTCGCCACCTGTACCGAGTGCGGGCGCTGCCAGTCGCAGTGCCCGGCATGGAACACCGGCAAGCCGCTGTCCCCCAAGCTCGTTATCATGGACCTGCGCGACCACTGGATGGCCAAGGCGCCCTACATCCTGGGTGACAAGGAGAGCCCACTGGAGAGCACGCCGGCGGGCGGGCTCGGCGAGGAGCTGTCCGGCGAAGAGCACGCCGAGGCCCACCACGTTCCCGAGTCGGGCTTCGGCCGCGTCATGGGTTCCGGCCCGGAGCAGGCCACCCGGCCGCTGGTCGGCACCGAGGAGCAGGGCGGCGTCATCGACCCCGACGTGCTGTGGTCCTGCGTGTCCTGCGGCGCCTGCGTCGAGCAGTGCCCGGTGGACATCGAGCACGTCGATCACATCATCGACATGCGCCGCTACCAGGTGATGATGGAGTCCGAGTTCCCCTCGGAACTGTCGGTGCTGTTCAAGAACCTGGAAACCAAGGGCAACCCGTGGGGCCAGAACGCGTCGGACCGCACCAACTGGATCGACGAGGTCGACTTCGACGTGCCGGTCTACGGCGAGGACGTCGACAGCTTCGACGGCTACGAGTACCTGTTCTGGGTCGGCTGCGCCGGCGCCTACGACGACAAGGCCAAGAAGACCACCAAGGCCGTCGCCGAGCTGCTGGCCATCGCCGGGGTGAAGTACCTGGTGCTCGGCACCGGCGAGTCCTGCAACGGCGACTCCGCGCGCCGCTCGGGCAACGAGTTCCTATTCCAGCAGCTGGCCGCGCAAGCCGTCGAGACCCTGGACGGGCTGTTCGAGGGCACCGAGACCGTCGACCGCAAGATCGTGGTGACCTGCCCGCACTGCTTCAACACCCTGGGCCGCGAGTACCGCCAGCTCGGCGCGAACTACTCGGTGCTGCACCACACCCAGCTGCTCAACCGGCTGGTCCGGGACAACAGGCTGGTGCCGGTGACGCCGGTGTCGCAGGACATCACCTACCACGACCCCTGCTACCTGGGCCGGCACAACAAGGTCTACGAGGCGCCGCGTGAGCTGATCGGGACCTCTGGGGCGAACCTGACCGAGATGCCGCGGCACGCCGAGCGCAGCTTCTGCTGCGGCGCCGGCGGCGCGCGGATGTGGATGGAAGAGCACATCGGCAAGCGGATCAACCACGAGCGTGTCGACGAGGCGCTGGCCACCGGGGCCACCACCATCGCCACCGCGTGCCCGTTCTGCCGGGTGATGGTCACCGACGGCGTCAACGACCGGCAGGAGGAGGCCGGGCGCAGCGGTGTCGAGGTGCTCGACGTCGCCCAGATCCTGCTCGCGTCCCTCGAATACGACAAGGCGACGCTGCCCGAAAAGGGCACGGCCGCCAAGGAAGCCGAAAAACGGGCGGCCGCGGCGCCCAAGGCCGCGACGGCCACGGCGACCGCACCCGCCGAAGAGGCCGAGGAGGCGCAAGCCGAGGCGGCCCCGAAGGCCGCGGCCGCACCCGCCGCTCCCGTCAAGGGGCTCGGGATCGCCGGCGGCGCCAAGAAACCCGGGGCCAAGAAAGCCGCGCCCGCCGCGGAAGGCAAGGCCGAAGCGGCCGCCCCGGTCAAGGGGCTGGGCATCGCCGGCGGCGCCAAGAAACCAGGGGCCAAGAAGGCGGCACCGGCCAAGGCCGAGGCACCTGCCGAAGCGGCCGCGCCCGAGGCCGAGACCGAGGCCAAGGCGCCCGCCGCGCCCGTGAAGGGCCTGGGCCTGGCCGCGGGCGCCAAGCGACCCGGCGCCAAGAAGGCGGCCCCGAAGGCCGAGGCCCCCAAGGCCGAAGCACCCGAGGCCGAAGTGGCGCCGGAAGCCGAACCCGAGGCCAAGGCGCCCGCCGCGCCGGTGAAGGGCCTGGGCATCGCCGCGGGCGCCAAACGACCCGGCGCCAAGAAGGCGGCCCCGAAAGCCGAGGCGCCGAAAGCAGAAGCCGAGCCCGCCGAACAGGCGCCGGCCGAGCCGGCACCGAAAGCGGAGTCGGCAAAGCAGGCCGACGGCGACGACGCACCGTCGCAGCCGCCGGTCAAAGGCCTGGGCATCGCCCGCGGGGCGCGACCCCCGGGCAAGCGCTGACCTGCGATTTTTGCGCTTGACAGCAAATTTCAGTGGACAGTGATGGCACCATTGGTGATGTGACCACCCACCAGCTGCCTCATCAGCTGCCACCGCACCCGTCGGCCCATCACCGGCAGCAGCGCACTTTCGTGCAGTCGTCGAAGCTTCAGGACGTCCTGTACGAGATCCGCGGCCCGGTACATCAGCAGGCCGCGCGGCTGGAGGCCGAGGGTCATCGCATCCTCAAGCTCAACATCGGCAACCCGGCGCCGTTCGGCTTCGAGGCGCCCGACGTGATCATGCGCGACATGATCCAGGCCCTCCCGTACGCGCAGGGTTACTCCGACTCGCAGGGCATCCTGCCGGCCCGCCGCGCGGTGGTCACCCGCTACGAGTTGGTCGACGGATTCCCCCGCTTCGACGTCGACGACGTCTACCTGGGCAACGGGGTCTCCGAGCTGATCACGATGACGCTGCAGGCCCTGCTCGACAACGGTGACGAGGTGCTGATCCCGTCACCCGACTACCCGCTGTGGACGGCGTCGACGTCGCTGGCGGGCGGCACCCCGGTGCACTACCTGTGCGACGAGACGCAGGGCTGGCAGCCCGACATCGCCGACATGGAGTCCAAGATCACCGACCGCACCAAGGCGCTGGTGGTGATCAACCCGAACAACCCGACCGGCGCGGTGTACACCAGCGAAGTGCTCACGCAGATCGTCGAATTGGCGCGCAAGCACGAGCTGCTGCTGCTCGCCGACGAGATCTACGACAAGATCCTCTACGGCGACGCCAAGCACATCAACCTGGCCTCGCTGGCGCCGGACATGTTGTGCCTGACGTTCAACGGGCTGTCCAAGGCCTACCGGGTGGCCGGGTATCGGGCCGGCTGGCTGGCGATCACCGGGCCCAAGGACCACGCCGGCAGCTTCATCGAGGGGATCAACCTGCTGGCCAACATGCGCCTGTGCCCCAATGTCCCGGCGCAGCACGCGATCCAGGTCGCCCTGGGCGGCTACCAGAGCATCGACGACCTCGTCCTGCCCGGCGGCCGGCTGCTCGAGCAGCGCGACGTCGCCTGGACCAAGCTCAACGAGATTCCGGGGGTGTCCTGCGTCAAGCCGGACGGCGCTCTCTACGCCTTCCCGCGGCTGGACCCCGAGGTCTACGACATCGACGACGACGAGCAGCTCGTCCTCGATTTGCTGCTGCAGGAGAAGATTCTGGTCACCCAGGGCACCGGCTTCAATTGGCCCGCACCGGATCACCTGCGCATCGTGACCCTGCCGTGGGCCCGCGATCTGGCGGCGGCCATCGAGCGGCTGGGCAACTTCCTCGTCGCCTATCGCCAGTAAGCACCCAGGAAACCGCCTCTACGCTCGACCGGGTGACGCACTCCCACTCGCACAGCCTGCCGCCGGGCCCGTCCGGCATCGATCCGTTGCCCGCCAGGATCGTTGTCGGGCTGCTGGTCGCGATCGGTGTGGCGGTGGCCGTCGGCGCGATCCTGTTGTGGCCCAGTCGGCAGCGCGTCGACATCCCGATGCCGCTGCAGAACGCGTCCGGCGGCGCGGTGAGCACGCAGGCCGGGCACGTGCTGTCCAGCGGGTTGGGCGACTGCGGCAGCCCGTCGGTCAGTCAGGTCCTCACCGGCCCGCCCAAGCCCGCAGCGCCCGGCGCCGGGCGCTGCGTGTTGACCCAAGTCGCCGTCGATTCCGGACCCAACGCGGGCGCCACCACCCTGCTCGAGTCCTCCCCCGGGCCGGGTCAACCGAAATTCGCGGTGGGCGACCGCATTCGGGTCGTGCGCCAGGTCGACGACCAGGGCGCCACCAGCTACGCGTTCTACGACTTCGAACGGGGTTGGGCGCTGGTCGGTTTGGCGATCGCGTTCGCGGTGGTGATCGTGGCCGTGGCGCGCTGGCGCGGGCTGCTCGCGCTGGTGGGCATCCTGGTCGCGTTCGTGGTGCTGGTCATGTTTCTGCTGCCGGCCCTGCGGGACGGCGCCCCCGCGGTGCCGGTGGCGCTGGTGGCGTCGGCGGCGATCCTCTACGCGGTCATCTATCTTGCCCACGGGGTCAGCCTGCGGACCAGCGCCGCGCTGCTGGGCACCCTGTCGGCTCTGCTGCTTGCAGCCGGATTATCTTGGGCGGCAATACAATTGGCGCATCTCACCGGTCTGTCGGACGAGCAGAACACCACCGTCAGCGCGTACCTGGGCAACGTGTCGATCGGTGGCCTGCTGCTGGCCGGTTTCATCATCGGGTCGCTGGGTGTGCTCAACGATGTGACGGTGACCCAGTCCTCGACGGTGTTCGAGCTCGCCCGCCTCGGGGGCTCGCGGCGAGCGATCTTCGTGGGCGCCATCCGGGTGGGGCGCGATCACATCGCCAGTACCGTCTACACGCTGGTGCTGGCCTACGCGGGCAGTTCGCTGCCGCTGCTGCTGCTGTTCAGCGTCGCCAACCGCTCACTGACGGACGTGCTGACCGGGGAGAGCGTGGCCATCGAGATCGCCCGCTCGGCGGTGGGCGGGATGGCGTTGGCGCTGTCGGTGCCGCTGACCACGGGGATCGCGGCGGTGCTGGCGAAGCCTAGCGGCGGTCGTAAGCGCGGCGAAGCCGCGCGTAGCGGGCCGCCGCCACCGGCCTAGTGAAACCGGCTCCGCTCCAACAGGTTCAGCAGATAGGAGCCATACCCGGACTTGAGCAGGCTGTGCGCGCGCTGCGCCAATTGTTCATCGGTGATCCAGCCCTGCTGCCACGCCACCTCCTCGGGCACGCTGACCTTGAGGCCCTGGCGTCGTTCCAGCGTGCGGACGAAGTCGCTGGCGTCCAGCAGCGAGTCGAACGTGCCCGTGTCCAGCCAGGCCGTGCCGCGGGCCATCACCTCGACCGAGAGCCGGCCCCGGTTGAGATAGATCTGGTTGACCTCGGTGATCTCGTACTCGCCGCGCGCCGATTTCTTGAGCCCCTTGGCGATTTCGATCACGTCGTTGTCGTAGAAGTACAAACCCGGCACCGCGTAGTTGGATTTCGGTGTCTTGGGTTTCTCTTCCAAGGACAGCGCCAGGCCGTCGTCGCTGAATTCGACCACACCGTAGGCCGACGGGTTGGCCACCCAGTACGCGAAAACCGCTCCCCCGCTTATGGTTTGGAATCGGCGCAAGCTGGTGCCCAGTCCCGGTCCGTAGAAGATGTTGTCTCCCAACACCAAAGCCACCGACTCGTTGCCGATGTGGTCGGCGCCCAAAACGAACGCCTGGGCCAGACCGTCGGGCCGGTCCTGTGTCACGTAGGTGATGTTGACGCCGAATTGTGAGCCGTCGCCCAGGAGCCGCTGAAATCCCGGCGCGTCATGCGGGGTGGTGATCACCAGGATGTCGCGGATTCCGGCCATCATCAGGGTGGACAGCGGGTAGTAGACCATCGGTTTGTCGTAGACCGGCAGCAACTGCTTGCTGATGCCCGTGGTGATCGGATGCAGGCGGGTGCCCGACCCGCCGGCCAAGATGATTCCGCGCATGGATAGCTCCTGTGCCTGTGGTCCTAGTCGACGGCGTCGGATTCGGTGAGCTCGGTGGCCGCCAGCGCCGACGCGAGGCTGTCGTGCCGGAACACGGAGGTGACGTGGTCGCGCACCACCCGGAACGTCAGCGCGGCGTCGGTGGCGGCCCCCGGATCGCCGGTGCTGCCGGGTTTGAGTTCGACGGCGACGACACCGTCGTGCACATACATGCGGCCGAGCTCGGTCGCCGGCCGATGCGAGGCGGCCCAGCTGCGCAGCGCCTCGTGGCCCTGTGCGGCCCCGTGCGCGTCGCCCATCTCGATGTCGTCGCTGGACAGGGAGGCCAAGGTCTCGATGTCCGCGGCGTTGAGGGCGTCGTGCCATGCCAGAACGGTGGCGATCTCCGATGTGGTCATGGTGTGCAAATTACCGTGCGGCGCCGCGGCTAGAGCGGCGTACGGTCCAACCAGCGCTCCCACACGGCTTCGTCCCCGAACAGTTGGACGCCCGTGTCGGCCAGCGGGCGCCGGCGCAAAATCGCCAGCAGCAGCTCGGTGGCGCCGCCGCGCAGTGCCACGCTGCCCTTGCCGTGCTCGTGCGACCACGTGACCCGGCCCTGATCGACGGCGGCCGTCCACTCCCCGGCCTCGCCGAGGCCGGGGTCGGTGGCATGCAGGTGCAGGGTGGTCCCGTCCTCGAGGGGAAGCGGCGCCCCCTGGCCGCCCGCCTGGATCGCGACCCGCTCCAGCCATTCGGTGATCCCGTCGGCCGCGATGTCGGGCTCGAGGGCGAAATCGGTGCCCAGCGCGATCGCGGCGTCGGCCCGGTGCACGGCCACCTCGTGCAGCCGGCGCCGGATCCACCAGTTCGCCGGGCGCGGCCCGAGGAACGTCCAGACCGGCGTCTCCACCCCGGTCAGCTCGACGGCGTCCACCAGCCGTTGGGCGCCGCCGTGGAGCCAGGAGATCGCGTCGGCGGGGTCGGGCGGCGGCTTGCCGCCCTCCACGGTGCGGGGGTCGAGGTAGCTCTCGAGCCGGTCGCGCACGATCTGGGCCGCCCAGCGGTCGCCGCGCCCGACGTGGCGGAACAGCTGCCGCAGGGTCCACTCCGGGCAGGTGGGCACCGGCGTGGACTCGTCGGCACCGTCGAACAGCTCCGCGAAAGCCCGGTTCTGGTCGAGGAATGCGCCGGCGTAGTCCACGCCGGTCAGGCTACTCGCGTGGGCCGCGCCCGCTCGCCTTGCCGTGGGGATCCCGCGCCCTGCAGACTGTCGTCGATGACGAGACGATGGACCAGGCGCCGTGCTTGCTGACAGCGCGGGCCTCCCGGACGCGCACGCGGCGATCCGCGCGTTTTGGGAGCGCGAGGGTTCGGAATATGACCAGCGGGCCGCGCACGGTATCTCCTCGGAGCCGGAACGTCGACTGTGGACGGCGGCGCTGAGCGCAATCCCCGAGCGTTCGCGGGTGCTCGATATCGCCACGGGCACGGGCTTTGTCGCGTTGTTGCTGAGCGAGCTCGGCCACCGGGTGACCGGCGTGGATGCCTCCGAGGCGATGTTGGCCCGGGCCCGCGCCAAGGCCGCCGCCACCGCCGCGACTGTCGAGTTCGTGGAGGGTGTCACCGAAGAGCTGCCGTTCCCCGACGCCAGCTTCGACGCGCTGACGGCGCGGCACTTCATCTGGACCTTGCTCGAACCGGAGAAGGCCTTCGCGGAGTGGCGGCGGGTGTTGGCCCCGGACGCGACGCTGATCGCCGACGTCTCGCTGAACCCGCACGTGGCGGGCCACCATTACGCCGACGATGTCGCCGCCGCGTTGCCGTTTCGCGCACTCTCCGACGCTGCGCCGGTGGCCGACGCGCTCCGGTCGGCCGGGTTCGAGCACGTTCGGATCGACCTTTCTCGAGATGGCGGGGAATACCCCCGAGCCATGCTGCACGCCCGGGCCGGCCAATAGCGCCGAGCCGCAACATATTTCATGACGGTGACGCGCGCCGGATTCCTCCGAAATCGGACTGTGCCGCGTAATCAGTTGCTTTCAAGCTGATTTCAACCGTCGTCAATCGCGCGCCATGGCGCTGAACTGGGCAGGGGCTCCGGACGGTCGTACTCGCCGCGATGCCCCACTCGCGCCGGTCATTTCGATCGCCGGCGCGGGTGCGCGGAGCATGACCGGCCGACCATTCGGAGACCTCGATGACGATCGCAGAGCAGGAAAGCAGCCGGGCGGCGACCCCGCCCGAAGAGGCGGCGCCCGTCCCGGACATGCGCCGGGTGGCGCTGGCCAGTCTCGCGGGCAGCGTGCTGGAGTGGTACGACTTCTTCCTCTACGGCTTCGCGGCCACCCTGGTCTTCGGTCCGCTGTTCTTCCCGCGCGCCTCGGCCACGGCCGGTGTGCTTGCCGCACTTGGCACTTTCGCGGTGGGGTTCGTCGCCCGCCCGCTGGGCGGGGTCGTCTTCGGGCACTTGGGTGACCGCCTCGGACGCAAGAAGATGCTGGTGGCAACGCTTTTGATCATGGGCATCCCGTCGTTTCTGATCGGGCTGCTGCCCAGCTACAGCGCGATAGGGTGGTCGGCACCCGCGCTGCTGGTGTTGTTGCGGTTTCTTCAGGGGGTGGGGCTCGGCGGCGAATGGGCCGGCGCGGTCCTGGTGGTCACCGAGACCAGCCCGCCACACCGCAGCGGTTTCTGGGGATCGCTGGTGCAGACCGGGGCGACCCTGGGCCAGGGGTTGGCCACCGGCTCGCTGTTCATCCTGGCCTCGTTGCTGAGCGAGCACAGTTTCGTGACGTGGGGTTGGCGGGTGCCGTTCCTGTTCGGGATCGCGCTGAGCGTGGTCGGCCTGTTCATTCGGTTGCGGGTGATGGAATCGCCGGAGTTCACCGCGCTGCACCGCAGCGGCGAACTGTCGCGTTTCCCGTTGCGCGAGGCGGTGCGTCAGCACGGTCGCACGATGCTGGTCTGCTTCGGGGTCTATTTGGGCGGCGTGACCGTCCCGTTCTTCGTCGAGACCGTCTTCCTCACCGGCTACGGCACCAAAAGCCTTGCCCTGCCGGCCTCGTCGGTGCTGCTGGGCATCTCCGCCGTGCACGTCACCGTATTCTGGGTGCTGACGCTGCTGGGCGGCTGGCTCGCCGATCGGGTCGGCGCGCCGCGGGTGGTCCGAGCGGGCCTACTCGGATTGCTCGTGTTGCCAACGGCGGGGCTGCTGGCCGTCCTCTCCGCCTCCTCGACGGTGGCGGCGCTGCTGATCACCGAGACCTTGATCGGCGCGCCGATGTGGGTCGTATGGGGCGCGTTGCCCAAATACCTCGCCGAGTCCTTCCCGGCCCGGGTCCGCTACACCGGAATGTCGTTGTCCGGCCAGAGTTCCACCATCATCGGCGGACTCATCCCGTTGCTGCTCACCTCGGTGATCGCCCACGTGGGCGGGGCGTTGTGGCCGGTAGCGCTGACCACCACCGCGGTGGCGGCGTTCGGGGTGCTCGGCCTGCTGTGGTCGCACCGGAGCCGGTGAGGTCGGGCCCACGCCCTGTCAGGCGGCCCCAAAGAACTGGCCCTCCAACGGCTCCGATGGGCGCCCGTCCGGGCCGACCGGGATGTCGCCGACCAGCGTGGTCCGATGCAGCACGCGCTCGTGATCGAGATGCTCGAAGTCGCGCGGCGCGAGATGCAACGTGGCCCGATTGTCCCAGAACGCAACGCTTCCCGGCTCCCACTTGAATCGAACCGAATACTCCGGGCGGGAGATCTGCTCGAACAACAGGCCCAGGACGTGACGACTCTCCCGCGGGGACAGGTCGACGATCTCCTTGGTGAAGAACTGGTTGACATACACCACGCGCTCGTTGGTCTCGGGGTGCACCCGCACCACCGGATGGATTGCCGCCAACGGCTTGCCGCGAACCAGCTCGCCGATCTTCTCGGCGCTGCGTTCGAAGGCCAGCGTGGCACCGAACCGGTGCTCGGCGCGAAGCCCGTCGATGAACCCACGCACCAGTGGTGAAAGGCCTTGGTAGACACCTACGGTGTCGGACTTTTGAGGGTAACGACGATCCGATCCCGCGAGAGCGGTTGAAATCGGACTGAAGGAAAGCCCGCTCTTGTGTCCCTACGGTCGCGGGGCGCCGAGCCGATATACCCGCCAGCCCGCCCGCTGCCAGCGGGCGGTGTCCAGGCAGTTGCGGCCGTCGACGATGACGCGGGCGCGCACCCCGTCGGCCAGGTCGTCGGGATCGAGCTCGACGAATTGCCGCCACTCGGTGAGCACCAGCACGGCATCCGCGCGCTCGCAGGCCTCTTCGACCGAGACCGCATAGTTCAGGGTCGGGAACAGGCGCTGCGCGTTGTCCAGCGCCTTGGGGTCATAGACGTTGACCGCGGCGCCGTTGAGCTGCAGTTGCCCCGCCACGTTGAGGGCGGGCGAGTCGCGCACGTCGTCGGATTCGGGCTTGAACGCCGCGCCGAGCACCGCGACGTTGGCGCCCAGCAGCGATCCGCCGCACGCCGCGCTGGCCAGTTCCACCATCCGGGTGCGGCGACGCATGTTGATGCTGTCCACCTCACGCAGGAACGTCAGCGCCTGGTCGGCCCCGAGTTCGCCGGCGCGCGCCATGAATGCCCGGATGTCCTTGGGCAGGCAGCCACCGCCGAAACCCAAACCGGCGTTGAGGAATTGGCGTCCGATGCGGGGATCGTATCCGAGCGCATCCGCCAGCAGGCTGACGTCCGCGCCGGCCGCCTCGCACACCTCGGAAATGGCGTTGATGAACGAGATCTTCGTCGCCAGAAAGGCATTGGCGGAGACCTTGACCAACTCCGCGGTTTGCAGATCCGTCACCAGGAACGGCACCCCCGCGTCCAGCAGCGGGCCGTACAGCTCACGAACGGCGGCCTCGGCGCGCACCGAATCCTGGTGGACCCCAAGCACAATGCGGTCCGGGCGCAGGGTGTCCTGCACCGCGTAGCCCTCGCGCAGAAACTCCGGATTCCAGGCGATTTCGACGTCCACCCCGCGCGGCGCCAGCGCGGCGGCACGTTGGTTCAACTCGGCCGCGGTGCCCACCGGGACCGTCGATTTGCCCACCAGCACCGCCGAACTGGTCAACCGGGGCACCAACTCGTCGATCACGGCATAGACGTGGCGCAGATCGGCGCCGTATTCGCCCTTCTTCTGCGGTGTGCCCACGCCCAGGAAGTGCAGGTCGGCGAAGTCGGCGGCCGCGTCGTAGTCGGTGGTGAACCGCAGCCGTCCCGCAGCCAGGTTCTCGTTCAACAACTTTCGCAAGCCTGGCTCGTAAAAGGGGATGTCACCCCCGGCGAGCTTGGCCACCTTGCCCGGGTCGATGTCGATCCCGAGGACGTCGTGTCCGAGCGCCGCCATCCCGACCGCGTGGGTGGCACCGAGGTATCCCGTGCCGAACACGGTGCATCGCATACCACTGGTGTAAGCGACCCCGATGAGCTAACCGCGTCGCCGGGCTAAGCGGGAGGCAACGGAAGATGACGGGTGGCCGCCGCTCCGCCGGCCTATTAAATCCCCGGGATGCCCGGGATGTTGATGCGTGGGCCACCCCCGCCGAATCCGCCGTGACCGTGGCCACCGCCGAAACCGCCGCGCGGCCCGCCGCCGAAGCCGCCGCGCGGGCCACCGGGGAAGCCGTCGTCGTGGTCCCCGTGGCCTCCGCCGTGACCGGGGCCCCACCCGCCACCGGGCGGACCGCCGATGCCTGGGATCGGCAGCGGGATCGGCACCGGAACGGGCGCGACCGGCGGCGGAGCGGGAGCGGGCGGCGGGGCCGCCGGAACCGGGATCGGCGCGGGCGCCACCGGGGCCGGAGCCGGGGCGGCCGGAGCCGGGGCGGGAGCCTCTGGAACGGGCGCCGGGGCCTCCGGGGCGGGCGCGGGAGCCGCGGGCGCCTGGGCAGGCGCCGGGGCCGCGGGCGCCGGGGCGGGCCGGGTGGGCGCGACCACGACGTTCTCATTCGGGCTGGGCCGCACATTCGCCGTCGGGCGGATGGCGATGGCCAGTGAGACGACCAGCGCCACCACGCCGATGACGAAGACCGCCGCCACGGCGCTGCCCACCAACTTGAAGTTGCGCCCACGATATTCCGCGCCGACGAGCTCGGTCGCCGCGGTCTGCGAGCCGGTGAAGAAGTCGTCGGGGTCGTCGGGCACGGCGCTATAGGCCAGGGCATCCACCCCGGCGTCGCCGGGCGCGTCGAAGTAGCCGGGCGCCACCGCCAGCGGATTGATTGCGCCGGTGCCGGGATCCTGCGCGTATGCCAGGGCGGCGGTGGACGACGCGAACAGCGGGGCATGCGCCGACGCCAGCGCGGCGCCGCGGGCCAGCGCCGTTTCCGGTTCCTCGGCCGCCGTCAACGGCAGGGTGGTCGCCGCCTCCAGCGCGGGCTTGATCAGCGGGATGTCGATGCCGGAGCCCACGACGAACACGGCGTCCGGGCGGCTTTCCATGTTCTCCGCACCGGAGACCAGCCGCGTCAGCTCGGCGACGGCCGCCTCGTCGTCTTCGGGGAGAACCTGGCGCCGGACGTCGGCGATGGATCCGTCGGCGCTGTCGACGATCGCCAGCGTCGCGGTTTCGGGCTCGATGTAGAGCAGCGCGGTCTGCGCGTAGTTGGTTCGGTGGCCGACCGCTTGGGCCAGCGCGGCCGCGGCCAGGAAGGCCGAGACCAGCATCACATTTTCGACCTTGTGGGCGGCGAGCTTGTCGCGCAGCGCGGCCGCCTCGACGGGGTCGGTGAAGGTGACCCCGGTCGACGCCAGTTGGTAGCCACCCTCCGCTGCGCCCTGACGCGTCCCCAAGATGGCGGAGACTACCTGGTCCGAGGCGGTGACAGTTGCTGCGTCAGTGGACGTCGTCACGTCGAAATTGTCTTCATCGACGGTCGCACCGTCGCCGTTTTCCCCCTCGACCAGCACCATCCGGACTGCGGTCGGCGCCATCGACACACCAAGTACGGTGTCCAAAGCTCCTCCAATAGTCGGTTGCTAGTCATTCGCGGTGAGGGCGTCGCCGTCGCACGAAATGATGGCGCGTGACATCGCTGAGTCCCCACCGTTATTCCCCTAGTGCCCCGATTTTACGCGTGTTCGGCGGCCGGGGGGTGGGCCGGGACCCGTCCGCGGCGGGGCTAGGGGACCGGAAAATCGGGCCCCAAATGGCGATGCAGCCAGTCGTCCCAGTGTGGGTGGTCGCCGGATTGCGGCGGGGACGGCGCAGGTGCCTGGGGCGCGTCGGGCGTCGGCGCTTCGGGCGGCGCCGGCGCAGGGGCCGACGGCGGGGGCGGGCCGGTATTCGGGGGCGACGGGGCCTGCGGAGCGACGACGTTCGTGCTGACCTCCGGTGGTTTGTCCGTGCCCGGATCGCGGCCGAAGAGGAGCGCGAGCGCCAACGCGACGAAGCCGGTGACGAAAATGGTCATCACGAGCGCGACGGTGGCCGCCGGCTTTCGGCTGTGCCGCTCGCGTGACCGGGCGGCCCGCGCGTCGGGGTTTGACCCGGCCGCCTCGGTCGAGGAAATCCGCGCGGACGGCATCGTGATCGTCCGCGGCGCGCCCAACCGTGCGTTCGCCGCGGCCAGCGAGGCACCCCGGGCCAGGGCCATCTCGGGTTCCTCGGGCGTGGTCACCGAGAGCGACGTGGCGGCCTCGAGCGTTGGCTTGATCAACGGGATGTCCACGTCCGAGCCGACGAGGAACAGCCCGTCAGGCCGCGCCCTCATTGATTCGGCGCCCGAGACCATCGCCGTCAGCTTCGCCAGCGCGACGTCGTCGCGGCCGGGCAGCGGGTGCCGGTGCACGTCGGTGACGGTCCCGTTGGAGGTGTCGACGACCGCGAGGGTCGCGCTGGTGGGTTCGACGAGCAGCAACGCCGTGCGGGCCCAGTTGGTCGCGCTGCCCATCGCCTGCGCCAGCGCCGCGGCGGCCATCACCGCCGAGACCAGCATCACGTTCTCGATCCTGCGCGCCGCCAACACATCTCGCAGGGCCGCCGCCTCGGCCGGGTCGGTCCAGCTCACTCCGCTCGATTTGAGCTGGTAACCACCCTGGGCCGCGCTGTCGCGGGTGCCGAGAATGGTCGCGACGACGTGATCCGCGGCGGCAGCTGGGGTCGGATCGCCGACGACGTCGAAGCCGTCCTGATCGACGGTCACCCCGCCCGCGGCAGCGCCTTCGACGAGCACCATGCGGACTGTCTCCGGTGCCATCGACACACCGAGTACGACCTCCACCGCTCCTCCAAATCGCCAGACGCTTGGTTGCTGTGCTGCGCCAGCACAGCCGCGCCGGCGCCGCATGGGGGTTCGCGACGCCACCCTAGCTTGCTGAGTTATCGGTGGCCGTGACCGCCGAAGGTGTGCCCCATGCGCCGCTTGGTGGGGGGAGGCTCGGCAAACCGAGGCTATTTGTGGCCGCCGCCACCGCCGCCGTGACCGCCGCCGCCACCGTGACCACCGCCGAACCCGCCCAGGCCGCCGCCGCTGTGGCCGCCGCCGAAGCCACCCAGGCCACCGCCGCTATGCCCGCCGCCGAAGCCAGCGCCGCCTCTAGGCGCCGGCGCAGCGTGGCCACCGCCAAGTCCGCCGCCGGGCGCAGGAGCGTGGCCGCCGCCAAGTCCGCCGCCAGGAGCAGGAGCGTGACCGCCGCCAAGTCCTCCGCCGGGCGCAGGAGCGTGGCCGCCGCCGAGTCCGCCCGGGCCGCCCCCACCAGGCTTCGGTACGCCGCCGCCCGAACCGGGCGTCGGGACATGGCCGCCACCCGAACCACCCGAACCCGGCGTCGGGACATGGCCACCTCCAGAACCGGGCGTCGGCACGTGGCCTCCGCCGGAACCACCCGAACCCGGCGTCGGGACATGGCCGCCACCGGAACCACCCGAGCCGGGCGTCGGCACGTGGCCTCCGCCGGAGCCACCCGACCCGGGCGTCGGGACGTGGCCGCCACCGGAACCACCCGAGCCGGGTGTCGGCACGTGGCCTCCGCCGGAGCCACCCGAACCCGGCGTCGGCACGTGACCGCCACCGGAGTTACCCGGAGCGCCCGGCTTGGGCGGGGTGCCTTCACCGGGAGGCGTTTGATGGGGCGGCGACTGCGGAACGGTGCCGCCCACCTTCGGGGGCGTCGGCGGCTGAGGAATTTGCACCGGCGGTTGCGGCCGCGCCGGTTGAGGGATCGACACACGCGGCGGTGCCTCGAACAGCGGCGGCCTTACCACCGGGTTGGGAACCGGGATGCGCACCGGCACCGGAACGGGAAGGGGCGGAACCACGACGGGAACGGGGACCACCGGCGGCGCCGCCGGTACGGGAGGGGCTTCCGGCGGCGGAGGCGCGGGCAGCGGGGCCGCGACCGGGGGATTCAACGGCTTGGGGGCCGCCACCGGGGCCGGCAGGCTGATCTTCGGCTCCGGCGCGGACGCCTGCACGGGCGCCGGCGCCTGCTCGGTGGGAACGATCAGGTGCTGGTTCGGGGTGGGCTGCAATGCGACGGTGCCCGTCGTGCGGATCCCGATCGCGAGCGCGATCTCGAGCGCCAACACCGCGCTGATGCCGGCCACCGCCAGCCCGCTGCCGATCAGCAGGGCCGGCCGCCGCTGCGGCTGACTCTCTTCGGGAAGGAAGAGCCGTTCGATGACCACGGTCGGCGAGTCGGCGTCCTCATCGGCCACCGCGCTGTAGGCGAGCTCGTCGTCGCCGTCGTCGGGACCGAACGGGACATAGAGGTATTCGGGCAGTGAGTGCTGGTCGACGGCGCCGGTGCCGGGGTCCTGCGCATAGGCCAGCGCCGCGGTCGAGGAGGCGAACAGCGGGGCGTTCGCCGACGCCAGCGCCGCGCCGCGGGCCAGCGCCGTCTCCGGCTCCTCGGCCACGCTCACGTCGAGCGCCGTCGTCGTCTGCAGCGCCGGCTTCAACGGGCCGACATCGACGCCCGAGCCCACCACGAACAGCCCGTCCGGGCGGTATTCGAGCTTCTCCAGCCCGGCGACCATTCCGCTGAGTTGCTCGGCGGCGGCGCCGTAGGACTCGGCACGGATCTGCTGCTTGTACACATCGGGGATGGAGCCGTCGGAGGTCTCCACGACGGCCAGCGTGGCGGTATCGGGCTCCACCAGGAGGACGGCGGTGCGTTCGTAACCCATTGCGCCGCCGACGTTTTGCGCGAGCGCCGCCGCGGCGAGAAACGCCGAGACCAGCATCACGTTGTCGAGCCGGTGAGCGGTCAGCGCGTCGCGCAGGGCGGCAGCTTCGAACTGGTCGGTCCACGTCACCCCGATGGACGACAGCTCGAGGCCGGCATCGGCGGCACCCTCGCGGGTGCCCAAGATTGCCGAGATGACCCGGTCGGACGCGCTCACGGTCGCCGCGTCGTCGGCGCCGGTGACGTCGATCGCGTCCTCTTCTACCGTGGCGCCGTCGGCGTATTCGCCTTGCAGGACAACCATTTGGATCGACGACGGTGCCATCGACACCCCGAGCACGATATCCAAAACAAACCCCTCCAAAGGCATTGCGGTGAACCACGGCCAGGTGGAGGTAAAAACCATGGCTAACTAAGTATCGCGCAGAACGGGTGCGAGCGGGCCCCGCAGAACCTATGTAGACGATATGAAGTTCTGATAGGAGCGCGACGGCGTGGGTCCTCGCTGGCCCTGGTACTTCGAGCCCACTCGCGAACTGCCGTAAGGGTGTTCGGCCGGGCTGGTCAACCGCAAGATGCACAGCTGACCGATCTTCATGCCCGGCCACAGCGTGATCGGCAGGTTCGCGACGTTGGACAGTTCGAGGGTGATGTGACCGCTGAAGCCGGGATCGATGAAGCCGGCGGTCGAATGCGTCAGCAGGCCGAGGCGGCCCAGCGACGACTTGCCCTCCAGCCGTCCCGCGAGGTCCTCGGGCAAGGTGATGAGCTCCAGCGTCGAGCCGAGCACGAACTCGCCGGGATGCAGCACGAACGGCTCCCCCTCGACGGGCTCGACCAGGGTGGTCAGCTCGTCCTGCTGCTTGGCCGGGTCGATGTGGGTGTAGCGGGTGTTGTTGAACACCCGGAACATGCAGTCGAGGCGAACGTCGATGCTGGACGGCTGCACCAGGGCGTCGTCGAAGGGGTCGATGCCCAACCGGCTGGCGCTGATTTCGGCCCTGAGGTCGCGATCGGAGAGCAGCACGCGACGAGCCTATCTGCTGCGCAGCGGGTTCAGCGGAGATAGACCTCGTCGCCGGTCGGATATCCGCCGCCGGTGGTCGTGACGTGCACGTGGTCGTAGTGGCCGAGCCGGCTGGCCTGCGCTCCGCCGGGGGTGTAGTAGACGCCGCGCCAGATCGCGTCCTGGATCCCGAACCGGGTGGCGTTCTGCATCACGTAGGCGACGATGGAGTTTCCCAGCGCGATGCCCTCCGCGCTGCCGGGGTTGGGGATCATGACGTCGAGCGCCAACCCGCGGGGATGCCAGGGCAGCGAATCCGGGCGCACCCCACCGATCTCGTGGATCTGGGGGAACTCCGCGCTGATGCTGCGCTCGACCAAGATCGTGCGGACCTGTAGGCCCTGCTCCGGCGCGACGCCGGCGGGCAGGAAGCGCGATCGCGTGTGGTAGCGCGATGCCGCGGCGGGCTCCCCGTCAACCAGCGCTTTAGCGGGCCGCTTCGACGCGGCTGTCACGATTTGCACGCAACAGGGGGCGGGCTCGCTGATAACGGGTTTGGCCTGGTTGTGCGGTGCAAATGGATGGACGTCGGCGGACACCGCGAAGAACACCGCCGCGGGGGCGAGCACCGCAGCCAGGGCCACTGACGGTTTACGTCGCTTCCTGGCTAATTCGTGTCGACCCACCCGGAGCACATTACGTTGCGATAACGAAATAATAAATCTGAGCGTTATGAGAATAGTTAGATGGGCGTCTTAGATTTCGCGGTTGTGCTCTTAATCGGGAGGTAGGCGGAGGTCAGGCGCCCGCGCGGGTGAGCGCGCCTGCCGTTGGATGCTAGCCTGCTGAGGCGACTGTGCCGATGTAGTTCAATGGCAGAACATCAGCTTCCCAAGCTGAATACGCGGGTTCGATTCCCGTCATCGGCTCCAGGATGACCAGGGCGGACCGTGGAACGGGACGCTGTCGCCGAAGCGGCGGTCCCGTATCGGTCCCGTACCCGACGTCACGGCATCGGCAGCTGCGTCGCGATCGCCTGGCGGAGCATCTTCTCGCCCTCCAGCACCTCGTTGGCGAAACGCCGCAGCGTGTCCAGTCGGTCGAGCAGCGTGACGTACCGGGCGAGGTCGTCCGCCTTCTCGGGAACCATCACCGGCAGCGCGTTGAACGATTCCTGCTTGAACCGGTTCCGGCTCGTCTTGGTGGACCCGCTGGACTTCGCGTCCACCACGGACAGGTACTGCGGCGAGTTCAGCGCGTGGACCACGTACCGCATCACCAGGGTGGGTTCCGACACCTCGTCCCGTACACGGAAGGTCGGGAACTCGACGGACGCATACGCGCCGTCGCACTCCGCCGACACGATCCCGAATGAACCACGGAACGCAAACAGCCGGTTGTAGATCAAGGTGCCGGCAGCGAGCTTGTTCAGCCGGGCACCGCCCTTGATCTCGCGGCCCAGCTTGGACTCGCGGATAAACGATCCACCGCCCCACCACCGGACACCAGCCAGGTCGTACGTCTTGTCGGCCTCAGCGGCGACCGGTTCGCGCACTTCCTCGAACAACTCGCCCAACTTCACGTTCCGGAAGTCGGACACCTCGTCCAGCACCTTGAGTTCGTCGCGGATGCTCTGCAGTTCCGCGTGCAGATTGCCGGCCACGGCCAGCACGGTCTCGTTGACCTCCTCCACCGGGGTGTCGGACACCGTGATGTGCGGCCGCCAGTAGAACTTCGGGTCCAACCGGTCCTCTACCGGGCACGCCCAGACATTGACGCCCTCGATCTCCTTGCCCTGCAGCCACCGCCGATACTGCGCAAGAATCTCGGGCAGCTCATTCCCGGCGATCTCCGCGCCGTTGGGGGCATACCCCGAGTTGCGGCAGACAGCCATGAACGTCTCTTCGTCCTGCTGACCGTCGTCAGGCTGTTCCTTCTTCCGCAGGAACAAGACAGTGGTATCGGAGCGACCGCCGTAGCCCTCGAACGTCTCGGGCGGCAGGCTGATGAGGCCGAGCACCTCGGTGTTCTGCAGCACGTACTCCCGGATGTTGGCGGTGCTGGAGTTGTTGAGGATGCCGTCCATGATGATGATGCCGATGCGACCGCCCGGCTTCACGAGCCGGATGGTGCGCTCCAGGGCGAGCGCGGCGCGTTCGATCGACTTGCGTCCGTTCGACACGGTAAAGCTGCCGAGCACGTCCGTGTCCGTCTCGGCCGACCCAAAGGGCGGGTTGGTGAGGCAGACATCGAATACGTTGTCGCCCACGATGTTCTCGCCAGCGCCATCGTGGACATCCACGAAACCCGACTGCCGGAAGATGTGGCGCCCCGCGTCGCCGTCACCGTGCACCACCATGTTCATGCGGCAAGCCAAGGAAGTCCGCTCGTTCCAGTCGATGCCGAAGATGCAGTCCTCGGCGAGGTGGCGCAGCGCGTCCTCCTTAGCCTTCTTCGACAACTTGGTCGAGTTGATCTGCCCTGCCGCGCGCCCGTGGTGGCTGATGAGAAACCCGCCGGTGCCGCTGAACGGGTCGATCACCTTGTCGCCAGGCCCCGGGTCGACAGCGTCCACGATGAACGTGACGACGTTCCTCGGTGTGAAGTACTGGCCCAAGCCACCGGTGAAGGTGTCGCCCAAGAAATGTTCGAACGCTTCGCCTTTCACATCGAAGCCGGTCTTGGACAGGTCGTACTTCTCGAACTGCTTGACCAACTCCCGCTTGGTCCGCTCGGACAGCTCGATCGTGGCCGAATCGGTGAACAGACCCGAGTACTTCTTGGACTTCTTGGTCTCGTCGAAGATGGTGTCGAGGATTGAGACGCCCGCGCTCGCGAAGATATCGAACTGCTGCAAGCTGAACCGGTTCTTGCCGTCGCGCTCCTCGTAGAGCTTGGTGAACATAACCTTCGAGAGCTCATCGAACGCCTTCGTCGGGTCGTACCCCTCGTTGTTACGGATGACGTTGTGGCTGGCGCGGAGAATGCGCTTGAATTCCTCCACGTTCTCAACCCTGAAGGTTTCTTGTACCGCAGCAGCTTTCAACTGCTCCTGCTGATCCGGCTTCGCCGTCTTGGAAGCCAGCTTGATGGCCTCCTTCATGGCCGGCAGCCCGTCGGGCAGCAGGTCCTTCGACAACACGTTGTACGCCTTGGTGCCGCCGACGCTGCCGTTGTAGACGAGAGCCAGCGGGGCAATCGGGGTCAGCAGCCGCGCGTAGGACACCGCCTGGTCCCTGTCGCCTTCGGTGAGACTCTCCTCCGGCCCCTTCGTCTCCACGACCACCAAGGGCAACGTGCGCGCGTCGTCGGCGAACACCACCGCGTCGGCAAAGATGTCCTTGGTCTTGCGGCCCTGCTTCGCCTTCAGCGTCTGGTTGTACGCAATCCGCTTCGTGTCGTACCCAAGCGCCTTGAGCACCTTCGGCAGGGCGTGGATCTTCACGTCCTCCTCGTTGTTGAGGATCATGCTGTCTCCCGTTCGTTCTGGAATCTGATGGCAGCCTGCCATCGTGCGAACGGGTTGTCAAGCATGCGATCGGGTAGATCGCATGAGTTATTTTGGCTCTGTACGGCAGTGCGATCTCATGCATCGCTACCTTTATCATGGGCGTGTCCTCGTCTGAGATCAGGCGCGTCGTGGTAGTGGTAAGACGTTTCCGGCGGGCTTGGCGATCCCTAGAGCGCCGAGCGCGGCCATGTTGCCGGTGTGGTCGTCGGTATTGATCAGGTGGGCGTAGACCGTCAGCGTCGTCTTGACGTCCCGGTGCCCCATCAACTCGGCAATGTCGATCGGCCGGATGCCCGCCGCGAGACACAAGCTGGCGTAGGTGTGGCGCAGCGAGTGGAATGACTGCTCGGTGTCCACCTTCGCGGTCGGCGTGAGCCTGTTGGCGCGCAACACCGCCGGTCGGTACACGGACTTGTAGAACGTCGCGTGGCGTAGCGGCTGGGTCCAGTCGAGCACCAACCGCTTCTCGGCGTCCTCCACGGTGAGACCGGCCAGGGCGTCGGCCTGCCGTCGCGCGCGGACCTTCGCGGTCGCGTTCGGCGCTGCCTCTTCCACACCCGTAGTGGCCGCTCCTGGTGCGCCGGGTGTCGCCCGCCTTCCCGTAGGCCGGGGCGTCGTCAGCCGCGTACCGGGGAACAGGGGTGCGGTCGGCTCGTCCCGGCGCGGGTGCTCGGCGAGGTAGTCCCGCAGCAACGCGGTCGTCTCGGCGGTCAATGGCACACGGCGGTAGCTCTGCTTGGTCTTGAGCGGGCCGTACTCGATGGCAGAACCCTTCGCGCGCGCGGCCTGCTCAATTCGCAGCACCCCTGGCTTCGCCGGGGCGTTCGGGTTCAGCGGCGGGTCCGGCAGTTCGACGTTCGCGATGGTGAGCCCGCCCAGTTCCGCCGCCCGCAAACCCGCCCACGCCGCGACGTGGACTAGGATGTTGTACGGCCAGGGCGTCGCGTCCACGAGCGCGGAAACCTTTGCGGGCGTGAGGAACATGGCCCGATCCACGACCACGCCGACTTGGCCGCCGTTAGTGCCGGTCTCGGTGGGGAGCTTGATGTGCACGGCGGGGCTCTTCGCCAGCCGGCCATCAACGACGGCCTGCTCCAAGACCATGCGGACGGTCCAGAACGCGTGCCGCACGGTAGACGGCTTCTTGCCCGCGTCGGTGAGCCGGTTGACCCACGCCTGGATGTACTCGCGGGTGATCTTGTTGAGCGGGTAGCTGCCGAACACCGCGTCAATACCGAGCGTCTTGCCGTCGCCGCGCCGGGTTGCGGCCGGGGCGAGCGCGTAGCGGTGGTTCTCGGCGTTGTTGCGGGTGTCGGCCTTGCGCGACTCCAACCAGATCGCCGCCGCGTCCCGAAACAGCATCTTGCCCTTGCCGGGGTCGAAGTCCATGCCCGTCAACGTTTCGGCGTCGGCCTTGGCGGCGAACGCCTTGGCGTCCTTGCGGGTGCGGAACCCGCCCTTGGTGCGCTCGGTGCCGTCGGGCGTGTACCAACGCACCACGTATGTTGTTGTACCGCTGGCGCGTACGCGCTTCTGAACGCTTGCCATGGGTATCAGCCCCTGCGCTCTCTGCGCCGGTACAAACGTGCGTCGCGTAGCTCATCGGCTAGGTAGTAGCCGACGTGGTGGGGGTAGTCGTCGCGCCCCTCGCAGAACTGAACCTTGTGCACCATGTCGCCCGCGTCGTTGCGCGTCTCAGTCACGGTGCCGACCTCCCCCGTGTGCGGGTCGCCGGGCATCACCACGAACACGTGGGTGTTCGGAGGGTAGTAGTCGCTCATGCTGCTGTACCGTTCACGTTGGCGCGGCGCAGGATTCGCGCGACCGTTGCGCCGCACCACCGACCACCCCGCTTGGTCGGGTGCCCCTCTGCGGTCAGCTCACGCGCTATCTCGTTCACCGGTACACCCTGCGTTGCAAGCGCTTTCATCTTGGCCAGGGCGGCTTGCTCGGCAGGCACAGGCACCAGCTGGCCCTTGGCGCTGCGGTACCCATAAGGCAGCGCACCGTGCGCGTAGCCGCCGCGAGCGGCCTTGGCTGCGCGGCCTGCTGCGAGCCGATCCACCGTCATCTCGCGGTCGTACTCGGAAATGGCGCCCATGATCACACGAACCAGCTTGCGCGACGGGTCTTTTGACTCGCCGTTGAGCATCTCGTGCTCGTTCTCGCGCGTCGACAAGACGATGCCGCCGAGGTCGGACAGCTTGCGTAGCAACAACTCCTGCACCATGACATCACGGGCCAGCCGGTCAAGTCGGGCGACGACCACGCCTTGCGCCTGCCCGCCCTTGACCAGGGCTGCTGCCTCGCACCACCCGGCCCGGTCGCGTAGCTCTGACGCGCCACTGATCACGTCGGTCTGCCACGACACAACCTTGTGCCCACCGGCCTTTGCCCAAGCGCGTATCGCCGCGCTCTGCACTTCCGGCCCGTAAGCCTCCTGTTGGTGCGCGGACGACACCCTCACGTACGCGACTACTCGCATACTTGTTCCTCTCGTCAGGCCGCTGACCTGCGGCGTAGCTGAATACGGAGATAAAGCTACGCCAGCACGGCACAAACGCTGGTACAAAGCTGCTAACGCTTGCGCCGTACCCGCACGACCCGCGCGGCCCGGTTCGCTGCGGCCGCGTCGGCGGTCGCGTCCTCCAGGGTCGCTAGCTCGCGGCTCGGCGGCTGCGCACGCTCGGCGAAGGACGGAGGTGCGCCGGTAGCGTTCGCACGCTCTCCGTCGCGCTCGGGCTGCGGTTCGGGGCCGTCCTCCACGACCTCCGCGTCCACGACCTCCATGGGCTCGTCGGCTTTGTCGACCGGGGCGGGTGGTGCCAATCCGCGCATGGCCGCGTGCTCGGCACGCGTAACGTTCGCGAAGTCGATGAGCATCTCTTCCCATGGAGCCTTTACTCCAACTTCGACTTCGGTCTTAGGGGCCATACCCGCGCGGTCCAGCGCGTCGCGAATAGCCTGCAAGGCAACGTTGTCCGCTACGTCGCCGTCGAGCGCGAAAGCGAGTAACCGCTGCACCAACACATCAGCAGCTTGGTCGAGTCTGCGTCGTGCGGCCTCGCGGACTTGGGGCGCAGAGCCGCCGTGGACCCTGCAAACGTTGGCTCCGCGAGCAGCCATGGCCCGGCACGGCTCGCCGTTCCGCTTCCGCGCTGTGCATCGGACAGCAGGAAGCACCCTCGATAGGTCGGCGCGTTTATAGGTCGGCATCATCGTTCTCCCGGTCGTGTTCGGTCCTCTGGCCAAGGCGCCCGACGCGGGTTACGTCTCGGGCGCGTTGGTATTCCACGTCGCGTTGGCTTTTGCGGCTCCCACCAATACGGTGGCGGTAGCCGGTCGTACGTGATCACTGCAATCTCCTGTTCTCTCTGTGTGGCTCGCGGTTCGGCCTCCGCGTCGCCGATTTCGATGTCCGGCTCGCGATGTCCGGCCCTATAGGCTCAGCCGGTGGGCCGGGGTTCACCCCGGCCACGCCACCCGGCGAAGCCCTGTCTGCCCAAGTCCGGCCCAGGTCCGGCGCAATGAGCCGGACATCAAACGCACTGCTAGACACCATTTTCAATGTGCGGCTTGCAAGGGGTGGGCCGGACATCAGCCGGACATCGCGAGCTAACAAGCTCGATGTCCGGCCCAACTCCGGCTCGCGCTCAGTCATTTTCGTCGCCGTCCTGCTGTGAATCGGTCAGCCGAATCTTGCCGCTGGCACACTTCCAAACCTTCGCCTTTACCATCACCGTCTTGTCGCCGCGCCTACGCGGTACTTGGCCATCGGGGTCTTGTACGAGCAGCTGTGCGTTTTCAAGCTCCTGCCAATCAACGCGAAAGCTCTTCTCGTGCACCTGATGGCTTTTCGCGAGCAATTCGATTGCATTGGTCTTGCTAGTGGCAGGGTTGGCTCGCACATACTCAAGAATCAGCCCCTGCCGTCCAGGTGACGTATGCGCCTGGCTGGTGCCGTCCTTCTTCTCAGCGGTCACCGCTGATGCGACGTCCCATGTGATCTCGCCAACGTGGTGGCCGACGCCGTGGTTGAACGGCCCGAGGTTCCAGTCAATTTGCCATTCGGTACCGCCCCATTGACGACTATTGAACCCTGTGCGTAACCAGAACTCGCCTTCAGGCACGTTCGGGGGCTTGCGGTGGTACCGGGTAATCCAGCTATCGGCGTTCTCGGCCTGCCCGGCCATCGAGATGCTGTCTAGATCTAGCGATTTGGCTGTGCCGGTCGAGCGGTAGTGGTCGGTCAACAGTGACGTCGCGCCAGCGCACTCAGTACGGACAAACTTGTGGTATGCGTCGATGATCTGCCCACGCTGATACAGGTCACCCGCCTGCACGTCTCGCGGGTGGAAATTGTAAAAGCTCTCAATCAACACCAGTTCTGGTTGATACGTGTCTAGCAACCGCTTCACATCATCACGGAAGTTGTCACTGTCAATCGGTGCGGCTCCGAACGCCGCCACAAGCGGAAACTGTGGGTCTCGCTGGATATCAGACAACTTCAACCCATACGCGCGGGCCATCCGATGCATGGTGCGCTGCACTGGTTCCCGTCCGCCTTCACCAACGATGTACAACACGACGCTTTGGTGGCGCACCGGGAACTCCTCACTGCGGTAGAGGTTGGTGCCGGTCGCGACGGAGAACGCGATTGCCTGATTGTCGTGCGTCTTGAGTGACTTCTTGGGTCCGGCATTTACACCGAACGTGTCGCGACACAACACCTTCGCAATCAGGAACTCAGTGTCAGGGACGTCAGCGGCCCATTCGCACGGCCCCAATACTCGGAACACCTTGTAGTCGTCGTTGGCCGTCGCCGGCCAAATCGAGTCGGGGTGCCAAATACCGCCCGGCGCCATTGCCTTCAGCGCTGAGCCAATCAACGCAAGCTCCTCAGCAGATTTCGCCCCTGCCAGCTGACCCGCATTAAGCCTCATGCGATCAAACTCGTCCTCTGCGACCTCGCGGGTCCCGCGGCCAGGTGAGTCCCACACCGCCTCAACAAACTCGGTTTTCAGCGCGCCGAGCGCCGTATTGGTACCGAGCAGCCCAGCTGCGCCATACTCCACGAGGTCACGCACGTGGCACAGCGTGGCGTCATGGCGACCGCCTTCCAGGCCGTTCACGTCGCGTATGGCGCGCAACATCAAGTCCCGCACCCCTACATCCATCACGCCGGTCGGCAGCGCTTTCAGCAGTTTTCGTGCAGCACCCACGCTTGCGAGGCCGCGCACCTCCTGCCCGTTGGCGTCACGCATCAACTCCAGCACGAGCTTGTCCGGTAGCTCAGTGCAGTCTTGTGGTCGCGGCGGCTCCCGCGACAGCTCGCCATCAGGCGCGTACCAATGCTCGGGGGTGCCGGTGTCGGGGTTGATGCCTACGTTCACATAACGGTGCCCCGCGTGAACAAGGTCAACACCAGCACCGAGATTGCTGCGCCAGTTCAGCCCCTTCGGTACGCGATATAACCGCTTCTCGCTGCCATCGGTTCTGTTGCGCAACGCCCACGTCTCAGGGAAGCGGCAACCTGCGCGGCCTTCCACTTCGTCAACTACCTCCAACGCCCGGCCCGCTGGGCGCTGCTTCTTGGCGTAGTTGTCGATGTCTACACACAACAGCCCATCCGTGAGATACAAGGCAGCATTGCCGTCGGGGTATTCACGCCGCCAAGTCTCAAGTTGTCCATGCGTTGGCAGTCGTGCATCGTGTCCTGTGAATCCAGTCGGGGGCGGCCACTTCTGCCCGTGAGGTAATGGCAATACGGACTTCCACCCTTGCTCAAGGTATATCTGCACCACATCGGAATAGCCTCCGACATAACTGGGCCGCTTCGACTTTCGACGGACGGGCTGCTCGGGTAAGCTAGGCATCACGGTCCTTCTGCTGCCAAGTTGTTGGTTCGTACCGCCCCGGTGGGTTGCCATCCCCGCCGGGGCAACACTTTTCTAATGGGAGCCTTGGTATTCCGGCGCAACATAATTGCCCGGCTGTCGCCGTGACTCGACCCAATCCAGGGCATCCTGGCGTGACACGTAGTTGCCTACTCCAAGCCGAACGGGAACCAATTCCCTTCGGAGGAAGGCATATTTGATCATTCGCCGCGTGACCGGGTAACCCTGCTCCAGCAGGTATCGGTACACGCCATCCTCATTGAGGTTCGTGACCTTCATTGGGTCAACAGACATGAACTTTCCTCTAAGTTCAGGCCCGCCAGGCAAATGCAAAACGGGCGCACTTCAAAGCCCCGCACCGGTTGATGCGTTCGTTTGAGTGCGCCCGCCTAGGTCACTCGAAAATCGCCGAACCCGAACGGGTCCGGTACCGCTACCCTACGCCATCGGTCGTAGCCGCGTCGGAGCTAACCGCCGAATGTATCTGCACCACTGAGCATTAAGTCCTCCAGGCGCATTTTCGTACGCGGCATCCTCCGCACGATCAGTGTCGCCTCAATCTCTTGTCCCTCATCGACAACCATCGCCGCCATGAGCTTCTGCAGTTCCTTCAACTGTCGCTTCGGCGGGTCTTGGCCGATTCTGCGTGCTTCAAAGGTCTCGGTTCCATCGGTGTCGTTGTAGTGACGGAAGGTCATCATGCCTGTTGCACCACCGCGTCCGCGCTGAGTGCCTCTTGCAGAAAGCGCACCGCGCGGTCGCGGGGCAGCTCGCAATCATCCGCTAGCTCCAGCAGCTCCCCAAGCACCGCTAATGCCCGGCCCTCCCACATCCACATCGTTGCCTCCTTGGCGTCGCGCCCGCAGGACCACCCTGCGGTCATACGCGCCATGTTGACAGGGAGCGCCGAAATGCGCGCGCTTTACAAACATGTGTTGGTTGTCAACAACCGCATCCGCCCAGGTCAGGCCCGCCGTAGTTGCGACGCTTGGCGACTCGCCTCTGCCTTGTTGCAGGTCACGGCGTCGGTGTTGCGGCACTGCCGCTGTCGATCACCGCACCCCGTGGCAGGTCCACGCGGGCGTCTATCACGTGGGTCTTGTAGTTGTTGTCTGCGATCACGCCAGCCCGCTCTTCGCACGCGGTGCAGCAGCGGAACAACAACACGAACTGCCCCCGGTGAACCTGAATGAGCCGCGTCGTCCCGCCGCCGTAGTCGCTGACGTCGCGGCTGACCGGAGCGGTGCAGTTGTCCGCGATGTTCACGGTGCACCGCATCTCGTAGTCAGCGGGGTGCTGCCGAATGCTCGTGTCGTCGGTGTAAGCCTTGTAGTCGTTGATCTCCTGGGCGAGTTGCACCACCGATGTGAACCAGTCAACGCGATCAAGTCGGGTGTGCGGCCGTCCGACGTGGGCCAGTCCCGCCCCCACGGCCCACACCACGACAGCGTCATCCGGCAGCTGTTCCAGATCGGCCAAGTTGTTGGCGTCGTTGAGCCGGATGCGGTTGTCGGCTATGCCGTCTAGCAGCTCTTGCTTCGCTGACTTGGCCCGCTCCCACATCGCAGGACACCAGGCCGGGTCGAACAGCGGAGCGTTGTCGCGGCCATGTGCACCCGCTGTGATTCGCTCGGCGGCCAAGGCGGCTCCGGCAATTGGGTCATCGGGGTTGGGCGGATTGTCCATGCCGTACTTCGCCCTCAGTTCGCCCTGGTTCATGCGCTTCTCCTCATCCGCTGCACGAAGTTGTAGAGGTCCACAGTCGAGTACCAGATGGCCCCGCTGATCTTGTAGCTCGGTAAAGTGCGGTCGTTCGTCGCCTTGGTCACGAGACCCATGCCGACGCTCGACAAACCCATCACGTCTCGATACCAGGCGACCGCACCGGCCTTGCCCTTGATGGTCGGATCATTCGACAGATCCAGTTTCGTAGTTGCAGTGGCAACCGGAGTCGCCACCATAACGCGCGCCATTGATCGTCCTTTCGCGCAACGACATTCGTACTTAACCCGAGCCTATCCGCTACTACCCCGGCGTGTTGCCGGTAGACACACACCCCTCGTTAACGCTCAGCGCCCCAGCGCAATTCAGGCGTAGGGTCTCTCACAATCACATACAACTAGGTAGGCAACCATGACAACAAAATTCCGCATTTGGGGCAGCTCTGGCGGCAAGGGCGGGGTGAGCACCCACGGCGATGTCCTGGTCAATCAGACGGCCGATGGCGTTGATCTCAACGATATCTGGGCCGAGGTTCAAGAGGTTCTTGAGCTCTGGAACAAAGAGCGCAAGAGCGTCACCGACATTCTCAGCTACAAGACGGTCAACGTTGCCGACGCAGTCGCACAGAGCATCTCATCGGACAGCTTCGAGGAGGCCACGGAATTTGGTGTCCCGCGTGCGATCCGACCGCCGAGCGACGTCCTGCGGCTTGGCTACTCGTTCAAGGACTACGACATCGCACTCCGTGCAACGTGGAAGTTCCTGCGCGAAGCCACCGCAGAGCAAATTACGGCGCAAGTTACCCGTGTGTTCGAGGCCGACAACAAGCTCACAACTGGCTCAGTTCTGCGCCGATTGCTCGACCCCGCAACCCAACTCAACGAATGGGGTCATACTTGTTTTGGGCTTTGGAACGGTGACGGCATGGTGCCGCCGCCCTATCTCGGCACGACGTTCGATGGCTCCCACAAACACTACCTCACCACCGGCTCAACAGTTCTCGATGCGCTCGATGTCGAAAACATGATCAAGCACGTGACCGAGCACGGATACGGACTGTTCACTGGCTCGCAGTTGGTGTTGATCGTCAACCCCATCGACTTTGAAGCCTCAAGCATTGCGGCGTGGAAGGCTGGCGTGGACTACGGCGGCGCAACAGTCCCCAAGTACGACTTCATCCCGAGCGCGCTCATGCCCGCGTGGATCTCAAACGAAGAGATCCACGGCCCAATCCCCAACGCCGAGTACAACGGACTACAGGTGTGGGGCTCCTACAACAACGCCCTCATCATCAAGTCCAATTACATGCCGCGGTATTACGCCGCCTTGGTCGCTACCGGCGGGCCGAACAGCGACAGCAACCCGGTCGGCTTCCGCGAACACATCAACCCGGCCTACCAAGGGCTGCGACATATTCCTGGGCGCGGCCCGTACCCGATCCAAGAATCCTTCTTTGCTCGCGGGTTCGGCACCGGCACCCGGCACCGGGGCGCAGCGGTCGTCGTGCAGATCACGACCAACCTCAACTACGCCCCACCGACGATTGAGACGTAACCGTGGCTCGCTACACGAGGTCAGCAGAGCCGTACCGCGACCCGCTACCGCCTCAGCCACCACGCTGCGGGGCACAGAACCCACTTCGTCTCGATTGCGAACAGGCCGGTGACCAAAGCACCGAGTTCTCATGGGGGCCAGGGCCAGTCGCGCCGCACCTCAATCGCCAGCCACCATCCGAAGGCGGCAAGTACATGCCGCGTGCGCCGCGCATCGACCCGCCAGACAGCAGCAACCCGTATGCGGTCGGTCCGCCCCGGCAGCACCGCAGGCCGCGCGACGAGGTCAAGGGCTACCCCGGTGAACAGGTGGCCGGATGAGACGTGGCCAGGGTGGGGGTTACCAGCACCCGGCTACCCCGCCCTGGCCGCCTGCCTCGCCGCCAGTAGCGTGAGCTGCCCGCGCCGCGCGCACACGGATACGGGTGCGGTAGGCCGCCGGGGCGGCATACCCCTAGTCGGTCGCCGGGGCGGGTTGAGGGTTGGGGCACATTCCTCCCAGGTTGGCTGTTCGCGCCCGCCCCGGTTGCACACCAGCGGCGCTAGTTGACTCGCAACACAATCGGTGTCCACGGGTGTTCGCCGACCTCAGCCACGCCTTGACTGTCGACGGCGATACCGCGGAACGACCGGTGACCGAGAGCCCAGCGCCGTTGCCGAATCTCGGCCAACGACCGCCGCCGCCAACGAGCACCGTTCCATCCCGGTGGCGCTTCGCCGCCGGGTTGTCGGACCCAATCCGGCGTCAGGAACACTTCCTCGCCGTAGACCGTCAACTCGGCCACGTGCGCGTCGTATTCAACGCGCTCTGGTTGCATCTTCTCGTCAACCTTCTCCCAGAACCATCTGTAAAACTCGCGTACCGCTGCCGTGTAGCGGCCAATAATCGGCTGTAGGTCAATCGACTTGCCCTGCTGCTCAAGGTAAGTACGTACCTCTGCGTTCAGGCCGTCCCACTTCAATAGCGGCTCAACATGCAGCCGGAACTGGAACTCCGCCATGGGCATCGTCTGGGAGAACTGCCACGCCGGGTTCAGATAAGGAAGGAACTTGTGCTGGGAATAGTTGCGTAGTTCTACGAGCAGCTTCGCCTCGTCTGCTTCGAACACGGCGAGGCGCTTTTTGGTGTACTCGCCGCGCTCGAACTCGGACAGCTGTTTACCAATGCTCGGCCAGATGTCGCGTAGGACTGCTCGCTGACCCGAGATGAGCGACTTCACCGAGCCGAGAAAGTTCGCGAGGAGTCGAGCCAGCTCGATGCCGAAGGGGTCGCCCACGTCGGGGTTGAACGGCTGGCTCTGGCCGATCTCGGGATACCGCCAAATGTGGGCCTGCAATTCCTCCGCGTTCTTGCTGAAGGCGTACGACGTGAGGTTCAAATCCCGCATCATCGCGATGACCTCAAACGCCCGCATCGCCATCAACATCGCCTGGCGCCGCTTGTACTCGGCAATCCACGGGTTGGTGTAGATCGTCTCGGACGTTCCTTCGCCGACGTCCTCAACCGGGGCCTCGCTCACGGAGCCAATTGTGCTGCCGCGCTATGACATCTCTCGGCGTGTCGCCGAACGTGTCGCCCATGTGTTCGATGGTCCCGTAACGGTCCCGTAGACGCAGCCGAACTGTGGGCGTACCGACGCCGTACCGGAGGCGTCCGCTAGCCGTACCGAATTTGCATCTGACCAGTGCAAACACTGGCCCTCTTCAGCCCGCCTACCAGTGACTATCGCTCACCTGTTCGCACAGCGAAAATACTTCCCAAGCTGAATACGCGGGTTCGATTCCCGTCATCGGCTCCACGTTGAACTGCGGCGACGCCGTTCGATCTGTTCGACTAGGCCGTGTCAGTGTCACGGGATGTCACAACCCGATTCAAAGTGTCACCAGCGGCCTTCAGCGCATCGTCCTGGGAATGGGGGTACAGCTTCATCGTGAGCGATGCGTCCTTGTGCCCGATCCACGCGGCGATCACTGCGGCAGGCACCCCGTTCAAGTGCATCAGGGTTGCGCAGGTGTGCCTCGCAGCGTGAAGCTTGATATGGCGCACACCGGCGGCCTTCACGGCGTCGCGCCAGTATCGCGAAAGAACCGCAGGCGAGTATGGTTCGCCGATCTCGTTCGACACCACGTAGGTCCATGCGCCGCCATCGCGACCCAGGACCAGGCGTTCGGCTGCCTGCCGCCCCTTCGCAGCCTTTAGCACCGTCACCAGCCGATCCCGCAGCGGCAGGGTCCGCCGAGACATCGCCGACTTCGGATCGTTCTCCGTAGTCTTGCCGCCGGCATCCTCGATGGTCCACGTTGCACCTACCGAGCTGCCTTCATGCTCCGCACCGCTCAATCAGCGGTGGTGATCTGCGACGATGGCTCGGGGACCTATAGCTACAAGGGACTACGTCGGAAGGACAACGCGAAACTCGAACTGCCGAGCGCCTTTCCCACCGCAACCGGTTTTACGGTGGGTAACACCGACGGCACACGCTACGACGTAAGCCGTGCGGGCCTGGTCATCTCCTCGCCGGGCGGGGATGTTTACACCGAGCAAGCAATTGCGGCTGCACCGTAATGCTCGTCTGTTAGAGCAATCTGACGCGTCTGTCCCGGAAGTCCGCCCAAGCCCAGCGGCGGCTCCAGAATCGACGTTGAGGTTTCGTCACCCCATAGTGCTATTTCGAATAGTGCTATATCGACTAGTGCTATTTCGACCGACCGGTCCCGCCGTGCCAGGAGCCTGACCCTTGCTTGTGTTGAGAGTGGCTGTATGTGCCATCTCCGTCAGGAAGGCTGCTTCGTGTGTGGTCCGGCGATGGTACGCATTGGCCGTCGACGTTGGTGTAGCCGCCGCACGACGGAAGTGGGGCTTGCGGCGACAGCGGAGCTACCAAGACCGGTTGCGCATCGGCTATGGGCGCCGCACCGATAGCGGCTCCGATGAAGATTGCGGTGCCGATGAGTACCGAACGGATCATGGTGCATCAACTCCCTGTGTCCCAAACGATTGGCTGTGGTAGTCCCGACTACCGTCTTGGGGACGTTAGCTTGGTAGCTGTCACTGTGAGGCGGGTTTTCAGACGAAAGTACCAAAAATGCCCCGCAGTAAGTTCGTATCGAAAGTAAGCTCGCCGCTCATGGGCGACGCCGATCCCACCTGCGCCCCTGAGTGTGCGGCCTAAGTCGCGGATAGCTACGCGAAAGCTGGTTCAACCGCTGCCACCGCGATGGTCGGAGCTGCCGGGAATCGAAGACGCATATAACACAGTTGAGCTGCGCAAACATGCTACAGGTCAGCACGGTCCGACATGGCAAAAGATGACCTGTCATGAGCTGCGTGCTGACCGCCGTCAGCACCGAAGCGCACAGAGCATGGCCGTCTGGATCGGCGACACCCATGGCGCAGCCAGGCGAGTCAGCGGGACCTTAAGAACGCTGGTTCAGCGTTCCCGCCCCTCACGGCTGATAGCACATTTCGCAGTTGGTTCGCGATGGCCAGCTCAAACCGTTGCAGTACCAACGAATGAGGTCGCGGAAAGCCGCGGGCAATGAAATCAGTGATGGAGGCGGTGCGGACTGCGAGGACTGGCATGACCCTGGAGCAGCGGCGTGCGGGTCTTGTAACCAATGTCAGCCCCCAGGAATGCGTTAATAAGGCTATGAAGATTCCGAGCGAAGATCCGATAACAGATCCTGCAGACGACATGCTTGGACGGGTCGGCCCCGCTCGCCGACTCGCGCGGCGAATCACGATGTTCGACTTACAGAACGGTCTGGTTGTTGGTGTGCTGGGTCCATGGGGATCCGGAAAGACGACATTCGTTAACTTCGTTCGCGGCGAACTCGCCACTTTGGGAGTTCCTATACTCGACTTCAATCCCTGGATGTTCAGCGGTGCGCAGGCGTTAGTTGATGCGTTCTTTGTCGAGATTTCGTCGCAGTTGAAACTCAAACGCGAACTCAAAGAGGTTGGCGCAGATTTGGAGGCTTATGGCGAGGCGTTAAACGGCCTCGGTTGGATCCCACTGGTGGGGACATGGATTGATCGAGCGCGTATTATCAATAAGGGCGTAGCGAAAGTGATGCAGCGCAGCCGAGGTGGCATATCAAGCCGAAAGGCAAAGATCGCCGGCCGCTTGGCGAACCTTCGGGACCCAATCATCGTGGTGCTGGATGACATTGATCGCTTAACGACTGCAGAAATACGTGATGTATTCAAATTGATCAGATTGACTGCAAGCTTCCCGAATGTCGTCTACATAACAGCATTCGATCGAGCGCGCGTCGAAAAGGCCCTTGAAGAAGAGGGGATTCGTGGTCGAGATTATCTTGAGAAGATCCTACCTCTTGCGATCGATATACCAGTTGTACCGGACACAATCCTCCAGCAGCAGGTCTTTAAGAGCCTCAACGCAGCCATCGAAGGCGTACCGTCAGCGGTTGATTTCGCATCCGACGCGTGGCCTGACATATTCTTCGAGATAATTTGGCCCCTGATTCGAAACATGCGCGATGTACGACGGCTGGAACTGGCAGTGCGGATCACTGCCGGCGAGCTGGAAGGGCAGGTGCAAATAGTTGATGCGATTGCCTTAGAGGCGATCCGCGTATTCTTGCCCGATACCTTCCTACTCCTTGCTTCTAGCGTCAACGCACTTACTACCACTCATGACGCGTTTTACGGAGGCATGACCCCTAATCCCAATATCGCACTCTTTCAAGCCCAAGTGGATAAATTGGTGGATTCTGCCGATGACAAGGCGAAAATCATCAAGGCGATGATCCAGCGGCTATTTCCCGCAGCGAATCGTTATGTAGGCGGATCAATCTACGGCAGTGACTGGCAAGATGATTGGCGAACCTCACGCCGAGTTGCACATAAAGATATTCTAAATTTCTATTTGGAGCGCATAGCAAGTTCGAGCCTCACGGCTTTCAACTACGCTGAGCAAGCGTTCGAGAAGATGACAGACGAACACTCACTAAAGACGCTGCTATACAGTGTGGATCCGCAACTCCGTCAGGATGTTTTGGCTGCACTTGAGTCGTTTGAGCGCAAATTCACTGAAGACCAGGTGACACCAACATCAATCGTGTTACTCAATATGCTGCCCGATATTCCAGAAATAGAACGCGGTATGTTCGACTTAGGCTCAGGATTGCGAGTCAGCCGCATTACACTTCGTCTGCTCAAAGTTCTACCCGATCAGGAATCAGTTGAAAGACACCTTTCGGAGATAATCCCGCGCCTAAATAGCCTAAGCGCCAAGCTGCAGATTATCAGTGACGTTGGATATAGCGAGGGGCGGGGGGCGAAGCTCGCGTCTCGCGAGATGGTCGCCCAACTTGAGCGTCAATGGCGGGCGGACGTTCGGGCGACCGCCGCGGCGGATTTGAGTTCAGAGACGGATCTTCTGCGAGTCATGCTCACCGCCGTGAGGGAAACCACCGCGGAGGAACCGCCTATGGTTGTAGATCCTTCACCCATCGTCACGAGTGCTCTGTTGCGCTCGGCCGTGAGTGATGTTAGAAGTGCGACGCTGGGTCAACGCGCCGTGCGTAAGACGCCGCGCCTTGCGTGGGATGCACTTGTGGAAATCTATGGTTCCGAATCCATGTTAAAAACTCGGCTTGGAGAGTTGCGCGCAACGGAAGAGCTCGAACTCGAGGACCTCTTGGCCCTGGCGGCACGATACGAGAGCGGTTGGCGACCGCCGGAGTTTGGCCAATACGGCAATGCTGATGAGGACGAATCATAAGTCAGCCAACCGACCCCAAGCTGCCATGAAAACGTTCCTGCAACTAATATTTCGGGCCTCTCGAAAACCGTAGCGGAGCTATCGGCGGTCGGTGAAGTGTCATCGTTTTAAAGCATTGACGGTACCTATGCCGAGGTGAGCGGCGGCGGCCATTTGCGTCTTGCCGCCGCATCGCCTGCGTAATTCTCAAATGCGTCTCGCAACCGAACGATGTCGTTGTCGGCGGAGAAAGCACTTGGCGGGGGCCAGCGCACAGTAGCCGTCGTTGGCGGCCATATCTTCACAAGCTTGTCAGAAAATTCCTGAACTTCCGGAGGAACTGCATGTGCCCAAGAGGGAATCGTTGTGCTCAGGACATAGAAGAGCACTTGCCCTGCGGTGAACACATCGGAGCGGCTACCTTCGTTTCCCACAGGGCCACGGGTGAATGCTTTGTGACCTCGAAGCTCGGCGTTTCTCGGTCTCGCGAGGTTTTGCCCAAGCCATACCTGCGTGAAGATAGCTGGGCTTGGATTCGTTTCATCCATTACACGACTTCGATCCGCCTGATTGGATGTGCGGCTAAATGGGCTGGTTGCCTCCATGATCATCACGGTCTTGTCCGCCCACCGACTTAGCATTTTCTGATCGTCAGAATTAAGATCGCGTGCTGCGCCGTCAACCATCGGCGCGAGAATGGGCATCACATTGTTCTCGAGCCGCGACATCCAGCCTCCGTTGCAGTTGTCCTTGCACACGATTGCGAGCTTGCGAGAAACGGTCGTGCCACTGTGAAGCTTCGTCGTTGGTGGCTTCGCGACGGCTCTCGGCGGATCGGTGCCGAGAATGATCTCTCGCTCTGTCTGACTGTGGTTTACGGCCAAGCAGTCAATCCCCGTATGTTTACGCATCCATTGTGGCCAGATGTGCTCTCGACTACCAACGGGCGCGCCGCAGAATATGCACAGCAACCCCTGCCTACGTGCCGCCCTTAGCCGACTGCCCTTAGTCACCTTCTAACAATAAGCCTGGCCTACCGCTGGATCAGGCGTCACAACCGGCGGCACACGCCGCTGCCTGAGAGAACAGCCAGTGACATCGACGCAGCGCCCGTCCTCTTCCTTATGGATCTCAAAACTAAAGTTTTGCAACGCGTGACGGCGGTGGTCGTCAAGGGGAAGAACCCAAATGGGACTATCCGTATTGATCGCTCGAAAGCCTCTACGTCCGGCTGCCCGGCGACAGCAACTACGCGATGCGGTACCTGCTGCCATGCGCGAACAACTCTTTGTGCACTGCCGCTGACACGATCTTTGTCAGCGGTCGCGGATGGCCTAAGCCCCCGAAGCTGCCCGTGCCTGTCACTTCCAGGCCTCTAGCTAGATATGCCAGTTGTTGATCACGCGTAGCCAATTTTGCCCAGAGCTGAGTGACGAGGGTCGCCACTGGGTTCGGATTGGCAACTGGCTGCGGGTCGATTTCAGGCGGATGGTAGGCCGAGTGCCAGAAGTCGGTGTATGTGTCATAGTCCGACGGATCGGGCGAGCCAATCTCGTGCTGAAGGCATTCAGCCGTCCGATACCAGCAGTCAAGGTCGGCAACGCAAACAATGTCGAGCTGCCTGCGGGGGACTTCCTCGCCATTCGCTCCAGCGAGAAGTGCGTTGGTGACCGCTGCGCGTGTCGTGGACGCTGATAGATCGTGGGTGTGCGTTAACACCCCGTAAATCAGTGGGGACACCAATTCGCCGACAATCAAGCCCTGTCGTTCGGCGAATCCGTCGCGTACCAATCGAGCCTCGGCAATCGCGTCTTGAAGGACTTGGGCGTCTAGGGAGGACTTCACGCTAAATGCCGCAACGACGCCAGCGACAAGCACTTCTGAGCGCTCGCGCAGTTCACGCGGATAAGATGGATGAAAGATGACAAGATCTGTTTCGTTGGAATAGGTCTCGCCATCGATATCGCGTTCGAGGAGCAGATACTTTCGCGTCCCAATCTCGTACTGCGGTGGAATCCATCTGAGTAACAAGCGACGAAACAGCGCCTCGTAATGGTGGCCTCGTTGTTGTATGTTCTCGGGCCCTTCGAGCTTGCGACGGACCTGCCAGTATTCGGCGTTGATGTCCTCGGCTAGGGCGCTTAGCCAGGCATGGTGTGCATGCTCCATACTGATGGTTTATACGCCATCGAGGGCGGGCTAAAGCGCTCCTGCGTGGATGTGCCGAGCCGAAGGCCGCTATGAGCACGTCCACCTGGACGTAGGCCGGTACTGGCTTACGATTTATGCACGCCGGGGACGCCCCACAACGTCCGTGAGCTCAAATCAAAGGCGCCGTTGCCGCGCATCCACCCTATGTTGGCCGCCTAGCTGTAGAAGTCTCGGAAAGCGTTCATGATCGGGTTATCTGATCCTCCGCCAATCGGCATCGGAGGAAGCCCGCACTGCTGTCGGTGTCTATTCGCAATTACGACTCCGTAGGCGGTGATCGCCAGTATGTAACCCTGTGCTTGATTCTGGCTGATCGCGACAACCTCGCCCTTCGCGAAGCCGAAGCCGAGACTCCTTGAGCGGTTAACGAACTGTGTGTCGGCGATACCGGCATTGTGTGCCCATACGTGCCGCACCATCTGAGCCATTTTGAACTCATCTTCGATAATGTCTGGTAGCGGTACCTCGTCCTTGAGACCGACAAACTTGAGGACCTCTTCATAGCGCCAGATGCCCGCTTTCCTACCCGCAGCCTCATTCATTGCGCGATATACCCTGTCGAACTTCTCTTCCTCAGGTGCCAGCAGATCGCGCACATGGACTTTCAACTGGAGAATCCTCTCGTCATCAAGAAGTTCGCTATTCAGCTTCATGACGCCCTTGGCGAAATCCTCGACGTAAGCTTCGAACGCCCCGAATGACGCAATGATCGAGAGTCCCCACATTTGCGACTTCTGATAGTTCGCGTCGATGAGCGCAGCATCTCTCGCAGGAATCATCGCCTTGAGGACCGCGGACATCGCTCCGGTAAGAAGCCCTCCGATGCCCCCAGCCATCACAACGCCAAGAAGATTGTAGATGTACCGCTTAAATGCGGTCATTGCCTCTCCGGGCGGGCTGGCTTCCCATTCGTCGTCTGTCACAGATCTAGACCAACTGCCACTTATCACGTTCAAGGCGATTGATCTCCTCGTCCAGCTTGTCTGGTACCGCACCTAAACGCTGTTGCAAAGGTTCCGCCGATAACGCCGCGATCTGTCGAACAGTCTTCCCGGATAGCTCGCGCCTCAGCGTGCCGTACCACGGCTTGGTTTGGACGTTGGCCAAATCTGGATCTGGCACAACGTTCACATACTCAATGGGATCGGTGATCCGATCTCGGAGCGTGGCGCGTTTCGCGACTCGCTGGGACTTACCGTCTTCGAGTTCGGCTCTGCGTAGTACCGCGACTCCTGAACGCCATTCACTAATCCGTTCGAGGCGGATCGCTCGCCGCAACCGCCTTTGCTCGATGCCCCAGTTGGCCCAGGGCGCGACCAGGGAGCCGATAGCGCCGGTAGCGAGGCCAGCGCCCCCACCAATTAGGGCTACGACGATCTCTAATGCCACGCGTCAAAGTCTCTCAGTCAGGCCCAACGGCGCCAGGTTTGCGCGGTTCTAGGGCGTGTCCTGGGAGCACAGTTGGTCCTGTTGGAGCGCTCTCACGATCAGCTGGTCAGAGGACATTATCCACAACAACCGACAGTGCTTCACAACCGGAAACCCCAGTGACACGTTCCGGTTGAACGTCTGTGCGGGCCGATACAAATGGGGCCCCCGTTGGCTGCGAGGCTGCTTGTGTTGAGGTTTCCGATGCCGCCACGGTCGTCCAGCCGTGGTCTATTAGGGACGGGCAAATCGGGTGGCCACGTCGTCACTATGGCTAGCGATCAGAGCAGTGTCTGGCCCATCGTTTATTCACCGATAATGACCGCGAAACACTGAGAACCGACCAATCTACTAGGTTGCATGCAGCGCGAAAGTTCTTGGCGCGCAACCAATAACTGGGTGTAATCGGAATCGTCCGGATCAGCTGTCCGAGAATCCGTTGATCGCGGGTTCTCGTTCCAAACGTTTCCTCATACCTCCATGCGCCGCGCTAAGCGACGCAAGTCCGTCAACCGCCGAAGTCTGGGCAATAGGCGCTGATAGCCGCGTCGACCATGGCAGTGGCCGCGCCGAGCGTCCCGTTGACTGTGTTCTGCATCGTCGTTGTGATGGCGAGGTCTCTGCTTTCGTCGCCATTCCGTAGGTGGACACAAAGTTCGCGAGCCGTGGCAGTCATTAGCGCAGGATCGCGAATGATCATCCCCGGAATTTCAGATACCAGGCCGAGGAAGTAGGTGTCGGCGTCGGGTGGCGGCGCGGCAGCACCCGCGAGTGTGGAGTGCGACGAATCGCAGGGACACCACTCTGCTACACCGTCGTGGTGGGAGCACGTACCACTCCGGGTCACGCTGTGGGAATAGAGCCCATCTCCACACTCGGCGGTTGCGCCGACTGGGTTGTCATCGACTCCCTCGACGCATTCACCCGTCCTCTTGCTCCTGTAGTCGCACGGCGATTGTGGAAGTGGGAACCAAGCCGTTACGAATCGACCAGGTGGCGCTGGAAAGCTAGCCGCACTAGCCGCTGACACTGGATCAACGGTCGTCATGGCGATGGCTACGCCGACCAAGACGGCCCGGACCAACATGCTCCAAACCTCCCTATTCGGAGACCGTGTTCGCGACACTGCCTGAGTCGTCGGTCGGAGCGTATTCCTGAGCGGGGTTATTCACACCGGGAATTGTGAAAATCGTTTGGAGGGCGCACTGACTATGTCCTCGCGGGGCAACAATGCCCCCGCCGCCAGGTACGCAGACGGGTACGTTTTTTCTCCCAACGGCCGTCGCGAACAACCGTTGGGCATTGATGGAAACGCACTGTTTAGCAGCTAGTACGGCTAAATTGCCGTCACTAACCCACTTCAGCCATATCGCCTAGTCGTCGTCGTTCGGGACGAAGAGGTCAGGTGTCTACCCCGGTGTCACGACGTTGTCACTGCTGCAAACGCGGAGAGACATGCCGGGATCGCCTGCATCGACTTCCCAAGCTGAGTACGCGGGTTCGATTCCCGTCATCGGCTCCACAGCTCAGGCTGCGGCAGCCAGCGTCCGCGCTTAATTCACATGCTGGGCAGCGCGCCCGGGCACCGAATCTCTTCCTTGGTCGAGGCGACGCCACGGCGATCGGCGGGCCATGCGCAGTGTGGCCACAGAGCCGCGCGCGATGGCTAGTCCCGTTTGCTCGGCCCTACATAACGTTGGCGGCGTGATACGGCACCCACGGCGCGGCTGTCCATGCCGGCGCTAGGGCAACGACCGCTGCTAAGTCTCACCGCTGGCCACCATGCGGTCTTCCGCCGCGTCAACCGGGGGGCGAGGCAGTGAAGTTCGGTGTCGTCGAAGCGCCACTGCATAGCCGGTTCGGGCCGACGGCGGCGGCCGAAATGGGTTATCGGGTAGCCATGCTGACCGGTGCTGATTCGTACTGGCTGCCCGACCATCTCAATGCCTTTTTGCCGCGAGCGGTGATGACGCCGAAGTACAGCGGGATAGCCCGACTGGCGCCCGATGCGGACGCATTCCTGGAGCCGTGGACGACGCTCGGGCACCTCGCCGGCCGGCATCGTTTCAACCGGATGCGACTGGGCACCTGCGTGACCGACACCGGCCGGCGGAATCCGGCCGTGACGGCGCAGGCCGCGGCGACGCTGCACCTGATGACCCGGGGCCGCGCGGTCCTCGGGATCGGAACCGGGGAACGCGAAGGCAACGAGCCATATGGGGTGGACTGGTCCAAGCCGGTGGCCAGATTCGAGGAGGGGCTGGCGACGATCCGTGCGCTGTGGAACTCCAACGGGCAGTTGGTGAATCGAGATTCGGAATGGTTCCCCCTGCGCAACGCGATTTTCACCTTGCCTGCCGTCAAAGGCAACCGGCCGCAGATCTGGGTGGCCTCGCACGGACCGCGGATGTTGCGGGCGACGGGTCGCTACGCCGACGGGTGGTTCCCAGTGGCGATCGTTAGCCCGGAACGGTACGCAACCGGGTTGGAACAGGTTCGCGCGGCCGCCGACGACGCCAACCGGGATCCGTACTCCATCGTCGCCGCGATCACGCAGTTCGTCGTGACCGGGCGCAGTACGGCCGAGGTCGACGACGCCTTGGAGTCAGTGCCCGCCCGCACGTATGCCCTCCTTCTCCCGGATGTGGAATGGGCCGAGCACGGCGCCCGTCACCCGATGGGAGAGGGATGCACCGGATATCAGGACATCCTGCCGCAACTACTCGACGAGGCGACGACGCTCGCCCACATCGATGCGGTACCGCGGGCTTTGATGCGGCGATGCCTGCTCAGCGGAACACCTGACGAGGTCCTCGATCAGCTCGCCACCTACCGCGATCACGGTGTCCGGTATCCGACGCTGCTCAACATGAGCACCATCCAGCCCCAACTCAGTCGCGGGCTGTCCAGCGCGTTGCCCTTCATGAAGATCCTCCGCGGAATCGCGAGGCTGTGAAAGCACCGAACCTGGCTTGTCCCAACGGTTTTGCGCGCCCCTCAAGGGTGCCGACGCGTTGGCCTGCCCTACCCGGCTCAGCGATCCCGTGGCGGTGCCGCCCGACGCTTCAACTACACCCCGGCGTTGACCGGCGCGGGCGCCTGTGTCGTCGCCCCGGCGCGCCTGGTCAGGTAATCGACCTGGAGATAAATGGCGTAGAGGACGAAGACCGGCAGGATCATGTAGGGGACGTTCTCCCCGACCAGCTTGAACCACAGGCCGTAAGCGCCCTGGCCGATGTCGTTGAACCCGGTGCGGATTTCGCTGACGTAATAGACGAGGGTCCCGGTGAGCAGCACCGCGACGCCGAAGAACGTCAGCCAAAGACACTTGATCCGCGACTCGTCGGGTAAATCCTTGCGCAACAAACGAAGCCACACGATGGTGAGCATGATGCCGACGAGCACTGCGCCGAATTCCAGGCCGAAGATCCACGGATCGTCGCTGCGGTAGCGGGTATCGGCCAGGCCGTACTGCCACCACAGCCACCGCCACCCTGGGTCCGTGGTGGCGGTCCACAGGTTGAACGGGTGACCGAGCAAGAACGGTAACTCATAGGTCAGCTGGCTTCCCGCCGTCAGAGGGATGTAGATCAGTGTCAGCTCGGCCGCAAGCTGCAGACGGGATCGCTGCTCTCCCCTTCCCTTCCAGAACAGGATGAGCGGCAGCAGCAGCACCGGGATGCCGAAGATCAAATTCGCCGCCACATCCACCGTCAGCGTCGGGGGTAGCAGCCGGGTGGCCTCCGCAATGGTCATGAAGACGAAGACGACGCCGACGACCGTCAGCAGGCCTACGTAGGCGCGCTGACGGTGCGGTGCAAACGGACGAGCGAGGTCCGGTGATTCCATGACGCAACCTCTGATTCGACAGCCGGTGTCAAGTAGTTGATATCAGCCAGTTGACCATATTGCCGGCGCGATCCATCGTCAACAGCTCCGCTCGTCGCTTCGCTGGGAGCGCCCGTCCCGTCGCCAGGCCGCCGAACCAAACCTCCCGTTGTCAAAACGTGACCGTTGCGTGGCCGAATATCCACGTGCCCTTGCGCTTTCGCAGGTCAGACGCCATTTATCATCCCTATTGCAACGAGGTCAGTTAAAAGGGAATTGAGGCCATGCGGACCGGTGTTCGGTGTGTTCTTGGGGTCGTCGGGGTCGCTGCCGGAATGGTCGTAGCGCCGGCCGGTGTGGGCCTCGCGTCGGCCAACCTGTCGCATGGTCCTGCCATCGCGTCGGTTTCACCGGCGCGCGGCGAGGTCGTGGGCGTGGCGCATCCCGTGGTGGTGACGTTCCGTGGTCCGGTCACCGACCGGAGCGCGGCCGAGCGGGCGGTTGAGGTCAAGTCGACGCCCGCGATGACGGGCAAGTTCGAATGGCTCGACAACAAGGTCGTCCAGTGGGTGCCCGATCGATACTGGCCGGCGCACAGCACAATTGCGCTGACGGTGGGCCAGGCGACCTCGGAGATCAAAACCGGTCCCGCCGTCATCGGGGTGGCCAGCATCTCGCAGCACACGTTCACCGTGAGCATCGACGGGGCCGAGGCGGGACCGCCGACCCAACTCCCGGCGCCGCATCATCGCCCGCACTTCGGGGAGCAGGGCGTGATGCCGGCCTCGCTCGGCAGGCCGGAATACGCGACGCCGGTCGGCTCGTACACCGTGCTCTCGAAAGAGCCTGCGGTGACCATGGATTCGAGCAGCGTCGGCATCCCCGTCGACGACCCCAACGGCTACCTGCTCACGGTCAACTACGCCGTCCGCATCACCAACCGCGGACTGTTCGTGCACTCGGCCCCCTGGGCCGTCCAATCACTGGGGCTCGAGAACGTCAGCCACGGCTGCATCAGCCTGAGCCCCGATGACGCCGAGTGGTACTACAACCACGTCAACGTCGGCGACCCGGTGATCGTCCAGGACTAGCGCCTCAGTCAGACCGGGCTGCGTCGAGCGGCCCTCGCAAACGAAGCTCCGCACCCACATGCAAGACGGGTGCGGAGCTTCGATTGTGTTGGGGCACGTAACGGAACGGGCCCGCTGGTAGGAACCAGCGGGCCCGCACACGTTCGGGCTCAGCTCGCGGGGCCCGGGCGAATCGGCTGACCGGACGTCGGCCCGCCGGCGGGCGCCGGGCCGGTCGGCGCGTCCTTCACCCCGGCCATGTCGATGATCGGAGCGGCCGCCTCCAAGGGAGCACCCGCCACCGGCCCGCCCAGGGCGATCAGCGGCGCACCGGCGGGCACCACCGGCACCGGCGGCACGACCGGCACGGGCGGCGCGAGCGGCAGTGGCGGCACGATCGGCACCGGAGCACCGAGCGGCACCGGTCCGGGCACGGCCATGGGCACGCCGGACATGTCAGTGAGCGGCGCCGCGCACATGTCCGCCGGCGCGCCCGCGGCCACGGGACCTCCGGCGGCCGGCGCCGCATCGCCCGCTTGCCCCTGGATGCACGCGTGGCCGCCCGTTATCAGCGGGGCGGCCGCCGCGTCGGGGCTCAACGCTATAGCTGCTCCGCACAACCCAGCGCCGGCAACTACTTTCATGTTGAACCGATCGACGATCGCCATCAGCGCCAACTCTCCTTCATTCACGCTCAGCTATTTCCGCAATCAATCAGTGCAGCAGGCCCGCCTAGCCGTACCGAGGCCGTCCTTCACGACCGGGCCAATTGTCAGCAGCCGACACGCGACACGAGCCACGCCGCACCGCGCCGTTTCCAAATGGTGACGTCACAACGCTGTCACGAATCGGAACACCGCCGACGGACATCGCTGACCTGCGCCGACACGCATGCGTTCTGGGGCTTCTCCCGGGGTCGGCCGCCGACTTCGAATCCCGCGGACTTTATTTACCCGCAGGTCATTCACAGGGAATTTTTGATGCACAAAGTCTGTCCAGGAGGTTACATAGAAGTGAACACCGTGAGAGCAACCGTTGACAGACAGAGGGGAAGGGCATATGTCACCACGTCGTCTAGCTGGCGGTTTCATCGCCTCGGCGCTGTTCGGTGCCCCGCTTCTCGCCGGCCTCGTCTGGGCCAGCCCCGCGCAGGCCGACGCGGCCAGCTTTCTCAATGACATGCACAAGGACGGGATCCACGCCGTGACCGGCGGCGACGCCGCACTCCTGGAGGCGGGCCTGAACATCTGCCAGCAAATTTCCTGGGGCGCCCCGCCCGCGCAGCTCGAGGGCCTGGCGCTGCAGCGCTCCGACGAACGACAGGGAGCCGGCGGCCTCAGCCCCCAGCAGGCCGGCGACATCGTCGTCTTCGCCATGCGCGATCTGTGCCCAAGCTAGCCACGCCGAGCTGAGTCCTCGCACACCGCGCGCGCAGCCGCGCGGCCAGTCTTCGCCGACTATTCATCCTCCGGATCTCCCGCGCGGCGGTCCATGCACTTTTGTGTAAAGGTGCATCATCCGCATCGCGCAAAGACACAAGGAGAACGTGGGATGGCGGCACGCAGGCTGCACGGCCGGTTCATCGGAGCGGCGCTGACGTTGGGTCCACTTCTGATCTCGGGAATTGCCTGGGCCGGCCCGGCGCGCGCCGACCAGGCCGCCTTCCTCAACGACCTGCACAACGCCGGGATCCACGCCGTCGACGGCGGCGACGACGCGCTGTTGCAGATGGGCGCGGACCTGTGTCAGCAGCTTTCGTGGGGCGCTTCGCCGCAGCAGCTGGAGCTGCTCGCGCTGCAGCGCTCCGATGCCGACCAGGGCTCCGGCGGGATCAACGGCCGCCAGGCCGCCGACGTGGTGATCTTCGCCCTGCGCGACCTATGCCCCAACGCCTAGCAATCAGCTAGCCGCAGCGGACTCCGCGCTAAGGTGACACTCGAGTGAAGCTGAACGCACGGAACCTGACCGGTCTCGACATCCCCGTCCCGACCTATGACCGCAGCCAAATCGGCATCGGCATAGCGCATTTCGGTGTCGGCGGCTTTCACCGCGCCCACCAGGCTATGTACATCGACCGGCTGCTCAACGCCGGGCTCGCGCGGGACTGGGGCATCTGCGGTGTCGGCGTGCTGCCGGGCGACCAACAGATGCGCGACGCGCTGCGCGACCAGGACCACCTGTACACGCTGACCCTCGAACACCCCGACGGCACGCGGGAACCGCGGGTCATCGGCTCCATCGTCGACTTCCGTTATGCGCCTGAGGATCCCGACGCGGTCATCGAACTGCTCGCCGCCCCGGCAACCCGGATCATCTCACTCACCATCACCGAGGGCGGCTACCAGCCGCCCCTGAGCGCGGTGTTCGGGTTGGTGACTGAGGCGTGCGACCGGCGCCGGACGCGCGGCCTGCCCTCCCCCACCGTCGTGTCCTGCGACAACATCGTCGGCAACGGGGGCACGGCGCGGCGCGCATTCACGTCCTACGCACAGCGCACCAATCCCGAACTCGCACAGTGGATGAACCAGAAGACACGCTTTCCCAACTCGATGGTCGACCGGATCACGCCCGTGACCACGCCGGACGTGGCCGAGCGGTTAGAGGCCGAATACGGCGTGCGCGACGCCCGGCCCGTGGTGGCCGAGCCGTTCGCCATGTGGGCGATCGAGGACGACTTCGCCGACGGGCGCCCACCCCTGGACCAGGCCGGTGTGCAGCTGGTCGACGACGTCGCCCCGTACGAGGCCATGAAATTGCGGTTGCTCAATGCCGGCCATCAGGGCCTGTGCTACTTCGGATACCTGGTCGGATACCGCCTGGTGCACGAGGCCGCCCAGGATCCGGTGATCGCCGAATTCCTGGCCCGCTACCTGGATTCGGAGGCCATGCCGACGCTGACACGAATCCCGGGGCTGACCGAGTTCCGCAACCAACTACTTCCCCGGTTCGCCAACGCCTACGTGCGCGACACGGTCGCCCGGCTGTGCGCCGACTCCTCGGACCGCATCCCGAAATGGCTGCTGCCGGTCGTGCACGACAATCTGCGCACCGGCGGTCCGGTGCGGCTGTCCGCGGCGATCGTCGCGAGCTGGGCCCGCTACGCCGAGGGCGTCGACGAACAGGGCCAACCGATCGAGGTGATCGACCGGCTGTCCGACACGTTGGTGCCGCTCGCCCGCTCGCAACGCGAAGACCAGGACGCGTTTCTGGCCAACCGCCCGGTGTTCGGCGACCTCATCGACGCCCCGCGCTTCCGCGACGCCTACCGGAGGGCCCTGGACTGCCTGCACCGCCGCGGCGCGCGCGCCACGCTGCGGGACCTGGTCGGGGACGACGCGTCATGACGCTGGTCGCCGGGATCGACTCCTCGACGCAATCCTGCAAGGTGCTGGTGTGCGACGCCGAGACCGGAGCGGTGGTCCGCGAGGGCCAGGCCGGCCACCCTAGCGGGACCGAAATCGACCCGCGCGCTTGGGAATCCGCCGCGCGAGACGCCGTTGCGAACGCGGGCGGGCTGGATGGCGTCGATGCTGTGGCCGTCGGCGCGCAGCAGCACGGCATGGTGTGCCTGGACGAAACCGGCGCGGTGGTGCGGCCCGCGCTGCTGTGGAACGACGTGCGCTCGGCCGACGCCGCGCACGCCCTCGTGCGCGAGCTGGGCGGGGCGCGCGCGTGGGCCCAAGCCGTCGGCGTCGTGCCGCTGGCCGCGATCACCGTGGCGAAGTTGCGCTGGCTCGCCGACCACGAGCCGCGCCACGCGGACCGCACCGCGGCGGTCTGCCTGCCCCACGACTGGCTGACGTGGCGGTTGCGCGGTGACGCCGACATCGCGGGGCTGACCACCGATCGCAGCGACGCCAGCGGCACCGGCTACTACGACGCCGCCACCGGCGACTACCGCCTCGATCTGCTGGAACTGGCGCTGCGCGGCCGACGTCCGCGGCTGCCCACCGTGCTGGGCCCATCCGACGGGACAAGCAGTGGCACAACACTATTCGGTGCGGGCCTGGGCGACAACGCCGCCGCGGCGCTGGGCCTGGGCGCCGAAGAGGGCGACGTGATCGTCTCGATCGGCACGTCGGGGGTGGTGGCCGCGGTCACCGCGGATCCGGTCCGCGATGACGCGGGGTATGTCGCCGGATTCGCCGACGGCACCGGGCGCTACCTTCCGCTGGTGTGCACGCTCAACGGCGCGCGGGTGCTCGACGCCGCGGCCGCGATGCTGCGGGTCGACCACGACGAGCTGTCGACGCTCGCGCTGTCGGCGCCCCCGGGCAGCGAAGGTGTGGTCATGGTTCCCTACCTCGAAGGTGAGCGAACACCCAACCGGCCCAACGCAACCGGGGCATTGCACGGCCTGCGGGTCTCCAACGCGAACGCGGCCAACCTGGCCAGGGCCGCGGTTGAGGGACTGCTGTGCTCGCTCGCCGACGGCGTCGCGCATCTGGCCGCGAGCGGTGTCGTCGCGCGCCGCATCCTGCTGGTCGGCGGCGGCGCGCAATCCAGGGCGCTGCGCGAGATAGCGCCGGCGGTGTTCGGCATGCCGGTGCTGGCGCCCGCCCCGGCGCAGTACGTCGCGGCGGGCGCGGCGCGGCAGGCGGCCTGGGCGCTGAGCGGCTCGCCCCGGCCGCCTGCGTGGGAGCCGCCGCCGACGCACGAATACACCGCCGAACCCTCGCCCGAGGTGCCCGCCCGCTACGCGCGGGTGCGCGATCTCACCGAGGGGACCGCGCGTCGGGAAGCGGACGAAACACCGGAAGGATCCGGTATTTCGCGGTGAAGCGGGCCTGGTCGTATTTGTCCCCGACCTCGCCGTCGCGGGCAACGGTCGTGGGGCCGTCGACGGCGCTGAAGCTGAATTCGGGCACCTGCAACTCGTGGTAGAGCGGGCTGCGTTCCAGGCGGCCCAGCGCCAGCGCGGTCAGGATCCGGGTCCTGGCCCACGGCCGGCCCGCCTCCAGGATGCGGACATCGATCAGGCCGTCGTCCATGCGGGTCCGCCGCGCCGGCGCGAAACCGGTGGGCAGGTACAGCGAATTGCCCAGGAAGAACAGCGAAGTCAGCAGGGTCTTGTTGTCGTAACAGATGCGCACCGGCTCTTCCTTGCGCAGCGTGCGCAGCATCGCGTAAAGACCGGCCAGCGGCTTGCCGATGCGCTTCTCGAGCTTTTCGCGCCGCCGCACGAACGCCGGGTAGGCGCCGATGCTGGCGGTGTTGAGCACCATCTGAGAGTCGTTGAGGCACACCAGGTCCACGCACGCCACGCTGCCGCGCCGAATCGCGTCGACGGTCTCGGCCACGGTGTCGCAGCCGATGTCCTTGGCGAAGTGGTTGAACGTGCCGGCGGGGAAGACCGCCAGCGGGAGCCCGGCGTCGATGGCCACCCCGGCCGCGGCCGCCACCGTGCCGTCGCCACCGCCCACCGCGAGCACCTCGGCGCCGGCGGCCGCGCCACGCAAGACCTCGACGGGGTCGTCGTCGGGACCCAGCTCGCGGATGTCCACCTTCGGCAGCTCGGCGCGCACCTCGTCGAGCACGCGGGCCCCGGTGCCGCTGCCCGACTCCGGGTTGATGACCAGGACCACGCCGGCGCCGTCGGGCCGCGGCGGCGTCTCGACGCGCAGCGGTTCCGTTCGCGGAAGGGCGGTTTCGACGATCGGCGGCACGAGGCGGCCACCCAGCACGGCCAGGCCGGACCCGATCCCGAACCCGGCGACGACGTCGCCCGGGTAATGCGCGCCGGTCGCCACCCTCGACAGGCCCACCAGCCCGGCCAGCAGCGCCAGCCCGAAGCCCAGCGGCGGGTTCTCCAGGCCGACCCCGACGGCGAACGCGGCCGCGCTGGCCGAATGCCCCGACGGCAGGGAATTCGACGTCGGGCGGCGGCGGACCTGCCGGACGAGGGGCACCAAGTCATAGCCGGGACGCGGGCGCCGCCGGATGCGCTTGGCGAACTGGTTGGTGACCAGGCTGGTGGCGGCCAGCGTCACCAGCCCGCGGGTCGCGCCGCGCTGCGCGCTGTGCCTGCCGGTGGCCAGCAGGGCCGCGCCGATGGCCAGCCACAGCTTCGAATGGTCGGCCGCGCGCGTCAGCCGCGGCATGACCGTGTCCAGCAGCGGGGTGTCCGTCTCGGCGATCGCGTCGAACAGCTCGCGATCCAGCGTGCCGAGTCCTCGGGTGATCTGTTTGACGCCGCGCGCGCGTCGCCAGGGCCGCCTGTTCATTCGCTCCACCCTAACCATGGGTGACAATCGATCGGAAAGACATGGACGCACAGGGCTATTGCACGAGATGGCGGGAGAACGCCGAGCGCCGCGGCGTGCCCCCGCACGCGCTCGCCGAGATCAGCCGGCGCCACGACATCACGCGCGCCAGCTTCGTGGTCCTCGCGAGGATGCAAGAGATCAAGGACCCGGCCGGCCAATCCTTCTTCCTGCTGCCGCCCAGCGCCGGCGGGGGCGACGCCCGCGCGGCGGCGCTGATGACCTACATCCTGAACGCCGGCAGCGACTACGGCGCGGCGGGCAAGCGACCCACCGACTTCCCGGTCACCCCCCACTGCGCCGCCGAGGTGACCCGAATCCGCTTGCGGCAGCGGGCAAACGGCTGGAGCTACACCCGCGACGTCCCGTTCGTGCACCGCAACGGGGGGCGCCTGGTCACCACCCCCAACGGCATGCTGATGGGGTTGGGCGGCAACTGGATCCAGCGGCTGTTCAGCCAGCGGGGCGGCACCACGTGGGGCGACATCTTCATGGTGAACCTGGGCCGGCTCGACGACCCGGCAGAGCAGCTGCGCCGGGTCGTCGCCTCCGGGCACACCTGGTGCCTCGACGGGCACGGCGCGCCGCGCTGCACCCGGCTGGACCTGGACCGGGTGCTGCACCACGAAGAACGGCACGCGCAGCAATGGGCGGCCCGCGGCTATCTGGGCATGCTCACCGGCTACGGTCGGGAGTTGTTCCGCGAGTTGGCCTTTGGGGCGACCAACAGGCTCGAAGCCGACGCCGGCCTGGCCGACGGCGGCTACAGGGCGTGAATCCCGTGGTAGAGCACCATCGCGCCGATCACCACCAAGACGGCCGCGAGCAGGGCGGCGTTGTTGCGGTCCATCCAGTCCTTGAGGCGCGCCAGCGTGTCGTCGAGGCGGCTGCCGGCGGCCACGTAGGCCAGGATCGGGATCGCGACGCTTGAGGCCGCGATGGCGACGAAGAACGCGGCGGCCGCCCAGTCGCCGGCGACGCCGAGCCCGCTGGTGCCGATCCCCAATCCGGCCGGGACGCAGATGAGCGCCACGTCCGGGCGCACGAGGGCCAGCACCGCGCCGGTGATCCCGGCGCGCGCCGGGGTGATGTTGGCGAACGAGCGCATCCACGCCGGCGACTCGGATTGGTCGTTTCGGCGGAGCCACCGGTAAACGCCGAACGCGATCAGCGCCGCGCCCAGCACCACGCGCAGCCACGACGACCACCGCGGCGGCGCCTTGTCCAAGCCGCCGAGCAGCCCGGAGGCCGCGACGGCCAGCGCCGTCAGCACGGCCAGGCTGAGCAGCCAACCGCCCAGGAACGCCAGGCTGCTCGGCCGCGGCCGCGGCGCCTGCAGCACCAGCACCGCCGGGATGACCGTGAGCGGCGACAGCGAGATGACCAGTCCGAGCGGAACGAGCCCGGTCAGCACCGTGCCCCAGCTTCCTGCCATGGGCGGCATCCTCCCATTGCCGTGCCGAAGTGACGCCGAAACGCGCCGGAGTCGGCCGAACGCGGGTCAGGCCAGCGCGCGAATCCCGTTGTAGAGCACGATCAACCCGATCAGGAACAGGATCACGGCCAGCATCGCGTCGTGGTTGGCCTCCATCCAGGCCTTGAGACGTTCCAGCGTTCCCTCGAAGCGGTCACCCGAGCCGGCATAGGCCAGGATCGGGATCGCCACCGTCGACGCGGCGACGACGACGAAGATCGCGGCCGCGACCAACTCGCCGCCGGCGCTCAGGCTGCTGTTGCCGACGGCCAAACCCGCCGCCGCGCACAGGATGAGCACCTCGGGCCGCAGCGGCACCAGGACCGCCCCCACCACCCCGGCGCGCGCCGGGGAGAGCGTGGAAAACGACCGCATCCACCGCGGCATGCTGCGGTGGCGGTGCCGGGTGAACCAGTGGAACGCCGCCAGCGCGAGGAGCGCCACCCCGAAGACCAGGCGCACCCAGGACGCCCATTTCGGCGGGGTCGCATGGAAGCCGCTGAGCGCCTCCGAGCCGGCGACGAACGCCGCCGTGAAGGCGACCAGCCCCACCAGCCAGCCGCCGAGGAAGGCGAGACTGGCCGGGCGCGGCCGCGGCGCGTGCAGCACGAGCACCGCGGGGATGACCGTGATCGGTGACAGCGCAATGACGGCCGCCAGCGCGACGAGCTTGCTCAGGACCGAGGCCCAACTTGCGTCCACGGGCAGCAATCATCGCATTGCGCGGTGCGGTCAGGCTTTGCGGCGCAGCGTCCAGGCCGGCACCCAGTGCGTCACGGTCTTGCGCCGGGATCCGTAGGCGACGGGATAGGTCACCAGGCCCCACCAGTCGCCCTGCTCGCACAGGGCCCAGCAGCTCAGCCGGCCCTCGACGACCTTGTGCAGCTGCAGCCCGTTGGGCTGATAGCGCCCCGAGCGGTGCGGCTCACGCGGGAACAGCACCGTCAGGTCGACCAGGACGGCGATGGGCGGGCGGACCGCGCGAAACGGGTCACGGACCGGTTGGCCGTTGTACCCGATCGATGCGAGCCGTCCCATTGATCGATCATACGTTCGAATCAGGGGCCCGGTCGGCCGATCCTCCCGGGCCGTTCTGGCACCATAGCGATGTGTTCAGCCCCGGCGTGCTCGGCAGCCGCCGGCCTGCCGTGGCGGCCGCGCTGGACCCGTTGCACGTCGCGGCGCTGGCCGTCGCGGTGAGCATGGCCGGGGCCGCCCGGCCCTCCTTCTGGTACGACGAGGCCGCGACCATCTCGGCCTCCTACAGCCGTTCGCTGGCCCAGATGTGGCACATGCTGGGCAATGTCGATGCCGTCCACGGCCTGTACTACCTGCTCATGCACGGGTGGTTTCAGGTCTTTCCGGCCACCGAGTTCTGGTCGCGCGCGCCGAGTGGCCTGGCGGCGGGGGGCGCGGCCGCCGGCGTGGTGGTGCTGGGCAAGCAGTTCTCGTCGCGGACAGTCGCGATCGCCTCCGGCACGTTCTGCGCGATCCTGCCCCGCACCACGTGGGCGGGCATCGAGGCGCGGCCCTATGCCCTGTCGATGATGGCCGCGGTGTGGCTGACCGTCCTGCTCGTCCACGCCGCGCGCCGCGACACCCGGCGGTTGTGGCTGGGTTACGGTGTCGCGCTGGCCCTCTCGATCGTGCTCGACGCGTATATCGCGCTGCTGCTGGGGGCGTACGTCGTCTTCGTCGTCGTCTTCCACCGCGGCCGAACCGTGTTGGCGCGCTTCGCCATTGCCTCGGCCGTGGCGGTGGGTGCGGTGTTGCCGTTCCTGTTGACGGTGGCCGGCCAGGCGCACCAGATCAGCTGGGTCGCCCCGATCGGTCACCGCACCATCGAAGACGTGGTGATGCAACAGTATTTCGAGCGAAGCCCCCCGTTCGCCATCCTGGCGGCGCTGCTGATGTGTGCGGCGATTGTGTTGTGGCTCAGCGGGTCCGCGCGGCTGGCGCCATCGGAGCGGCAGCTGTTGGTGCTCGCGGCGGGGTGGCTGGCCATTCCCACCGCCGCGATCCTGACCTATTCGGTGCTGGTGCACTCGATCTACACGCCGCGCTACCTGTCGTTCACCGCGCCCGCGATGGCGCTGATCCTGGGGGTCTGCGGCGGCGCGGTGGCCGCCAGGCCCTGGGTCACCGCGGCGCTGGTCGGCCTGTTCGCCGTGGCGGCGGCGCCGAATTATGTTCGGGCGCAGCGCAACCCGTACGCCAAATACGGGATGGACTACAGCCAGGTGGCCGACCTGATCACCGCGCGGGCCGCGCCGGGCGACTGCCTGCTGGTGAACGACACGGTGACGTTCATGCCGGCCCCCATGCGCCCGTTGCTGGCGGCTCGCCCGGATGCCTATCGCAAGCTGGTCGACCTGACGCTGTGGCAGCGCGCGACCGACCGCAACGACGTCTTCGACACCAACCTCATCCCTGAGGTCGTCGCCAAGCCGTTGAGCCACTGCGGCGTGGTCTGGATCATCACCCAGGCCGACCCGTCACAGCCGGCGCACGAGCGGGGCGCCGCGCTGCCGCCGGGCCCCCGCTACGGGCCGACCCCGGCGTTCGCGGTGCCGCACGACCTGGGCTTCCGGCTGGTCGAGCGGTGGCAGTTCAACCTGGTTCAGGTGCTCAAAGCCACGAAATGACGGCTACCAGATGCGCAGGTAGTCCACCAGCATGGACGCCGGGAAGACACCCGCGGCGGGGTCACCGGCGCCCACCCCGCCGACGGCGAGCGTGAACATCGGGGTCATCCAGTAGCCGGGGTTGTTGAACGGCCACCGGAAGTCGTCGGGCGCGCCGCCGGCGACGTGGATGGGCTTGTTGGGCACCTTGTAGTACTGCGCCCCGTCCCGGAAGAACTCGAATCCCTCTTCGCCCCAGTGCATTCGCCACGTGTGCCAGTTGCCGTCGACCAGACCGGGAATCGACCTGCCCTCCCAGGTCTTCCCGTTGGACGCCGCGTGGACCGTGGTGCCGGGGGCCCAGTCGCCGTTGCCGTACCACTCGAAGATGTCGACCTCGCCGTCGGGCAGCGGGTCCTCGTTGACACCCCAGAACGACGGCCACAGGCCGGGGAACAAGCAGTCCAGCTTGATCCGCGCCTCCCAGGTCTGGTTGATCATGCTGCGGAAGTTGCCGCGCAGCTTGCCGCTGTAGTAGGTGTTGCTCATCAGATCGTGGGTTGCGCACAGGACGAGGTTGGAATTGCCGTCCTGGAACACGTTTTGGCGATCGTCGCGGTAGATCCCCTCCACGGGCGGGAACACGTCGTCCTGCCAGGTCTGAATCGTCCACTTGCCGGGATCGGGAGGCGAGCCGGCCGGCCCGTCGAACTCGTCGGCGAAGATGTAGGGCCCGCCGCCGGCGGCCGGCGGCGCCTGCGGCGCCGGCGGGGTGGCCCAGGCACCCGGCAAGCGCATCGCAGCCCCCAGCATGCCGAGCCCCGAGATCAACATCATGCTGCGACGATCCATCTACAAACCACCCATCGTTGAAAGCCGGCACGTCAAGCCCGGCGCGCTCTCCCCAGGCAACTCTCGCAAACGGTGTTATAACACCACGCGGTGGGGGTGCGGCGCATCCCGCGGCCTCAGCGCGCGCCGGGTTCGCTGATTTTGACCAGCGTCTTGCCGACGTTGACGCCGGTGAACAGGCCGTTGAGGGCGTCGACACACGACTCGATGCCCTCAAAGATGGTCTGCCGGTGGTGAAGTCGGCCCTGCGCCTCCCAGCCGCGCAGCGCGGCGAACGCCTCGTCGAAGCGGCCCCACTGGTCCAGCGCGTTGAAGCCCTGCATCAGCGCGGTCTTGGACAACAGGTTCACGTAGTTCGCCGGCCCCGGGTGGTCGCCGGTCAGGTAGCTGGAGATGACGCCGCACAGCACCACCCGCGCGCGGGGGGCCAGCCGGCCCAGCACGGCGTTGAGGATGGGCCCGCCGACGTTGTCGAAGTAGACGTCCACCCGTTGCGGGCAATGCTTTTTGAGCGCCGCGACGATGTCGTCGTTCTTGTAGTCGATGCACGCGTCGAACCCGAAGTCCTCCACCACCGCCCGGCATTTCTGCGGGCCGCCCGCGATGCCCACCACCCGGGCGCCGGCGATCTTGGCGATTTGCCCGGCCACCGATCCGGTGGCCCCCGCGGCCGCCGACACCACCACCGTCTCCCCGGGCTGCGGTCGGCCGATGTCGGTCATCCCGAAATAGGCGGTGGCGCCGGTCGGCCCGTACACCGACATGATCGCCAGCTGGTCGTCCTCGCCCGGGATCGGCGTGCTGAACAGGTCGTCGCGGATGATCACGTATTCCTGAAACCCGGTCAGCGTCGTGACGACGTCGCCGACGGCGAACGCGTCACACCGCGACGCGACCACCTCGCCGATGCCGGCCGCGCGGATGACCTCACCCAGCTGCACCGGCGGAAGGTAGCTGGGCTGGTCGTCGAGCCAGGTGCGGGCGGCCGCGTCGATGCCGACGTAGGTGGTGCGCAGCAGCGCCTCCCCCTCGGCGGGTTCGGGCGCGGGCGCGGTGACCATTTCCGTGTCGTCGGGCCGGACCAGCCCCGACGGGCGACGACGCAACAACACCTGGCGGTTCGGCAAATCGGGCACGATCCCCAAAACTACCGAACGGGCCGAAAACGCAGAAGCGAATGGCATATTCAATGCATGGCAGCAAACGATGACCCGGAAGAGCGGATCCGGGAACTCGAGCGCCCGCTCGCCGAGTCGGCGTGGGCCTTAGACCAGGGCAGCTCCGCGTCCGCCGGCCAGGCCCATCCGCCGCCGACCCAGGGCGCCACGGCACCGCCGCCGGCGTGGACCTACGGCGGCCCGGTCACCGGACCGCCGCCGCCGAGCCCCTCGGGCAACCGCGTGTGGTGGATCCTCGGCACCGTCATCGTGATCGGTGTGATCGCGCTCGCGGGAGGCATCGCCGCCTTTGCCGCACACCAGATTTCCGGCGTGAAGTCATTCATCACCTCGCCGCCGAGCGTTTCGACGAGTCCCGCCCCGTCGGCCTCGCGGCGAGCAGCGCCGTCGACCTCACCCGCCCCGCCGCGCGGCGCCCGGCTCAGCGTCGCGGGCATCAACGAGAGCCGGACCATCGCCTGCAACGACAACATGGTCAGCGTCAGCGGTGTGTCCAACACGGTGACGATCACCGGGCATTGCGCCAGCCTCTCGGTCTCCGGGGTGCAGAACGCGGTCACCATCGAGGCCGCCGACGCCATCACCGCGTCGGGCTTCAACAACAAGGTGACCTACCACTCGGGCACGCCGAAGATCAGCAACTCCGGCGACTCGAACGTCGTCACCCAGGGCTGAGCCGAAAACGACTGCTACGCAGTCTCTTCGGAGTCGTCGTCGAGGACGCTGACCGCGATGCCATAGGGCAGGAACCGCACCTTGCGTTTCGGGTCGAGGTTGTCCTTGTTCGCGCGCAGGGCGTCGAGCTCGGTCGCGTAGACCTGTTCGACGCGCGCGCCGCCGCCGTCGTCCACGGTGTAGATGGCCCACACGCCCTCGCCGGCCTCGCCGGCGGTCTCTGGCGCGGGCGGGGTCGCCGCGACATGTCCTCGAAGATCGTCGACCAGCCCGACCTGCCACCGGGAGCGGCGACGAACCTGCTGACGCGCTCGAACACGTCGCGCAGCCCTTCGCTGCCTTCGCGGATCATGCGATCGAATTCGTCCGGGTCGAATCCGAACCCACCGTGCTCGCCCATCCGACCTCCTCGCCAGCGCGTGCCGTCATTGCCAGTGTGCGCTCAACTCCGCGCGTGTGCCACGTGCTAGGGGGCCGGCGGCGGCGCCGGCGGGGTGATCGGGATCGGCACGGTGACGAACGGGAAGTGCAGGTACATGGTCACCGGCGCGGGCCTGGGCGGCGGCGGCGCGGCCGGTGGCGGCGGCGGCGGTGCGACCGGCGGGGGCGCGGGGGCAGGCGCGGCCGGCGGGGGTGCCGCCTGCTCTACCGGTTGGGGCACGTACTGCGGCGTTTGGCGGGTCGGGGCGCGACGGACGGGCGCCGGGGGCGCCGACGTGGCCGTGGTCTGCGGCGCGGGTTGCTGCGCGATCGGGGCGGGCGCGGGCGCGGGGGCGGCCACCTCGGCGGTGGGCGCGGGCGCCGGCGGGGACGTGCTCGGAGCGGGCGGCTGCGCTTGGGGCGGGGTGCTGGGCGGCGCGGCCGGCAGCTGGATGCCGGGGGTGGCAACGCTGACGCCGGCGTTGTGCCCCTCACCCGTCGGCTGATCCGCCGTCAGCGTCACCAGCACGACCCCGGCGATCACGGCGGCGATGCCGGCCAGGGCGCTGCCGGCGAGCAGCATGGCGCGGCTCCGGCGCGGAGGCCGCTGGTCTTCGTCTTCCTCGGCGTCGTCGGCCAGGGCGCTGTACGCGCGGAAACCGGTGCCCGTGCCGGCGTCGCCCCACAGGTCGAGGTGGCTCGGACCGACGGCCAAAGGGCCGAATTCCCCGGTGCCCGGGTCCAGGGCGTAGGCCAGGGCCGCGGTCGACGACGCGAACAGCGGCGCGTTCGCCGAGGCCAGCGCGGCCCCGCGGGCCAGCGCCATGTCCGGCTCCTCGGGTCCGGTCACCCGCAGCGAGGTGGCCGCCTCGATCGCGGGTTTCAGCGCAACGATGTCGGCGCCGCAGCCGACGATGAACACGCCGTCCGCCGCGGACCCGCCCGCGTCGAGACCGGCGACCATCGTCGCCAGCTCGGCGGGCGCCGCGGTGCCGGTGATCCGGCGCCGGTGCAGGTCGACGATGGAACCGTCGCCGACCTCGACCACGGCCAGCGTCGCGCTGGCGGTCTCCACGAACAGCATCGCGATGCGCTCGTAGGCCAGCGCGTCGCCGACCGTCTGCGCCAGCGCGGCCGCAGCCAGCAAGGGCGCGACCATCATCACGTCGCCGAGATCGCTGGCGTTGATGGCCGCCCGCAGCGCGGCGACGTCGGCGGGGTTCGTCCAGGTGACCCCGGTGGAGCTCAACCGGTGGCCGCCCTCGACCACTCCTTCGCGGGTGCCGCCGATCGCGTCGATCACCCGATCGACCGCATTGCCGGCGGCGCCCACCTCGAACTCTTCTTGTTCGACGGTCACACCGTCGGCGTCTTGGCCTTCGATCGCTACCAGGCGGACCGTCCCGGGAGCTATCGACACCCCAAGCACGATGTCCACGTAACGCCTCCAAGGTCTTTCGAACGCCCCCCGAGCGAGGGCATGACGGGGAAACCCCATCCGAACTTGGTGACACAAACGTTACCCGCGCGCGCATGGCCGCGCAGATGGACCGCCTAAACAGGACCGACGCTAATAACCCGGGCCCCAGTAGGGATTCTGCGAACTCCCCGGATACTGCGGATACTCATTCCCCGGATACGGCTGGTACTGCGGATACTCGTTCGACGGGTACTGCGGCGAGTACTGCGGGTACTGGGGGGTCGCCGGGGCCTGCTTCTGCGGAACCTGGATCGGTATCGGCACCGGCAGCAGCGGGACGTGGATCCACTCCGTCGTCATGGGCACCGTGGTCGTGGTGCTGGTGGTGACGGGCTCCTCACTCGTGGGCGGAGGCGGCGACGTCGTCGTGGCCGTCGGTGACGGCGGGACCGTAGTGGTGACCGTCGGCTGCGGCGGCGCGGTCGTCGTCGGTGGCGCCGTGTGCCGCGGGGTGTAGACCGGCGCCGGCGGCGCCGTGGTCACCACGACCGGAGGCGGTGGCGGTGGCGGCGGTGACGGCGGCGGTTCGGGCGGCGGCGGCGCAGGACTTGGGACGGGTTGCGCGCTCGGCGGCGGGGGTGGGGGCACGGCGGTGGGCGGCGGCGGTGCGGCCGGAGCCGGCGCCGCGGGCTTGACGGATGGCGCGGGCGGCGGCGCGACCGACGGCGCCGGCGGGGCCTGACGGTTCTCGATCCCGGTCAGCGTGTAGGCCACGCCGCCGACCGCGGTCATGGCGACCACCGCGGACATCCCGATGATCAGCTGGGAGATCCGGAGGCGCCGCCAGGGTCGCCGTTCCCGGGGTGGGTCGATGACGTTGAGCCGCATCGACCAGCCGGCCGGACCGTCTTCGTCGTAGGTTTCGCCGCCGAATCGCATCCGCAGGTCGCCGGGGTCGTCGGTCTGCGACCACGCCAGTTCGCGATCCGTGAGCGCCTCGTCGTCGATCACCAGCACGTCGCCGGCGCCCAAGTCCACGACGTCGCCGGCGGCGTCGGCCGTCGCGAGCAGCCCGATCGACGTGCGGGTTCGCAGATCCAGCTCGCCCCCGCGGGAGGCCAGGATCAGCGCCCCGCAGGCCGCCGCGAAGGCCGGCTGCGACGGCGTCAGGATCGGCGTGCGCCCGTGCATCGAAAGTCGTTCGGTCACAAGCGGAATGCGTGCCCCGCCACCGACCGTGACCACCGCCGCGAGGTCCGACCAGCTCTTGCGGTAGCGCACCAGCATGTCGTCGAAGGCATAGATGAAGCCGGTCAGCCGATCCTGGATCAGCTCTTCGAGGTCGTCCTGCGTCACCGTCAGGCTGCAACTGCGCCCGCCCAGCTCGGCGACGATGTCGGTGGCCATGTCGACCGAAAGGCGTTCCTTGGCCGCGCGGCACTGTTCCCTGAGTTCGCCGAGCTGCCCGACACCGGCGGTGCTGCCGGGGTCCAGGCCGCTGCCGTGGCCCAGCTCCTCGAAGGCGCGCAGCTGCAATTCCTGGTCGATCTCGTCGCCGGACAACGCGGTGTAGCGCATGGTGGCGCTGACGAGTTCGAAGTCACCGGCGATGTTCACCAGGGTGGCCGACGTGCCGCTGCCGCCGAAGTCGAGCAGCCCGACGATGCCCTCGTCGGGCAGGCCGAGCTCGGATTTCACCGCGGTCAGCGACGCGATCGCGTCCGAGACCAGGCGGGGCGCCATTCCGCTTCGGACGAACCCCACGTGCGTCCGCAGGGCGTCGCGCAGCGCCTGCACCGTGCTCGGTTTCCAGTGCGCGGGAACGGCGATGGAGATCTCCGAAGCCGCCGCATCGGCGCCGGCGGCGAGCACCATCGCGTCCAGGGCCTCCACCGTCAGCAGCTCCGGATCATGCGCGGAACCGTCGGGCGACACCAGCGCGACCGAGTCCCCGATGCGCTCGACGAAGTTTCTCATCGGCACGCCGGGTTCGGCTAGCGGCGGATTCTCTTCGGGCACACCAATTTTCGGTGCACAGTGCGGATAAAGGGTGAGCACGCAGCGGCGGTTAACCGGTGGGCTTCCATTACGCGCAGCGACCAGGTTCGTGGTCCCGATCGACAACCCAAGTGGGTCGTACATAGAGCGAAAACCTTCGTCTATAGGGGTCGGTGGCCAGCGTTAACCATAGCCTCGGACACGCCCAAAGCCGATGCTTCGCAATGTCATTGGTATCCGCTCGATGCGCTTGCGTCACCGAAGCGGTACCGAAAACCCCTTGACAAGTAGCTTTTCGTTACAACACCGTCAGCGGCAGCGAACGCCTGGGCTCGAACTGGAAGGTCGATCCGCCGCTGACCCGGACCACCGAAACCTCTGGCAGTTCCTCGGTGGGCGAGTCGGTTTCAACCAGTTCCGCGGTCCAGTCGGTGGCGGTTCCGCTAACTCGAACCTCGATGCGCGGATCCACCGCGGTGGCGATCGCCTGCAGCGGCTGCACGGATTCCGGGGAGCACAACGAGATCCAGGCACGGTCGTCGTGCGCCGGCGACGGGCGGACGTGCAGCCGGTTCGACTCCGTCTCGGCGACAACGTAGCCCGCGGGGTTCAGCAGCGGGTGCAGCTCGAGCACCCGCAGGACGCCTTCGGCCCCGCCCGTAAGCTTCAGCGCGCGGTGAATGCGTTCGGCGGCCACGCCCGCGATGCCGATCAGGCCGCGGGTGCACACGCCGAGGGATTCGTCGTCGCCGGCGGCACGCGCGGCCACCGCGATCGCGAACGACAGGTACAGCAGGTGCATCTGCAGGCACACCTCGTCGGCCATCCGGACCAGCGCCGAATGCGAGAAGGCGGCGAAGTCGAAGTCGGACAGCAACGGGCCCGAGTAGTCCGCCTGCCCCTCGTCCGAGCGATCGATGGGGTCGAGTTCCCATGTCGCGGCGCGGGTTTGGCTGACGACCTCCAGGGCCGGGATGGCCTGCGCCTCGGGGTAGGACTCGTCGATGATGACGGTCCATGCGCAGTGCGGATGGCGGTCCGCCGGCGTTCGCGGCGGGCGGTGGATGGGGCGCACCTGCGCGCGCGGGTTGGTCGCGATCGCGGTGGCGTCGAAGGTCGGGTCCTCGATGGTGTGGCACATCCCGAAGACGTACTGTTCGCCCATCGGCTCCACGTCGAGCAGGGCGCCGCAGTGGTCCAGCTGGAATTCGCCGTGCCAACGGTCGTGGACGGTGTAGCGGAAATCCATGAATTGCGGTGGCGCACCGATATCGAGCTGCAGGCCCTTGAAAATCGTGGGCACGTCGTCGCCCTCGTAATTCAGCGCTTTCTGCATGCGCCGGGTGTAGATCGGGCTGGCGCCCGCCCATTCCTCGATTGCGATCTGCACCATCTCGTCGCGGCCGAACGAGGAGATGCACCAGGCCATCCCGGACCGGTCGATCAGCTGTCCGATCAGCAGCAGTTCGGGAACCAGGACGACGAGTTCGTCACGGGACAGTTGCGCGTATCGCGAGGGGCTGCTCACGCCCCAAAAATAGACTCGGCTATGTTATAAAGTCAACAATGTCCATCGTTGCCGGCCAGCCGCCCGGTCGCCCCGTCGGGCCCACTCGGCGTACCACCGCGCCCCGCAAGCGCGGCGATGACACCCGGGCGAAGATCATCGATGAGACGGTCCGCTGCATCGTGGAGGAGGGGTTTTCCGCCGCCACCGCCAAGCACGTGGCCGAACGCGCCGGCGTGACCTGGGGGGTCATCCAGTACCACTTCGGGGACCGCAACGGCCTGCTGATGGCCGTCGTGGACGACGGCGTGGCCCGCCTGGTGGACAGCCTGTCGTCGGCCGACGTCAGCGAGCTGCCGCTGCGGGACCGCATCGAGGTCGTCGTCGACACCGCGTGGGGCTGCTACAGCAGCCCGACGTCGATGGCCGCCTTCGAAATCCTGCGCGAGACCCGCGGCGGCCCGGACCCGTCGTCGCGGCGTCACCTGCTCGACATGAACGCCGCGATCGGCCAGCTGGGGCGGTTGATCACCACCGAACCCGCGCATGCCGGTGTGGCCGAGGTCATTTGGGCCACGCTGCGCGGTGTGGTGCTGGCGCAGATGGTCACGGGCACGGCCATCGATTGGAGCCTGGAACGGCGTGCCCTGATCGACATGGTCACCTCCTACCTCGCCCACCACGACACGTGACCCGCCGGCTCTTCGATGCGAACGCGGACGGCGCACCAGCGTGTGCTGCAATGACCTGATGACCCTCGACGATCTCGCCGATATCGAAGCGATCAAGCAAGTCAAATACCGGTATCTGCGCGCGCTGGACACCAAGCATTGGGATGACTTCGCCGACACCCTGGCCGAGGACATCAAGGCCGATTACGGGCCGTCGATCGGCAACGAGCTGCACTTCACCAACCGCGCCGAGTTGGTGGAGTACATGCGAACGTCGCTGCCCGCGAACGTCATCACCGAGCACCGGGTGACCCATCCGGACATCACCGTCACCGGCGACACCGCAACGGGCAGTTGGTATCTGCAGGACCGGGTCATGGTGTCCGACCTGAACTTCATGTTGATCGGGGCGGCCTTCTACCGCGACACCTACCGCCGCACCGAGGCCGGGTGGAAGATCAGCGGCACCGGTTACGACCGAACCTATGACGCCACAATGTCTTTGGAGGGCATGAACTTCACGCTCAAACCCGGTCGCGCCATCGCCACCGACTGAGGCGCTACTTCGTGATGGCGATGACGGCGCCGGGCCGCAGCCATTTCATGATCGACACCAGCTGAGCGTCGTCGACGGCCACGCATCCCTCGGTGGGTTTGCCGTCGGTGGTGTGGAAGAAGAACGCGGCGCCCCCGCCCGGGGTCTTGTTCTTGTTGACGCCCATCACGACCGCGTGCTTGTACTGCGGGATCTGCAGGTTCTCGCTTTCGGCGGTGTTGAACGGGCACTGGGCCTTCTGGCACACCTGCATCGAGTTGAAGGTGGCGCTGTGGTCGTCGCCGCTCCACCAGTAGTTTCCCCCGGTGATCTGGGTGTAGGGCAGCCCGGTGCCGGGATTCGGCGCGGTGCCGAAGGCGGAGTCCAGGGTGTAGACGCCCATCGGAGTGGCCGGGACGCCGCTCTTGGCCTGCGGCGCCATTCCCGCCGAACCGACGTGGGTGGGAATGCCGGAACGCAGCGACTGCCAGCCGGTGCCGGTGCGCTGGAAGACCTCCATGGTCGCGTTCGAGCCGCCGGTGCTCACCACCGAAACCACCTGTGTCGCATTGCCGACCGCGTTCGCGAACCAGGGAGCGCCGGCAGCGGCGCCGATCGGCGCGAGCAGCACCGAGGCGAAAATCACGCACGCCGCAGCGCACAGTGACGTGAGCAGTCGGTGCATGCACTCCATCGTCAGACCCGCGCATCCTCGCGGTCAAGTAAAGCTTTAGCCCCGGTTAGGTCACCGCGCCGTGACCAAATGCCCACCGCCGCAGGGCTTTAGCTCGGACGGTCGGGGCGGGGGGACGAAAAACCCAGAGGCACACCAGGAAATACAGGTATCCCAGCGACCAGCCGGCCAGTACGTCGGACGGGTAATGCACGTTCAGCGCCACCCGGGAGAGGCCGACCGCCGGCAGCGCCACCGCCACCGCGGCGACCGCGATGCGCCGCGCCGCCACGTTCATCATCGGCAGCGCGAACGACAGCATCGCGAGCAGCCCGGCGGTCGCCTCGAGCGCATGACCGGACGGAAACGAGGTGGCGGCCGCCGGAACCAGCATGGTCGGCGGCCGCGGGCGGTCGGCCAGCGCCTTGACCGCCGCCGTCGCGAACTCGTTGCACGGCGCGCACGCCAGCACCAGCACCAGCGCGGCCCGCAGTTGGCGCATCACCAGGGCGAGCACCGTCACGGAGATCCCCAGCACGGCCAGCGCGCCCGGTCCCAGCACGAACGACACCGATTCGGCGAACCGCAGCCACGACGGGTGCTTGATCGCCAGCGCCCGCGCCCCGTCCAGCAGGGACCAGTCCACGCGGTACAGCCACGCCCAGCGCTGGCGGTAGCCCACCCACATGAGCGCGTACACCGCCGCGGCCAGCGCGGCGATCCCGGCGGCCAACGGCGTCCTCGGGCGGGTCATCACCCACCGATACCAGCACGGCCGCGGCGGCGGCCGTGCGCCCGCCCCACGGAGTCGCGCCGCGCGGTCATACTGGCGGTATGGCCGTCTTTGTCCGCAGGTTGTTCGGCATCGGCAAGCTGCCCGACGAGCTGCACGCCCAGGTCGAATCGGAAGGCCTTATCTACCTTGCCGATTACGTCGCGGTGACCCGGCGTTTCAGCGGCACCATCCCCGGGGTGCGGTTGCCGCACGGCGTCGCCAGCTACACGGGGTCGCTGGCCTTCACCTCGGAGCGGGTGCTGGCAACGCTGTCGATGCTGCCCCGGCTGGCCGGCCCGACCGTCAGCGTGCGCTGGGACGCGCCGCAGACCGGCGCCGCGAACGTGGAGATCTCGTCGACGGGCCTGCAGGTCGACGTCGATGTCTCCGCGGTCGACCAAAAGTTCAGCGGCGAGTTGTCGCTGCACTACAAGGTCGCCATCCCGGCCGAGGTGCTCGACACCCTGCCGCGGCGGTCGCTGGCGTTCGACATGCCGCCGGAATACGTCTTCCGCGCGGTTGGCGTTACCTATAGTCCCTGATCGTGATCCGCGGCCACGGCGGCTGCCGCAGCACCGCCAGGCTGCCGATCACCCCGGCCAGCAGGCCGGTGACCACCCCGATCAGGGCGATGCGATTCGCGTCCACGGCCGGCGTCCAGGTGGCCCGGCCGTCGCGGATGGCGAAGACCCCCAGCGGTTTGGCGACCACGATGACGGTGGTGCCGTCGGGGGTCTGGTAGGGCTCGCCATAGCCGCGGCCGGCGGCGGGATCGGCGGCCAGTTGCTCGAGGACATCGGAAGGCTTCACGGGACACTCCCTTCGGGACACGTCCACGCTAATGCGGATTTCCTACGATGGCTGACGTGACCGATCAGGCATTCAGCCCGCAGGAGCGGCGCGCCGTCTATCGCGTCATCTCCGAACGCCGTGACATGCGCCGGTTCGTTCCCGGCGCGGTGGTGGACGAGGAGCTGCTGGCACGCCTGCTGCAGGCCGCGCACGCCGCGCCCAGCGTCGGGCTGATGCAGCCGTGGCGCTTCATCCGGATCACCGACGATGCGCTGCGGCGCCGCATCCACGCACTCGTCGACGAGGAACGCCCGCGCACGGCCGCCGCGCTGGGCGAGCGGGGCGACGAATTCCTGGCGCTCAAGGTGGAGGGCATCCTCGATTGCGCCGAACTGTTGGTGGTGGCGCTGGGCGACGACCGCGACAAGCACGTGTTCGGGCGGCGCACCCTGCCGCAGATGGACCTGGCGTCGGTGTCGTGCGCCATCCAGAACCTGTGGCTGGCAGCGCGATCCGAAGGGCTCGGCATGGGCTGGGTGTCGCTCTTCGATCCGCAACGGTTGGCCTCGCTGCTCGACATGCCGGACGGGGCGGAGCCGGTGGCCATCCTGTGCCTGGGGCCGGTGCCCGAATTCCCCGATCGCCCGGCCCTCGAACTGGACGGCTGGGCCGTGGCGCGGCCGCTGTCGGAGTTCGTCTGCGAGAACCGGTGGGGGCGCCTCCCGTCCGCCTGACGAGCCGACGCGGCGGGGATCGCCGCAGCACGTTGCGGTATCGTCGCCGGTCGCGGGGCAAGGTGAGAGGTGACGCAATTGACGCCGGGCAAGGACAACGTGCTGATCGTGCACTGGCACGACCTGGGCCGCTACCTCGGCGTCTACGGGCACCCGGACGTGTCGAGCCCGCGAATGGACCGCCTTGCGGCCGAGGGCATCCTGTTCACCCGGGCGCACGCCACCGCGCCGCTGTGCTCGCCGTCGCGCGGGTCGCTGTTCACCGGACGCTATCCGCAATCCAACGGCCTCATCGGCCTGGCGCACCACGGCTGGGAATACCGCAGCGGAATCCGCACACTCCCCCAAATCCTGTCCGAATCGGGTTGGTATTCAGCGCTTTTCGGCATGCAGCACGAGACGTCCTACCCTAAGCGGCTGGGTTTCGACGAGTTCGACGTATCGAACTCCTACTGCGACTACGTCGCCGACAAGGCCGACGAATGGTTGCGGCAAAGCGCCGATGGCCTGGTGGGACAACCCTTTTTGTTGACCGCCGGGTTTTTCGAGACGCACCGCCCCTACCCCGAGGACCGATACACCCCGGCCGAGGGCGCCGACGTCGAGCTGCCCGACTACCTGCCCGACACCCCCGAGGTGCGTGGCGACCTGGCCGCCTTCTACGGGGCCATCAGCGCGGCAGACGCCGCCGTCGGACGGTTGCTGGACACGCTGGCGGACACGGGATTAGACGCCACCACCTGGGTGGTGTTCTTCACCGACCACGGCCCGGCGTTCCCCCGCGCGAAATCCACGCTGTACGACGCGGGAACCGGCATCGGCATGATCATCCGGCCACCCACCGACCGGGGTGTGACGCCCCGCGTCTACGACGAGCTGTTCAGCGCCGTCGACCTGGTGCCAACGCTGTTGGGGCTGTTGGGAATCGACGCCCCCGCCGACGTCGACGGTGTGTCGCACGCGGGTGTCCTGCTGGAGCCGGACCCGCCCGCCGCGCCGGTGCGCGACGAGGTGTACACGATGAAGACCTATCACGACTCGTTCGATCCGATTCGCGCGATCCGCACCAAGGACTACAGCTACATCGAGAACTACGCGTCGCGGCCGCTGCTGGATCTGCCCTGGGACATCGAGGAAAGCCCGTCGGGGGTGGCCGTGGCCCCGCTCGTCACGGCGCCGCGGCCCGAGCGGGAGCTCTACGATCTGCGCGCCGATCCCACCGAAACCACCAACCTGCTGGCCGACGACGGCGCGGACGTCGAGGACGTCGCGGCCGATCTCGCTGTCCTGCTGCATGATTGGCGCCAGCGCACCGGCGACGTCATCCCCTCGGAGTTCGCCGGCACCCGCATCGCCGCGCGGTACACCGAGACATACCTGCAGATCCATCACGGCGCCAAGCCGACCCCGCGGTCGGCCATCGCCGCCGACCGGGGCATCGAAGAAGGCAAGCCCGCGCAGCGATAGTCGCGGCTGGTCCGATGGTGGCGACCCGCTACGCGCGGCCCGCGCCGCCCACCACGGCGACGACGAAGACCCGCCGGAACGGGAAGATCGTCGAACCGTCTGAGCGCGCCGGATAGGCGTCGGACAGCAGCGGAATCAACTCCTCGCGGAACTGCTGCCAGGTGTCGTCGTCGAGCCGCTCGCGCACCGGGACCAGCGCCGTGCCGGTGATCCACTCCAGCACCGGATGCTCGCCGGTCAGCTGATGCAGATACGTGGTCTCCCAGACGTCGACCCGGCATCCCGCATCCAGCAGCAGGTTGGCATAGTGCGCGGGCGGCTGCACCACCGCACCGACGCGAAACGGTATGTCGCGCAACAACTTCGCATACGGCTCACGGCGGGCCAGCGCCCGCACCGCCGCGTAGGACGGGGACTCGAAGTTGCCCGGCATCTGCACCCCGATCCACGATCCGGGCGCCAGCTCGCCCGCCCACCGCAGCAACAGGTCGGCATGCTCGGGCACCCAGTGCAGGGCCGCGTTGCTGACCACCACATCGGTGTCGGGCTGGGGCTTCCAGTCGCGCAGGTCGCCGGTGACGGCGTCGATGCCGCGCTCCTTGGCGGCGGCCACCATCTCCGGGGAGCTGTCCATCGCCTCGATCACCGCGTCCGGCCAGCGCCGGCCCAGGTATGTCGTCAGGTGTCCGGGCCCGCAACCGAGATCGACGACGCGGCGCGCCCGCTCGGCGCCCACCCGCGACAGCAGATCGTAGAAGGGCCGGCCGCGGTGATCGGCAAAGGCCAGGTAGACGTCCGGGTCCCACATGTCGGTCCTCCTGATCAACGCGCCGTCGCTAGCCGGCTGATAGCAAACCGTATTACCCCTATGGTGCACCGGCATCACCGCCGTGGTCCCGGGATAAGACCGTAGCGACCGAAACCGGTCGAACATCCTGGAAGCGCGAGCCCGTCCGGCTACCATCGGCGTTCGTGGCGCCCGACATGGACCCGATCGACCCGCCGGTCCCCGTTCCAGACGTTCCCGGCGCCGATGTGCCGGCCGGCGCCGGCAGATTACCCCCCCACTCGGCGTTGTCGCCCCGTCAGCGAATGGTAGTCGAGGCATCGGCCCTCGGTGATCTGGCCCTGCGCACCTGGGTGGCCTCGCTGCTCACCACCACGGTGACACCGTTCGTGGTCGCGGGCGCCCTGCGGCAATCCGATGCCTCGACCGAGCGGAGCAACCTCGACTTCTATACCGAGCTGGGGGCGGCGGGAGATCCCGCGCGGTCCTTTCCGGCGCCCACCGAGTTGCCGCGGGTGACCTCGCGTCGCGCCAGCCCGCTGGCGGAGTGGGTCGCGCGCGGCACGGTCGACAACATCGCGTTCCCCAGCAGCTTCACCGCGATCAACCCCGCGATGCGCGCGCGCTGGAGCGCGTGGGGATCCAACAACATGGTGCGCGCGCAGCACTGGCGCCACGACGACGGGCCGCGGCCCACGCTGTGCGTCATCCACGGCTTCATGGGGTCGTGGTATCTGGCCAACGGGCGGTTCTTCTCGCTGCCCTGGTACTACCGGGCGGGCTACGACGTGTTGATGTACACGCTGCCCTTTCACGGCAAGCGGGCCGAAAAGTTCTCGCCCTTCAGCGGTTTCGGCTATTTCGCCGGCGGTCTCAGCGGTTTCGCCGAGGCGATGGCCCAGGCCGTGCACGACTTTCGTTCCGTCATCGACTACCTGCGCCACACCGGTGTCGACCGGATCGCGCTCACCGGCATCTCGCTGGGTGGCTACACCTCGGCGCTGGTGGCCTCCGCCGACGATCGGCTCGAGGCCGTCATCCCCAACTGCCCGGTCGTCACTCCCGCGACGCTGTTCGACGAATGGTTCCCGGCCAACAAGCTGGTGCGGATGGGCCTGCGCCTCTCCGATATCAGCCACGAGGCGTTGAGCGCCGGCATGGCGTACCACTGCCCGCTCAGTTACCCGCCGCTGGTCGGACGGGACCGCCGGATGATCATCACCGGCCTCGGCGACCGGATGGCGCCGCCGGACCACGCCGTCAAGCTATGGCGGCACTGGGATCACTGTGCGCTGCACTGGTTTCCGGGCAGCCACGTGTTGCACGTGAGCCAGTTGGACTACCTGCGCCGGATGACGGCATTCCTGCAGGAGGTCATGTTCTAGCGGCCTCGAGGGTGTCGGTGGTCTCGGTGGTTGCCGAGTTGGTTTCCGGGCCGCCGGCCGACGACGCCCGATGGGCCCCGCCGACCAGGGTGGGCCAGTGCAGCTGGGCGAGCAGGCCCGCGGGCGCGGTCGTGTGTCCGTCCAGCCGCGCCGTCGACAACAGGTCCAGCGCCGTCAGTGCGGGCAGGTGGTTCCCGCGCTGCGGGGTCAGCCCGTCCAGCGGCGCCGTGCGCTCCGGCGGGGTGTCGGTCTGGAACGCGCACGCCACCGCGACGGTGGGGTGGGCCTTGTCGCCGGCGATCTCCAGCGCGGTGCAGGTCTCGCGGGCCGCATGCGACCGGATGGCGTCCAACGTCTCCGGCAAGGCCTCATCCACCCGGATCTGGTATGCCGCAATGTAATCCGATGCGCCGCGCTGCACGCCGCGCCACCGCTCGCGGGGGTTGGACGTCAACAGCCGGGGAACGTCGTCGGGTGCGACGGCGGTCGCTTCCCAGCCGATCTCGCGGAGGTGGTCGGCCAGGCGCCGCGCCGCGACCTGGGCGGTCTCCTGCAGCGGGATCCGCGGCGAGCGGGCCCGCAGCGCGGCCAGGTTCTCCGGCGCCGACACGGTGAGCCCGATCCAGGTCTCGCGCCGCGATGTGTCGGAGGCGTTGTCCCGGCTGGTGATCCGGATCTTGTCCGCCCGGATGCCGTAGCGGTCCAGGTAGCCGGCGATCAGCGGCAGCGGCAGCACATCGGAGTCGTCCTCCGGTGCGCCCACCCGGACCAGGGCGGTGGTCGCCGTGGCGGGGGGCTGCGGGGTGAACGCGTTGGCGCGCCCGATGATCGCCAGGCGGCGGCGCACCAAGGTGGTGAAATACAGGCCACCCCACCAGCCGAACAGCACGATCACGACGGCCGCCGCGATGCCGAGCAGCCAGTAGTCTCGTGGCGATCGCCATGGGTAGGCCATAACCGCGGGCACAATGGCCAAGAGCGCCAACGTGATTCGCCCGCTCCCGGGGGTAGGTATCGACATCTTCACGGGGTGGGGTCCTTTCGACGGCGTGCGGCGATGGTGGTGACCGCGCCGGCCACGGCGACCAGCACGGCCAGCACGGCGGTGCCGACCACCGCGACGGTCCGCGGTGTGGTGTTCTCGGGCGCCGGGGCCGGAGGCAGAGCGACCTGCTTGGCCGCCGCCCCGCTCGGCTGGTCGCCGGCGGGCAACTGCCAGGTCAGCGCGGCCACCGGGTCCACGCTGCCGGCGCCGACCACGTTGGACGGGTCGCGGGCGCCGTTGTGCGCGGTCGCGGTGATGCGATGCGTCACCGCGGTGGCGGACAGATCGGGATACTTGCTGCGCACCAGCGCCGCGACGCCGGCGACGTAACCGGCCGCGTAGCTGGTGCCCTTGAGGGCGACCAGTTGCTGATGGTCGTCGGGCAGGCCGTTCGCCAGGCCCGCGCCGTCACCGTTGCCCACCGACACGATGCGCTCGCCCGGCGCCGCGACACCCACCCACGGGCCCGCCACGGTGAATTTCGACGGCTGGCCCTCCGGGGTCAGCGACGCCACCGAAAGCACGTAGGGCTGCCACAACGACGGGATGGACACGGAGGTGACGCCGGCCCAGTTGCGCGGATCGTTCGGACGGCTCAGGTCGGTGAGCGGGTTGGATTCGCACGACGTCCCACCGGCGAACGATCCGGTCGGTCCGCTGTTGCCCGCGGCGGCCACGATCACCGCGTCCTTGTCCACCGCCGCGTAGCGCACGGCGGCGCCGAGGGCGGCCTGGTCGACGGGGCGGTCGACGGGCAGGCAGGTGGCCGAGCCGACGTCGATGACCCGGGCGCCGAGGTCGGCCGCGTGCACGATGGCCCGGGCGAGGGTCGTGACCTCGGTCGACACCCGCGCCATCAGCGGGTCGCCGCCCGGCGTGCGGGGGGAGAACCTGGCCGACGACGTCCTGATCGACACCACCCGCGCCGCGGGGGCCACGCCCGAGAACCCGTCGTCCGGCGACGGCTGGCCGGCGATGATCCCGGCGACCAGCGTGCCGTGTCCGTCGCAGTCGGTCAGGCCGTCGGTGGCCTCGACGAAGTCGCCGCCCGGCTCGACATTGGGCAGCCGCGGACCCGGCCGCACCCCGGTGTCGAGGACGGCGACCAGCTGACCGTCGCCACGCGAGAACTGCCATGCCGCAGGCAGATTCAGCGCCGACTGGCTGGGCGTGGGGGCGCCCGGATCGCTGCCCGGGATGACCCCGGACGTCACGCACGGTCCGCGCTGCTCCATCGGCTGCACCGGCCCCGGCGCCCCGCTCGGTGGGGGGACGCCGGGATCGACGGTCGGCGGGCTGATCGCGAAAGCCGGCGGACTCGTCCACGTCGCGGTGGCCGGCAACAGGGCCAACACCGCCGCGAAGCAGGCTGATGCCGATCGAATCATCGATTGAGCACCAGGCTGAACAACCCGACCACGAACGCCATGACGGGGATCAGCGAGGCGTCGAGTCCCGCCGCGGCGAAGCCCACCAGCCGGCGCACCGGAAGCGAATAGCTCTCCGGCTCAGCGATTCCCGGGTTCAACGCCAGCACGATCCACACCGCCACGAGCGCCAGGAGCACCACGGCCGCACCGAGGGCGGCGCCGTAGCGTCCCGTCGCCGTGTAGATCACCAGCAGCACGCCGGCGGCCAGGAAGGGCTGGGCGAGCAGCCATGCCTTGCAGGCGGCCGAATCCCACACCCGGGCGCGCAGCACCGATGCCGCGGCGGTCGCCCCGACCACGTACCAACCCGCGCCGCTCAGCGTCTCCGGGCGCAGCGCGATCGTGACCGAGCCCAGGACGCTGAGCAACACCGCGGCGGCGATGAATCCGCTCTGGTGGGCGTCGCTGATCCGGACCCGGCGGGGCAGGTCCTCGAGCACCTGCAGCGAGGGCGCCGACGGCGTGGGATCCCCGGGCGCCGGAATCACCGGCAGCGGGAAACGGGCCCACAGCGCGGACATTTGCGCCGCCTCGATGGTGACCAGCAGCGCGGCCACGATCAGTCCGCAGCCGATGGCGACCAGCTTGACGTGCCAGAGCAATTCGGCTCCGGCGGCCAGCAGCACCGCGGCGCCCAGCACCGCCGTCGCGGTGAAGAATCCGGCGATACGTTCCCGTTCGGCGCTAGGCACCATCAAGGCGATCAGCGACCACGCGGTGACCCCGGCCGCGGCCAGCATCACCTGCGCCGGGCCGAACCTGCCCGGCACCGCCAGCACCAGCGCGGCGGCGATGGGCACCAGCGCGGCGATCGACAGCGCCGTGCCGGTGCGCGCCGAGCGCGCCGTGACGAGCAGGCCGACGATCGCGGTCAGCGCCGCCACCGCGCTGACCGCAACCAGCCCGGACAGCGCGCCGGTGGCGACGCGGTAGGTGACCGACAGGCCGGTCGCCAGGAAGGCCACGGCGATCGCCGCGGCCAGCGCGCCACGCTGGATATGCGTTGTGCCCCAAGGCTTGAGCCGAGAGGTGGAGAAAATCATCGCGGCGTCGGCGATGTCCTCGACGATTCCGGGTGCGGCCGGGCCGGCCGGCACCGGCTGCAGCGCGAGCAGGTCACCGTCGACGACGCCGACCGTGTCCAGGCTCGCGTCCAGACTGAACGGCGCGCCACCGATGGGCGCCAGGCTCAGTTGGGTCGCGCCACCGACCTCGGCGGCGCCGCGCGAGCCGGAGGCGTCCTCGCCGTCGCCGTTCGCGGTGGCCGGGACCACCAAACGCTGGACCGCGGGCAGGATTTCGCGCAGCGGCAGCTCGGCGGGCAGGGCCATTTCCGTCAACCTGCTGTCCGCGAGAATTGCCACGCGGACGATCGGCATGACGGTTCCGGACGTCACCGGACCCTCGAAGAATGTTGCGGCCGTTCCTGGAACATCGTGCTCTCTTCTCTATTTCTTTCAGTGTTGGACGGACAGTGTTGAATTCGAAAAGTCTCGTGCTAGCCGGTGTTCGGCGAACCATCCGGCGTCGGGCAATTGGGCGGTCAATTGTTCGATCGCGACGGCGATCGCGAACGGGGTGCCGGGCGCGAAGGTCGAAACCCACTCGCCGTCGAACGCGCGGGACGGGCTGACCAGGACCCGGCCCTCGCTTGCGTCGACAATGCTCATACCCACCTCGGTGGTGGAGTGTCGACCGTCGCGGTGGCAGCCGGCGACGATCTCGACGTAGCTTCGCGACCCGTTGAACACCGACTCCACCACAGGACGCGCCGATTGCGGAATACCAAGATAGTCAAGGACTTCGGCGAGTGGAGCACCGGAACGCAGCCGCTCGTCGGCGCGGGCGCCCACCCGGGTCGGCATGCTGAACTCGTCGAACCGAGCCGGTTGCCGCTGGGCGAGCCCGACGCACAGGACCGGAACCAGGGCGCGCGGATCGTCGATGTCCATGGCGGTGAACGTGATCAGCTGCGCGCTGCGCAACGCGACCACCGTCCTCGACGGCCGGCCGCCGGCCCCGGCGCGCTGCGCGACGATGCCGCGCAGTAGCTCGCCGGCGCCGCCGGCCGCACCGGCGTCCTTGGCGGGGCCGACGTAACGCAGGTCGAGCCACCGCTCGGGAAAACACACCACTTTGATCCACTCGGCAACCGCGGGGTTGATGAGCCCGCCTTCCGATACCAGGCCCATCTGGGTGAGCTCCGCCTTCTGACGGTCGAGGAACGCGTTGCGTTCCGCGGCATCACGATAGGGGCAGGTGATTGCCAATACCCACGGGAAGCTTCCCGCCCCAATCGTTTCCGCGATGAACCACGCGTGGTCGACCGTCAGCTCGACGGCGTTGGGAGCTGGTTCCATCAGGCTCGTTCAGCCACGAACTAGCCGCCCCACTTGGCGGCTTCGGCCTGGTCGCGGGCCAGCATCGACATGGTGTTGGCCTCGTGGGTGCTGGCCATCGACTGGTACGCGCGCACCAGGCTTTCCATGGCCTGGTTCCACTGGGCCTGCCACACCTGGTAGGTCATACCGGTGTCACCCTGCCAGGCGTTGGACAGCGTGGCCTGTTCGGCGGAGATGTCGGCGCCGAGCCCCTGCATCGTGCCGGCGTAGCCCGACATGTCGGCGGCGTGGCTCAACATCGCCGGGTAGTTGTACATGATCTGCGACATCAGAAGTCCTTTCGCGGTTTGGTGGCGTCTAAGGGTGGCTGGATCAGAACGCGGTGTAACCGGAGGCGGCCGCCGCGTCCGCGGCCACGTAGGTGCCGGCGGCGTCGCCGAGGTTGGCCTGGGCGATATCCAGCAGCGTGTTGACCCGTGCGGCGACCTCCACGAACCGCGCGTGCGCGGCCTGGAACGCCGCCGAGGACTCGCCCTGGTGGAAGGCCTGCGCCGACATCGCTTCCTGCTCGGCCTGGCTGATCGTGCTGCGCAGCAACGCGGCCTTGGCGCTGAACGCCGACTGCGAGGCAACCAACTGCGGAATATGAGCGTCCAACATACTCATGGTGATTCCTTTCTATTGCGTCCGTTGGGGTTTGGAGTAGTTCACCTGGATGTGGCTGACTGCCTTATCCCCCCTTCCCCGGTTCGGCTGGGCCCCTACCGTTGACGGCGTCCTGCTCCCACGTGCCGGGCACCATCGGCATCCGTGGGCCGCCGCCGAAGTCGTCGTCGGCCAGCTTGGTCAATCCCGCCGCCTGAAACGCCTTCTGCCTCTGCTTGGTTCCGGCGAACCCGAGCGGTCCGGCCCCCTGGGCCGAAGCCACCGCGGCCGCCAGCTCTTCCTCGTCGCCGTAGTCCGGGGGCACACCGAAATCGGATTCCATGTCCGCGAATTCGTCGGCGTGGTCGTGCAGCGCGGCTCGCCGCCTGCGCCGAGCCCGCGCCTCGGCGCGGGCCGGTGCCGCCGCGCCGGCCGCCGGGATCGTCGCCGCCGGCGCCTTGGCCCCGCCGCGCCCGGTCAGGGTGGGACCGACGCCGGTGTCCGGGTCAGCGCCGTAGGCGACCACGTAGGCCAAGTTTCCGGCCGCCGCCGCCGGCGCCGGGGCCGCCGGCGCGCCGGTGCCGGCCGCGACCGTGGTGGCCGGGGCGGCGGCGGGAGTCGCCACCGTCGGCGCCATGGCGACCGCCGGCAGCATGGACGGCTTGTTCGACGCCAGCACGGGGGCCACCGCGGCCGGGGCCGCCGCCTCCGGCGCGGCCTCGGCGGGCGTGGTGAGCAGGGAGCTGAGGCCGATCCCCAGCAGCAGCGGAATCAGGAACGGTGCGGTCAGGATCGCGCCCCAGGTCGGCCAGCCGACGGCGTTGAAGAACACCTGGTAGGCGATGAAGAACAGCAGCGGTCCGTTGGCCGCCAGGAACGCCGGCAGGTTCGAGAAGAAGTCCTGCAGCATCTGCTGGATGTTCTGGAAGAAGTCCTGCAGGAACTTCGACAACTGCTGGATGAAGTTCTGCCACCAGTCCCCGGTGTTCTGTGCGGCGTTGGACGTGAGGTTGTTGGTCTCGCTCCCGGGATTGACGATGGTCGGCGCGGCCATGGTGCGGGGCGCCGCGGCCAGCGCCGAACCCGAGACGGCCTGGTAGGTGCCCATGGTGGTGGCCGCCTGAACCCACATCCGCGCGTAGTCGGCTTCGTTGACCGCGATCGGAATGGTGTTGATGCCAAAGAAATTCGTCCCCACCAGCACCGCGTGCACGGCGTGGTTGGTGGCGAGCTCCCCCAGTGTCGGCATCGCCGCCAACGCTGCCGTGTACGCCGTCGCCGCGACCTCTTGTTGCGCCGCGGCGCCCGCGCTGTCGGCACTGGCCTGCTGCAGCCAGGCCAGGTACGGCAGGTGGGCCGCCACATACTGCTCGGCGCTCGGCCCTTCCCACGCGCCCGCCTGCGCCTCCCCCAGCAGCGCACTGAGTTCCCCGGCCGCCGTGGCGTATTGGGCGCTGAGCGAGGTCCACGCACCGGCGGCCGCCAACAGCGGCCCCGGTCCCGGACCGGCGCTCAGCAACGCCGAATGCACCTCTGGTGGCGACGCCATCCAGATGGGGGCGAGGGGGGCAGTCATCGTCAGGCGCCCGCGATCCCGAACGTCGCAGCGGCCGCGGTGTCACCCGCGAGATAGCTTGCGCCGGCTTCCCCGACGCCGAGACCGGCGCGGCCCAGCTCCTCGACGCCCTGGACCGCCATGGCCGAGTGCTCCTGGCCCTGAGCGCTGAATCCCATGGCCGTCTGCAGCGACACCGGATCGACCGCCGGCGGGACCACCGCCGTGATCGCCGGGGCCGCCGCCGCGTGTGCGGCGGCCAGCCGTGCCGTCAGCGCCTCCACCGCGGCGCTGGTGGCGGCCAGTCCTTCGGGAACCACTCGCAGCGTCATCTCTACTCCTCCCGTTGCGCTTCACTTGCCATTACGGATTCCCCGATCAAGGGGTTGATCAACTGCACGTACGTCGGACCATCGCTGTCGCCCAACAGGATCGCCCGCCCGGCCGGCAAGCGGCCGAATCGTTGGCCGCGGATCTTGCCGCTGTCTTGCGGATTGCCCGCCAGCATCAACGTGGTGGCCTGCAGGTCGTTGAAGCGGCGCAGCAGCGGGTTGGTCATCAACGCGTGCCCCGAACCGGTGGCCCGCGCGGTGACGATCACCCGGATCCCCAAATCGGCTGCCTGCGACAGCAACCCGATCAGCGGAGACCACGGGCGCTGCCCGACGTAAGGCCCGCTCATCGCCGGCGAATCCGGAATCTGGTCGACGTCGTCGATGATCAGGTAGTGCGTCTGGCCCGCGAACGTCCAGCGCGACAGCTCGGCCGGCGACAGGCCGGCCGGCGGCCGGCGCGACTCGATCAGGTTGGCCAGCCCCAGCATCGCGGGGATGATGCGGTCGATGTTGGCCGTGTACTCGTTGTCGGCGAACAACGGTTCGTCGACGAGGTGCAGCCGTCGATCCAGCACCGTGAAGGCCACCTGGTCCGGCGTGGAGTGTTCGCGGACCGTGCGGATGAGGTGGCGCAGCAGCGTCGTCTTCCCCGACTTGCTGTCACCGAACACCATCAGCAGCGGGTTGTCGGCGAAGTCGACCACCACCGGCGCGAGGTCCTCCTCGCGCTGGCCGATGACCACCTGCTCGGGCCCGCGGTACAGCGACCCGACGGCATCCGGGGCGAGGTTTGTGGGCAGCAGCCGCACCGGGGGCGCCGCCATGCCCGGGTAACGGTCGTTGATCGCGGCGATCTGGTCCAGCTCCGGGGTGGCGAACAGGAAATGCTCTGCGCCCATGGTCAATCCGCGACCCGGCTGGTCGTGCGGCACCGCTTCGGCGGGCCGGCGCAGGGCGCCCACCACCCGCACGTTGCTGTCCCGCGGATCGTGCAGCTTGAGCTCGAGCCTCAACCCCAGGCCGTCCCGCATCGACAGCGGCACCTCCAGCCAGCTGGGCGTGGTGACCACGACGTGGATGCCGTACGCCAGCCCGATGTTGACCAACTCGGTGACCTTGGCCAGCAACGGGTTTCGCGTGTTGAACTGGTCGGTGTTGTCACGGCCGAACGCGTAGAGGTTGTCGATGAGCAGGAACACCTCGCCGAACCCGTCGTCGGGGACCCCACCGCGGGAGTCCCGGAACGCCTCCCGGCGCTGCCGCGACAACAGCAGCTGCTCGAGCTCGCCGAAGGTGCGACGGATCCGTTCGGGCTCCAGCGCCGAGGCGACGCTGCCGACGTGCGCCAGGCCCTCCATCGCACGGAGCTTTCCGCCGCCGTAGTCCAGGCAGTAGAACGTGACCTCGCGCGGCGAGTGCAGGCTGGCCGCCGACAACATGAACGTCTGCAGCGCAGTCGACTTCCCCGACTTGGGGCCACCGTGGATGACCATGTTTCCGGCCGACGACGCGGCATCGAAGATCAGCGGGTCGCGGCGCATCTCGAACGGCTTGTCGATCTCACCCAGCGGCCACTGCCACTGCCGCGGCGGCACACCGGCCCGGGCCAGCATCGCGCTCACCGGGATCGGCTCGTCCAGCGGCGGCAGCCACAACTGCGGCGCGCGCGGCCCGTACCCGGCCAGCTGGTCGCCGATGGTGGCGATGAGCTTGCGCGGCGGCCCGGTCAGTTCGACCTCGTCGGGGCTGGTGATCACGGTGTCCTGATCGGGCTCGACCCGCCCCGCCGTGAACACCTTGGGCTCCGGGATAGACGGCACCACAAGCGATTTGGCCTTTTGCGGCGGATCGTAGATGCCGTCGACATAGGTGCTGCGGAACTTGATCGGGGTCGCGCCCGGCGCGGGCACCAAGAAGCCCACGCCCTTGTGCTCCTTGCCGGATTCGATGTGGTAGGCGTCCTCCACCCCGATGATCTGGCGGGACACGCTGGGACTGGCCACCTTCAACCCGATGCGGTAGGAGGTGTTCTTGTCGATGTCCTTGATCTTGCCGACATCCAGCGTCTGCGACGCGAACAGGATGTGGATGCGGAACGAACGGCCTTTGCGGGCAACGTAATCGAACAGCTCCGCGTACTCCGGGTGGTCGGCCAGCATCAACGTGAACTCGTCGGCCACCACGAACAGCGTCGGGATCGGCGCCAGGTCGTGCCCGGCCGCGATGGCGTTCTCGTACTCGACCACCGAGTTGAACGCGCTGCCCTGCACCCGGCGGCCGGCCTCGCGCAGCAGCGTCTCCCGGCGGGCCACCTCGCCGCGCAGCGTGTCGGCGAATCGGTCGGCCAGCGACTTCTTTTCGGCCATGTTGGAGATCACCGCGACAACCTGCGGGAAGTGGCGGAAGCTGTCGGCCCCCGCCTCACCCTTGAAGTCGGCGTAGATGACGATCAACCGGTCCGCGGAATGAGTCGTCAACAGCGACAACAGGATCGACATCAGGGTCTGGGACTTACCCGATCCCGTCATACCGATCATCAGACCGTGCGGGCCCATCCCGCCCTCGGCCTCGTCCTTGAGGTCGAACATCAGCGGCTCACCGGTCGCGGTGACCCCGATCGGAACGCGCAGCTCGTCCTCGCGACGCCGCGGCGCCCACAGCGTCGGCACATCCAGTTGCGACGCGTCCGGGATGCCCAGCATCGTGGTGAACGTGGCGCCCCGGGTGGCCGCCGAACGCAACCCCGTGTGGGTCGGGTTGGAGTCCCAGCGCGACAGCTGGCGCGCCAGGTGGGCGGCCTCGTCGGCGCCCAGTTGGTCGGCGTCGTCGATGTACGGCTGCCAGCCGCCGGTCTGCCAACGCTCGATGGAGTGGGTCCGGGCGCCCGCGCCGTCCGCCGCGGTGATGCGCAGGATCGGCTTCTCGGGGTCCGAATACTGTTCGCGGTGCGGGGCGGTGGCGCCGCGGTGCACGACGGTGACGCCCGCGCGGCCCATCGCCAGCGTCGAGGCGTTCAGGTCGTAGTCCGGGTCGTCGACGATAATCAGCAGGTGCCGCAGCGCGTCGGCGGGTTCGCCGGTGAACGCCGGGCGGTCGACTAGCGCGGACCCCAGCTTGGCGACCAGTTCGTCGACGTTGGTGGCCATGAAGCGGGCCGGCCCGACGCCGTCGAGCTCACCGGGAATGTCAATGTGCGGCAACCACTTCAGCCACGACCAGTCCGGGCTCTCGAGGTCGGGGGTGACCAGCGCGACCCCGAGCACGGTCGGGTCGTGCCAGGTGACCGCCTGGGCCACCCAGGCCCGCATCGCCGAGCGCGCCTCGTCCTCGGAGCCCAGCACGGTGATTCGCGAGACCTTGGCCAGGTCGATCCCGGTCGGCACGTCACGCACCGTGCGGTGGGTGTCGAGCAGGCTGCGTAATGCGCTGTGCGACACCGGTTCCAGGTCGATTTCGTCCGCGGTGTCGTTGACCCGCAGCGCGGTCGCCAGGGGCACGTGGTGGCGTCCGGCCCGCAGCACCAGGAAGTCGGGATCGTGCGGGTCGCGCTCCCACTGACGGCGCGATCCGGGCACGGCGGCCAGCGCCGCGGGCTCCGGGTGGGACCACTGCGCGGCGGCGCGCTGCGCGGCGGCCTGGGTGCGGATGTTGTCCCGGACCACCGACAGGTAGCGCAGGTAGTCGGCGCGTTCGGCGTCGACCTCCTCGGTGCGCGTCTTGTTGTCGTTGCCGCGGTACATCGCCGTCGCGGCGAGCAGCAGCACGAACGGGAAGAACAGCGTCTGCGGGGAGATCAACCGCATTCCGGTCGCGAACAGCGCGACGATCATGCCGACGATCAGGATCACCAGCACGTACGGCATCGCGCGGCGCAGGAACGACGGCGGGATCACCCGCGGCAGCTCGGGCGGGGCCTCGATGGCGATGGTGCCCTTGCGGGTCACCGGCGGCGCCAGCCGGCGGCGCGCTTCGAAGATCAGTCGGCTCATCGGGGGGCTCCCTCGGCTTCCCTAGCAGCGGCAGTGACGCGGCCGGGCTTCTGGTCGGGCGTCAGCCCGTCGTGTGCCAGCAGCGCGTCGGCGCGCGATAATGTCGGGCCGCTCGCGAACAGCGACAGCACCGACCACGGGATCGGGACCGGCGACCCGGTAAGGCCAAGGGCCTCAACGGTTTTGTTCTGCCCGGCGGCCGAGTGCTCGGCCTCGTTGTCGATGCCGTAGCGGACACCGGTGTCAGAGACCCAGAACAGCGACCCGGCGCCCGGCGAGTTCGGCCCGCCGCCGACGGTCTGGGTGAAGTAGCCGGTGCCCGGCGCCAGGGCGACGCGGGCGGCGGTGGCCGGCGAGCCGCCGCCCACCAGATCGACGGTGCGTATCGATTCGGCGACCGGCAGGGCCGAGCCCGTCAGCAGGTTCACCGAGCTGCTGGCGGCCTTGGCGGGCTTGCTCCAATAGGCGCACATGACGGGCGATTTGGCCGCATCCACCACCCCGACCTGCTGGTCGGGGTACCGCGCGGTGTCCAGCATCCGCGACACCGGCAGCTTGGCCACCGCGTCGGCGCCCAGCCGCGGCGGTTGGTCCAGCCCATAGGAATTCGTGTTCCGCAGGATCGCGGCGAGCACCGGCGAGATCTGCTGCAGGCCGTCCGGCAACACCGCGTAGTAGCGCGGCGCCCCGGAGGAGCTCTGGTCCAGGGTGTAGGACACCACGACCCCACCGATCGGTGCCGGCACGGTAAAGGGCGCCGGCGCACCGGCGTTCGGGATGCCGGGCGCGGTCAGCGGCGGGGCTTCGGGAATCGCGTTGAACAGGCCCAGGGCGATCGGGCGGGGCGCGGGGATCTCGGAGTTGCCCTGCCCCAAGCCAAGTGCGTTCGTGATCGCGTGGTCGGTGAGGTTGATCTGACTGCGCTTGCCGTCCCACAACAGCCACGTGGTGCCGTCACGGTCGGCGAGCATCGCCTGCCGCGGCGGGAGCGTGGCGGCGCGGGCGCCGCTGCTGTCCGGCCGGCCGGCGATCACCGTGACACCGGTGCTGTGTGCGGCGTGCCCCCCGGGCTCGCTGACCGCGTCGCACACCGTCCAGTTCGCATCGGTCGAGGGGTTTTGCACCATCCGTTCCGGCGCACCGGGGATGCCGATCAGGTTGCCGCGCGGAAACCGGTCCAGCTCACTGCTTTTCACCATGGTCGGGTCCACCGGCCGACCCGTGATCAGTCGGGCCGAGGTCAGGTTGAGCACCGGATGCAGATCCTCACCGACACGGACATACAGCGCGGCGGTGGACCGGTCGGCGAGCACGGCGTTGGTGCCGGCCGTCCCGTTCGGACGGATCAGCGAGAACACGAAGCAGCCGGCTAAACCGGTGACCAGCAGGACGGCGCCCATCGCCACCGCGCGCGACTGCGTGCGCAGCGGGTCGACGAGCATCCTGGTGTCGTGCAACGCGATACCGGAGGCGATCCGGCGCATCACGAAACGCCAGCCGCTCACCTGGTGCCGGGTGACGAAGCCGCGGCGGTACTCGACCTGGTCGGGATTGTCGTTGACCGGGGTGCGAGACGAGAACGAACGGCGTTCGTCGGGTTGCTGATTGGACGTCATGCCGGCACCGACAGCCCGAGGCCGCGCAGCAGCGGCTCAACCGACCTTGCGACGTCGTCGTCGGTGATCGTCATCAGCTCCTCGTCACTGAATTCGCCGGTTCCGGCGTGTTCCGAATGGTCGAGCCGGAACTCTCGTTCTTCTTCGGAGCGTTCGACGATGTTTCGGACGAATCGACCGTTACCGGCGATGTCCAGGTTGCGTCGCGAAATTCCGTTGGCATCGGGTGTCGACTCGGTCGCCAACTTCGTGAACAACTCCTCCATGTGGTCGAGCGCGGCCTTTTCGAAGATGCTGTCGCGCTGCTCGGCCATCTTGTTCGCGATCTCGACCAGTTCCGACGGTGCGTAGGAAGGGAAGTCGATGTTGCGGGTGAATCGGGAACGCAAGCCCTCGTTGGTGTCCAGGAACTTGTCCAGGTCGGCCCGGTACCCGGCGATGATGACCACCAGGCGGTCGCGGTCGTTCTCCATCCGCGCCAGCAGCGTGTCGATGGCCACCAGCCCGAAGTCGTTCTTGGCGCCGGTGGCGACCAGTGCGTAGGCCTCGTCGAGGAACAGCACGCCGTCGAGCGCGCTGTCGATGATCGCGTTGGTCTTGGCCTCGGTCTCGCCGATGTGCTGGCCGATGAGGTCGGCGCGGTGCACCTCGCGGATGTTCTCCCGCTTCAAAAGCCCCAGGCCGCAATAGATCTTGGCGACCACGCGGGCGATGGTGGTCTTACCGGTTCCGGGCGGGCCGGCGAAGACCAGGTGGTGGGCGCGCTGCGCGACCGCGAGCCCACGCTGCTTGCGGACCAGCTCCATGGCGACCGAGCTCTTCAGCCGCGACACCTGGTTCTTGACCTCTTCGAGGCCGATGAACTCGGCGAGCTGGCGTTCGGCCTCGTGCAGCAGCACGGCCTTGCGTTCGTGGGCGGCGGGGTCGACGAAATCCTCGGCGCTGGGCTCGGTTTCGGGATCCCACGGATCGGTGCGGGCTTCGATGCGCGCCGCCGTGGTGGTCACGATGCCGAAACTGGTGTCGGTCAGGGCCTGTTCGACCTGTTCGTTCTCGGGGTGGGCCGCGTACAGGTCCTGCAGCACTTCGCTCGCCGCGTCCTCGTCGACGTGGGCGCGCAGCACCAGCGCTTTGGCCAGCGCGCCGTCGACGGCCGCCACCGCGACCGGCCCCTCGGGCTCCTCCAGGTAGGACAGCGCCGGGGCGAACATGCCCAGCCGGGCCAGCGCGGTGCCGAGCGCGATCTTGGCCGCGTGCGAGAACGCCTCGTCCAGGTCCGTGTCGTTGACGATCGGGGTCAGCAGTTTGACGACGTCCGACCAGCGCTCGGCGCGGTAGTTGATGACGACGGACACCCAGCGGGCCTCACGCCAGTTCGGTCGCTCGGCCGTCAGGCCGGCGACGATCGCGTCGGCGTCAGCAAACCGTCCCGCCGTCGCGAGCGCGGCCGCGTAGGCAAGGTGGAAGTCGTCGGGAGTGGTCGCGCGGAACTGTAGATACAGTCCGGTGTCGTAGCGGAAGCCCAGCGAGTTGGGTGCCAGGTCGACCTGGCGCTGCAGCACGCCCGCGGAGGCCGCGGTGCGCGACACCGCCTCGAGCACTCGCAGGGACGTGTCTCCGGCGGCCGCCAGCCCCGTCCACGCGTCGCATTGGTCGTGGGCGATGCGGGTCAGCGCGGCGAAACCCGAACGCGCGGCGGCCAGGTCGGCCGGCCGCTGGCGTTGGTAGACGACGATGCCCAGCGCGCGACAGCAGGTGGCGAACCGGCTGACGACGTCGCCGTCAACGCGCGTGTCCACGCGCGAATTGGCCGGCTGAACTGTGAGCATGCCGGTGTCACCGTGTTCCACGGCCGCGTCTTTTCATGTATGTAGTCTCCCCTAACCTGACCCGCCTGAAGTTAGCATTGCATAAGCTAACTGTCGAGGCGTTTGGGCCTGTCCGACTCACCACTGCACTGCCCTTCTTCTACCGCCGATGAGGACGTTCTGGAGAGGGTTTAGCCGCATTTTCGGCATACTCACAGCCGCACGCCGTGCGGCCTCACAGCAAGGCCTCACCTTACTGAAAATCATTTTCATTTTCAATCCCGGCACGCCACCTCGGCGCCCACCGGCTCGGCCGAGCGGATCAGGCACGACATCGTCCGCACCGGCGCGGTCATGGCAAGGACTCCTCGACGATCGGGTTGTGCTCGACGATCGCCCCGACCCGCAGGCCGGTGGAACGATCACGCAGCCACTAGTCGGCTGGCGGACCGAAAAAGTTCCGGCGTTGGTCGCTGCCCGAGCGAACTCGCCCGGCCTCCCGTGAAATCCGCCCGAGGGCTCAGGTGCGGACGGCGCTCACCAACGTGTTGCGCGCGATCATCGGGCCGGCTTCGGTCTCCGGCCCCGGCACCGGGCGGCCGACCTCGCGCAGGTAGTCGGCCAACGGGGTGCCGACCGCGGTCCAGCCGCGGTTGCCGAACCACTCGGTGGCCGGCGCGCACTGCTCGTTGTAGACCAGCTGGAAGAACACGCGCTGGTCGCCCTGCGCGGTGGCCGCGCGTTCTTCGGCGACGGCGGTCTCGAAGTCCTCGGGGTTCATCGGGGCGCCGTCCTCGACGGCGACGTGGCTGCCGTGACCGGCCAGCCCGTCGATACCGGTGAACAGCTGCTCCTGGGCGCTCGCCGGGAGATAGATCAGCAGGCCCTCGGCGATCCACGCCGAGGGTTTGGCCGGGTCGAAGCCGCTGTCGCGCAGGGCTTGCGGCCAGTCCTCGCGCAAATCGATGGCGATCTCGCGGCGCTCGGCGCGCGGCTCGGCGCCGACGCCGGCGAGCACCTCCCGCTTGAAGTCGAGCACCTGCGGCTGGTCGAGCTCGAAGATCGTGGTCGCGGCCGGCCAGTCCAGGCGGTAGGCGCGCGAGTCCAGGCCCGCCGCCAAGACCACCACCTGTCGCACGCCCGCGTCGGCGGCGCGCCGGAAGTAGTCGTCGAAGTACTTGGTGCGGGCGCCCTGGAAGTTGACGAAGTTTTCGCCGAAGTCGGCGGTCTTCAGCTGGTGGTCGGGGTCCTTGCCGTCGAGGACGTCGGCGGCGGCACCGCCGACGGCGCGGCAGAAGATCTCCGCGTACGGATCCACGGCCAGCGGGTCGGGCTTTTGCGCCTCCAGCGCCCGCGCGGTCGCGACGAACAACGCGGTCGAGCCCACGCTCGTGGTGATGTCCCAGGTATCGCCTTCGCTTCGCACCCCGCCCACAGTACGCCGCCGCGACTCGGCCCCTTTTCGGCTGGCGCGCAACGGTAGTGGAGCGCGTCGGCGCGGTACGGGCTACCGGCGACCGTAGCGGCGGTGGAACTTCTCCACTTGTCCCGCGCTGTCGACGATGCGGCGGCTGCCGGTCCAGAACGGGTGGGAGTCGGCGGTGACGTCGACGACGACGAGCGGATAGGTCCGGGTTCCCCGCGCCGTCTGCCACTCGACCATCCGCGGGCTGGTGCGGGTCGACCGCGTCAAGAACATGGCGCCGGTGGTGGCGTCCTGGAAGACGACGGGGTGGTAGTCGGGATGCACGCCGGGCTTCATGAAGGGTCCTTGCCTTGCTGGGTGTGGCCGGCCACGTTGTCGGCGGCCTCGGTCAATTCCGCGCACGGATCCTCGTGCCAATCGCCGAACGGGTCGTCGTAGGCGATCCAGGCGCGCGGGTTCCGCATCTCCTCCTCGGTGAGCAGCGCGCCGCGCAGGGCGTCGAGGACCTCGTCGGTCCGGGCGCCGCACACCAGGATGGCCATCGCGGTATGCCGATCGCCGTGCCGGTCGTCCCAGCCGAGCGCGGCCAGCGCGCGTCGCTCGGCGTCGACGCCGTCGCGCTCCGGCCCGCTCATCGCCGTCAGCCATTTGCCGGCCGAGCTCACCCGCAGCCCGGGGCCGGCCGATTCCAGCCACATCGCGCGGTCGGGATTGCTGGCCAGCCACAGCCGTCCCCGGGTCCTGATCACGCCGTCGAGCAACAGATCCAGGGCGGCGTGCAGGCGCTGCGGATGAAAGGGGCGACGGGCGTTGAATTCCACCAGGCTGATCGGACCGCGGGACTCCAGCGGCGGCTGCCCAGCCAGCAGCGGGCCGTGCGGGTCGTCGCTTCGGCCGCGGCGCGCGTCGCGGTACAGGTTGTTCAGTGCGTCCTCGATGCCGCCGGCCCCCACGCGGACGCGGGCGCGCGGCGACAGGCGACGCAGCACGGCCGCCACGAACGGGTTGGCGCGGTCGAGCACGACGACGTCGGCGAACTCGGCCTGTCCGATCACCACCTGGGCGTGGGTGCGGCCGTCGTCGAGTTCCTCCTCCCCCAACGCCTGGTCCAGCCAGGCCGCCGAATCGACGCAGGTCACCACGGCGGCGATCGCCACGTCCAGGGCCGCGGGCCCGTCGATGTACCCCGGCGCCACCCGCACCCGAACGTGCTTGATGGCCAAGCAGATTGGTTCAGGTTCCAACCAGGGCGCCAGGTGCACCACGATCCGGTCCACGTCGTCGCGGCGGTGCAGCTGGCGCAACAGCACCAACAGGTCGTTGCGGATGGTGCACGAGACACAGCCGTGCGCGAGTTCCAGTCCGTTCTCGGTGCTGGTCAACACGCCGTCGGACAGCGACGCCGTCGTGCGGCGCACCACGTGACCGTCGAATCGGTGCTCGACGACCAGCGTTCCCGGCGTCCGCAGCATCGCGCCCACAACGGCGTCGGTGTCCCGCTGGCCGGCGACCAGGATGACGGGCGTCCGCATCGTCCTCCTTACTGATAATCATTTTCATCTAAGCCGTTCCTACGGTACCGTCCGTGGGGGACCTTGTCGAAAATGATTTTCAATAAGAGATGTGGAGGTGCAGGTGTCCGCCCACTGCCAGGTGACCGGCCGGCGGCCGGGTTTCGGTAACGCGGTGTCGCATTCCCATCGCAGGACCCGTCGGCGCTGGTCGCCGAACATCCAACTCAAGACGTACTACCTGCCCTCGGAGGACCGCCGGATCCGGCTACGGGTCAGCGCCAAGGGCATCAAGGTCGTCGACCGCGACGGCATCGAGGCGGTCGTCGCGCGGTTGCGCCGCGAAGGGCAGCGAATGTGATGGCGCGCAACGAGATCCGTCCCCTGGTGAAACTTCGGTCCACCGCGGGCACCGGCTACACCTACATCACCCGCAAGAACCGGCGCAACGACCCCGACCGATTGGTCCTGCGCAAATACGACCCCGTCATCCGCCGCCACGTCGACTTCCGCGAGGAGCGCTGACCATGGCCAAGAAATCCAAGATCGTCAAGAACGAGCGCCGCCGCGCGATCGTGGCCCGCTACGCCCAACGCCGCGCCGAACTCAAAAAAATCATCCGCTCACCGGCGAGCACCCCCAAGCGACGGGCGGCGGCACGGGACGAGTTGGCGCGCCAGCCCCGCGACGCCAGCGCGGTGCGGGTGCGCAACCGCGACGCCGTCGACGGCCGACCCCGCGGCCACCTCCGCAAGTTCGGGCTGTCGAGGGTCCGGGTCCGCGAACTGGCCCACGCCGGCCAGCTCCCCGGCGTGCGGAAGGCGAGCTGGTGATGGCCAGAAAAGTCGCGCGTCGCCGGGCCATCGCGCCGGCCGGCCGCTCGCCCAAGAGGAATCTGCTCGACAGCCTCGGGTTGCGCACGGTGGACTACAAAGACACGGCGACGCTGCGGGTGTTCATCTCCGAACGCGGCAAGATCCGTTCCCGCCAGGTGACCGGCCTGTCCGTCCAACAACAACGACAGGTCGCGACCGCCATCAAGAACGCCCGCGAAATGGCGCTCCTGCCCTACCCCGGACGGCACACGGCGCCTTGACGTCCCCACGCCGCGGCACCGATCGCCCGTTCACCGTAATCGTCTGTGCCGCATGCGCCGTCGACGATCGACTGTCGGTCATCGACGAATTGCGCCCCGCCATCCGGCGCTGCCCGCATTCCATGTTGGTCTCGGTCGCCTGCATGCTCGGACCACTCACCTGCGCCTCTCGGCCGACCGGCGGGGGCATGATGGCCCTGGTCCAGCCCTGCACGAACGATCGGGTGGCCAGCGGCCCGGCGCGGTGGATAGGACCCATCGCCGACAGCGATTCAGCCGCGGCGCTGCGCGACTGGCTGGTGCTCGGTCAATGGGAAAACATCCCCGTCCCAAGGCAACTCGATCGGCATCAGCGCTGGACACGCGACTCGCATCGACGCAACTGACGCCTGACGAACCCGGCGATGGGGTGCCGGGGCGCTAGCCGTCGCGGCCCGCCTCGTCGGCACCGTCGTCGCCCCAGGTGCCCGGCATCATCGGTGCCGTTGGGCCACCGTTGAATTCGTCCCCGGCCAGCCGGGTCAGCCCGGCCGCCGCGCCGACCGCCTCACGCTCGGCGGTGCCGGCGAATCCCAGCGTGCCGGCACCCCGATCGGACGCCAGCGACGCGGCCCAATCGGGGTCGACATCGACATTCATGTCCATGAACTCGTCGCCGTACCCGCGGTCCGTCGCGCCCCGGCGCCGCCGCGCCCGGGCCGCTTTGCGCGTGCGCGCGGCCGCGGCCGCCGCGGCGGCGGCGCTATCCGGTTCCGGCGCTTTCCTTTTCGCGCTGGAGCTGGCGCTCGCCCCCATCCCCGAGCCCGTTCCCATTCCGGGCGGACCGACGACGTACGGAGGAAAGAAGCCCGCCGCGGCCGGCGCCGCAGCGGGTGCGGCGGGAGCGGCGGTCACGGTGGTCGCCGTGGGGGCGGGCGCCGGTGCCGGGGCGGAGGCCGGCGCCGCCACCGGCGCGACGGGGGCGGTGGGGGCCATGGCGATGGCGGGCGGGATGCTGGGCGTCGGCGGCGGCGGCGCGGCCACCACCGGGAGGGCCGCGGGCTGGGGGATGGCGGCGAGGCCGGCCAGCCCGGCGAATCCGCCGACGGCGCCGAGGGGCGCCGCCGCGAGGAGGAGCGCGGGCGCCAACAACTCCGGCTGGCTGATGAAAATCTCGAGGATGTGCGTCGGCCAGTCGAACAGGATGAGTTGCACCAGGTACTGAAAGGCCAACGCCGGATTGTGCACCAGGTAATAGCCGAACTGCTCGAAATCCTCGAGCAGTTCCAGGGCGCGCACCACCCAGAAGATGGGCTGCCCGGCATTCGTGTAGGCGTCGTAGGGCAGGCCGTTGACCGTGCCCTCGGACGGGTCCCAGTTGATGCCCAAGTTCTTCAGGATGTTGGCGATGAAGTCGTTGAACGGATTGTCGATCTTGGGGTCGTGATCCTCGTCACCCGAATCATCGCTTGACGCATCGGATTTCACGATCGGCGGCGCCGGATCGGTTTGCGGTGTCGCGGCGACGGCGGCGGTGGACACCGCCTGGTAGGTCGACATCGTGGTCGCCGCCTGGGTCCACATCCGTGCGTAGTCGGCCTCGTTGACCGCGATCGGAACCGTGTTGACGCCGAAGAAATTCGTTGCCACCAGGGCCCCGTGGACGACGTGGTTGGTGGCGAGTTCGGGCAGCGTCGGCATGGCGGTCAGCGCGGCGGTGTAGGCGGCCGCGGCGGTCTCGTGCTGGGTGGCGGCGGCGGCGCTGTCGGCGCTGGATTTTGTCAGCCACGCCAGGTAGGGGGCGTGCGCGGCCACGTAGGACTCCGCGCTGGGTCCCTCCCATGCCCCCGCCTGCACCCCCGCCAGCAAGGTGCTCAATTGTTCTGCGGCGGAAGCGTATTCGGCGCTCAGCTCGGACCACGCGCCGGCGGCCGCCAGCAGCGGCCCGGGGCCGGGGCCGCTGCTGAGCAAAGCGGAATGCACTTCGGGCGGCGAGGCCATGAAGATCGGCGCCGTCATAGGTACTCCTCGGGCTGGAGGGCTTACCAGACTGAGGAGAGCTTAATGAATATGATTGTCGTTATCAACTTGGCGGGCGCCGCCCCGCCGCGGGCCGCTACACCAGCGGCCGCCCCTTCTTGATCCGGCGGTCCAGGTCGTGCAGCAAGACGTTGAACGGGAACTGCCGGATGAACCGCGGCAGATACCGGTTCACCGTGGCCAGCACGGCGATCAGCCTGTCGAAGCGCCGCTGCTTGGTCGCGTCCCAGGGCAGCCGCATCTCGTCGCGGAACCGCTGCGGCAGGAAGCCCGTCGTGATCATCAGCGCGAAGCCCTCGGAGAGCCGCTGGATGGGGCCGGGCAGCTTCACGCCCCGGATGCGGTTGGCGGCGATCGGGTACAGGTATTCCCGCACCGCGTCGTCGATGTGCACCTTGGCCAGCGACTCTTCCCAGTAACGGTCGAACGCCGCCCGGTCGGCCGGCCACATCTTCGGCGGCACCTGCAACGTCGTGGCCAACGCCATGCCCTCGCGGTAGTGGCGCTCGGCGTCCTCGCCGTCGAGCTCACCGATGAACATCCGGTAGATGTCGAGGCCGCCCTTGTACAGGCAGGCCCCCACCCAGAGCTGCAGCGCGGGATCAAAGGCGTTGTAGGACACCGGGCTTTCCGGCGTCGAGTAAACCTGCGCGTGGGCCTTGTTCACGGCCCGGCGGAAGGCGGCCTTCTGGGCGTCGCTGCCGTTGGTCGCCACGGCCAGGTAGGTGAACGTGGTGCGGGCCCGCTTGAACGGGTGCAGGTCGACCCGGCCGCTTTCGACGCGGCTTTCCATGACGCCGTAGCCCACGCCGGGCTGCGCGAGTTGCATGATCACGTTCGCCGGACCGGCCAGCAGGGCGACGCCCATCAGGCCCTCGTCGATGCCCAGCGCCCGCCCGCGCCTGCGCCGCTGGGGGCGCGGCGGATCGGTGGCCCCGCGCTCGACGTGCCCGATCGGTGCCTGCACCGACTGGTGAATTGCCATCGTCAGATCCTCCCGCAGCGCGGCCGCTAATGTGCGAACGCTTGTTTCCTGATATTGTCGCGCCGCGGCGTAAGTGTCAAGATGGTCCGCATGAGCGACACGTCCAGCGCGCGGCCGTATCGCGGGGTGGAGGCCGCCGAACGCCTGGCCACCCGCCGTAACCGGCTCCTGGCCGCCGGCCTGGACCTGCTCGGCGATCAGCGGCCGGACATCTCGGCGGTCACCGTCCGCGGAGTGTGCCGCCGCGCCGGGCTGGCGGCCCGGTACTTCTACGAGAGCTTCACCGACAAGGACGAATTCGTCTCCTGCGTCTTCGACTGGGTGGTCGCCGAGCTGGCCGCCACCACGCAGGCCGCGGTCGCCACGGTGCCCGCCGACGAGCAGACCCGCGCGGGCATCGCCAACATCGTGCGGACCATCACCGACGACGCCCGCGTCGGCCGCCTGTTGTTCAGCACGCAGCTGGCCGACCCCGTGGTGGTGCGCAAACGCGCCGAGTCCAGCGCCCTGTTCGCGATGCTGTCCGGCCAGCATGTCGGCAACGCGCTTCAGGTGCCGGCAAACGATCGCATCAAGGCCGCAGCGCACTTCGTGGTCGGCGGGGTCGGGCAGACCATCAGCGCCTGGCTGGCCGGTGACGTCCGGCTCGAACCGGGTGAGCTCGTCGATCACCTGGCCGCCCTGCTCGACGAGCTTGCCGAGCCAAACCTCTACCGGCTCACCGAAACACGGGCCGAGGCCTAGCGCCTCACACCGGGCAGACCGTGTGCCAGCCCGTTGTGGCGGCCAGCGAGAAGTCGCTCAGCGTCTTGGAAAGCGCTTGTCGCAGACCCTCGTTCGAATTGTGGCGGCCCAATTCGTAGGCGAGGACCGAGATGAAGACCCGGCCGTGGACCCGCCCCGACAGCAACGCCAGCGCCCCGTTGGTGCGGTGCATCGTCGCGGCGGTCACGCCCGGGTACACCGACTTCATGGCGAAGTAGTCGGCGTCCGTGCCGTCCGGCCGGTTGGCGGCCGGGTCGAGCGCGCCAAGATTGGACGACACCACGGTCGCCGCGCCGCCGGTGACCACGCTGAGCAACCGCCGAAACACCGGCTTCGGGATCAGCGGGACGAGGGGCAGCAGCGCCCACCGCTCGTCGGGCTCGTCGTGATGGCGAACCAGCGCCCGCTTGATGGCGGCGCGGATCTCGCGCAGGTCCGTGGTGATCGCCGCGGCCCCCAGCGTGACGTCGACGTTCGTGACCGCGTTGGCGCGCGTGTCGCTTGGGGCGCGCTCGTTGACGGGCATGCCGATGTTGACCGAGCCGTCGGGGGCCACCCGCCCCACCCGCTGGGCGAGGTGGGCCGCCAACCCGGCGAGCAGCGCGTTGCTGGTGCCGCCCAAGGCGGTTGCGCGCGCGTCCCAGTCGTCGGCGCTGACGAAGATCGTCTCCATCGGCAGGACGATGGGGTCGTCGGGCGCGGCGGGCGGCGCGGGCCGCTTCCCGCTTGGCGGGGCGACGGCCGCGGTGCCGTCGCGGCCCTGCCGGAGCATCCGGGCCGCGGCGCCGACGGCGCGGCCGACATCGAGCGCGTCGTGCGCGGTTTGGCGCGCGTCCTCGCGCAGGGCTTGGCAGCGCCGCCGGCCTCCCGCTGCGGGCCAGCGGGTCCGGTCGCCGCGTCCGCGAGCCGCGTCGGCCAGGGCCTCGCACAGCCCGACGCCATCGGTGAGGCAGTGGGTGGTGACCAGACTCACCACCGCGCCGCCGTCGGACAGCGGGAGCATCGCCAAGTGCCATCCGGGCCCACGCTCGGCGTCCGGTCGCTTGTGGGTCTGCTCGTCAAGCCACGCGTCGATGTCGTCGCGCTCCCGCGGCGGCGCGACGATCTCCAAGGGGGAGCACTCGGCGGCCGCCACCCAGCGATGACGGCCAAACGGCAAGGCGGAGCGCTCGACTCGCCGCGACAGCCGCCCCCGGCCGAGGTGGCTGTGGAACTCACGCAGCCCACCGACGTCGACGGCGCGGTCGTACACCCAGACGCACTGCAGCAAGCTGGTGGCACCCGTCGCCCGCTCACCCAGGAAGAGTGTTTGGTCGGCCAGGTCCAGCACGTTGCTCATCGCTACGCCGCTTCGTGATCGTCCGTGTCCGGCGCCGGAGCGAATGTGTCGTCCGGGTTCACCTGGGGCGCAACCACAACCGGCTCGTCCCCGGTGGGCCTGGCGACACGCGCGAACACCTGGATCAGCGTCGCGATGTAGCGCAGCACCGACTCCCGCGCGATCGCGTTGTCCGGGAAGGACATCGTCACCGTGGTGTTCGCGGCCTGGCGGTTGATCCACATGTTCACCCCGCCGTGGGACAGGCTGTCGCCGTAGGTGCCGAACTTCGTCTCCGCCCACAACCCGTTGAGGGGGATCTTGCGGAAGTCGAGGAACGACAACATCATCGGCAGCTGCGTGGGCAGCTTGATGCCCAGTTCGTCCGGGGTGGCCAGCTCCAGCACCCGCTCGACCGGCACGTCGGCGAGGCGCTGAGCGTCGTCGAACGACTTCTGCGCCGTCCGGGCGGCCTGGGCGAACGTCTCGCCGGCGGTCGGCACCGTGATCGGAATCAGGCTGGCGAACCAGCCCACGGTCATCGAGTCGACGCCCGGTGTCCGGGTGTCCTTGGCCGTGAACCCGTGATAGGTCTTCTTGCCGGTCAATTCGTGCTCGGCCAGGCCCGTGCAGGCCAACACTCCCCCGATGAACCGGGCGCCGGCCGCCACGCAGGCGGCGTCGAAAGACTCCGTGTCCTCGGCATTCATCAACTCGACCGTCAACAGGTCGCCTCTGGTGCTGGACCACGTGTCACCAAGGGGCAGCGGGAAACTGGGCCAGTCGCCGTCGGTGTCGCGGGCGAACTCGATCCAGTCCTTGATCTCGGGCGACGAGAGCGTCAACGTCGCCGCCTTCTCGCGTTGGCGCGCAACGTAGTCGCGGTAGCTGCGGATCTCCGGTAGGCCTGCGGGCTGGTGCCCTGTCTGCGCGAGTTCCTGATACGTGAGGTGGACGTCGAGGAAGATGAGGGCGGCCGACAAGCCGTCGATGTGCAGGTGGTCGACGCTGGCGTAGAACGTGAAATAGTCGGCGTGCTGGACGATTCCGTAGGTGAAGCAGCCCCACTCGAGGGTGTCCGGGGTGGTGGTCAAGGCATGGGCGCGGACTTGGTCCGCGGTCTTGTGCCCCAGCGCCACGGGGACGAACTCGATCGCTTCGGGATCGTCGATCACCCGGCGCACGAACGTGCCGTTGTCGTACTCGAACCAGTTGTGATAGGTGTCCTGGCGGCGAACGTGGGCGTTGATCGTCGCCGTCATCGCCGCAATGTCGCAGGTGCCGGGGATGTCCCACGCGACGATCATCAGACGGGGCAGCTGGCGGTTCATGGCCTTGCCTTGGTAGGAGGCCCAGAGGTGTTGATTCTGTTGGTAACTCGGCGCTAGGTCGCTTCGCCGTGCGGCGCGGGCCGCTTCGCGTGCGTCGGGTGCGGCCATCCACATGGTGACCGGGCCGTGCGGCGGGTGCCATTCGTTGATATTTCCGAGTGCGACCATTTCCTCGAGTCCTTGTGCTGTGAGACGACGACGTTTGCGGGGCGGTCTGGGGGTGCTGGAAGTGCGGTTGGCGCTTGGCTTTTCGAGGATCGTCGATGTGTGTCGCGCTTGAAATTGTCCGACGGACTTTCGCCTGTGTTGGTGAACTACCCCGCCGCTCATACCCCTATGTCGCTGCTGTGGACGCTAGCTGACGCAGGCGAAGATTTCGCGGTTTTGTCAAGACTCGAATTCCGCCGCGAGATCGCCGGCGGTGCAGTAATCTTTTCCCCCTCAACGGCCCTGGCCACGCCGGGCGGGGTCGATTCGCGACGACTTATCGCCGATTCGGCCCGCTACGCCCGCAAGTCGGGATACAGTTGTCCGGCCCTCGAGCCGGTGCGCGGGCCAAACCCGCACCGCCTCACGGGAACAGCGGCAGCTCCCAGAGGCGCATGCCGGGACGCAGCAGCCACAAACGCATCATGGTGAGCCGCAGGATGCGCATGGCGCTGAAGATCATGAAGATCGCCAGCGGCACCTCGATCAGCAGCGCGGTGATCACCGACAGCCACACGTCCTTGGGGCCCGCGGTCATGAGATCGAACCACGCGTCGCAGATCAGCAGCACCCCGGTGGTGAACGCGGCGAGCACCAGCAGCTGGCGGCGCAGATACCCCAGCGCGGCCGTCGTCAGCATGAAGGCGACCAGCAGCACATCGAAGCCGATCCAGGTGACCGGCCAGTTGTGGGCGACGTACTTCTCGGGCAGCGTCATCGCCAGGTACCCCAGCCAGGGAACCATCGCGATGGAACCGCCGATCATCAGACTCAGCCGGACGCGGCGCACCCGGTCCAGGAAGTCCGGGTCGATGACCTCGCCGAGGGGCCGCTCCAGCCGGGAGATGAGGTCGCGGCGCTGCCCGGGGGTCAGCGCGGCGATCTGTTCGTCGGTCAAAATGCCGTCGGTCATACCTAGCATTCTCCGACTCGCGGAGCAGCGGCGCGATCAGCGACCGGCGCCCACCGGGGGCCGGCGGTCCGCGGCGGTCTTGGGCACGGCCTTCGCGTCGCCGCTTTCGAATTCCTTCACCCAACAGGCGAACTCAAGGGTAATGCCGTCGGGGTCCTGGAAATAGAAAGAGCGCACATAGACGCCGGGATGCACGGTCGCCGAGACCTGCATGGGGCTCTCGTCGTGGTTGAGCACCGGCCCGACCCGCACCCCTTTGTCCTTGAGTCGCTGGCGGTAGGCGTCGAACTTCTCGGCCGGCACGTGGAAGGCCAGGTGGTTCATCGTGCTGACCGCGCTGGTGATGTCGCCGATGCCGGGGATGGCGCCCGGCGACGAAATGCCCGGCACCCGGTCGGGGGCGTCGGCGAACCAGAAGAAGGCGACGCAGTCGCCGTTGCCGGCGTCGAAGAAGAAGTGCTGGCCCGCCCCGCCGGGCAGATCGAGCGACTTGATCAGCGGCATGCCCAGGATGTTGCTGTAGAAGTCGACGGTTTTGGCCATGTCCGAGCACACCAGCGCGACATGATTGATCCCGCCGAGTTCGAATTCCGCGTTGGTGTTGTGCGGCTTGATCATCGTGCGGCTCCCCTCGGTTCCCGGCTCGACGAGCCTGGCCAAGATCCGAATCTGAATCTAACATCAGATTCAGTTTTGGCCCAGGGAGGTGCGCCGGTGTCCACCGCGGCATCCCCTGCTGACCGGAGCGGGCCACCCTCGGAGCTGCCCACGCATCGCGGCAGGCGGACGCAGGCCGCGATCGATCTGGCCGCTCGGACCGTCATCGCGCGCAAAGGCGTCCTGGCCACGACCATCGCCGACATCGCCGCGGAGGCCGGCCGCTCGGCGGCGTCCTTCTACAACTACTACGAGTCCAAAGAGGCGATGGTGCGCCAATGGGCGCTGCGCTTCCGCGACGAGGCCAACCAGCGCGCGCTGGCGGTGACCCAGCACGGGTTGACCGATCGCGAGCGCGCGTACGGGGCGGCCGCCGCGCACTGGCACACCTACCGCAACCGGCTCGCCGAGGTGATCAGCGTGTCACAGCTGGCGATGATCAACGACGACTTCGCCCAGTACTGGGCCGAAATCTGCTCGATACCAATTTCTTTCATCGCCGAATCGGTCCGCCGCGCGCAGGCCGAGGGCCGTTGCCGCGACGACGACCCGCAGCTGATCGCGGAGGCGATCGTGGCGATGTTCAACCAGTTCTGCTACATCCAGCTCGGTTCGGCACGCGGGGAACCGGACGACGAGGCCTGCATCCAAACCCTGGCCAACATCTATTACCGGGCCATCTACGCCACTGAGGGGGACCGCTGAATTGACTCGTCGCACCGGTGCCGGAGTCATCCGCGAGTTCGTCGGGCTGCCGTCGCCTACGGCCGGGCGCGCCGGCGCCGGCGGGCACCCCTGCCAGGGGCTGTATCACCGGGGGGTGGGACGCAAGCCCAAGGTGGCGATGATCGCGGCGCACTACCAGATCGACTTCTCCGAGCACTACCTCGCCGACTACATGGCCACTCGCGGCATCGGATTCCTCGGCTGGAACACCAGGTTCCGCGGCTTCGAAAGCAGCTTCCTGCTCGACCACGCGCTGGTGGACATCGGGGTGGGGGTGCGCTGGCTGCGCGAGGTGCAGGGAGTGGATACCGTTGTGCTGCTGGGTAACTCGGGCGGGGGGTCGTTGATGGCCGCCTACCAGTCCCAGGCCGTCGAGCCGAACGTGACCCCGCTGGAAGGCATGCGCCCCGCGGCCGGGGTGACCGAGTTGCCGCCCGCCGACGGCTACGTGGCCACCGCCGCCCACCCCGGGCGACCCGAAGTGCTCACCGCCTGGATGGACGCCGCCGTCGTCGACGAGAACGATCCCGTCGCCACCGACGCCGACCTCGACCTGTTCAACGGGCGCAATGGGCCGCCCTACACCGCGGACTTCCTCGCCCGGTACCGCAGCGCGCAGGTCGCGCGCAATCACGCCATCACCGACTGGGCCGAAAGAGAGCTCAAACGCGTTCGCGCGGCGGGGTTTTCCGATCGCCCGTTTTCGGTGATGCGCACCTGGGCCGACCCGCGCATGGTCGATCCCGGCATCGAGCCGACCAACCGGCAGCCCAACATGTGCTATGCGGGCGTCCCGGCCAAGGCGAACCGCTCGGCGCACGGCATCGCGGCGGCCTGCACGCTGCGCAACTGGCTGGGCATGTGGAGCCTGCGGGTGGCCCAGACCCGGGCCGAGCCGCACCTGGCCCGGATCCGGTGTCCGGCCCTGGTGATCAACGCCGACGCCGACACCGGGGTGTTTCCCTCTGACGCGCAACGCATCTTCGACGCCCTCGCCGGCGCGGACAAGACCCGGGCCTCGGTGGACACCGATCACTACTTCACCACCCCCGGGGCCCGCAGCGAGCAGGCCGACATCATCGCCGGATGGATCGGCAAGCGGTGGCGGTAGGTGATGTCGTCAACCAACCGACTGGTTGTTAGCTTGGAAGGTACTTGGCCGAGACGGCGTCCTGCAGCAACGGAAGGCGACCAATGCCGATCGCGATAAATCCCGAGCATCAAGAACTGGCCGATTCCGTGCGAGCGCTGGTGGCGCGCATCGCCCCGTCCGAGACGCTGCACGAGGCGATGGAGACGGAGGTCCAGAACCCGCCGCCGTACTGGCAGGCCGCGGCCGAGCAGGGCCTGCAGGGCGTTCATCTGGCGGAATCCGTCGGCGGGCAGGGCTTCGGCGTTCTCGAGTTGGCCATCGTGCTCGCGGAATTCGGCTACGGGGCGGTGCCGGGCCCCTTCGTTCCGTCCGCGATCGCCAGCGCGTTGATCTCCGCGCACGACCCGGACGCCAAGGTGCTCGCCGGGCTGGCATCCGGCGCCGAGATCGCCGCCTACGGCCTGAATTGCTGCGCGCTGACCGCCACCCGGCAGGGCGGTTCTCTGGTGATCCGCGGCGAGCTCCGCGCGGTCCCCGCCGCCGCGCAGGCGTCGCTGCTGGTGCTGCCCGTCGCGATCGACAGCGGCGAGGCGTGGGTGGTGCTGCGCGCCGACCAGCTCGAGATCGAGCCGGTGAAAAGCCTGGACCCATTGCGGCCCATCGCCGACGTGCGGGCCAACGCCGTGGAGGTCGGCGACGACGTCGTCTTGACGAACCTGAGCATGGGCACCGCGCACGCGCTGATGACGACGCTGCTGTCCGCCGAAGCCATCGGCGTGGCGCGCTGGGCGACCGACACCGCGTCGAGCTACGCCAAGATCCGCGAGCAGTTCGGCAGGCCGATCGGCCAATTCCAGGCCATCAAGCACAAGTGCGCCGAGATGATCGCCGACACCGAGCGGGCCACGGCTGCGGTGTGGGATGCCGCCCGCGCGATCGACGAGGCCCGCGAAAACCGTTGGGACACCGCGGGTTCCCACGTCGAGTTCGCCGCCGCCGTGGCGGCGACACTGGCGCCGGCGGCCGCTCAACGGTGCGCGCAGGATTGCATTCAGGTGCACGGTGGGATCGGCTTCACGTGGGAGCACGACACGAACGTGTACTACCGCCGGGCGCTGATGTTGGCCGCCTCCTTCGGCCGCAGCTCGGACTACCCGCAAAAGGTGGTCGACACCGCGACCACCACCGGGATGCGCGCGGTCGACATCGACCTCGATCCCGAGACCGAGAAGCTGCGGGCGGAGATCCGGGCTGAAGTGGCGGCGCTCAAGGAGATCGAGCGCGAGCAACGCAAGGTCGCCATCGCCGAGGGCGGCTGGGTGCTGCCGTACCTGCCCAAGCCGTGGGGCCGGGCGGCCGGGCCGGTGGAGCAGATCATCATCGCGCAGGAGTTCGCCTCCGGGCGGGTCAAGCGGCCCCAGACCGGCATCGCCACCTGGATCGTCCCGTCGATCGTGGCGTTCGGCACCGAGGAGCAAAAGCAGCGGTTCCTGCCGCCGACCTTCCGCGGCGAGATGATCTGGTGTCAGCTGTTTTCCGAGCCCGGCGCGGGTTCGGATCTGGCCGGCCTGTCCACGAAGGCCACCCGGACCGACGGAGGGTGGCGCATCACCGGCCAGAAGATCTGGACGACCGCCGCGCAGTTCTCGCAGTGGGGTGCGCTGCTCGCACGGACCGACCCCAGCGCGCCGAAACACAGCGGCATCACGTACTTCCTGCTGGACATGAAGAGCGAGGGCGTCGACGTCAAGCCGCTGCGCGAGCTCACCGGCAACGCGATGTTCAACACCGTCTACATCGACGACGTGTTCGTGCCCGACGAGTGCGTGCTCGGTGAGGTGAACCGGGGCTGGGAGGTCAGCCGCAACACGCTGACCGCGGAGCGGGTGTCGATCGGCAGCAGCGAGGCGAACTTCCTGGCCACGCTGTCGCAGTTCGTCGAGTTCGTTCGTGACGGGCAGTTCGATCAGGTCGCGCAGCACCGCGCCGGTCAGTTGATTGCCGAGGGCCATGCGGCCAAGGTGCTGAACCTGCGTTCCACGCTGCTGACGCTGGCCGGCGGTGACGCGATGCCGTCGGCGGCGATCTCCAAGTTGTTGTCGATGCGCACCGGCCAGGGTTACGCCGAATTCGCGGTCTCGTCCTTCGGGACCGACGCCGCGATCGGCGACACCGACCAACTGCCCGGCAAATGGGGCGAGTACCTGCTGGCCAGCCGGGCGACCACCATCTACGGCGGGACGTCCGAGGTGCAGCTGAACATCATCGCCGAACGGTTGTTGGGCCTGCCGCGCGATCCGTAACCGGGCGCAGAAATGGGCCATGCCGGCCTGACTGAGTCAAGCCGGCATGGTTCCCCCCATACGCGGGCCGTCCATCCCGAGGGTTGGCGTGTCGGTGATGGCCGGCTACCGCGCGGAGATGGTGGTCACCACCACCAGTTCCACCAGTGCTGGGGCTTCCAGTAGCCGGGCCCGTGGACCCAGCCACCGTGCCCCCAGCCGCCGTGACCCCAATTGCCATGTCCCCGACCATCATGGCCACCCCATCCACGACCGCCGGGGCGCTCGGGAATGAAGCCCGGTCCGCTCTGCGGCCCGGCACTGGCGAAGCTTGTGGAGTGACTCGGCCCGGGGGCGGCCGAAGCCACGGGGGCGCCGCCGAAGAGCAGCGCGCCCGCCACGGCTCCGGCGCCCACAACACCTACGGCCGCGCCACGTAACGATGCTGACGAGATCATCGAGGGCGCTCCTTTCAAAGACTTGATATCGATGCTTAAAACGCTAACCGGACATTTCTAAGCAAACAAGCGAATTCGGGGCTTTTGCGGTGTGAATTGCGCAACAATGACGTGATAGCGCCCAATCCAGCGCGCGCTGATCAATCCCTATTACGCAATTCATTTATCCGCGAATACTGAGCCAGCGCACGGGTGATCGGCTTATATCTGCAGGTAGTACCCCGTATACTGATGTACTGCGCGAACCTACCGTATTTACTGAAGTCCGAATATGCGCATTGTCAGATCCACTGATTCGTCTCCGAATTACCGACCACGGGTCGTCGGATCACCGCAATCCTGTCGCCCGTTTTTACCGGCGACAGCTATTTGCAGGAATTTGCTCTTTCGCCTGCATCCGGCGTCGCGGAGCCGCGCGTAAATCCGTCCGCGTCCCACCCGGGCCGTCCGCGGCCCGGCGACGCGACTTAGGGTGGCGTCGGTGAGAGAATCAGTATTGACACATAGGCGACGAGCGCTGATTTACTGATCCGCACTCACGGAGGAAGACACCGAAGTGAACTTCAAGCCCAGTCCCAACGGACCCAGCGCCGGATCCTTTCGCGCCCCCACCCCGGGGGGCGGCCCCGCCGGAGACGCCGCGCCGACCGAGCGCCTCAGCCTCGGGCAGCCCCGCGGCCAGCGCATCGCCAGCGAGCCGCCGGCCAACCAGGCGGGACGCACCCAGCGGACTCGCCGGACCGTCGACCTGGCGGCCGCCACTCACCGGGCCCTCGACATCTGGCAGCGCGAGGCGGCCGATCGGCTCGGCGTCGCCCGCGTGACCGGGCAAGAGGTGCTCACCGCGCTGATCGACCAACTCCTGGTCGACCCGAAGCTCACGGCCCAGATCACCCGGGCCATCAAAGAACGCCGCTGAGGCCTATTCGATCTCCATTTCGCGCAGCTCGCGCTTGAGGATCTTGCCGGTGGGGTTGCGCGGCAGCTCGTCGAGGAAGATGACCTCGCGCGGCACCTTGTAGCGGGCCAGGTGATCGCGCACGTAGTGCTTGACGGTGTCCTCGTCGAGGTCCGCGCCGTCCTTCTTCACCACGAACGCGCGCAGGCGGTGGCCCCATTCCTTGTCGTCGACGCCGATCGCGGTGGCCTCGACGACGTCGGGGTGCCCGGTGATGAGGTCCTCGACCTCGGCCGGGAAGACGTTCTCGCCGCCGGAGACGATCATCTCGTCGTCACGCCCGCTGATGTAGAGCAGGCCGTTCTCGTCGAAGTAGCCGACGTCGCCCGACGACAACAGGCCGTCGATGATCTGCTTCTTGCCCCCGCCCGTGTAGCCCTCGAACGGGAAGGCGTTGCCGACGAAGATGCGGCCGACCTCGCCCTGCGGCAGCTCCTTGCCGTTGTCGTCGTAGATCTTGACGCGCACGCCCTTGACGACCGGCCCGACGGTCGACGAGTTGTACTGCAGGTGCTTGGGTTCGGCGATCGTCGCAAAGGCGATCTCGGTCGAGCCGTACATGTTGTAGATCACCGGGCCGAGGTCCTTGAGCGAGCGCTCCGCCAGGTCGGCCCCCAGCGCCGATCCCGACACGAACACGATCTTCAGGCTGGACAGGTCGGGCTTGGAGTCCATCTTCTCGACCGCTTCGAGGATCCGCGACAACATCACCGGGACGACGACCATCGCGGTCACCTTGTACTTCTCGATGTCCTGCAGCACCAGCGGCGGCTTGAACTTGCGGCGCAGCACCAGCGTCGAGCCCAGGAACATCGCGATCGTGCCGTGCAGATAACCCAGCGCGTGGAACATCGGCGCCGGCAGCGACGTCACTTCGCCGGCCTTGAACGGGACGTGCGACAGGATTCCGCCGACCGGCGCCAGCGTCGGCGGGGTGCTGCGGTTCGCGCCCTTCGGGGTGCCGGTGGTCCCGCTGGTCAGGATGATGATCGAGGCGTGCCTGGCCGCCTTGGGGGCGGGCTCCTTGCTGCTGCGCTCGATCAGGTCGGCCAGCGTCTCGTCGGTGCTGCCGGACGGCTCGTCACTATCCGGGTTGGTCCCCAGCGCCCGCAGCTTGCCCAGCTCCGGCGAGGCCTTGCTGACGGCCTTGGCGTACTCGTCGTCGTAGATGATCAGCTTGGCGCCCTCGCGCTCGGACACCTCTTTGATCTGCGGACCCGAGAATTCGCTGTTGAGCAGGATGATGCGCGCGCCGACCCGCGCGGCGCCGTAGTTGGCGATCAGGAACCAGCGGGTGTTGCGGGCCAGGATGGCGACGCCGTCGCCGCCCTTGACGCCCTTCTCGATCAGCCCGTTGGCCACCGCGTGCGCCGCCTCGTCGAGTTCGCGGTAGGAGAATTCGCCCTCTTCGTCGATGCACGCCGCGCGGTCGGGATGGCGCCGCGCGTTGAGGGCGGGCAACATGCCGAACTCGCCCCACTTGTAGATGTCGGCCGCCATCGCGGCGTAGTTCTGCGGCGGCTCGATCCGGAACGCGCCCGACTCGAAGATTTTGCGCACGTAGTGCAGTTCGGCGGAGCCGCGCTCGACGTACTGGTGCAGTTTCGCTACCGCTTTGGAGGCCTGACCGGGCAGGCCGAGGAGGTTAGGCATGGAATCCACCATATGTGACGTCCGTCTCAGCACGGCCAGAAATTCTGGCGAATTAACATGAACCGCATGACCCGTCCGGTTTTGCTGGAGGTGGCCGGGCGCGAGGTCACCGTCACCCATCCGGACAAGGTCGTGTTCCCCCGCGCGGACGGCCACAAAACATCGGGCCCCTACACCAAGCTCGACCTGGTCCGCTATTACCTGTCCGTGGCCGACGGCGCGCTGCGCGGCGTGGCGGGGCGCCCCATGATCCTGAAGCGCTTCGTCAAGGGCATCACCGAAGAGGCGGTGTTCCAGAAGCGCGCGCCGGCGAAACGGCCGGACTGGGTCGACGTCGCCGAACTCCGTTACGCGCGAGGCACTTCCGCGGCGGAGGCCGTCATCCGCGACGCCGCCGGGCTGGCCTGGGCGATCAACCTGGGCTGCGTCGACCTGAATCCGCACCCGGTGCTCGCCGACGACCTCGATCATCCCGACGAACTGCGCGTCGACCTCGATCCGATGCCCGGGGTCTCCTGGCGGCGCATCGTGGACGTCGCCCTGGTGGCGCGCGAGGTGCTCGAGGACTACGGCCTGACCCCGTGGCCGAAGACGTCGGGGTCGCGCGGCTTCCACGTCTACGCCCGCGTCGCCCGGCGCTGGGAGTTCCGCCAGGTGCGGCTGGCCGCGCAGACCGTCGCCCGGGAGGTGGAGCGGCGCGTGCCCGAGGCGGCGACCAGCCGGTGGTGGAAGGAAGAACGCGAGGGGGTGTTCGTCGACTTCAACCAGAACGCGAAGGACCGCACGGTCGCCTCGGCCTATTCGGTGCGGGCGACGCCCGACGCCCGGGTCTCGACCCCGCTGCACTGGGACGAGGTCGCCGGGTGCCGGCCCGAGGCGTTCACGATCGATACCGTGCCCGCGCGGTTCGCCGAGATCGGTGACCCCTGGGAGGGAATGGACGACGCGGTCGGTGACCTCGACCGGTTGCTGGTGCTGGCCGAGGAGATGGGGCCTCCCGAGCGGGCGCCCAAAGGGTCGGGCAAGCGCGACAAGGGCACCGGCGGCCGGCGTCAATCCTCGATGCCCCTGATCGAGATCGCCCGCACCAAGACCAAGGACGAGGCGATGGCGGCGCTGGACACCTGGCGCGACCGCCATCCGGCGGCGGCCGAGCGGCTGCAGCCGGTCGACGTCCTCGTCGACGGCATGCGCGGGCCCAGCTCGATCTGGTACCGGATCCGGATCAACCTGCAACACGTTCCCGAGGACCAGCGGCCGCCGCAGGAGGAGCTGATCGCCGACTACAGCCCCTGGGCCAATTACGGCGGCAAGCAGCAGCCCTAACTAGATCCCGACCCGGGTTATCGCGTTGTGCCTGCGCAGGTAGCAGTACCAGGTGACGCCCAGCAGGGCGAGGAAGAACGCGATGTAGAACCGCAGCGCCGGCTCGATGCTGCCGAACTCCGACTTCGACCAGGCGTAGGCCAGCGGCACGATGAACCCGCCGAAGGCGCCCACCGCCGAGATGACGCCCAGCGCGCCGGCGGCCTGGCGGCGCATCTGCACCATGGTGTCCGGATCGCCGCCGGCCAGCTCGCCCTTGATCTTGAAGATCCGCGAAATCATCCGGTAGGTCGAGCCATTGCCGATGCCGGTGGCGACGAACAAGAACATGAAGCTGGCGAAGAACGCCGGCAGGTTGACCGCCCGCACCGACCACAGCGCGGCCGCCGCCCCGAGGGCCAACAGCGCGAAGCTGGCGGCGGTGATGCGCGCCCCGCCGATCCGGTCGGCCAGCTTGCCGCCGAGGGGCCGGATCACCGATCCGATGCCGGCGCCGAGGAAGGCCCAGGTCAGCGCGATGTCGCCGCGGCCGAACACCGTCTTGAGCAGGGTCGGGAAGGCGGCCGAGTAGCCGATGAAGGACCCGAACGTGCCGATGTAGAGCAGCGACATGACCCAGGTGTCGGGGTGGCGCAGCGACTGCCATACCGGCTTCACGTCGGCCTTGGCCTCGGTCAGGTTGTTCATGAATCCGAACGCGCACACGGCGGCCACGACGGCCAGCGGCACGTAGAACAGTCCGGCGCGCGCCAGGGCCACCCCGCCGCCCGCGACGACGACGGGCGGGATGATCTTATGCACGACGGCGACGCCGACGTTGCCGCCGGCCGCGTTCAGGCCCAGCGCCCAGCCCTTGTCCTTCTCCGGGTAGAAGAAGGAGATGTTGGCCATCGACGAGGCGAAGTTGCCGCCGCCGAAGCCGGCGGTCGCCGCGACCGCCACCAGGACCGCGAACGGGATGCCGGGATGGCTCACCGCCCAGGCCAGCAGCAGGCACGGGATCAGCAGCAGCGCCGCCGAGATGGTCGTCCAGTTGCGGCCACCGAAGATCGGCACCGCGAAGGTGTACGGCAGCCGCAGGAAGGCGCCCACCCCGCTGGGGACGGCGACCAGGCACAGCGCCTGGCTGGGGGTCAGCGCCCAGCCGGACGCGGCGGGCAGCCCGTGCGCGCCCGCGGTCATCTGCACCACGACGATGCTCCACAGCATCCACACGCTGAACCCGACGTGCTCGGCGAAGATCGAGAAGATCAGGTTGCGGCGGGCGATCGGCTTGCCGGTCGCCTCCCAGAACTCCGGGTCTTCGGGTCGCCAGTCGTCGATCCAGTGCCGTCCGGCAGGACGCTCGCGCGTCGGCGCGGGCTGCGATGCCGGGCTGAGGGTCGTGGTCATCTGGTGGGACTCCCTTGTGGGTAGGCGCGGGCGGTGACCACTTGACGCTAGAGAGGCACTGTTACCGGTCCGGGTGTGCACAGTTACGCGGGCGATACGCAGAAATCGCAACGGGGCGGGCGCGTTTGTCAGAACTCTGCAACGCGAGCCGCCGGGTGGCGGAACGCGATACTCTCACGCGATGCGACAGGGATGGAATCGACGGGGATTCTTGCAGCTCGCAGGGGCTTCCGGCGTCGCCGCGCTGGCCGGGTCCTCGGCGCTTTCGGCGGGGTGCTCGTCGAGCAAACCCGCACCGGGAGCCACGCCGGGATCGGTGACCCTCACCCACCTGTTCGGTCAGACCGTCATCAAAGAGCCGCCCAAGCGCGTCGTCAGCGCCGGCTTCACCGAGCAGGACGACCTCCTCGCCGTCGGTGTGGTGCCGATCGCGGTGACCAACTGGTTCGGTGACCAGCCGTTCGCGGTCTGGCCGTGGGCCGCGCCCAAGCTCGGCGGCGCGCGGCCGGTGGTGCTGAACCTGGACAACGGCATTCCGGTCGACCAGATCGCGGGGCTGAAACCGGACCTGATCGTGGCCGTCAACGCCGGCCTCGACGCCGACACCTATCAGAAACTGTCCGCGATCGCCCCGACCGTCGCGCAATCCGGGGGCGACGCCTTCTTCGAACCGTGGAAGGAGCAGGCCGCCGCCGTCGGGCAGGCCGTGTTCCAGGCGGACCAGATGAAGTCGCTGGTCGACGGTGTCGACCAGAAGTTCACCGACGTCGGCAAGAGAAACCCGCAGTGGACCGGCAAGAAGGCGCTGCTGATGCACGGCGCGCTGTGGCAGGGGACCGTCGTGGCCACCATGGCGGGCTGGCGCACGGATTTCCTGAACCAGATGGGGCTGGTCATCGCCGACAGCGTCAAACCGTTCGGCACCGACCAGCGCGCCGTCATCCCGCGCGATCACATCAAGTCCGTGCTCGATTCGGCCGACGTGGTGATCTGGACGACCCGCAACCCCGACGATCAGAAGGCCCTGCTGGCCGACCCCGAGGTGGCCGGGTCACTGACCACCGCGCAGAACCGCCACATCTTCACCACCGCGGAGCAAGCCGGCGCGATCGCCTTCGCCTCACCGCTGAGCTACCCCCTCGTCGCCGACCAACTGCCCCCGCTGCTCGCCAAAATCCTGGGCTAGCTGTAGGAGGACAGGACGTTGGTGACGCCGGTGGTAAGTCGTGATGCTGGTGGCTGGCCGTCGGCGGCAGAGTGTGGTCGATGGTAGTTGAAGTGGATGTTCCAGACCTTGAGCGCTTCGGTGCGTTGGGATTCTGAGGTCCAGGTGCGGGCGTAGAGGAACTCTTCGGCCAGGATGCGGTGATATCTCTCCACCTTGCCGTTGTGGCGCGGGGTGTAGGGCGTGATGCGCTGGTGGCGTGCGCCATGCAAGACGTGGGCGAAGTCGCGGGCGCGGTAGCACGAGCCGTTGTCGGTGACGATCCGCTGGATGCGGTCGATCCCGTGTGCAGCGAACCAGACCCGGGCACGGTGCATGAATCCGATTGCTGTGATGGCCTTTTCATCGGTGAGCGCTTCGGTGTAAGTCAATCGGGAGTAGCCGTCCACCGCGGAATGCAGATAGACGTAGCCGGGGCGGGCCCTTCGCGAGGCTCTGCCCTGGGCGCTGTTCTTGCCGTGCACCCGCCACCCACCACCGTCGGGGATGCGGCCGACCTTCTTGACGTCGACGTGCACCATGTGCCCGGGGCGGCGAGCGATAATGCGTTGGGGTACTCGATTCAGATCCCCGCTGGGGTCAAGGAACTTGCGCCGATGCAAACCCAGCGCAACCAGCTGCCGGCTGACGGTGCGCCGGCCGATCACGATGCCGCGTGCATTGAGTTCGAAGGCGATCCGCGCCGCTGACCACTTGCGGCCTCGGCGCATCGCCTCGATCGCACTGATGATCTCAGCCGCAGTGGCCGTGGGTTGCCCTACCGGCGCCGAGGAGCGGTCGTAGAGGCCGAGTTCGCCGAACCGTCGGAACCGGTTGACCCACTTGGAGGCACACGCCCGCGAGATCCCCATCTCAGCAGCTACGTGGGCAATGGGACGGTCGACGCAGCGGGCAACGAGGCGGCGACGGCCTTCAACGGACAACGGGGCATTACCGTGGGTCATGGACGGGTTCCTTCAGGCTCAGGACGAGGGGTTTGGCGATTTCTCATCCTGCCGCCGAAGGACCCGTCCTCCTCACATCCCGACCATCCCGGCGTCTACAACGTCATGACCCGCAACAGCTAGCCGCCCGCGCGCATCCTGGCTGTTTGAGCGTTTGCTAAGGCAGCTCTGGCAGTGCTCGAAAATCCCGCCGCCGCCCCTCGCACGAGCCCCGATCCCGGGGTTACCGTCGAGTAATGAGCGTGACGGACCTTAGCGGCGACCTGGCCCACGAACTGCCGACCGAGCTGGCCGGCAACACCGTCCTGGACTACGGCGACCGGGCGCTGATGGTGCAATGTGGCAGTGCCGCAGAGGTTTTGGCGTGGACCGCCGCGCTGCGCTCCGAGCCGATCGCGGGCTTGGTCGATGTCGTGCCGGCCGCCCGCACCGTGCTGGTGAAGCTGGACGGCCCCCGCCGCCAGGGCGTCGTCCGCCGGAGGCTGCACGCGATGCGCGTCACCGCCACGCCACCGGCCCCGTCCGAGCGCGGCGCCGACGTGGTGATCGACGTGGTCTACGACGGCCCCGACCTCGCCGAGGTCGCCGGCCACACCGGGCTGACCATCCCGCAGGTGATCGACGCCCACACCGCCACCCTGTGGCGGGTCGGATTCAGCGGATTCGCACCCGGTTTCGCGTACCTGGTCGACGGCGACCCGCGCCTGCGGGTGCCCCGGCGTCCCGAGCCGCGGACCGCCGTGCCGGCCGGATCCGTCGCCCTCGCCGGAGAATTCAGCGCGATCTATCCCCGGCAATCCCCCGGCGGGTGGCAACTCATCGGCCACACCGACGCGGTCCTGTGGGACCTGCAGCGCCCGGACCCTGCGTTGCTGATGCAAGGCATGTGGGTTCAGTTCCGGGCCGTCTAGCCCAACCGGGCCGCACCATTCAAGGAGGCAGTCGTGGCAGTCCTGGAGATCCTGCGCACCGGGCCGTTCGCCGTCGTCGAAGACCTCGGCCGGCCGGGACTGGCCCACCTCGGCGTCAGCCGGTCCGGGGCCGCCGACCGGCGCGCGCACAAACTGGCCAATCGGCTGGTGGCCAACCCCGACGACCGCGCCACCGTGGAGGTGACGTTCGGCGGGTTCGCGGCCAGGGTCCGGGGCAGCGACGTGGACATCGCGGTGACGGGCGCCGACACCGATCCGACCGTCGACGGAATCGAGTTCGGCACCAACAGCATTCAGCACGTGCGCGACGGCCAGGTGATCTCTTTGGGCGCCCCGCGGGCGGGGCTGCGAAGCTACCTCGCGGTCCGCGGCGGGATCTGCGTGGAGCCGGTGCTGGGCTCGCGCAGCTACGACGTCATGTCGGCCATCGGGCCCTCACCCCTGCGGGCCGGGGACCGGCTGCCAATCGGCGAGCACACCGCGGACTACCCCGAGTTGGACCAGGCGCCGGTGGCGGCCATCACCGGCGGCGTCGTCGAGCTGTCCGTGGTGCCCGGGCCGCGCGACGACTGGTTCCTCGACCCCGACGCGCTGGTGCGCACCGCTTGGGTGGCGTCCGATCGCAGCGACCGGGTGGGGATGCGGTTGGTCGGCCGGCCCCTGCAATGCCTCCACCCGGACCGGCAGCTGCCCAGCGAGGGTGCCACCCGTGGCGCAATCCAGGTGCCGCCCAACGGTTTACCGGTGATCCTCGGTCCGGACCACCCCGTCACCGGCGGCTATCCGGTGGTGGGTGTGGTGATCGACGAGGACGTCGACAAGGTCGCCCAGGTGCGGCCCGGCCAGTCGGTGCGGCTGCACTGGGCGCGGCCGCGCGCCCCGGTCGGCGCCGTGGCCGGGGCCGGCGTCGCGAGTTGGCCGTTCGGCTAACGCAATTCCGGCGTTCGACTGTAGGACAGCTCACAAAGTCCGACGCACCGGCGTGAGATCACTTGGCGGCGATCGGCATTCGCGCGCGCCGGCACCCTTCAGGGACTTACCAGATAACTGGTAATCAACTAACAGCCCATATCGGCCGATTCCGGTTGACCCGCTCGCGTCCTAGATGTGAGCATCGGAAACCTACGGCGGGGCATGCCCCTTCATGCGGGACGCCCACGCGCGTCGCCGGCCAGACCCCGAACTGCTTCCAAAGAGAGGGATCGGTATGCACGCACGCGCAGCGTCCATATGCCAACGCGCCCAGGTGATCTCGCCGCACCGCAACCATCGCATCGCGGACTGGAATCCCGAAGACGCGGCGGCCTGGGAGGCCGGGAACAAGAAGATCGCCCGGCGCAATCTGCTCGGCACCATCGCGGGTGACCACGTGGCCTTCTCGATCTGGACGCTGTGGCCCGTCATGGCGCTGTTCATGCCGGGCGCCGTCTACGGTTTCTCCGCGGGCGACAAGCTGCTGCTGGGCGCGGTGGCCACCCTGGTCGGTGGTTGCGCCCGGATCCCCTACACCCTGGGCATCGCCGCCTTCGGCGGTCGCAATTGGACGACGTTCTCGGCCTTCGTGCTGGTGATCCCGACGGCGGGCACGATCGCCCTGTTGGCCAACCCCGGCCTGCCCCTGTGGCTCTTCGTGCTGTGCGCCGCGCTGACGGGGCTGGGCGGCGGCAACTACGCGGCCTCGCTGGCCAACGTCAACGCCTTCTACCCGCAGCGCCTCAAGGGCGCCGCGATGGCGGTCAACGCCGGCGTCGCCAACCTCGGCGTCGCGGTGATCCAGCTGATCGGCCTGCTGGTGCTGGCCACCGCCGGGCACCAGGCCCCGTACTGGGTGTGCGCGATCTACCTGGTCTTGCTCGTCGCCGTGGGGATCGCGGCCGCGTTGGTCATGGACAACGTCCACCACGGCACCCAGCTGCGCACCATGCGCTCGATCCTGTTCGAGCGCGACACCCACGTCATCTCGCTGCTCTACATCGCCACCTTCGGCTCCTGGATCGGGTTCTCCTTCGCCTTCGGACAGGTGCTGCAGGTCCACTTCCTGGAAAGCGGGGAAACCGCCAAGCACGCCGCGCTGCACGCCGCGCAGGTCGCCTTCGTCGGCCCCCTGCTGGGCTCCGTGGCGCGCATCTACGGGGGGCGGCTGGCCGACCGCGTCGGCGGCAGCCGCGTCACGCTTGGCGTCCTCGCCGGGATGACCCTGGCGGCCGCGCTGTTGGTCACCATCAGCGCCCTCGAGGACCAGCACGCCGTGACACGTTCCGTCAGCATGATCGGCTGCGTCGCCGGCTTCATGGTGCTGTTCGTCCTGTCCGGCATGGGAAACGGGTCGGTGTTCAAGTTGATCCCGACGGTCTACGAGGCCCGCAGTCGCGGGCTGGACATGAGCGAAGACGACCGTCGTCGTTGGGCGCGCGCGCAGTCGGGATCGCTGATCGGCATCTGCTCCGCGGTCGGCGCGTTCGGCGGCGTGGCAATCAACCTGGCGCTGCGGCAGTCCTACCTGAGCACCGGCACCGAAACGGCGGCGTATTGGGCGTTTTTGGCTTCCTACGTCGGCGCGGCGATCATGACCTGGATGGTCTACGTCCGGCGTCCCGTCACGGCCCCGGGCCGCTCCGGGGCGCGGGCGGAAGCCGAGGCCGCCCGTGTGTGAGCGGACTCGCAACACGGGCAATGCCACAGCAATTGCCCGGTAACGCAACCGAAATGTCGCAGGCATACACACTTCATATGGCCCCCCAACTGGCCCCACCAGACTCCGCGCCGCTGACCGGCTACCGGATCGCCGTGACGTCGGCGAACCGGGCCGAAGAGCTGTGCGCGTTGCTGCGCCGCAACGGCGCGGAGGTGTCCAGCGCCGCGGCCATCAACCTCATCGCGCTGCCCGAAGACGAAGAACTGCACCGCCACACCGAAGCGGTCATCGCCGAGCCTCCCGATATCTTGGTGGCGCACACCGGCATCGGCTTCCGCGGCTGGGTCGCCGCGGCCGACGGCTGGGGACTGGCCACCCAGCTGCTGGCGTCCCTGTCCCGGGCGCGGATCGTGGCCCGCGGGCCGAAGGCGACCGGCGCCTTGCGCGCCGCCGGACTGCACGAGGAGTGGTCGCCCAGGTCCGAATCGTCGAGCGAGGTCCTGCGCTACCTGCTCGAATCGGATGTCGCCGGAAAGCGGGTCGCGGTCCAGCTGCACGGCGCGGCCGACACCTGGGACCCGTTCCCGGAATTCCTCAACGGGTTGCGGTCCGCGGGCGCCCAGGTGGTCCCCATCCACGTATATCGCTGGAAACCAACGCCGGCCGGCGGCGACTTCGACCAACTCGTCACCTCGGTCGCCCGGCGGCAGTTCGACGCGGTGACCTTCACCTCGGCGCCCGCGGGCGCGGCGCTGCTGGAGCGCAGCCGCGAGTTGGGCGTCGAAGAGCAACTGCTGCAAGCACTTCGCAGCGACGTGCACGCGATGTGCGTGGGCCCGGTCACCGCGCAGCCCCTGCTCCGCGCCGGGGTCCCCACGTCGTCGCCCGAGCGAATGCGGTTGGGGGCGTTGGCCCGTCACATCGCCCAGGAGCTCCCGACCCTTCGCTCGACCACCATCCGGGCGGCCGGCCACGAGATGGAGATCCGCGGGACCTGCGTGCTGGTCGACGGTTCGCCGCGGTCCCTGTCGGGATCGGGAATGGCGACGCTGCGCGCGCTGGCGGAGCGCCCCGGCGACGTCGTCGCGCGCAACGACCTGTTGCGGGTGCTTCCCGGCAACAGCAACGATCCCCACGCCGTCGACACGGCCGTGCTGCGGCTGCGAACGGCGCTGGGCGACAAGAACATCATCGCGACGGTGGTCAAGCGTGGCTACCGGCTCGCGATCGACCATCCGGACGAATCCCCATGGCACTGATCCTGGTGGCGCACGGCACCCGCAGGCCCGGCGGCGTGGCGATGGTCGAAGACCTTGCGGCACAGGTGAGTACGCTCGTCCGCAGCCCGGTCGACGTGGCGTTCGTCGACGTGGTGGGACCCACCCCCAGCGAGGTGCTGGCCACAGCGAAGGCCGCCGGCCGGCCGGCCATCGTGGTGCCGGCGTTCCTGTCGCGCGGATATCACGTCCGGGCCGACCTGCCCGCCCACGTCGCGATCAGCGGTCATCCGAACGTGACCGTCACCCCCGCGCTGGGCCCGAGCGGGCAGGTCGCGCGGATCGTCGGCGATCAGCTGCTGAAATGCGGTTGGCGGCCGGGCGATTCGGTGATTCTGGCGGCCGCGGGAACCTCGGACGACAAGGCCCGCGCCGACCTGCACACCACGGCGACGTTGTTGTCGGCGCTCACCGGATCGCGGGTGAGCCTGGCGTTCGCGGCCACCGGGGACCCGCAACTGCACGAGTCCGTCGACCGAGCGAGGCGCCGCGGTGGACGCGTCGTGGTCGCCTCCTACCTGTTGGCCGACGGCCTGTTCCAACAACGGCTGCACGATTGCGGCGCCGATCTCGTCAGTCAACCGCTGGGCACCCATCCCGGCCTGGCGCGCCTGATCGCGAACCGATTCCGCCGCGCCCTGCCGCCCGCCCTGGCCGCCACCGCCCGGCATGCGTCGCGTCGATCGGCCCCCCAACAGGTCACCCACGCGCGCGCGTTACGGCCAATTCCTTGATCTTTGGGCTCGAACCGGCGATCCTGGCACCATGCCCCGTCGCGAAGAGCCGTCGCGTGGCATCCTTGATCCGGTCGCCAAGGCGCTGCGTTTGCCGTTCGGCACACCGGAATTCATCGACCGGCTCGTCACCGGAGGGGTCAATCAAATCGGCCGCCGGACCCTGACGATGCTGATCACCACCTGGGATGCCGCCGGGGGTGGGCCGTTCGCGGCCAGCGCCGTCGCGTCCACGGGCATGGCCAAGACCGCCGAAATCGTCCAAAGCAATTTCGTGGGCCCGGTCTTCGGCCCGCTGCTGAAAATCCTCGGCGCCGACAAGGCGGCCACGCGGGCCTCGTTGTGCGCCTCCCAGCTCGTGGGCCTAGGCATCATGCGCTACGGCATCCGCTCCGAGCCGCTGCACTCGATGTCGGTGGACGCGCTGGTCGACGCGATCGGTCCGACGATGCAGCGCTACCTGGTCGGCGACATCACCCGGTGAGCGGTCGCGCGCTCAGGCCGCCCGGGCCTCGGCGTCGCGGGCGATCTGCACGAAGCCGTCGGCGGTGATCCGCACCGGGTACACCGGCACCGAAACGCTCGGATCGTCCAGGCAGGAACCGTCTTCGAGCGAGAACGCCTGCTTGAGAATCGGCGACTGAACCGTGACGCGGCCTCCGCGGTCGCCGACGATGCCGCGGGACAGCACGGCCGCCCCGGAGAACGGGTCGACGTTGCCCACCGCGTGCACGGACCCGTCGTCGAGCCGGAACAACGCGGCCTGGGAACCGTCGTCGAGCAGTACGCCGACGCCGCGGCCCGGAATGAGGTGGTCGTACGCGCACGCGCTCGTCCACACGGCAATGTCGTTGAGAAGCGTCATGATACCTTCCTCGTTCCTTCGGAGTTGTGCTCGCGAACCGTCGGCATGCCAATGGACACAGGGATTTTGCGCCCGGCGTGCTCGGTGAACGTCACCGTCGAATCGACGGCGTCGGGGGCGTTGACGAACGAAACGAAGCGCGAGAGCTTGTCCGGGTCGTCGAGCACCCCCTTCCATTCGCACTTGTAGTTGCGCACGTGCCGCTCCATCGCGGCCTCGAATTCGGCTGCCAGGCCCAGCGAGTCCTCGCAGACGACCTCGCGCACGTGCTCCAGACCGCCGTCGAGCGACTCGACCCACGGCGCGGTGCGCTGCAGCCGGTCGGCCGTGCGAATGTAGTACATGACGAACCGATCGACGTACCGGACCAGCGTCTCGGTGTCGAGGTCGCTGACCAGCAGCTGCGCGTGCTTGGGGGTCATCCCGCCGTTGCCGCCGACGTAGAGGTTCCAGCCCTTTTCGGTGGCGATGACGCCGACGTCCTTGGAGCGGGCTTCGGCGCACTCCCGCGCGCAACCCGAGACGCCCATCTTGATCTTGTGCGGCGCCCGCAGGCCGCGGTAGCGCAGTTCGAGGTCGATGGCCAGCTGCACCGAATCCTGCTGCCCGTAACGGCACCAGTCGGTGCCCACACAGCTCTTCACCGTGCGCAGCGCCTTGCCGTACGCGTGCCCGGATTCCATGCCGCCGTCGACCAGGCGCTTCCAGATCTCGGGCAGTTGGTCCACCCGCGCGCCGAACAGATCGATGCGCTGGCCCCCGGTGATCTTGGTGTAAAGGCCGAAGTCCTGGGCGATCTGGCCGATCAGGATCAGGTGCTCGGGCTTGATGTCGCCGCCGGGGACCCGCGGCACCACCGAGTAGCTGCCGTTCTTCTGGATGTTGGCCAGGAAGTGGTCGTTGGAGTCCTGCAGCGAGGCCTGCTCGCCCTCGAGGATGTGGTCCGAGCCGGTGGACGCCAGGATCGACGCGACCACGGGTTTGCAGATGTCGCAACCCTTTCCGCGGCCGAAGCGCTCCAGCAGTCCGGAGAAGGTCCGCAGCTCGGTGGCGGAGATGATCTCGAAAAGCTCGGCGCGCGACTGGCTGAAGTGCTCGCACAGCGCCTTGGACTGCTCGACGCCCTCGGCTTCCAGCAGCTGCTTGAGCAGCGGCACGCACGACCCGCACGACGTCCCGGCCGAGGTGCACGACTTCAGCGAGGGCACATCGGCGCAGCCGTCGGCGATCGCGCACTTCAGATCGCCCTTGGTGACGTTGTTGCACGAGCAGATCTGGGCCGAATCCGGCAGCGCCCCAATGCCCAATGCCTCGCCGCCGCCGGATTGGGCCGGCGCGATCAGCGCGAGCGGATCCCCGGGCAGCTCGCTGCCGACCATCGGCCGCAGCACCCCGTAGGAGGAGGCGTCGCCGACCAGGACGCCCCCGAGCAGGGTCTTGGCGTCGTCGGAGAGCACCAGCTTCGCGTACGTCCGGTTCACCGCGTCGTTGATGGCGACCTCGAGGCAGTTCTCGGTGACGCCCATCGCGTCACCGAAGCTGGCGACGTCGACGCCCAGCAGCTTCAGCTTCGTGGACAGGTCCGCCTCGCCGAACTCCGCGACGCCGTCCAGCAGGCGGTCGGCCACCACCTCGGCCGAGGTGTAGCCCGGACCCACCAGGCCGTAGCACCGGCCGCCGATCGCGGCGACCTCGCCGATCGCGTAGATGTCGGGATCGCTTGTCCGGCAGGACACGTCGGTGAGCACACCGCCGCGCTCGGCGCGCGTCAGCCCGGCGGCGACCGCCAGTTCGTCGCGCGGCCGGATCCCGGCCGCGAAGATCACCAGGCCGGCGTTGACCACCTGCCCGTCGGTCAGGCGCACCCGCACCGACGTCGACCCGTCCGGGTGGTCGACCGATTCGATCGACTCGGTGCCGGTGCCGACATGCACGGAGATGCCCAGGTCCCCGACCATCCGGGCCAGCAGCGCGCCGCCGGCCTCGTCGATCTGCTGGGCCATCAGTCGCGGCATCATCTCGATGACGTGGGTCCGCAACCCGAACTGGCGCAGCGCATTTGCGGCCTCCAGCCCCAGCAGGCCGCCACCGATGACCACGCCCGCGGTCGCGTGTGAGCTTTGCGCCGCGCGCTGGGCATCGGCGCGGATGGCGTCGAGGTCGTCGAGCGTGCGGTACACGTGGCAGGCGGGCAGGTCGTGGCCGGGCACCGGCGGCACGAACGCGTAGGAGCCGGTCGCCAGGACCAGGGTGTCGTAGTCGTGGCGCCGCCCGTCGGCGGTGAGCACCGACTTTGTCGCGCGGTCGATTTCGGTGACCCGCTGGTTCAGCACCAGTCGGACCCGGTCGTCGCCCGCGTACTCGTTGCCGGGCAGCGCGAGCAGCTTGCGGTCCCAGCTTTCGGTGTAGGAGGTCAGCCCCACGCGGTCATAGGCGGCGTCGGTCTCCTCGGCGAAAACCGTTATGCGCCAACGGCCCTCGGTGTCGCGGGCGCGGAGCGCCTCGACGAACCGGTGGCCCACCATGCCATGTCCGACTACGATGATGTGACGCGGCGCACAGCTTGCGCGCGAAATCCCGTCTGCAGACATGGCTTTGAGAGTAACGGCCAGAAATTACGTCTTTTTCGCGCAATGTGACAGTCCTATGACGAGGATCTCACAACTCACAGGGACGGCTGTGATTGATCGTTCGCTGCCGGCGAACGGCCAGTTGGAACTTAAGCGTGGTCGACTCATGTTTGTACTAGTAGCCGGTCATCGGAGCGCCGGTCACAGGAATCTCACAACGAAGATCAAGGAATCGAAAGGGGAAGCACCATGAGCAACCTCGCACTGTGGTCGCGACCGGCCTGGGACACCGACCGGTGGCTGCGCGACTTCTTCGGCCCCGCCGCCGCGGCGGACTGGAACAACCCGCTGAGCAGCGGTTGGCGCCCCGCCGCCGAGATCGTCAAGGACGGTGACGACGCGGTCGTACGTGTCGAGCTCCCGGGCGTTGACGTCGACCGGGACGTGAACGTCGAGGTCGACCGCGGTCGCCTGGTCATCCACGGCGAACACCGCGACGAGCACGCGGAGGAGAAGGACGGCCGGACGCTGCGCGAGATCCGCTACGGCTCGTTCCGCCGGTCATTCCAGCTGCCCGCCCACGTCACCGGCGACGCCATCACGGCGTCCTATGACGCCGGAGTGCTGACGGTGCGGGTCAGCGGCGCGTACGCCGGGAACCAGGCGCAACGCATCGCGATCACCAAGTAAGGCACCGACGAGACGCAAAAGCCCCCGCACGCACCGCGTGTCGGGGGCTTTTGCCCTCTGTTGCGCGTCAGCCCCAGCGGGCGAGCAGCTCGTTGGCCCGGCCCGTCAGCGCGGCCTGCAGGAAGGGCCCGAAGCTGATTCGCGCCACGCCCAGCGGACCGAAGGCCGCGGGGTCGTCCTGGTCGGGCAGCGCGATCGCGTTGACCGGCAACACCAATTCCGCGGTCAAGCGCCGCAACGTGTCGGGGTGGTGGCGGCCGACCGGGTACAGGACATCGGCGCCGGCGGCGGCCGCCTGATTCAGTCGCGCCACGGCGCGGTCGACGCGATCGGACTCCTCGCCGTCTTGGCGCAGGAACAGATCGGTCCGGGCGTTGATGACCACATGCACTCCCGCCGCGTCGGCGGCCGACCGCAGCGCGCCGACCAGCTCGGCGTGTTCCTCGGCGGACCGCAGCCGTCCGCCCTCCGAGTGCACGGTGTCCTCGATGTTCAGCCCGACGGCCCCGACGCTCAGCAGGCCCTCGATCAGGCGGTCGGCCGGGAGTCCGTAGCCGGATTCGATGTCCACCGAGACCGGGACGCCTTCCGTTTCCGAGACCGCCGCGGTGATCTGCGCGACGCGGGTGAGCACGTCGTCGAACGACATGCCCTCGTTGTCGGGTTTGCCGATCGAGTCCGCCATCGGATGGCTCCCCACGGTCAGCGCGGCGAATCCCGCGCCGACGGCCAGTCGCGCCGACCAGGCGTCCCACACGGTCGGCAGGATGACCGGGTTGCCCGGCCGGTGCAGCTTCAACAGGGTGGCGGCGCGCTCGGCCGGCGTGGTGGGGCCCGTCATCAGTGTTTGCTCCCTTGGCGTCGGAGCTCAATGGTCTGACGTTCGCCTGTGCCGTGGATAGTATTGGGGACGTACTGTGATCCGAAACACTGCCGAGGAGATGCGTTGACGAGCACGACTGGCACGACAGAATTCGCCGAACTGCACGATCTGATCGGCGGCCTGCGGCGGTGCGTGAGCTCGCTGCGGTCGCGATACGGCGACAGCCCCGCGATGCGTCGCATCGTCATCGACGCCGACCGCATCCTGTCCGACGTCGATCTGCTCGACACCGACGTGTCCGAGTTGGACCTGGCGGGTGCCACCGTGCAGCAGTCGGGCGAGAAGATCGTCATCCCCGACACCCAGTACGACAGCGAATTCTGGCGTGATGTCGACGACGAGGGCGTCGGCGGTCACAACAGGGCCTGAACAACCCGAGCGCCCCGACTCCATGCCCCCCGCTGGAGGGGGCCTTCTCTCTGTGTACCCTTCGACAGACAGCCCGTTCGAAGAGGAACAACTAGATGAGCGCACCCACGGCGAACCGTCCTGCGTCCGGTGTCTTTTCACCCACGCGCGCCCGTATACAGCAGCGGACCCTCCGTACCGACCGGTGGTGGATGTCGCCGCTGAGGATCGACCTCGGCTTCGCCGCATTCGTCATCTACGCGACGGCACGAGCGTTCCAGCAGAACTACTTCTTCGTCCCCAAATACCACTACCTGACGCCGTTCTACTCGCCGTGCGTCAGCAAGGGTTGCGGTGAGGCCGGCGACATCTGGCCGCAGTTCCTGCCCGACGTGTGGTGGCTGCCGTATGCGGCGGTGTCGCTGCCGTTCCTGCTGCTGTTCCGGTTGACCTGCTACTACTACCGCGGCGCCTACTACCGCACGGTGTGGCAGTCGCCCACCGCGTGTGCGGTGGCCGAGCCCCGCGTGCACTACAGCGGCGAGACGAAGTTCCCGCTGATCATCCAGAACACCCACCGGTACTTCTTCTACATCGCCTGCCTCATCTCGATCGTCAACAGCTACGACGCGATCGTCGCGTTCCATTCCGACAGCGGGCCGGGCGGATTCGGCTTCGGGCTGGGCAACCTGATCCTGCTGGGCAACGTCATCATGCTGTGGGTCTACACGCTGTCCTGCCACTCCTGCCGGCACGTGACCGGTGGGCGACTCAAGCACTTCTCCAAAAACCCTGTGCGGTATTGGATCTGGACGCAGGTCAGCGCGATGAACACCCGGCACAAGCAGTTCGCCTGGATCACGCTGGGCACCCTGATGCTCACCGATTTCTACATCGCACTGGTGGCCAGCGGCGCCATCAGCGACCTGAGATTCGTTGGCTGAAAAGCCATTTGACTTACAAATCAGAACGTAGCTAGCGAGGGTTTTCATGGTTGATGTCGAGCGGCATGCCTACGACGTAGTCGTCATCGGCGCCGGCGGCGCGGGATTGCGCGCGGTCATCGAGGCGCGCGAACGCGGCCTGCGGGTCGCGGTGGTGTGCAAGTCCCTGTTCGGCAAGGCACACACCGTGATGGCCGAGGGTGGGTGCGCGGCCTCGATGGGCAACACCAACCCGAAGGACAACTGGAAGACCCACTTCGGCGACACGATGCGCGGTGGGAAGTTCCTCAACAACTGGCGGATGGCCGAACTGCACGCCAAGGAGGCCCCCGACCGCGTCTGGGAGCTGGAAACCTATGGCGCGCTGTTCGATCGCCTCAAGGACGGCAAGATCAGCCAGCGCAACTTCGGCGGGCACACCTACCCGCGGCTGGCGCACGTCGGTGACCGCACCGGCCTGGAGCTGATCCGCACCATGCAGCAGAAGATCGTCTCGCTGCAGCAGGAGGACTACGCCGAGCTCGGCGACTACGAGGCCCGCATCCGGGTGTTCGCCGAAACCACGATCACCGAACTGATCAAGGACGGCGACGCGATCGCCGGGGCGTTCGGCTACATCCGCGAAAGCGGCAACTTCATCCTGTTCGAGGCGCCCGCGGTGGTGCTGGCCACCGGCGGCATCGGCAAGTCGTTCAAGGTCACCTCGAACTCCTGGGAGTACACCGGCGACGGGCACGCCCTGGCGCTCCGGGCGGGCGCGTCCCTGATCAACATGGAGTTCGTCCAGTTCCACCCGACGGGCATGGTGTGGCCGCCGAGCGTGAAGGGGATCCTGGTCACCGAGGGCGTTCGCGGCGACGGCGGGGTGCTGAAGAACTCCGACGACAAGCGGTTCATGTTCGACTACATCCCGCCGGTCTTCAAAGGCCAGTACGCCGAGACCGAGCAAGAGGCCGACCAGTGGCTCAAGGACAACGACTCGGCCCGCCGCACCCCTGACCTGCTGCCGCGCGACGAGGTCGCGCGCGCGATCAACTCCGAGGTCAAGGCCGGCCGGGGCAGCCCACACGGCGGCGTCTTCCTCGACATCGCGTCGCGGCTGACGCCCGCGGAGATCAACCGCCGCCTGCCGTCGATGTACCACCAGTTCAAGGAGCTGGCCGGGGTCGACATCACCAAGGAGCCGATGGAAGTCGGGCCGACCTGCCACTACGTGATGGGCGGCGTCGAGGTCGACGCCGACACCGGGGCGGCCACCGTGCCCGGGCTCTTCGCCGCGGGCGAATGCTCCGGCGGCATGCACGGCTCGAACCGGCTGGGCGGCAACTCGCTGTCGGACCTGCTGGTGTTCGGCCGGCGCGCCGGCCTGGGCGCCGCCGACTACGTGCGGGCGCTGAGCAGCCGTCCGACGGTCGGCGACGGCGCCGTCGAGGCGGCGGCGAAGCGGGCCCTGTCCCCCTTCGAGGCGCCGGCGGGCGGCGGCCCCGGCGAGAACCCCTACACCCTGCAGCTCGAGCTGCAGCAGTCGATGAACGACCTGGTCGGCATCATCCGCAATGCCGACGAGATCTCCGAGGCTTTGGCCCGGCTCGACAAGCTGCGGGAGCGGTTCAAGAACCTGCATGTGGAGGGGCAGCGCCGCTACAACCCGGGCTGGAACCTGGCCATCGACCTGCGCAACATGCTGCTGGTCAGCGAATGCGTCGCCAAGGCCGCGCTGCAGCGCACCGAGAGCCGGGGCGGGCACACCCGCGACGACCACCCGTCGATGGACTCGTCGTGGCGCAAGCTGTTGCTGGTCTGCGAGGCAGTCGCCGAGCCAGGCGACGTTGAAGCCGCGGTGATCCCCGACATCACCATCACGAAGAAAGAGCAGACGCCGATGCGGCCCGATCTGCTGGAACTGTTCGACATCGCCGAGCTGGAGAAGTACTACACCGACGAGGAGCTCGCCGGGCATCCAGGGCGGACACCCAGGACGGAGAAGTAAATGACCTACAACGCGACGATGCGGGTGTGGCGCGGCGACGACGCCAACGGTGCGTTGCAGGACTTCACCGTCGAGGTCAACGAGGGTGAGGTCGTCCTCGACATCATTCACCGCCTGCAGCAGACCCAGACGCCCGACCTGGCGGTCCGGTGGAACTGCAAGGCGGGCAAGTGCGGCTCGTGCTCCGCGGAGATCAACGGCTATCCGCGGTTGCTCTGCATGACCCGGATGTCGACGTTCGCCGAGGACGAGGTCGTCACGGTCACGCCGCTGCGGACGTTCCCGGTGATCCGGGACCTGGTCACCGACGTCTCGTTCAACTACGAGAAGGCCCGCGAGATACCGTCTTTCGCACCGCCCAAGGACCTGCAACCCGGCGAGTACCGGATGGCGCAGGAGGACGTCCAGCGCTCCCAAGAGTTCCGCAAGTGCATCGAATGCTTCCTGTGCCAGAACGTGTGCCACGTGGTCCGCGACCACGAGGAGAACAAGAAGGCGTTCGCCGGCCCCCGCTTCCTGATGCGGATCGCCGAGCTGGAGATGCACCCGCTGGACACCCGGGACCGGCGCAAGGACGCCCAGGAAGAGCACGGCCTGGGGTACTGCAACATCACCAAGTGCTGCACCGAGGTCTGCCCGGAGAACATCAAGATCACCGACAACGCGCTGATCCCGATGAAGGAGCGCGTCGCCGACCGCAAGTACGACCCGGTGGTCTGGCTCGGTAACAAGCTGTTCCGTCGCTGAGCGCTCCCGCCGCGCCCTCACCGGCTGGCGGGGTTAGGGCGTCGCGGTACCCGGGTAACCAACCTGCATCCTGTCGGGCCGTCCGGATGGACGGCCGCTGTACCAACGACCGGAAAGGCAGCTGATGGAACCCAGGCGAGAAACCGCCAGCATCAACAACATTCGGACCGCGATCCGGCAATTGTCCGTGCGCGCCCAGCTCGCGCAGAAGGAGGGGCGGCACAACGACGCCGCCGAACTCGAGAGCCGCATCCAGGGCTTCCGGGAAGAACTCAGCCACCGCCCCTAGCGCGCGCCGGCGGCCCCGGTTCAGGCGCCCAAGCGGCGGAAATTGCTCCGGTGGAACACGATGGGCGCCACGTCGGCGTCCACGGTCACCTCGCTGACCCGCAACACGACGATCGTGTGGTCACCGGCGGGAATGAGTTGCTCGATGGCGCTTTCCAGCCACAGGCCGGTGCCCTTGATGAACACCGCCCCGGTGGGCCGGGAGACGGTCTCCAGGCCGGCGAACCTGTCGCCGGTCTTGGCGGCCAGCGTGCGGGCGGCCTCGTCGTGCGCCTCGCCGAGCACGCTGATGCCCAGCATGGGCAGGTCCTTGAGTTTGGGCCACGTCGTCGAGGTGTTCTGCACGCAGAACGACACCAACGGCGGGTCCAGCGAGACCGGCACGAAGGTGCTGGCGGCCAGCCCTTCCCGGGTTCCGTTCACCTCGGCGGCGATGGCCACCACACCCGATGGGAAATGACCGAAGGCCTCACGAAGTGACGACGCTGTCAGCTTGTTGTTCGAGTTCACCGGACTTTTTCGCCCCTAGAGCGCCAGACGTATTTTCGGGTCCGACCCTACCCGGCGCGCATCGTCCCGGCGCGGACACCCTTACTCGTTTTCTAAGCGCTCTGCCCAATACCCATGCGCGGAAGCGACATCCGGGTGCGAGCGCAGCCGGCTCTTCCAGGCGTTGCGGCCGTAGACCGAGAAGATGGGGTCGGCGGGATCCTGCGACGCCGCCCAGTCCGTCCCGGTGCCCGCCGCGAGTTCGCGGGGCAGCGCGAGCACGGGTATCCGCGCGTCGAGGCGCGGATTGAAGAAGTAGGGCACCGAGATCCGGTCGGTCGCCGGGCCCTGCAGGTTGACCCGGTGCTCGGTGGCCCGCAGGTAGCCGCGCGTCGCCGCCTCCAGCAGTTCACCGATGTTGACGATGAACGCCCCCTCGCGCGGGGGGACGTCGATCCAGGCGCCGTCGAACGCCCGCCGCACCTGCAGGCCCCGGCTGCCCGGCTCCGCCAGCAGCAGCGTGAGCACTCCGGCGTCCCGGTGCGCGCCCACGCCCTGGGAGCCGGCCGCGCGCCCCGGGTAGCGGATGATCTTGATCAGCGTGGCCGGGGTTTCGGCGAAGGCGGGGTCGAACACGTCCGCCGGGCTGCCCAGCGAGGCCGCCCAGTGCCGCAGCAGGGTGCGGGCCACCGCCGACAGCGCGGCGTCCCACTCCTCGACGAGTCCGGGCAGCTCGGGCAGCGCGGCCGGCCACTGGTTGGGACCCTGTAGCCACCGGTAGTCGGACTTGCCCAGCCCGCCGATCGGCGGACGTTGCGGCCCGATGTCGATCTGCTCGCGCCAATCCACCTCGCCGCGGGTCACCTCGCCGCCCAGGCGGGTGTAGCCGCGGAAATGCGGGCTGCGCACCATGGCGACCGAGTCCTTGTCGTGCTGCGGCAGCGCGAAGAGCCGGCGCGCGGCCTCGAGCATCCGCGTCACCAATTCCGGGGCGACCCCATGGCCGGTCAGATAGAAGAATCCGACCCGGTGGGCGGCTTCGCGCAGACCGTCCCGCAACCGCGCCGGATCGGCGCGCAGGTCGACGACCGGCACCGCAGTGACGCCCGGCACATCGATCGTCCCGCGCCCGTCTCCGCAGGTAGCGCGGGTTTTCGACGGCATCGGCGCACCCTTCCCAACCGGTTGGTTAATTAGGCAATGAAATCTAGCTCACATCCGCTTGCATCCCACTGACGCTAACGATATTTTAGGTGTTGTTACTGGTGGGTAACTTAGACCTAGTACCCAACCACAAGTGGCATTCTCAACGAGGAGGACCGTAGTGAGCCACTACAAGAGCAACGTCCGCGACCAGGCGTTCAACCTGTTCGAGGTATTGGGCGTTGACAAGGCCTTGGGCCAGGGCGAATACAGCGACCTGGACGTAGACACCGCCAACGAAATGCTCAACGAGATGAGCCGGCTGGCCGAGGGGCCGATCGCCGACTCGTTCGTCGAGGGCGACCGCAACCCGCCGGTCTTCGACCCGAAGACGCACTCGGTGACGCTGCCGGAATCCTTCAAGAAGTCCGTACACGCCGTCATCGAGGCCGGGTGGGACAAGGTCGGCATCGACGAGGCCCTCGGCGGCGTGGCAATGCCCAAGTCGCTGCTGTGGGCGCTGCACGAGCACATCCTGGGCGCCAACCCGGCCGTGTGGATGTACGCCGGCGGCGCGGGTTTCGCGAACATCCTGTACCACCTCGGCACCGAGGAGCAGAAGAAGTGGGCCGTCCTGGCCGCCGAGCGCGGCTGGGGTTCGACCATGGTGCTCACCGAGCCGGACGCCGGCTCCGACGTCGGCGCCGGGCGGACCAAGGCCGTCAAGCAGGACGACGGGTCCTGGCACATCGACGGTGTGAAGCGATTCATCACCTCGGCCGACTCCGGCGACCTGTTCGAGAACATCTTCCACCTGGTGCTGGCGCGCCCCGAGGGCGCCGGACCCGGCACCAAGGGCCTGTCGCTGTTCTTCGTGCCCAAGTTCCTGTTCGACTTCGAGACCGGTGAGCTGGGCGAGCGTAACGGCGTGTTCGTCACCAACGTCGAGCACAAGATGGGCCTGAAGGTGTCGGCGACCTGTGAGCTGAGCTTCGGCCAGCACGACGTTCCCGCCAAGGGCTGGCTGGTCGGCGAGGTGCACAACGGCATCGCGCAGATGTTCGACGTGATCGAGCAGGCCCGCATGATGGTCGGCACCAAGGCCATCGCGACCCTGTCGACGGGTTACCTGAACGCGTTGGAGTACGCGAAGTCCCGGGTCCAGGGCGCGGACATGACCCAGATGACCGACAAGACGGCACCGCGGGTGACCATCACGCACCACCCCGACGTGCGCCGGTCGCTGATGACCCAGAAGGCCTACGCCGAGGGTCTGCGGGCGCTGTACCTGTTCACGTCGACCTACCAGGACGCCGCGGTGGCCGAGGCCCTGCACGGTGTGGACGCCGAGCTGGCCGTGAAGGTCAACGACCTGATGCTGCCGGTGGTCAAGGGTGTCGGCTCGGAGCAGGCCTACGCCAAGCTGACCGAGAGCCTGCAGACGTTCGGTGGGTCCGGCTTCCTGCAGGACTACCCGATCGAGCAGTACATCCGGGACGCCAAGATCGACTCGCTCTACGAGGGCACCACCGCCATCCAGGCGCAGGACTTCTTCTTCCGCAAGATCGTCCGCGACAAGGGTGTGGCGCTGGCCCACGTGTCCGAGCAGATCCAGAAGTTCGTCGACAGCGAGTCCGGCAACGGGCGGTTGAAGACGGAACGCGAGTACCTGGCCAAGGCCCTGACCGACGTTCAGGCCATGGCGACCTCGCTGACCGGTTACCTGATGGCGGCGCAGGAGGACGTGACCAGCCTCTACAAGGTGGGTCTGGGTTCGGTGCGCTTCCTGATGAGCGTCGGTGACCTGGTCATCGGCTGGCTGTTGCAGCGTCAGGCCGCGGTGGCCGTGGCGGCACTCGACGCCGGCGCCAGCGGTGACGACAAGGCCTTCTACGAGGGCAAGGTCGCGGTGGCGTCGTTCTTCGCGAAGAACTTCCTGCCGATGCTGACCAGCACCCGCGAGGTCATCGAGACGCTGGACAACGACATCATGGAGCTCGACGAGGCCGCCTTCTAGGCCGCTTCGTAGGGACGCACAAAAATCCCCCGCCTCCGAAAGAAGGCGGGGGATTTTTGTGCGCCGGCGAGGTCGTCTGGACGGGTTTTTATCGTTCGGGTGTACTCCTACCCGGGCCATCGCGCAGGGACCGGGTCATGCTGTGCAGGATCCGGAACGCGTCTGACCGCTGGGCCTCGGTCAGGCCGGCCAGCATTCTGACCTCGACGGACCGGACCGCCTTGCTGGCTTTCTCCAGGCTCTGTCGGCCACGCGGCGTGAGGCGCGTGGGAAGAATCTTCCCGACGGGTGCCTCCGCGGGCCGGGCCACATAGCCGTCGCGCTCCAGGGCCTGAAGGAGCACGTTCATCGACTGCCGTGTCACGAACGCGCCCCGCGCGAGCTCGGAGTTCGACAAACCCGGCCGTTGCGCGAGCAGCTCGAGGCAGGAGTAGTGCGTCACGCTCATCCCGAGCGGGCGCAGCACCTCCTCCATGGCCGCGCGCAGCGCACTCGACGCCTCTTTCAGCGCGTAGCCCAGGGACGTATCCAGGTCTACGCCGACACCCTCTTGACTCATGTCAGTATTCTGACATACTTCGCTATGTCAGAAATCTGACACGAATCGAAGGAGCAGCGTCATGCCCGCCACCGGCCCCGACTTCATCTCCCTGCAAGCGCGCGACCTCGACGCATCGCAGGCGTTCTACGAGCAGTACCTCGGCCTCGTCCGCTCGCCGGCCGGACCTCCGCACGCCGTTGTGTTCGAAACGCAGCCAATCGCGTTCGCGCTCCGCGAGGTCGCTCCGGGCACCGACCTCGCATCCGTGGCTCAGCCCGGCATCGGTGCCGCGATCTGGGTGCACGCCACCGACGTCCAGAGCATCCACGATGCTCTCGTGGCCGACGGCCACACCATCGTCTCCGCACCGATCGACGGCCCCTTCGGCCGGACATTCACCTTCGCCGACCCCGACGGCTACCACGTCACCCTCCACGACCGCGCCTGATCGACGACCGGGCGATCACCGCAATGCCCAATACCGCGCGGTTACATCGGAGGAGTCGGTCCGTCGAAGGAACCAAAAAGGCCGCCGCTGGATCCCCTCACTCCAGCGGCGGCCCTTTTCGGACGCCCATCGGCCGAGACCGACAGGCGGTCGTTCCGGGGGATGCCCCGTATTGCCGTCGGGGTCGGGGGGTCAGACCACAACACGGGGCCATCCGGGGTCACGGATACCCGTCGCCTTCGATCGCTAACCCGATGTGACCCATCTCATCGGCCCGACGGTCAGGCCTCCAGGATCGCGGCCACTCCCTGGCCGCCCGCCGCGCAGATCGAGACCAGGGCGCGCACCGGCTTGCCCGCGCCCTTCTGCTCGGCCTTTCGCTGCGCGAGCTGCTTGGCGGCCTGAGCCAGGATCCGCCCGCCGGTGGCGGCAAACGGGTGGCCGGCGGCCAGCGAGGAGCCGTTGACGTTGAGCTTGGACCGGTCGATCGAGCCCAGCGCGGCGTCCAGCCCCAGCCGCCCCTTGCAGTACTCCTCGGATTCCCACGCCTGCAGGTGACACAGCACGACCGACGCGAACGCCTCGTGGATCTCGTAGAAATCGAAATCCTGCAGGCTCAGGCCATTGCGGGCGAGCAGCCGCGGCACCGCGTACGTGGGCGCCATGAGCAGGCCGTCCCGCCCGTTGACGTAGTCGACCGCCGCCGTTTCGGAGTCCACCAGGTACGCCAGCGGTGTGAGCGAGTGGGCCTCCGCCCACTCGTCGGTGCCCAGCAGGGCGACCGAGGCGCCGTCGGTCAGCGGGGTCGAGTTGCCGGCCGTCATCGTCGCGTCGCCGGCCTTGACGCCGAACACCGGCCGCAGCTTGGCCAGCTTCTCGGCCGACGAGTCCGCTCGCAGGTTGTCGTCGCGGTACAGCCCCAGAAACGGCGTGACGAGGTCGTCGAAGAAGCCGCGGTCGTAGGCGGCGGCCATGTTGCGGTGGCTGGCGGCGGCCAGCTCGTCCTGGGCGACGCGCGAGATGCCCATCTGCTTGGCGGTGATCGCCTGGTGCTCCCCCATGGACAGCCCGGTGCGCGGTTCGCTGTTGACCGGGATCTCCACGCCCAGGGTCGCGGGCAGCGTGCCCACCAGCTTCAGCCGCTGCACGTTGGACTTGGCGCGGCGCAACTTGAGCAGGGTGCGGCGCAAGTTGTCGCCGAGGCCGATCGGCGCGTCGGAGGTGGTGTCCACCCCGCCGGCGGCGGCCACCTCGTAGCGGCCGGCCGCGATGCCGTCGGCGGCGGCGATCGCCGCCTGCAGGCCGGTGCCGCACGCCTGCTGCAGGTCGAACGCCGGCGTGTACGACGCCAGCTGCGAACCGAGCACGCATTCGCGCGTGAGGTTGAAGTCCCGGCTGTGCTTGAGCACGGCGCCGCCGACCACCACGCCGAGCCGCTCGCCGGCCAGCCCGAAGCGATCCACCAGCCCGCCCAGCGCGGCGGTGAACATGTCCTGGTTGGAGGCCTCGGCGTAGGCGCCGTCGGACCGGGCAAACGGGATGCGGTTGCCGCCCAGGATGGCGACGCGCCGCCGCTCGGAGCTGCGCTGAGCAGCCGGTGTACTTGCCTCAGAACTTGCAGGGGCCACTGTTTTCTCCGTGCTCGTGCGGTCTATCGGTTTGGGATTCGCCCGTCTGGGGCCATACTACCCACTGTTCTTACTCTGCAGTAAGTTCGTCCTCGATACGGTTGTGCTGTAGGCATACCCCGACTTCGCAAGAACATGGAAGGTAGCTCCGGTGGCTCCCAAGGTCTCGTCCGATCTGTTCTCTCAGATCGTCAACTCCGGTCCTGGTTCGTTCCTCGCCAAGCAGCTCGGTGTTCCCCAACCCGAGACGCTGCGCCGCTATCGCGCCGGTGATCCGCCGCTGGCCGGGGCGCTGCTGATCGGCGGGGAGGGCAGAGTCGTCGAGCCGCTGCGCGCGGCGCTGGACGCCGACTACGACCTGGTCGGCAACAACCTGGGCGGGCGCTGGGCCGACAAGTTCGGCGGGCTGGTCTTCGACGCCACCGGCATCACCACGCCCGAAGGGCTCAAGGGGTTGTACGAGTTCTTCACCCCGCTGCTGCGCAACCTGGGCCACTCGGCCCGCGTGGCGGTGGTCGGCACCACGCCCGACGGCGCCGCCAACCCGCACGAGCGGATCGCCCAGCGCGCGTTGGAGGGCTTCACCCGCTCGCTGGGCAAGGAGCTGCGCAACGGCAGCACGGTCGCGCTGGTGTACCTGTCGCCGGACGCCAAACCCGCTGCGACGGGCCTGGAATCGACCATGCGGTTCATCCTGTCGGCCAAGTCGGCGTACGTGGACGGCCAGGTGTTCTATGTCGGGGAGGCGGACTCCACACCGCCGGGTGATTGGGAACGGCCGCTGGACGGCAAGGTCGCCATCGTGACAGGCGCGGCCCGCGGCATCGGCGCGACGATCGCCGAGGTGTTCGCCCGCGACGGTGCGCGCGTCGTCGCGATCGACGTCGAATCGGCCGCCGAGGCGCTGGCCGAGACGGCCAGCCGGGTGGGGGGCACCGCGCTGTGGCTCGACGTCACTGCCCCCGACGCCGTCGACAAGATCACCGAGCACCTGCGCGAGCATCACGGCGGCCACGCCGACGTCCTTGTCAACAACGCCGGGATCACCCGCGACAAGCTGCTGGCCAACATGGACGATGCGCGCTGGGACGCCGTCTTGGCCGTCAATCTGCTTGCCCCGCTGCGCCTTACCGAGGGGCTGGTCGGCAACGGCAGCATCGGCGAGGGCGGCCGGGTGATCGGCCTGTCGTCGATGGCCGGCATCGCGGGCAACCGCGGCCAGACCAATTACGCCACCACCAAGGCGGGGATGATCGGCCTGACCCAGGCGCTGGCCCCGGAGCTCTACGACAAGGGCATCACCATCAACGCCGTCGCACCGGGATTCATCGAGACCCAGATGACGGCCGCCATCCCGCTGGCCACCCGCGAGGTCGGCCGCCGGATGAACTCACTGCTGCAGGGCGGCCAGCCGGTGGATGTCGCGGAGGCCATCGCCTACTTCGCCAGCCCGGCCTCGAACGCGGTGACCGGCAACGTCATTCGCGTATGCGGCCAGGCCATGCTGGGCGCATAGGAGAACGTGATGAACCAGCCAAGCGGCCTGAAGAATCTGCTGCGCGCGGCCGCGGGAGCCCTGCCGGTGGTGTCCCGCGGCGGCGGACTGCCCACCCGCACGGTCACCATCGAGGAACTGCCCATCGACCGCACGAACGTCGCCGAGTACGCGGCGGTGACCGGCCTGCGCTACGGCAACTGCGTGCCGCTGACCTACCCGTTCGCGCTGACCTTTCCGGCGCTGATGTCGCTGGTGACCGGGTTCGACTTTCCTTTCGCCGCAATGGGTTCGGTGCACACCGAAAACCACATCACCCAATACCGCCCCATCGCGGTCACCGACACCGTCGGCGTGCACGTGCACGCCGAGAACCTGCGCGAACACCGCAAAGGTCTGCTGGTCGACCTGGTGACCGATGTCAGCGTCGGCAACGACACCGCGTGGCACCAGGTCACGACCTTCCTGCACCAGCAACGCACCAGCCTGTCCGACGAACCCAAACCGCCCCCGCAGAAACAGCCCAAGCTGCCGCCACCGCCCACCGTGCTGCGCATCAGCCCGGGCCTGATCCGGCGCTACGCCGTCGTCGGGGGCGATCACAACCCGATACACACCAACCCGATCGCGGCCAAGCTGTTCGGATTCCCCACCGTGATCGCGCACGGAATGTTCAGCGCCGCAGCCGTATTGGCCAACATCGAGGCCGCCATCCCGGACGCGGCTCGGTACTCGGTGCGCTTCGGCAAGCCGCTGGTGCTGCCCGCGACGGCCGGTCTCTACATCGACGAAAACGACGACGGCTGGGACCTTTCGCTGCGCAACATCGCCAAGGGATACCCGCACCTGACCGGCACGGTCCGGCCGCTTTAGCTTCTACCGGTGGCGACCGGCTAGCCGGCGTGCGTCGAACCGCGCCCGCAGGCAAGCACTTTCAGCGCGTGGGCGGCGGTCGCGGTCAGCAGGAACAGCGCAAACAACCACAGCGGCGGGCGGGCGAGTTCCCACACGAAGATCGCCGCCCAGATCGGCGAGCCCTGGGTCACCGCGAGCACACCGGCGGCCCCGGCCAGCGACACCGCCGGCACGTGCAGGTGCGTCCCGCTCGCCCAGTTGATCGCCAGCACCAGCGCCGCCCCCGCCGCCGCGCCGGTGGCCAGCGACGGCGTCAGCAGCCCGCCCGTACCCCCGGCGCGCAGGAACAACGCTGTCAGAAGGGGTTTCAATGCCAGGATCGCCAGCGCGGACACCAGGGTCATGCCGCTGGCCAGGCTGACCGTCAGGATGCTGCGGCCGTTGCCGGGTAACTCGGGCCACCAATGCGAGCAGACGCCCATTACCAGGCCCGCCCCGGCCAGCGCCGGGATCAGCACCCAGCTTCGCACCGGGCGCGGCGGCCGCGCCGCGGCCATCAACCGGTTGAAGGCCCAGCCCGCCGCGAAAGCCACCGGCGCCAACAGCAATCCGTGCGCTGTCAACAGATAGGTCGATTCCTCGATCGGCCACTGCAGGTTGGGTTGATCGCGCGTGATGGCCGAGCCGATGGCGACCGCCAGGCCGGAGGACAGGAACGCCGCGCCCACCGCGCGCGGGTGCCAGGTGCCCAGCAAGATCCGGATCGAGAAGAGCGCCCCGGCCAGCGGGACCGCATAGACCGCGCCCAGCCCCGCCCCGGCCGCGCAGGCCAGCAGGATCTCGCGGTCGCGCCCGGAGAGCCGCTTGAGCCATCCGGTTCCCAAATCGCTTAGCGCCGCGGCGAATTGGCGTGGCGCCCCTTCCCTGCCGAGCGATGCTCCCGACCCGACGAGCACCACCTGCAGCATGGCGTCGATGCTCCACGAGAGCCGCGGCACGCGTTCTCGGCGGGCGATGGTTTCCGCCAGCGGCGGCACGTCCGTGCGGTGCCGCAGCAGCCACCACCCGAGCGCGGCCAACGCGGCGCCGATCATCGGGCCGACCACGCGGCGTATCGGGCTGCTGGCGGCGACCCCGGCCAGCAGGGTGCCGAAGCTGTAGTGGTAGGTGGCGTGCTGGACCGCCCGCAGCACGAGCGTCGTCGCCAACCCAGCGACGCCGGCCAGCAGCCCGACGATGACGACCGCGCAAAAGAAGTCGAGGTTGCCGCGGTCCGTGCGGGCGACGGGCATCGGGGCCACCTGACGAAAGAGGGGTCTAGTCGCCGGCGGCGTCCGAGCCGTCCGGCTGGGACCGGGCCGCTTCCCGCTCCTCCGGTGAGCCCTTGAGGCCGTACCAGAACAGGTCGATCATCAGCTGGGCCGCCTCGTCGACATCGATATCGCCGGTGGACAACCGATTGGCCACCGCCTCGCCGGCGCCCACCAGCGCCACGGCCATCATCTCGTGCTCGATGTCCGGCCGCGGCGCGCGGCTGCCGGCCCGCATCAGCCCGGCGACCAGGTCGATGATCTGCTCGCGTCCCTCGCGCACCATGTGGGCGAACGCCTGCGAGCTGGTGGCCTGGGTGTACATCACGATCCACGACGCCCGGTTCGCGTCGATGTAGCGCATGAACGACGCGATCGTGTTGCGCAGCATGTCATTCGGGCTCTGCCGAAAGTCGATGTCGGCGCGCAGCACGTCGATGAACCGGGTCATTTCCCGGTTCAGGCAGGCACCGAACAGGTCCTCCTTGGAGCCGTAATACAGGTACAGCATGGGCTTGGAGATCTGCGCCTCGGCGGCGATGGCGTCCATCGAGGTCTCGTGGTAGCCGTTGACCGAGAACATCTGCACGGCGGCGTCGAGCATCTGCTGCTCGCGCACGGCGCGCGGTAACCGCTTGGTACCACCCGCCATCGCTCGCCTCTCTAGCCCGTCTATCTGACTCAAGAGTAAGCAATGCGCCCGGGCCGCACAGCACTAGTGCCCACGGCGGCAACCCGCTTCGCCCGGGGTGGACGATGCGGCGACCCGCTTCGCCGGCTTCGCCTTGGCCCGTCTTCGCCGCCGCGCCTTGGCCCGTCGAGTGTGAATCGTTGGCTTTCGGTGTGAATCTGCGGCGGCGACACGCCGATCGGGCGCGCCGCCACTGCACACTCAAAGCCGTCAGTTCACACTCAAGGTTGCGGCGGTCGGCCCGGCCGCGCTCGCGATCGCCGCTAGTGCCCGCAGGTCGGGCCGGGGCCCTTCATCTTCGCCACCCGCACCAGCGCCTCGTCCACCCGGCGTGCCGGCAGTTCGCCTGAGGCGACGGCCTTTTGCAAGCGGTCCAGCACCGCGGGCACCTCGTCGGTGGTGACCCACAGCGCGACGTCGACGCCGGCCAACAGGCTGCGCAGCACCGCCTCCGACACCCCGTACCGGTCGGAGATGGCGGCCATGCTGGACAGGTCGTCGCTGAACACCGGGCCGGTGAACGGCGGACCCTTGTAGCCGACGCCGTTTCGCAGCAATTGCACCGCCTCGGGGCTCAGGCTGGCGGGGACATCGCCGGTGAGGCCCGGGACCTGCAGGTGGCCCACCATCACCGCGACCGGCGCCGCGGCCACCAGCGACCGGTAGGGCACCAGGTCACTGGTCTGCAGGTCGGCGAGCGGCGGCGTGACCACACCGCCGGTGTGCGAATCACCCGAGCCGTGCCCGTGCCCGGGGAAATGCTTGAGCACCGGCAGCAGCCCGGCGTCGCGGAGGCCCCGCGCGTACGCCCCGGCGTAGTCGGTCACCGTCTGCGGGTCCGCGCCGAAGGAACGGTTGCCGATGACGGCGTCGTCGTCCTCGTCGCTGACGTCGACCACGGGAGCGAAGTCGACGGTGATGCCCAGGTCGCGCATCTTGCGGCCGCGGTCGGCGGCCAAATCGTGGACCTGCTGGACGGTTTGTGTCTGCGCCAGCTCCCGGGCCGGCGGCGACGTCCCGATCAGGGTCTTCAGCCGCGACACCCGCCCACCCTCTTCGTCGACGCTGACCGCCAGCGGCAGCGGTCCCGCCTTGGCGCTGATGTCCGCCAACGGCCCCTGGAAGATTGCGAGGTCGGTCCAGCTGCCGATGAAGATCCCGCCGACGTGGTAGCCGTTGACGACGGCCCGGGCGTCGTCGGCGTTCTTCACGCCCACCATCAGGAGTTGGGCCAGCTTGTCGCGGATGCCCAGCGCGGCCGGCACCGCCGCCGGGTCGGCGCACACCGGGGGCGCGGGCGCGGCCGCCGGCTTGCTCGACGTCGACGAGTGGGCGGGTGGCGCCGGGTGGTGGCCGCAGCCGGCCACCAGCGCCGACGCGGCCGCGAGCACGGCGAAGGTGCGCGAAAATGCCATCGGGCCATGCTTTCACAGGGGGGCGTTTCGTCCCCGTCCCCAGGGGGCACAAGCGGTAGGTTGCCCATCAGGGGAGGTCAGCAGGCGATGAGCGGTTTCACGGTGGCGGCCGCGGCCAGCATCGCGGCGGGGTTGGCCGTCGGGATCGCGACGACGGTCGGCATCACGCTCGCGGTGGCCGACGACACCGCCGTCCCGGCGCAGGCGCCGGCGCGCCCGGCGTTGCCCTATCAGGTGCAATACGGCGACCGCTGTTTCCACGGACACTGTCTGCACTGGTGACGAGCGCTCGGTCGAACGCTCTTCTGCTAGGTTGGCGCTAGGTTGAAGTCACGACCGCAAGCCCCGCAATTACCCAGGAGCCGTCGATGAACCGGATCGTTGCGCCCGCGGCAGCGAGCGTTGTGGTTGGCCTGTTGCTCGGCGCGGCCGCGATCTTCGGGATCACGTTGATGGTCCAGCAAGACACGAAGCCGCCACTCCCCGGGGGCGATCCGCAGTCGTCAGTGCTCAACCGGGTCGAGTACGGCAACCGTAGCTAGCGGCGAGGTAGGGGCAGCGCGGCCGGAGCCCGCGGAGACGACCCTCACTTCGTCGGCTGTGTCGCGCCGCTGGTTGTGGTTGGTCGGCGCGATCGCGCTGGCGTTGACGTTCGCCCAGTCGCCGGGGCGGATCTCCCCCGACACGAAACTCGACCTGACCGCCAACCCCCTGCGATTTTTGGCGCGCGCGACCAACCTGTGGAACAGCGAGCTGCCGTTCGGGCAGGCGCAGAATCAGGCCTACGGCTACCTGTTTCCGCACGGCACCTTTTTCCTGATCGGTCACGCGCTGGGCGTGCCCGGCTGGATCACTCAGCGGCTGTGGTGGGCGCTGCTGCTCACAGCGGGCTTCTGGGGGCTGATGCGCGTCGCCGAGGCGCTGCGGATCGGCAGCCCGGCGTCGCGGGTGATCGCCGCGGTCGCGTTCGCGCTGTCGCCGCGGGTGCTGACCACCCTCGGATCGATCTCGTCGGAAACCTTGCCGATGATGCTGGCGCCCTGGGTGTTGCTGCCCACGATCCTCGCGTTGCGGGCGTCGACGGATCGGTCCGTGCGAGCGCTGGCCGCCCGGGCGGGCCTGGCCGTCGCGCTGATGGGCGCGGTCAACGCCATCGCGACACTGGCCGGCTGCCTGCCCGCGGTGATCTGGTGGGCATGCCACCGACCGAACCGGCGGTGGTGGCGTTACACCGGGTGGTGGCTGCTGGCGCTGCTGCTAGCCACGCTGTGGTGGGTGGTGGCGCTGGTGATGCTGCGCGCCATCAGCCCGCCGTTCCTGGACTTCATCGAATCCTCCGGCGTGACAACGCAATGGTCGTCACTGACCGAGATGTTGCGCGGGACCGACAGCTGGACCCCGTACGTGGCGCCCAACGCCACCGCGGGCGCCCCGCTGGTGACGGGGTCGGCGGCCATCCTGGGCACCTGCCTGGTCGCCGCGGCCGGGCTGGCGGGGCTGGCCTCGGCCGCCATGCCGGCGCGTGGCCGCCTGGTCACGATGCTGTTGGTCGGGGCGGTCTTGATGGCCGTCGGCTACAGCGGCGGGCTGGGCTCTCCGGTGGCGCACGCGGTGCAGGCCTTCCTGGACGCCGGCGGCGCCCCGTTGCGCAACGTGCACAAGCTGGGGTCGGTGATCGGCATCCCGGTGGCGCTGGGCATCGCCCACCTGCTGGGCCGGATACCGCTGCCGGGCGCCGCCCCGACGCCGGTGTGGCTGCGCGCGTTCGCCCACCCGGAGCGCGACAGGCGGGTGGCGGCCGCGATGGTGGTCCTGACGGCGCTGATGGTCAGCACCTCGCTGGCGTGGACCGGTCGGCTGGCGCCGCCGGGGACGTTCACCGCCATCCCGCCGTATTGGCATGAGGCCGCCGACTGGCTCACCGAGCACAACACGGGCGCCCCCACACCCGGGCGGGTGCTCGTCGTGCCGGGGGCGCCGTTCGCCACGCAGGTGTGGGGCACCAGCCACGACGAGCCGCTGCAGGTGCTGGGCAGCAGCCCGTGGGGGGTGCGCGATTCGATCCCGCTGACCCCGCCGCAGACCATCCGGGCGCTGGATTCGGTTCAGCGCCTGTTCGCCGCCGGCCGGCCCTCGGCGGGATTGGCCGATACCCTTGCGCGCCAAGGCATTTCCTACCTTGCGGTGCGCAACGACCTGGATCCCGACACGTCGCGCTCGGCGCGCCCGATCCTGGTGCACCGCGCCGTGGACGGCTCGCCGGGGCTGCGGAAGGTGGCGCAGTTCGGCGCCCCGGTGGGGCCCGGCACGCTGTCCGGCTTCGTCGCCGACAGCGGGTTGCGGCCGCGCTACCCAGCGGTCGAGATCTACCGGGTCACCGGCGGCGGTGACGTCAGCGACCCCGCCACGCCCTACCTCGTCGACGCCGACCGGCTGGCCCGCGTCGACGGCGGCCCGGAAGCGTTGCTGCGCCTGGACGAACGGCGGCGGCTGCTGGGCCAGCCGCCACTCGGCCCGGCGCTGCTGACCGCCGACGCGGGCGCCGCCGGGCTGCCGCTGGCGCCGGGAGCCGGCGTGACCGTCACCGACACCCCGGTCGCCCGGGAGACGGATTACGGTCGGGTGGACCAACATTCGTCGGCGATCCGGGCCCCCGGCGACGCGCGGCACACCTACAACCGGGTGCCGGACTATCCCGTCCCGGGCGCGGAGCCGGTGGCCGGCGCGTGGACCGGCGGGCGGATCACCGTGTCGAGCTCGTCGTCGGATTCCACCGCCATGCCCGACGTCGCCCCGGCGACCTCCCCGGCCGCCGCGATCGACGGGGACTCCGCGACCGCCTGGGTGTCCAACTCGCTGCAGGCCGCCGTCGGCCAGTGGATGCGGATCGATTTCGACCACCCCGTGACGAATGCGGCAATCACGTTGACCCCCAGTGCAACCGCCGTCGGCGCCCAGGTCCGCCGCATCCTGATCGAAACCGCCACCGGCAGCACCACGCTGCGGTTCGACGAACCGGGCAAGCCGCTCGCCGCGGCGCTCCCCTACGGTGAAACGCCGTGGGTGCGGATCACCGCCGCGGGCACCGATGACGGGTCCGCCGGCGTGCAATTCGGCATCACCGACCTGACGATCACCCAGTACGACGCGTCCGGGTTCGCCCACCAGGTCGACCTGCGGCACACCGTGCGGGTGCCCGGGCCGCCCCCCGGCGCCCCGATCGCAGGGTGGGACCTGGGCTCGGAACTGCTCGGCAGGCCCGGCTGCGCCCCGGCGCCCGACACCGTGCGCTGCGCGCCGTCGATGGCGCTGACCCCGGAGGAGCCGGTCAACTTCAGCCGGACGTTGACCGTGCCGGCGCCGGTGTTGGTGACCCCGACGGTGTGGGTGCGGCCCCGGCAGGGCCCGAAGCTGGCCGCCCTGATCGCCGAGCCCAATGCGACTGTCGCCCAGGGTGATTCGGATGCAGTCGATGTGCTGGGCTCGGCCTACGCGGGCACCGACGGCGACCCGGCCACCGCCTGGACGGCGCCGCAGCGGGTGGTGCAGCACAAGACCCCGCCGACGCTGACGCTGAGGCTGCCTCGACCCACCGAGGTCACCGGGTTGCGGCTGGTGCCCAGCCGGGCGGCGCTGCCCGTGCGTCCGACGATGGTGGCCGTCAACCTCGGTGACGGCCCGCAAGTGGCGGCGGTCAAGGCCGATTCAGGCGGGGCGCAGACGCTCGCGCTGAAGCCCCGGGTGACCGACACGGTGACGCTCAGCCTGCTGGACTGGGACGACGTCATCGACCGCAACGCGTTGGGCTTCGACCAGCTCAAGCCGCCCGGGCTGGCCGAGGTGGCCGCGCTCGGCGCCGACGGCAACGCGATCGCGCCCGCCGACGCCGCCCGCAACCGCGGCCGGGAGATCTCCCTCGGGTGCGATCGCGGCCCGGTCATCGCGGTCGCGGGCCGGTTCGTGCACACCGCGATCCACACCACCGTCGGGGCGATACTGGACGATCAGCCCCTGGCGGCGGTGCCGTGCGACCGCGATCCGATCGCGCTGCCCGCCGGCGACCAGGAGCTGCTGATCAGCCCGGGGGCGCAGTTCGTCGTCGACGGGGCCCAACTGTCGACCTCGCGGGCCCCCGAAAGCGCGCGGGCCGAACGTCTTTCGTCCTGGCGGGCATGGGGACCGGCCCGGCGCGAGGTCCAGGCTCCCCCGTCGGCCACCCCCCGGGTGATGGTCATCCCGGAAAGCATCAACCCCGGCTGGGTGGCGCGCACCGGCAGCGGGGCCCGGCTGACGCCGATCGCCGTCAACGGCTGGCAGCAGGGGTGGGTGGTCCCCGCGGGCGACCCCGGCACCATCACGCTGACGTTCGCCTCCAACCCGCTCTACGGCGCGGGACTGGTGGTGGGACTGGCCTTGTTGCCGCTGCTGGCGCTGCTGGCGTTCTGGCGCACCCGAACCCGCGACGCGGGCGCCCCCACGCAACCATGGCGGCCCGGGGCATGGGCGGCGGTCCCGGCGCTGGCCGCCGGGGCGCTGATCGCCGGCGCCGGCGGCGTCGTCGTGATGGGCGCCGCCCTGGGGTTGCGCTACGCGCTGCGCGCCCGGCGCTGGGAACGCCTCGCCCTGGTGGGCAGCGCCGGCGGGCTGATTGTGGCCGGGGCGGCGTTGTCGCGCCAGCCCTGGCGCTCGGCGGACGGCTACGCGGGTCATTCGGCGAACGTCCAACTGCTGGCGCTGGTTTCGCTCGCGGTGCTGACCGCCTCGGTGATCGTCATGCCCGACCGGGAGCGCCGGCCCGGCGACGAATAGTGCCGAATAGTTTTGGCGCGTAGTGGCTACCCCCGTTTATCGGCTGATTGACTGGATATGCGGTCGGTGCGACAGCCGCCGATCGGGGAGTGAGCGCCATGACCTGGTTTTCCGCGCCCGAATACTGGGTGGGCAGACTGGTCCTCGAGCGCGGCGCCGCGGCGATCTATCTGCTGGCGTTCGTCGCGGCGGCCGCGCAATTCCGCGCACTCATCGGCGAACACGGGATGCTGCCCATTCCCCGGTTTGTGGCGGCGCAGTCGTTTTGGCGCACGCCGAGCATCTTTCATCTGCGCTACTCCGATCGGCTGTTCGCGGCGGTCGCCTGGTTCGGCGCGGCACTGTCGGCGGCCGTCGCCGCCGGCGTGGCCGACGCGGCGCCGCTGTGGGCCGCGATGGCGATGTGGCTCGTGCTGTGGGTGCTCTATCTGTCGATCGTGAACGTCGGGCAGACCTGGTACTCGTTCGGTTGGGAGTCGTTGCTTCTCGAGACCGGGTTTTTGATGATCTTTCTCGGCAACAACGACGTGGCGCCCCCGGTGCTGACGTTGTGGATGGTCCGATTGCTGTTGTTCCGAGTCGAATTCGGTGCGGGGCTGATCAAGATGCGCGGCGATCCGTGCTGGCGCGACCTGACGTGTCTGTACTACCACCATGAGACGCAGCCCATGCCCGGGCCGCTGAGCTGGTTCTTCCACCATCTACCCAAACCGCTGCACCGGGTCGAGGTGGCGGGCAACCATTTCGCGCAGCTGATCGTGCCGTTCGGATTGTTCGCGCCGCAGCCGGTGGCCAGCGTGGCCGCGGCGATCATCGTCATCACGCAGCTGTGGCTGGTCGCGTCGGGCAACTTCGCCTGGCTGAACTGGGTGACGATTCTGTTGGCGTGCAGCGCCATCGACGACGCGTCGGTCGCGTCGCTGCTTCCCGGGGGGCTGGTCCCGGCGCACGACGGCCCGGCGGCGCCCGCGTGGTTTGCGGTCCTGGTTGCCGCGGTGTCGGCGGCGGTGCTGTTCATGAGCTACTGGCCGATTCGGAACATGTTGTCGTCGCGCCAGCGAATGAACATGTCGTTCAACTCATTTCACTTGGTGAACACCTACGGGGCCTTCGGCAGCATCGGGCGGATCCGTCGGGAGGTGGTGATCGAGGGCACCGACGATGACCAGCTCAGCGACCAGACCGTCTGGCGGGAATACGAATTCAAAGGCAAGCCGGGTGGGCCGCGCCGGCTGCCGCGACAGTGGGCCCCCTATCATCTGCGCCTGGACTGGCTGATGTGGTTCGCCGCGATCTCGCCGGGCTACGCGCAGCCCTGGCTGCGGCCGTTCCTGCAGCGGCTGCTGCGCAACGACCGGCCGACCCTGCGTCTGTTGCGCCACAACCCGTTCCCGGATGCGCCGCCGCGGTTTGTGCGCGCCCAGCTCTACCAGTATCGCTTCACCACCCCGGCCGAGCTGCGCCGAGACCGGGCGTGGTGGCATCGCGCCCTGGTGGGTGGCTATGCGCCGCCCATGACGTTGTCGACACCTACCACCACCAATTGAGGCCAATCTCGGCGTCACCGGTCGTATCGGCCAGGACGCGACGCAAGGCCGCGTGAACCTCCTCTAGGCGCGGTTGCGTTCACGGAAATTCAAACCGTTGTCCGCCCAACCGATCTGCCATAGCCTCGCCTTCCACAGCGCCGCAGCCTTGCCTGCGCGAATCCCGTGCCAACCGGCCCCGTCCCGGGTACCGCACCGACGTGCTCAGCCAGCTCGGTGTCCTGATCTGAGGAGCTCGATGTCGACACGACGCCATACCGCGCTACTGCTGGCTGCCATCGCTCTGCTGCTGCCGGCGTGCGTCTCCCGCCAACAGGCCGCCGGCCCCGGCGCGGTGCCGGACCGAGTTCCGCTGTCACAGCTGGCCGACCTGACTCTCAAGGTCGGCGATCAAAAGAGCGTTGGCACCGAAGCCATGCTGAGGGCCGCCGGCGAGCTGCAGAACCTTCCGTACCGGATCGAATTCTCCACCTTCACCTCGGGACCACCGATGGTCGAGGCCGCCGCCGCCGGCAAGATCGATTTCGCCATCACCGGTGACACCCCACCGATTTTCGGCGCGGTCGCCAACGCCCGCATCAAGGTGGTGTCCGCATTCGACGGTGGGGGCCCCGGCGATCAGATTCTGGTTCACGCCGATTCGCCTATTCACTCCGTCACCGACCTGCGAGGCAAAACCATCGCGCTGGCCAAGGGCAGTTCGGCGCACGCCAATGTGCTTGATCAGCTCGACAAGGCCGGACTCAAACCCGACGACGTCCACCTGGTGTTCCTGCAACCGGCCGACGCCCTGTCGGGATTCCGCAATGGCCAGGTCGACGCGTGGGCCGTGTGGGATCCCTATACCGCGCAGGCCGAACAGCAACTCCCGGTGCGGGGCCTGGTCACACGCAAGTACAAGTACTCGTTCGGGATCGCCTCCGACCAAACGCTGGCCGACGCCAAACGGAACACCGCCCTGGCGGATCTGCTGGCGCGATACACCCGAGCCGCGGTCTGGGCGCGCGAGCACCCGCAGGAGTGGGCCGCTCAGTACGCCGGGTCCGCCGGCATCGACCCCGCCGTCGCCGCCGTCGCGCAGGGGCGCACTCTGCGACAGCCGATCCCCCTCGACGACACCGTGATTGACGCCGAACAGCGCCTCACCGACCTACTGGCGGCGGCGGGCCAGATCAAGTCCGCACCGCGCTTCGGCAACTGGGTGGATCGTCGCTTTGCCGCCACCGCCGCCGAAACTCACTGACCCGCATGAGGTGGGACTTCTGATGACGAGGCCAGACCGCCCCGCGATAGTGGGCGCGGCAAGGCCGACGTAGTGGTGTTCGCATCGGTTGACGCCGCCGGGGCGGCCGGCTCAGGCACCGGAGGCTGTGGAGCGAAACAACATTCGCGGTCGTCGCTGCGCCGGTGATTCCGGGCCGCGACGGCGACGTCGTGTTGCCAGTGGACTCTGGTCAAGCGCACGCGGATGACCGCGCCCGGTGCGGGGCAGCGAATTTTGGATGGTGAGATTTTTATTGAGGAAACCCCCTGGCACGCTCATGTTTGCCGGGTGTTGATCGTGTTTTCACTCTGGGACGTGTACGAATTCGCCCGAGGTAGACGGGGCTATCGGCGCCTTGCCAATCAAACCGCTGCGTTGCAGGCCTTGCCATTCGAACGCGGTGTTCCCCCGGCGTCGGCCTGCATTTGCCACGAGCTCTTCGGGCAGAGCTGGCTAGTCTTCTGAGCACCCGAACATTTCAAGCAACTGGCATCCACTGGCGGGTGCCGACCGAAGTTGCTCAATGTTGTTGAAGACCAACCTTATCGGCAAGGACGAGCGCGGGGTCCGTGGTGTTCGCGGCCGGAGGCGGAGGAAACAAATGGAATTCGGAGCGTTACCGCCGGAGATCAACTCCGGCAGGATCTACTCAGGCCCCGGGCCGGCCCCGTTGTTGGCCGCCGCGGCCGCCTGGGACGGATTAGCGTCCGAATTACGCGCCACGGCAGCGTCTTACGGGTCCGTCGTCGCAGAGCTGAGAACCGCGTGGAATGGCCCCTCGTCGACGTCAATGGCGGCCGCGGCCGCGCCGTACGTCGCGTGGCTGATCGGCAGCGCCGCGCAGGCCGAGCAGTCGGCCAGTCAGGCGAAGGCGGCGGCGGGCGCGTATGAGGCCGTCTTCGCGGCCACGGTGCCGCCGCCGGTGATCGCGGCCAACCGGGCGTTGTTGGCGACACTGGTCGCGACCAACATCCTGGGCCAAAACACCCCGGCCATCGCGGCCACCGAGGCCCAGTACGCCGAGATGTGGGCCCAAGACGCGGCCGCGATGTATGGCTATGCGGGTTCCTCGGCGGCCGCGACTCAACTGGCCCCGTTCACCACGCCGCCGACGACCACCGACGGCAGCGCGGAAACCAACCAGGCCGCCGCGGTCGCCTCGGCTGCCCAGTCCTCGGCGAGTTCGAACGTGGAATCCGCGGTCTCCCAGGCGCTCTCGCAGGCCCCGGCCGCGGCACAAACCGCGGCGACGGCGACGGCGACGACGTCGCCGGGAGTGTCGCTCGGTCTCGGGGAAGCCACGGGGGGCCTGAAGAGTTTCAACAGCTTCCTCAGCACCCTGACCGGGCCCTACTCGCCGCTTGGGGTCGCAGACGCGGGGAAGGGTTTTTATCAGCTTGCGCTCAACACCAAGGCGATGGGCGGCAACGTTCAAAGTGTCGACCCCACACTGCATCCCAAGGGTCTCCATGGGGTTCTGGCCCCGTTGCTGCACAGCGATCTGCTGACCGGCTCCACCTCCTTTCAGGCGCCGAGTGCGGGAACGGTGTCGGCGGCGGTGGGTCGTGCCGGTGTCGTCGGATCGTTGTCGGTTCCCGCGAACTGGGCCTCGGCCGCGCCCGCGATCAGGACCCTGGCCGCCGAGTTGCCCGAGACGATGCTGGACGCCGCACCGGCGATGACGATGAGCCCCGGCCAGGGCCTGCTCGGCCCCACCGCCCTGTCGAGCCTGGCCGGACGCGCCGTCGGGAGCAGCGCCACCCGCGCGGTGGCCGGGCCGGCGGTCCGGGTGCCCGGGGCGGTGGCCGTTGATGACATCGCCACCACCTCCACGGTCATCGTGATCCCGCCGAACCCGAAATAAGGAAAGGCACCGCCATGGTTTTCACCGATTTCGCAGCGCTCCCACCAGAGGTCATCTCCACCCAGCTCTACGCCGGCCCCGGCGCGGCGCCCATGCTGTCGGCGGCCGCCGCATGGCAGGCGCTGGCCGCCGAATTGCATTCCACCGCATCCTCGTACGGCGCGGCGATCTCCGAACTCATCGGCGAGGACTGGCAGGGCCCGTCGTCGGACTCCATGGCGTCCGCCGCGGCACCGTACGTGAACTGGATCTCGACCACGGCGGGCCTCGCTGAGCAGACTGCCGCCCAAGCCCAGGCCGCGGCCAGTGCCTATGAGGCCGCGCTGGCCTCCGTCGTCCCGCCCGCGCTGATCGCCGACAACCGCACCCAGCTGGCAGCGCTGCAGGCGACCAACCTGTTGGGGCAAAACGGCGCGGCGATCGCGGCCACCGAAGCCGAATACGCCCAGATGTGGTCCCAAGACGTCACCGCGATGTTCGGCTACGCCGCCGCCTCCCAGTCCGCCGGGGAGCTGGCGCCGTTCGAGCAGGCACCCGCTGTCAGCAAGGACACCGGGTCGGCGGCTCAGGCGAGCACCACGGCCGCCGCGGCGTCGAGCTCGTCGTCCTCGTGGATGCAACAGCTGCAGGACTACGTCAACTCGCTTACCACGGGATACACCCAATCGTGGCAGAAGCTGATCGAGGGCATGACCGGCAGTAAGGAGGTCGCGCCGCTGTGGGAGGCGCTGTTTTCCAGCGTCAAGGGCGTCGGCGGGCAGGCCACCTGGACCAACGTCGTCGGCGCCAGTGGCGGCCTGGGCGTCTCGGAATGGAAGGGGGCCTTCGTCTACGCCCCCTGGAGCGCCGGCTTGCCCAAAGCGTCGCTGGGCGCGGGTCTGGCCTCCCCCGGAGGCCTTGGCGCCGGCGTCCCGGTGCGTCCCGTATCGGCGGTGCTGGGCACCGCGCCGACCGTGGGAAAGCTGTCGGTGCCCTCGAGCTGGGCCACCGCCGCCCCCGCCATCCGGCTGGCCTCCACCGCACTGCCGGCCACCAGCGCGGCCGCGGCCGCCGCGGCGGGTTTCCCGGCCGAGCTGGTCAACGACGCCACCCTGGGCAGCCTGGCCGGCGGTGCACTCGGCGGCCCCGCCGCCCGCGTCATCAACACCACCACCGGGATCCAGACCCGCGCGATCGCCGGCCAGCGCCGCACCCAACCGGTCAAACTCGACCGCATCATCGCCCAACTACAAGAAATGCCCGACCAGGTGCAGCACTGGAACGTCGACGAGGCCGGCCTCGACGACCTGGTCGCCCAACTCAGAACCACACCCGGCGTGCACGCCGTGCACGTCAACGACGAACCGACGCCCGCCGCCGCACACCCCGAATCCCAGCTGGGATAACCACACCGAAGGAGGCTCCATGACACGGCTGCTCGCGCTTCTCACCGTATCGCTGGGCATCACGCTCGCGGCACCCGCACACGCCACGCCGGGCGAGGACGAGGCACCCGCCGATGACAACAACGGATCCTTCCTGTCCGACCTCCACACCGTCGGGATCAGCTTCAAGGACCCCGGCCAGGCCGTCGCCGCGGGAAAGTCGGTGTGCGGCATGATCACTCGCGGCGTATCCGGCCTGCAACTCCTCACCGACATCCGCGACAACAACCCCGCCCTGACCACCAACGGCGCCGCCCAATTCGCCACGATATCGGCGAAGGCCTACTGCCCCGGGCAGCTCGAAGAGAGCAAGGGCAAAGGCGGGGGCTGAGCGCCAACTGGCCGATGCCCGCGACTACTTCTGGTAGGACAGCGCCCCGGTGCCCGCGAGCCTGCCGCCCTCGACGATCAGGTACTCCGGACGGATCGGCGTGCCGGCGAACCAGCTTTCCAGGATCTCCCGGGTGCCGGCCGCGTAGCGCGCCTGCGCCGACAGGGTCGTCCCCGAAACATGCGGCGTCATCGCGTTATTCGGCATCGTCCGCCACGGATGGGCGACCGGCGGGGGCTGCGGGTACCACACGTCGCCGGCGTAACCGCCGAGTTGCCCGCTGCGCAGCGCGTCGGCGATCGCTTCCGGGACGGTCTCCTCGGCGCGGGCGGTGTTGACGATGTAGGAGCCACGCCGCATCGTCGAGATCAGCTTCTCGTCGAACATCGCGCGGGTGTCCGCGTACAGCGGCGAGTGGATCGAGACCACGTCGACCGCCCGCACCAGCTCCTGCACCGTGGGATGGAACGTCACGTTCAGTTCCTTTTCGACCTCCGGTGCCAACCGGCGGGTGTCGGTGTAGTGCAGGTTGACGTCGAACGGCGCCAACCGGCGCAGCACCGCACGCCCGATCCGTCCGGCGGCGATCACACCCACGTCCATGCCCTCGAGGTCGTAGGCGCGCTCGACGCAGTCGGCGATGTTCCAGCCGCCCTCGACGGCCCACCGGTGGGACGGGACGAAATTGCGGACCAGTGCCAGGATCTGCATCACCGCGTGCTCGGCGACGCTGATGCTGTTGCTGTAGGTCACTTCCGCCACGGTGATCCCGCGCTCCTTGGCCGCATCCAGATCCACGTGGTCCGAGCCGATGCCGGCGGTCAGGGCCAGCTTGAGCTTGGGCGCCTTGGCGATGCGCTCCTTGGTCAGGTAGGCCGGCCAAAACGGTTGCGAGATCACGATTTCGGCGTCGGGCAACGCGCGTTCGAACTCCGAGTCGGGTCCGTCCTTGTCCGACGTCACCACCAGTTCGTGGCCCGCGTCTTCGAAAAACTTGCGCAGCCCGAGGGCGCCCGACACGCAGCCAAGCAACTCACCGGGCGTGAAATCGATCGTTGACGGAGTCGGCACGGTGCTGCCGTCGGGATATCCGTGGATCGTCGGGATGCTGTCGCGCGCGTAGGCCGGCGGGTATCCGTCGACGGGGTCGGGATAAAGCACCATCACACACTTGGCCATTGAATTCTCCTTAACTGGCGATCAACCCCAGTCTCACGGCGCGGCCACGGGCTGTCCAAGACGCGATTCCGACTGGCTGATAGGCGACGCCGATCAGTGGAGACGGGGGCTAGGACCGCTCGGAGAGCGTGGCGCCGATGCGGGCCTCGCGCGCGGTCCGCCGCAACGCCCGCGCCAGCAACGAACCCGGCTCGGCCCGGTTGGTGACCAACGCGATCAGCGCGGTGACCGAGGGCCGGCGCAGTCGCAGCACGCTGGCCCCGGCGGGGATGCCCAGGGTGTGGATCCACGGTTGGGGCACGATGCTCGCCCACCGGCCGGTGCGCACGTGCGCGAACAACGCTGCCACGGAGTCGGTTTCCAGCTGCGGTGTCACCTCGAGGCCGTGGGTGGCCAACGCGTCGTCGATGACCCGGCGCCCGCGCATGCCCTGGGTGAGCAGGCACAGCGGCAGCTGCACGGCATCCGACCACGCGATGGTGTCCGACTCGCCGCCCAGCAGCTCGGCGGCGGCGATGAGCACCGGCTGTTCGTGGTAGAGCGGCGTGACCAGCAGGTCGGCCGTGTCCTGTTGGTCCGGATAGAGGATGCCCGCGTCCAATTCGAACTTGCGGACGCGTTCGACGATGCCGGCCGAACGCAGATTGACCTCGAGCCGGACCCGCACCAGGGGATGCGCGGCACAGAACGGATCCGTAAGCAGCGCAACGGTGGTCGATGCGGCCGGGACCACCCCCAGCCGCAACTCACCGGTCAGCCCGGCCTGCAGCGCGGTGACCTCCCGTTTGAGCGAGTCGCGGTCGGCCAGGATGCGCCGCGCCCAGGGCACCAGCCGCTCGCCTTCGGGGGTGAGGCCTTCGAACCGCTGCCCCCGCCGCACCAGCGGGACGTTGAGTTCGGATTCGAGCTTGCGGATGGCCTCCGACAGCGCGGGCTGCGACACGTAGCACGCCCGCGCGGCGCGCGCGAAGTGGCGCTCTTGCGCGAGCGCGACGAAGTACTCCAGCTGACGAAACAGCATGCGCCCATTCGACCACGCGCACGGTTACTCGTCGCAGTGGTGGGGGAACCCACGGAGCGAACCACAACGCACGCGAAGGAGGCGCACGGTGGCCAAACAGTTCGAGGTCGGGGACCACGTCCGATGGAATTCGGAAGCCGGTCACGTCAGCGGCATCGTGGTCAAGAAGCACACCCGCGACACCGAGTACAAGGGCCACAAACGGCACTGCACGAAAGACGACCCGCAATACGAGATCAGAAGCGACAAAACCGACCACGTCGCGATGCACAAGGGCGACGCCCTGGAGAAGATCGACTAGGACACGCCGCGACACCACCATGAGCGACGACGGCGAGATCTGGACGATCGGGCATTGGACATGCCCGGTGCCCACCTTCCTGGAACCCCTCGATCAGGCCCGCATCGACCTGCTCGTCGACGTGCGCGCCCAGCCCGGCTCGCGACGCAATCCCCAGTTCGGCAGTGCGGAGATGGCGCGCTGGCTCGGCGACGCCGGCATCGGCTACCTCCACCTTCCCGCGCTCGGGGGACGACGCGGCCGGCAAAGCGTCGACCCCACCATCAACGCGGGCTGGCAGAACGCCAGCTTCAAGAATTACGCCGATTACACCCTCACCGACGAATACCAGCGCGGCCTGGCGGAACTGATCACGCTCGCCCGCTCCCACCGCGTGGCGATCATGTGCGGTGAGCCCGTGCCGTGGCGATGCCATCGGCAATTGATCGCGAACAGCCTTGTCGCCCAGGGCTGGACGGTATGGCACCTCATCAGCGGATCCACGCCGCGTGAGCATCGACTCGGGCAATGGGGCGCCACACCCGTCGTCGACGAGCGCGGGCGGGTGACGTACCCGGCGGACGCCGGCGGTGCCTGAATGGCCCACTGAAGCAACGGGTTTGGCACGCGGCAGCGCCGTGAGCTAGTCAGCGCTTGCTGCGACCACCACACAGCACCGGCCCGGCGTCGGCTGCAGCCGGGCATCCAGGCAACGCGGGGTCATCGCGTCGACCATCCCGTTGATCAGCGCGTGGTTCATGCCGCAGGCCAATTCGGTCTGTTCCTGAGCCAGCGCATGGAACGGGCAGTTGACCAGGTACACGCCGTCGTCGTCGTGACCCGGTTCATAGCCATACTCCCGCAACAAGCGTGCCACCAGTTTCAGCGCCGCACGCGCGTCGGCCGGCCGCCGGCGGGCCGCGCTCAGCGCGCTCTCCGCGATGCTCCGGCCGTAGTCGTGGGCGTTGCGGTGCAACACCTCTACGACGGGCGCGCCGCTCTGCTGGGATTGGACGATGGCCCGGCCCATCAGCCGCCCGGCCAACTCGTACTGACGTTGCGGCAAACTCACGGCGATGTCGCGACGGACACGTCGGTACAGCTTCGAGGTGCGCCCCGCTCCCGGGCCGGTCCGGCCGGTCAACCGGGCGTAGTCACATTCCAGCAGGCCTTCGTCCGTCAGCCGGTCGAGATGAAACTTCGCCTGGTGCCGGGCGATTCCCACCACTTCGGCCGCCTGATCGCGGCTCACCGGTCCGGGCTGCGAACACACAAACTGATACAGCTCGTAGCGCACGGGGTCGGCGAGGGCGCCGATTCCGGCGGCATCGCGTTGCAGTTGGTCCATCGCGCCCACTTCTAAATCACAAGAGTCTTGACGTTACAGCGAATAATTTCTAAAGTTTAATTACTTATCTGTTAGTTTTCAGGAGCCGCCATGGTCACCTTGCCCACCAGCGCCGCCCACATCCATCGGTTCGACGATCAGGCTACCCGCGCGCATCGCCGACCACGATGCGATATCGCCGTGGTAAAGCGCCCGGTGTCGTGAAGCACTTTGTGCTCCGGACCGCCGCGCGGTCGGCCACCTGGACCATCGGGCTGGCGCTGGCGGCGAGGACCGTTCCCCACGTTGTGCTGACGGCATCGGGCCTCATCGTCGCCGTGGTGTTCTTCTCGGTAACGCAGACGACCCTGTCGGTGAAGATCTTGAAATTGCCCCATGGATACGCGTCGCTGCTGCTGGGCTGCACCGGGCTGACCCTGACCATCGGCGCGATGAGCCTGGCTTCGGTGTCGACGCACGGACTCAGCATCTACGGCGGCGCATCGTGGCTCGCCGCGACGGTCATGGTCTGGCTCGTGACGACGATCGGCGCGATCCTGCTGTTCGACGTCTACGTTCCCCGTGATATCGGCTTCCCCAAAGTTGCCGAGTCACTGCGGAATTGACCGACGAGAGGGAACCATGGGAGACACACATCACGACCCGACCGATCGTCATCGGACGGCGCATCCGCGCGCCGGTCTCACGATGAAGGACAACTTCTTTTGGCCCGGGTTCATTCTGCTGGGGGTCGCATTGTGCGGCATCATCGCCAGCTTGGCCGTCGCCGCCTACCAGCATTACGAATGGCTCAGCACGGTGGCGATCATCGCGCTACTCGCCACCGTCGCCGCAACCTTGTGGTTCGTTGTGGAACTTCGCCGGGTCACGCTGTTGGAGAATCAACAAGACTGGTAGCGGGACGCGCCGATCCCGTTGGAGCACCTGCCATTTCAGGCCGTCAGGCGGGGCCGTAGCCGCGGCGCGGTGATATCCGCCCCGGCGGCGAGGGCGTCGATCAGCGCATCGGCGAAGTCCACCAGCCCGGCCGCATCAACCGCGTGCGGCGCCGGCCGATCCTGCTGCGCCAGATGGGCGCGGGCACGGCTGAGCAGCGTGGTCGCACCCTTGACGTTGCCACGCTGCGCGTGGGTGATCCCCACCGCGAGCTGCGTCAGGCCTTGCCACAGGGCCTGCTCGTCGGCCGGTCCGTTCTTCCAGGCGGCCTCGAGCACCTCATGGGCGTTGAAGGCGAGGCCTCGGTCCAGCAGATCCTGGGCGTACGCCAGCGTCTCGACCGGCGCCAGCGCCAGGTCGTCCGGAATGCGTGGAACGCCTTCGCTGCCCGGCGGCAGGGGCCGGCCCAGGGCGTCGCGGGGTCGGGCGCTGCGGGGCCGGCCCGATTCGTCGCGATCACGCTCGGTCATCGGCAATGGATTCCCGAATCACAGCGTTTCGTCCAGCTCGCCGAGCCGGTCGGTCAGCCGCAGGTTCTCCGAGTAGTCGACCGGGCAGCTGATCAACGAGACGCCCTCGTCGTCGAGCGCGGCGCGCAGCGTCGGGAGCAGTTCGTCGGCATGAGTGATCCGATATCCCTTGGCGCCGAAGCTTTCCGCGTACGTCACCACGTCCGGGTTGTTGAATTTCACGTAGTAGTGCGCCCCGAGCTCGAGATCCATCTTCCATTCGATGAGGCCGTACCCGCCGTCCTCCCAGATCAGCACGACCAGCGGTATCCGCTCGCGCACGGCGGTCTCGATCTCCTGCGAGTTCATCAGGAACGCGCCGTCGCCGACGACGGCCAGCACCTTGGACTCCGGCTGCGCCAGCTTGACGCCGAGCGCCCCGGGAAGGGCGAAGCTCATGGTGGACAGGCCGTTTGAGATCAGGCAGGTGTTCTTTTCATACGTCGGGTAGAGCCGGGCCATCCACATCTTGGTGGCGCCGGTGTCGACCAGGACGACGTCGCTGCGGCCCAGCGCCGCGCGGGTGTCGGCGACCACCCGCGCCGGCGCCAGCGGGTAGCGCGAATCCTGTTGCCCCCGGGCGAATTCCTCGGCGAGCAGGCCCGACCCGGGCACGTCGGCGGCGTGGCTGAAGCTGTGACCGGAGAGCGCGTCGGTGAGGGCGTTCAGCGAATCGCTGATGTCCCCGATGATCCCCACGTCGACCGAGTAGTGCGCGTCGACCTCGGCGGGGAACCGGTGAATGTGGATGATCTTCTTGTCGGCCTGGGGGTTGATGCGGACCGGGTCGAATTCCTGCAACTCGTAGCCGACGGCGATGACGACGTCGGCGTTGTCGAACCCGAAGTTGACGTAGTCGTGCCGCATGAAGCCCAGCGTGCCGATGCTGTTGCGGTGGTCGTCGGGCATGACGCCCTTGCCGTGGAAGGTGTTGGCCACCTGGATGCCGAACTCGTCGGAGAAGCGCACCAGGGCTTTGGTGGCGTCGGCGCGCGCGGCGCCGTGCCCGGCCAGCACCACCGGGCGCTTGGCGTTGCGCAGGATTGCGACGGCGCGTTCCACCTGGCGGGGCGCCGGAGCGTCGGGGCGCACGACGTTGCGCGGCAACGGCCCCAGGTCGTAATCCTTCTCGTCGGCGTCGATGTGCTCGGGCACCGCGAGATAGACCGCGGCCGGGCGTTCGGACTCGGCGAGCTTGAACGCCTTGCGCACCATCTCCGGGATGGCGCGCGGGGTCGGGATGCCGGCCGCCCACCGGGTGATCGGGGCGAACATCGACACCAGGTCGACGTATTGGTGTGACTCCTTGAACTCCCGGTCGTGGCCCACCTGCGCGGAGATGGCGACCAGCGGGGTGCTGTTGGTGGTGGCGTCGGCGACGCCGAGCTGCATGTTGATCGCGCCGGGCCCCAGGGTGGCCGACACCACCGCCGCCCGGCCGGTGACCCGGCCGTACATCTCGGCCATGAAGGACGCGGCCTGCTCGTGCCGGGTGAGCACGTAGCGGATGGGCGACGCCGCCAGGGCCTGCACGAATCGGATGTTCTCCTCGCCGGGCACCCCGAACACGACGGAAACGCCCTCGTTTTCCAGGCACTTGACGATCAACTCGGCGGCTCTGCTCATCCGGCACCTCCCTTGAAGGAACGATAGTGGCAGGGTGGGTGTTGGACTTTTCAGCTACTCATCCGATGAAGGAGGGCCAGGTGCCCATCGCCACCATTAACCCGGCTACCGGCGAGACGGTGAAAACCTTCACCCCGGCCACCGATCAAGAAGTCGATGCCGCGATCGCCCGTGCCTACGAACGCTTCCTCGACTACCGCCACAACACCACGTTTGCCCAGCGCGCGGGGTGGGCAAACGCCACCGCCGACCTGCTGGAAGCGGAGGCCGACGACGTCGCCGCCATGATGACGCTGGAGATGGGCAAGACCCTGAAATCGGCCAAGGCCGAGGTGTTGAAGTGCGCCAAGGGTTTTCGGTACTACGCCGAGCACGCCGAGCAGCTGCTCGCCGACGAGCCGGCCGACGCCAAGGCGGTGGGCGCGAAGAAGGCCTACATCCGCTATCAACCGCTCGGCGTCGTGCTGGCGGTGATGCCCTGGAACTTCCCGCTGTGGCAGGCCGTGCGGTTCGCCGCCCCGGCGCTGATGGCCGGCAACGTCGGGATCCTCAAGCACGCCTCGAACGTCCCCCAGAGCGCGCTGTACCTTTCCGACGTCATCACCCGCGGGGGCTTCCCCGAGGGCTGCTTCCAGACCCTGCTGGTCTCCTCGGGCGCCGTCGAGCGCATCCTGCGCGACCCGCGCGTCGCGGCGGCCACCCTGACCGGTAGCGAGCCGGCCGGCCAATCGGTGGCGGCCATCGCCGGCGACGAGATCAAGCCGACGGTGCTCGAGCTCGGCGGCAGCGACCCGTTCATCGTGATGCCCTCGGCGGACCTGGACGAGGCCGCCAAGACCGCGGTCACCGCACGGGTGCAGAACAACGGCCAATCCTGCATCGCCGCAAAGCGGTTCATCGTCCACACCGACATCTACGACGCGTTCGTCGACAAGTTCACCGAGCGCATGCAGGCGCTCACCGTCGGCGACCCGACCGACCCCGACACCGACGTGGGCCCGCTGGCCACCGAGTCCGGCCGCGACGAGATCGCCAAGCAGGTCGACGACGCCGCCGCCGCGGGCGCCACCATCCGCCTCGGCGGAAAGCCCATCGACGGGCCGGGGTGGTTCTACCCGCCCACGGTGGTGACCGACATCACCAAGGACATGGCCCTCTACACCGAGGAGGTGTTCGGCCCCGTCGCGTCGATGTACCGGGCGGCCGACATCGACGAGGCCATCGAGATCGCCAACGCCACCACGTTCGGCCTGGGGTCCAACGCCTGGACCAACGACGAGGCCGAGCAGCAGCGCTTCATCGACGACATCGAGGCCGGCCAGGTCTTCATCAACGGGATGACGGTGTCCTACCCCGAGCTGGGGTTCGGCGGCGTCAAACGGTCCGGCTACGGACGCGAACTCGCGGGCCTGGGCATCCGCGCGTTCGTCAACGCCAAGACCGTCTGGGTCGGCGAATCCGAAAGCGGCTCCTCGTCGGGCGACGACAAGGTCGAGTGAGCTGCTAGGCCGACGCGCCCGCCAGCGCCTTTTCGTCCTCGTCGGCGAACGTGTCCTCGAGCTGCAGCGGCGAGTAGTCCAGGTCGATCTCGCCGAGCGGCCGGCCGCGGGCGCTGGAGATGGTGCCGAACCGCCGCATCCCCTTGTCGGAGGCGTACTGCATGAACTCGTCGACCGACAGGCCGAACGGCATCGGGTCGTAGAGGGCGAAGCCCTCCTCGATCAGCCGCAGCCCGAGCGGCATGAGTTCGTTCATGCGCGTTTCGAAGACGCCCCAGTTGGCGTCGTCGGCGGCCACGTGGCGACGGCAGGTGAAAGTGCCCCACGCCATGTGGCGGCGCTCGTCGTCGCCGATCCGCCGGACCAGCTCCTGCATGCCGGGCAGGATGCCGCGTTCCACGCAGATCTTGTGCCAGCCGAAGTAGCCGGTCAGCGCCAACATGCCTTCGACCATGTGGTTGTAGGTCACCGACGCCCGCACCTGGGCGGCCGGCGACGGATCGAGCGTCAGCGCGTTCAGACACGCCGGCAGTTCCTCGTAGAAGATGGTGCGGTAGGTCGGGACGTCGTCGAGGAAGTAGTGCAGGTCCTCGGTGATGCCGACGGCGTCGAGCCACATGCGGAACACCTGGACGTGCTTGGCTTCCTCGAAGGCGAACTGCGTCAGGTACATCTCGTCACCCAGCCGGCCTTCGGCCCGCATCGCGGCCATGAACGGCTGGATGTCCTGGGTCACCGATTCCTCGCCGGCGATGAACTCGGCGCACAACCGCGTCGCATAGCTGCGTTCGTCCTCGGTGAGGCGTTCCCAGTCCTCCCGGTCGCGGGAGAAATCAATGTCGGCCGGATTCCAGAATTTCGCGTTGCCGCCCGCAAACAGCTTGAGCGGCAAGCTATCCCAGTTGAGACCGCCCTCGGCCATCGAGGCGATTCGGGTTCGATTCATGAGACCTCCTCAGATCGTTGGGGGGCTGAGTTGACGGAGGAGTCCGCCGAGAATGCCGCGGCCAGCACGCCGACGAGCCTGCGCACGGCCAGCGCCGGCTGCTCGGGGGTGGGCTCGTCGAGCCCGAGGATCGGGTCCAGCCCGCGCATGTAGGGCGCCAGCGCCAGGTGCGGAAAGATCAACAGCAGCAACGACAACAGCGCGTCGGTGTCCGACTCGGCGCGCAGGTCGCCGCGCAGGTGCGCGTCGCGGACCAGCGGGCGCATCACTTCCAGGTAGTGGCGGTGGATGACGTTCTGCACGCTGACGCGGGCCTCGGTGTCGACTTCGAGGGTCGCCGCGGCGTGCAGTGCGCGCTCGTGCGGGTGGTCGGCAAAGTAGGCCACCCAGGCGTCGAGCCAGTCGGTCAGGAACTCGAAGAAGGGCCGGCTCGGGTCGAGTTCGCGGATGCGGCCCTCCATGTAGGCCCGCACCCGCTGGCTGGCGATGTCGGCGATGAACGCGTACAGGTCGCGCTTGTCGGCGAAGTACTGGAACAGGCTGCCCTTGGCGACGCCCGCGCGGCGCGCGATGACGTTGAGGCTGCCACGGGAGAAGCCGTGCGCCCCGAATTCCGCCTCCGCGGCTTCGATGATCGCGGCGCGACGAGCGGGGTCGACGCGCGCCCAGGTGACCGTCGGCAATGCTGGCTCCTCGCTTCGATGACCACTGGTCATATTACGGTGACCTGCGTCACAGTCAAGGGGTCGCGTCCAGCCGCCTTGCCGAGTGCCCGGCGGCCTGGGCACGCGAATCCCAGCGCCCGGCCGACCGGGCGCTCGGCGAGCGAACTTCAGGCGGGGGTTTGCTTGCCGACCGTGACGGCAGAGTCACGTTCGGCCCCCGGCGCGACTGCACAGTCACGCCCGGGCGCCGAAGGCAACGAACCTAGGGGCGCATCTGGTAGGCGCCGCTGAGCGGAAGGACGTGCTCCTTCCAGATCTGCGCGTACCGCGAGGGGTCGTGGACCGGGCGGCGGATCATCCGCATCGCGTAACGCGCCTGGGCGTCCGTCGTCGCGGGCTTGTCGCTCAGCTCCACGGCGTAGGCGTTGAAGTCGCGGACCAGCACGGCGAAGATCTCGTCGAGCAATCCCTCGTCGACACCCGAGAGCCCGGCCTCCTCCAAGATGAGCTGGGCGTAGGGCACCGTGGCGAACAGCTGACCGACGGCGAACGCGAAGTCGATGTCCTTCTGCTGCGCGGCATCCGGGGTGGCGCTGGCCAGCATCTCGGCCAGCACGTCGACCTGCGAGCGCAGCAGCGCGACGTTGGGCAGGTGGCCGAAGCTCTCGAACGGCGCGCGCCAGTCGTGGAAGCGCACCTTGCCCAGGCCGCCCGTAGGGCCCTGCGCGAACAGGAAGGTGTCGTCGGCGGCGTCATCCCGGCGGCCGATCGACGGCAGCGCGTCGTTGGGGGCGAACAGGAAGTTGGGCATGAACTTGCCCAGCAGCCCGATGTTGATGTGGACGGTGCCCTCCAGCCGGGGCAGCAGGCCGATTTCGCGGGCCATGGCCTCGAAGATGGTGTCCTTCTCCACGCCCTTGGCGGCGATGACGTCCCACAGCGCGGTGATGACGCGCTCGCCCTCGCTGGTGATCTTGGCCTTGGTGAGCGGGCTGTACAGCAGGTAGCGGCGGTCGTCGGTTGACGCGCTGCGCATGTAGTCGCAGGCGCGGGTGGCGACCAGCCGCATCGCGACCAGCCGCGCATACGCGTCGGTGAGCAGCCGCCGCACATGCGTGAAGTCGGTGACGACGGTCCCGTACAGGATGCGATTGGACGCGTGGGTGACCGCCTCGTACATCGCGTGGGTACACATGCCGACCGCGCCCCATCCGAGGTTGTACTTGCAGACGTTGACGGTGTTGAGCGCGGCGTGGAACGCCTCGGGGCCGCGGTGCAGGATGTCGGCCTCGGTCACCGGGTAGTCGCGCAGCGCGTAATTGGCGACGTAGTTCTGCGAGTTCACCACGTTCTTGATCAGCTGATAGCGCTCGTGCTGGGAGTCGGCGGCGAAGAACACGTACTCGGCGTCGTTCTTCGAGGCGCCGGCGAACTTGCCGAAGGTGGAGACCATCCGGGCCACGTTGGCGTTGCCGATGTAGTACTTCTCCCCATTGGCGACCCAGCCCCCGCCGGAGGGCGTCAGGTTCATGTCGGTCTGGTAGACGTCGGCGCCGTGCGTCTGCTCCGACAGGCCGAACGCGAACACCTCGCCGGCCTCGAGCAACCCGGCGGCCTTGCGCTTGGCGTCGGAGTTGGCGCTCATCCAGATCGGGCCCAAACCCAGGGCGGTGACCTGGAAGGGGTACCAGTAGTTGAGCCCGTAGAAGCCGACGATCTCGGCGAACGCGCTGATCCGGTAGGTGTCCCAGCGGCAGTCGGGGGCACCGTAGGCCGACGGCGTCAGCAGCGACGCGAAGATGCGCTCCCGACCGATGTGGTCCAAAAACTCGGAGTACCAGACCCTTTCGTGGTCGTCAGACTTCAACCGCGCCTTGCCCCGGGACTCGAAGAAGTCGACCGTGGCGGCCATGATCTCCGCCGAGCGGCGGTCCGGGTACTGGCGTTGCAGGTGATTGGGGTTGAGCAACATGGCGGGACTCCCAGCGGTTCTCGACGCAGACGAGGGTGACGGTACTGCAACGGCGCGCCCGTCGGGGCACTTGTGCGCAGGAGGCCGTCGAGCCGGCGGCACCCGGCGTCATCGTCGAGCAGGCGCCCGAAACACTGACGGTGAGTCGAATCGCGGCATGCACAGCCGGTCGACCGACCCGCCGCGGCTGACCAGCGCAGCGGTATGACGATCCGAGAGCAGGGCATAGTCCGCGATCGGCGTGGTGCTCACGGCTTTTGCCACCGGTCGGGATCGGCCTCCAAGGCGCCGCGATCCCAGCGGCCGAGGTCCGCGGCGGCCGCGTAAGTCGTTTGCAGGAACTGCAGTAAATCCCCGTCGGGATCCTCGGCAATGCGCACCGCCTCGTAGGGCAGGACGAATTCACCGTGGTCTGCACTGAAATGCGCCGCAGCGGGCGCTATCGGGTAGTCGGCGTAGCCGTCCGGTTGCGGGTAGGCGTAGGAGTAGAAAGCGCCTTCCTCACCGCCGCCGGGCCAGAAGCCGCAGCTGCTCAATTCGTGCGAATAACCCTCGACCATCACCCAGTCGCCGCAGTTCGGTGCGCCGCCGGGATGTTTGGGCGCCGGCCTCCCGGAAAACCGTGTACACGCCAGATCCATTGCCCCCCAGAAGAAATGCACCGGGCTGACCTTGCCGATGAACGATGCGCGAAACTGGCTCATCACCCGGTGCGCCTGCAGGAGTTGCCGCCAGAACAAGCGCGCGGCGTCGGAATCATAGGAGGCGTGCTGATGGTCCTCGGCGAACCGGATGGCCGGATCCACCTCGTTGGGGCTGGCGCTGATGCGTGTCGCGACCCCCAAATCGTCCAGGGCCGACATGGTTTCGTCGTAGAACTGCGCCACCGGTTTGGCCGTCAACGGCACCGAGACTTGTCGCCCGTCGCTGTGACGAATCCGCAGCACGGCGTCGATGACGTCGAATTCTATGTCAAACACCCCGGTTTCGTGGGGTATCGCGCCCGTGGTCAATCCGCGCGGGCTCACGTACAGCGTCACCTGCCACCAGTGGTTGACCATCGGCGTGCGCACCATGCGGACCTTGCCGACGATCTGGGTCCACATGTGCAGCGTTTCGCGAGTCGGAGTCCAGTCGTCGACCCGTAGCGACGGCCATCGATCGGTCCCGGTTGCGGCGTCCATGTCGGCTCCCCTTGTATGCGGCTCAGTTCGCGGGTACCCGCCGCAGCTGCCCGCTACCAGAACGGGAACGTGCCGCACGTTTCTGCGGTCATCCGATGCGTCATATCCACTGGTACGGCCGGTGCACGAGCGATGCGCGGAGGTAAGGTCCTCGAACCCGTCGAATTCAGGCGGCCGGAGCTCTAGCATCGGATGCGTGTCGCGACTGAATACCGCACGTGGACCGATTGATACCAGCGACCTCGGCGTCACGCTCATGCATGAGCACGTGTTCATCATGACCACCGAGATCGCCGAGAACTATCCCGAAGCCTGGGGCGACGAAGAACGGCGGGTGGCCGACGCCATCGACAGGCTCAACGAGCTCAAGGCCCGCGGCGTGGACACCATCGTCGACCTCACGGTGATCGGTTTGGGCCGGTACATCCCGCGGATCGCCCGCGTCGCGGCGGCCACCGAGCTGAATATCGTTGTGGCGACCGGGCTTTACACCTACAACGACGTGCCGTTCCGGTTCCACTACGAGGGCCCCGGCGGATTGCTGGGCGGCCCGGAGATCATGACCGAGATGTTCGTCCGCGACATCGAGCAGGGCATCGCCGACACCGGCATCAAGGCCGGAATCCTCAAGTGCGCCACCGACGAGCCCGGCATCACCCCCGGCGTCGAGCGGGTGCTGCGCGCCGTCGCCCAGGCGCACAAACGCACCGGGGTGCCGATCTCCACGCACACCCACGCCGGACTGCGACGCGGCCTCGAGCAGCAACGCATCTTCGAGGAGGAGGGCGTCGACCTGACCCGGGTGGTGATCGGCCATTCCGGCGACAGCACCGACATCGGCTACCTCGAGGAGTTGATCTCCGCCGGCTCCTACCTCGGCATGGATCGGTTCGGCCTCGACGTGATCTCGCCGTTCGAGGAGCGGGTGCGGATCGTGGCGGAGATGTGCGAGCGTGGGCACGCCGACAGGATGGTGCTCTCCCACGACGCCAACTGCTACTTCGACGCGCTCCCCGAAGAGCTGGTGCCGCAGATGGCCCCGAACTGGCATTACCTGCACATCCACAACGACGTCATCCCCGCGCTCAAGGAGCGCGGCGTCACCGACGAGCAGCTGCACACCATGCTGGTCGACAATCCGCGCCGCATCTTCGAGCGTCAGGGTGGCTATGAGTGAGCCGGTCCCGCCGATCGGCACCCAGATTTCGCAGCTAGCCCAACTCGCCCCCGACGAGCCCGCCGTCACCTGTGACGGGGTGACCCTGACCCGGGCCGAGCTCGACCGCTCGACGAATAGGTTGGCCCGGGCCTACGCAGAGCGGGGCGTGGGCGTCGGCGACTACGTGACCATGGTGCTGCCGAACTCGATCGAGTGGATCCAGGCCGCCGTGGCCTGCTGGAAGCTGGGCGCGGTGCCCCAGCCGCTGTCGGCTCGGCTGCCCGACGCGGAGTTGGCGGGCCTGCTCGAATTGCGGCCACCGGCCTTGTTGGTGGGGCGCGATCATGTCGAATTCCCCTGCGTGCCAGCGGGTTTCGTGCCCGATCCGGCGCTGCCGGACGGCGCGCTGCCCGAGGCGGTGTCGCCGGTGTGGAAGGCGATGGGATCCGGCGGCAGCACCGGGCGGCCCAAGCTGATCGAATCCGGCGGCGACAGCCGGATACCGCCGCTGATCGGCTACCCGCTGGGCGCCCAGGAGGGCGACACCACGCTGGTGCCGGTGCCGCTGAGCCACAACACGGGCTTCACCACCGCCACCATCGCCCTGCTGATGCGCCATCACCTGGTGCTGATGAGCCGGTTCGATCCGGTTCAGTTCCTCCGGCTGATCACCGATCATCGCGTCACGTTCCTGACGACGGTGCCGACGATCATGCAGCGGACGCTGCCGGTCTATCACGCCGACCCCGCCTCGTACGACCTGTCGTCGCTGCGACGGTTCTGGCACCTGGGGGCGCCGTGCCCGCCGGCCATCAAGCAGGCCTGGATCGACCTGCTGGGCCCGGAGAAAGTGTGGGAACTCTACGGCGGCACCGAATTACAGGCGCTGACCTTCATCTCCGGCGACCAGTGGCTGGCGCACCGGGGTTCGGTGGGCGTGGTCGTCGCCGGCGAGATGAAGGTGCTCGACGACGACGGCAACCCGTGCCCGCCCGGCGTGGTCGGCGAGATCTACATGCGGCCCGGGCCAGACAGCGCGCCCACCTACCGCTACGTCGGCGCCACGGCGAAAAGCCGCGACGGCTGGGACTCGCTGGGCGACCTCGGGTATTTCGACGACGACGGCTTCCTGTACCTGTCGGACCGGCGGGTCGACATGTTCACCGTCGGCGGCCGCAACGTCTACCCCGCCGAAATCGAGAACGCGCTGTCGGCGCACCCGGACGTGTTGTCGTGTCTGGTCGTCGGAGTTCCGCACGGGGACCTGGGCCAGGTGCCCTACGCCCTGGTGCACACGGCCGACGGCTCCACCCTGGATTCCGTTGGCGTGCAGGCGTTCCTGCGCGAACACCTGGCGGCGTACAAGGTTCCACCCAGCCCCGACTTCATCGAACTCGTCAACACCCCGTTGCGTGACGACGCCGGCAAGGCCCGCCGCTCGGCGGTGCGGGACCGGATCCTGCAGCGGCTCCAGACCGCGGAAGCCGGCTGACCCGACACCTTCGAAATCGGCGGCAAGCCACTCGATATGAGGCGGCGGGGGGCGCTCGAGAGCAAGAAGTGATACTTGTCGAGTCCTGTCATCACCGGGTAATGGAGAACGATGCCGCCTAAGTCACCGTCATCGACCCCGAAACTGCCGCCCGCCCGGGTGGCTCGCGCGGTCGAACGAGTCCGTCATCATGTGGGGCGGCTATACCTGCGCCTGGCTCCCCCGCCGATCGCGGTCATCGACATCATCTTCGGCGCCTTTCTGTCGCAGGCCATCTCGGCATCCGCGCAGCTGGGTATCGCCGACGAGCTGGCCGCGGGCCCGCTGACCAAGGAGGAACTGGCGGGGCGCATCGGGGCCGACCCGGACAGCGTGGCGCGGCTGATGCGGTTGCTGATCAGCCGCGGCGTGTTTCGCAGGCGCCGCGACGGCCGTTTCGCACTGAACGCGCTGGCCGACACCTTGCGCACCGATTCGCCGGTCTCGACGCGTGGGGCCGCCCTGCTTTTCGGTTCGCCGCAGCACCGGGCGAACTGGACGCGGCTGGCCGACGCGGTGCGCACCGGAGAGCCGAACCCCCCGAAAGTGTTCGGTAAGGACTTCTTCGACTATCTCCGCGACGACCCCGAGTTCGCGGAGATCTTCAACAGCGCCATGACCTCCACGTCGTCGGTGCTGGAGGCGGCGGTGGTCGCGGCCTACGACTTCACCCAATTCGGTGTCATCGCCGACATCGGTGGCGGCCACGGCCGGCTACTCTCGTCGATTCTCGCCGCCGCCCCCGATGCCCGCGGCGTGCTGTTCGACCTCCCCGAGGCGGTCGAGGGGGCGCCACCGGTGTTGACCGGGCACGGTGTCGCCGACCGAGTCACCGTGACGGGCGGGTCGTTCTTCGAAAGCGTGCCGGCCGCTGACGCCTATGTGATGAAGAACGTCATCCACGACTGGCCCGATGACAAGGCCGTCGCGATCCTGGGCACCGTCAAAGCCGCGGCCCCTCCGGGCGCGACGCTGCTGCTGCTGGAGATGGTCGTCCCCGATCACGACCGCGAATTCCTCGGCCACTACGCCGATATGGAGATGCTGGTAATGGCGGGCGCACTGGAACGCAGCCTCACGCAGTGGACCGACCTACTCCGGCAGGGCGGCTTCCGGCTGCAGCGCGTGGTGCAGACGGCAGGGCCGCTCTGCGTCATCGAAGCCGTGCCCAGCTAGCGGTATGTCATGCCAATAGCACCAGCAGACGTCTAGGTGGACACCGGAAAGTCTTGGCCCTCGCGGACATCGGCCTCGGTCGCGCCGACGTGATACACCTCGAACGCCTTGGCCGACAATGCCGGCCAGCGGTGCGGTCGGTTGGGCGAGAAATCGGTCATGAGTTCGACGACCCCATGAGGCGATGCCGTTGTCAAGTCGAAGTCGAATCTCGTGCGCACCCCGACGAACGTATCAGCCTGTCAGCGCCGGTGAACCTGCCCTTCGGTTGGCGCTGACGCGCTGGAAACGATAGACGGACCGCAGCGGCTAGGGCGCGATCGCGTCCGCCTCCGCATCGACGGCCTGCGCGGAATCTGCGGGTCGCTCGCGTTTCTCCCAGCGCCGCAAGGCTTCTCGGCAGGGCGACTCCACCAGCGCGTAGCTGACGGCGGCGATCGCGAACCCGAAGACCAGGGTCAGCACCAACACCGTCGGCATGTTGCCGGTGAACGGAAACGTCCCGACGACCGGAAACACCATGGCCAGCGCGGCCAGGTGCCAGATGAACAGGCCGTAGGACCAGCGGCCCAGGGTGACCATGGCGGTGGTCCCCAAGAGCCGGTGCGGCGTGTCCGGCCGGTCCAGCACCAGCGGCGCGACCAACGCGAAGGCCACCAGCGCGCCCATCGCGGTCTTCACCGCGAACTGCGCGGGCTTGCCGGGCACCAGACCCTCCGGCCCGGCCAGCGGCGAGGCCGCGACCAGGTAGGCCGCCGCCGCGACGACGGCCATCACCAGGCGGTGACGCGCGATGCGGTGCGGGAACCCGACGCCGCTGTGGACCCACTCGGCCAGCAGCATGCCGGCGGCGAACCAGGAGAAGAACGCCGGCGGCCAGTTGAGCGGGTTGACGCCCTCGGCCGCGTGGCCCGGCACCCAGCCCCACGCCCAGCTCAGCGCCCCCAGCGCGGCGATCGCTGGCACCCGCGCGCGCACCGGGAGCCGGCGGGCCAGCAGCGCGAGCACCGGCAGCGCCAGATAGAAGCTGACCTCGACGGACAGGCTCCACATCTGGGTCAGCCCGCCGGTCAGCGTGAGCGGCACATAGATCTGGGTGAGCGTCAGGTTGGCCAGCCACACCGTCGGGCTGGCGTGGTCGGCGTCGGGCAGCAGCGTCAGGATCACCACGACCGCCACCAGGTAAGCGGGCATGATGCGCACGACCCTGGACCGCAGGTAGTGGCCGGTGCGGGGGCGGGGTCCCAGATCCCTTGCCGCCCCGGCGTGTCCGCGCCACAGCAAGAAACCCGACAGCGCGAAGAACACCGCGACGGCGAGGTCGAACCGGCCGAACAGCCGGCCGGAGGCGCCGCTGGAGTGCCCGGTCTGGAAGGCGACGTGGGTGACCACCACGCCCATCGCCGCGCAGGCGCGCATCCCTTCCACCGCCGGCAGGAAGCTGCGCACCCCGCCCACCCGCTGGTCGTCGCTCACCACCACAGTGTGCCCGTGCTGGGTTGCCCGGCGAATGGGTACACCCGAAGGACCCGCCCGCGCGAGCATCAGGTTCGTAAGCCGCCGCCTTACTTTCTGCTGTTAGGGTCAAACGAGTTTGCCCCGGGCTGCTCGCTCGGGTCGGGTCGCGGCTGAGAAATGCAAGGACATGAGGAGGGCACAGCGACGTGAACCGAGCAGTCATGTTGCGGTTCGCCGCATGCGGGATCATCGGACTCGGAGCCGCCCTGCTGATCGCCGCGCTGCTGTTGTCGACGTACACCACCAGCAGGATCACCAAGGTCCCCCTGGACCTCGACGCCACGCTGGTCGGCGACGGCACCGGGACGGCGCTGGACTCCGCGTCGTTGTCCACCGACCACGTCGTCGTCAACCAGAACGTGCCGCTGGTCTCCCAGCAGCAGATCAGCGTCGAGTCGCCCGCCAACGCCGACGTGGTCACCCTGCAGGTCGGAAGTTCGTTGCGGCGCACGGACAAGCAGAAGGACAGCGGGCTGCTGCTGGCAATCGTCGACACCGTCACGCTCAACCGCAAGACCGCGCTGGCCGTCTCCGACGACACCCACACCGGCGGCTCGGTCCAGAAGCCGCGCGCCGTGAACGACGAGAACCCGCCCACGGCGATGCCCCTGCGGCACGACGGGCTGTCGTACCGGTTTCCGTTCCACACCGAGAAGAAGACCTATCCCTACTTCGATCCGATCGCCCAGAAGCCGTTCGACGTCAACTACGACACCGAGGAAGACGTCAACGGGCTGACCACCTACAAGTTCACCCAGAACGTCGGCTACAACGCCGACGGCAAGCTGGTGGCCCCGGTGGCGTACCCGTCGCTGCTGGCCGGCAACGAGGACGCCAAGCAGACCACGTCGGCGTCGATGTGGGGCGTCCAGGGCGGCGATCCGAACGAACAGATCACCATGACCCGCTACTACGCGGCGCAGCGCACGTTCTGGGTGGACCCGGTGTCGGGCACCATCGTCAAGCAGACCGTGCACGCCGACCACTACTTCGCCCGGGACCCGCTCAAGCCGGAGCTCACGCTGGCCGACTACAAGGTCACCTCGAACGAGGACACCGTCGAATCCCAGGTCAACGCCGCCCGCGACGAGCGCGACCGGCTGGCGCTGTGGTCGCGGGTGCTGCCCATCACGTTCACCGCGGTCGGGCTGATCGCGCTGGTCGGCGGGGGGCTGCTCGCCTCGTTCAGCCTGCGCAGCGAGAGCGCGCTGACCGACCCCGGCCTGGATCGCGGCGATCAGGACTTCTTCGGCCGCAGCGGCCTCGAGGAGCCGGTGCCCGGGGCCGAGGCCGAGACGGAGAAGCTGCCCACCCAGCGTCCCGATCTGCGCCAGGAGTCCGGCGGGGATCCGCCCGGCTCGGCCGGCTCGCCTGGGGCCCCCGGACCGTCCGGCCCGGACGAGCCCACCGAGGCGGGCCCCACCGAGTCCAACCCGCCCGGCCCGCACGACCGCGAATAGCCCGGCCCGGATGCGGTAGCCGTGCGCTGGACCCGACCCGGGTACGCACTGGTCCTGGCGCTGCTGGTGGTCGGGCCGCTGCTGGCCCCGGGGTACCTGCTGCTGCGTGACGCCGTCTCGACGCCGCGGTCATACCTGTCCGACACCGCCCTGGGGTTGACCTCGGCGCCGCGCGCCACCCCCCAGGATTTCGCGGTGGCGCTCGCCTCGCATGTGGTCGACGGCGGCATCGTGGTCAAAGCGCTGCTCGTGGTGGGGTTGTGGCTGGCGGGCTGGGGCGCGGCCCGGCTCGTCGAGGTGGCCCTGCCGCCTGCGGGCGCGCCCGGGCAGTTCGTCGCGATCACGCTGGCGATCTGGAATCCCTATGTCGCCGAACGACTTCTGCAGGGCCATTGGAGCCTGCTGGTCGGCTACGGCTGCCTGCCCTGGGTGGCGACGGCCATGCTGACGTTGCGCGCGGGATCCGGCTCGCTGTTCGGGCTGGCCTTCTGGATCGCGCTGGCCGGTCTGACCCCGACCGGGCTGCTGTTGGCCGCGACGGTGGCGCTGGTCTGCGTGGCCGCCCCGGGTGACGGCACGGCCGGGCCCTGGCCGCGCCGGTGGTGCGCCGCGGCGGCGCTGGGCGTCGCGCTGGTGGCCGCGCTGCCGTGGTTGGTCGCGTCGGCGCTGGGCGCTTCGCTGACCGCCCACACCGCGGCGAACCGGCTGGGGGTCGAGGCATTCGCGCCGCGCGCCGAGCCCGGCCTGGGCACGCTCGCCAGCCTGGCCAGCCTCGGCGGAATCTGGAACGGCGACGCCGTACCCGCTTCGCGCGCCACGCTTTTCGCGGTGTCCTCGGCCGTGGTGCTGCTCGGGATCGTGGCGGCGGGCCTGCCGGCGGTCGCCCGCCGGTCGGTGGCGGTTCCGCTGCTGGTGCTGGCCGCGGTGTCGGTGCTGGTTCCCGCGGCGCTGGCCACCGGGCCGGGCCTGCACCTGCTGGGCGCGGTGGTCGACGCCGTGCCGGGATTCGGCGTGCTGCGCGACGGGCAGAAGTGGGTGGCGCTCGCCGTGCCCGGCTACACGGTGGCGGGCGCCGGCGCGGTGGTGACGTTGCGACGGTGGACGCCGCCGCCTGCGGACGTTGCGGCGGCGCTCGTCTGCTGCCTGGCGCTGCTCCTGGCGCTGCCCGACCTGGCCTGGGGGGTGTGGGGCAAGGTGTCGCCGGTGCACTACCCGCACGGATGGACCGCCGTCGCCGCGGCGATCAACGCACGGCCGGCCGCGGTGGCGGTATTGCCGGCCGGGACGATGCGGCTCTTCTTCTGGTCGGGCGCCGCGCCGGTGCTGGACCCGCTGCCGCGCTGGGTGCGCGCCGAGGTGCTGAGCAGCGGCGACCTGGTGATCTCGGGGTCCACCATCGCAGGCGAGGGCGCGCACGCCCGCGAAGTGCAGCGGCTGCTTCTGGCCGGGCCCGATCCGTCGGCGCTGGCGGCGGCGGGCGTGGGATGGCTGGTGGTGGAATCGGACAGCGCCGGCGACATGGGGGCGGCCGCCCGCACCCTGGGCGCGCTGGCGCCGGTCTACCGGGACGACGCGATCGCGCTCTACCGGGTCGGCGGGCAAAGCGCCGGGGTGTCGGCCGATCGCCGGGTGGTGACGGTGATCGCCCATGCGGCGTGGCTGGCGTTGTTGGTCGCGGGCGGCGCCGGCGCGGGAATCGGCGCGTGGCGGCGCCGCGCCTCGGTCAGCCCCGCCCGGTGACTAGTCCGTGCACCGTGCGGCCGCAGTGCACCGCGTCCAGCACGCCGCGCATCGCGTCGGCGCTTTGCGCCCAGGAGAACTCGCCGCTGCGGGTGTGCGCCTTGGCGCCGAGTTGGTCGCGCAGCACCGGATCGGCGAGCAGTTCCTCAAGACGGTCCACCAGCTCGGCGTGGGTGTCCACCAAGATCCCGGTCACCTCGTCGACGATCGAGTCCGACAGGCCGCCCGAGGACCGGTAGCCGATGGTCGGCACCGAGTGCTGGGCCGCCTCGATGACCGCCAGCCCCCAGCCCTCCTTGCGCGAGGGCAGCACGTGCACCCAAGCCGCTTGCAGCACATGGTGTTTCGTCACGTCGTCGACGTGACCGTGGAACGTCACCGCGGCGCAGATGCCGAGCCGTCGCGCGTGCTCGACGAGCCGCTCGCGCCACCAGCCGTCCCCGACGATGTCGAGATGCAGGCCCGGCGTCCGCGGCAGCAGCGCCGCGACCGCTTCGAGCGCGTCCTCGATCTGCTTGTGGGGCACCAGCCGCGACAACACGACCACGCGCGGCGCGGACGCGCGCGGGCCCGACAACGATTGCGCCGGCGCCAGATCCAGGCCGTTGCGCACCACCGCGATCTGCGCGCCATTGACGCCCAGGGTGACCAGGTCCCGCGCGGACGGCAGCGACACCGTCACGTACTGGTTGCGCCGGTTCACCCGGGGCGACAGCGTCGACTCGACGAACCAGCCGAGCCGGCCGAGCACCGGGCCGGCCACCGGCCACTGCTGGCGGTGGCAGTGATGCACCAGCACCACCACGCGGCGGCCGTAGACCAGCCGCGCCAAAAAGGGCAACCCATTCTGTGTGTCGACGACCACGTCGGGCCGCACCTTGCGCAGCGGGCCCACCCCGAGCCGGGCCGCCGCCATCGCCAGCAACGCCCAGACGTACACCGAGTACCGGCCACCGGCGCGGTCGATCCGCACGCCGTCGACGACTTCGCGGCGCGCCGCGCCGGGATAGCGGGCGGTGCGCAGCGTGACGTCGATCCCCGAGGCGGCCAGCTGCGCACCGATGCGCTGCAGATAGGCTTCGCTGCCGCCGCCCTGCGGGTGCCCGGTATCGCGCCAGCACAGCAGCAGGACCGAGCGCAGAGCAGACATCACCGGTCAGCCTAATGGGAATCGGTCGGCGCGCCATGCGGGACCGCTAGCGCCGCACCCGCCCTTCCTGCCGGGCGCGACGGCGCACCCACCGGATCAGTTCGATGATCCCGGCCAGCGCCAGCGCCGTCCCGAACGCCACCGCGAACGCCGCGACCGTGTTATCGGCGAACGCGTTGCCGCCGATGTAGCCGATCAGGGTGTTGAGCGTCGCCCACACCACGGCGCCGATCGCGTCGAACACCACGAACTGGCGATACGGGAAGTCCAGCACGCCGCAGGCGATGGTGGTGGCCGTGCGGCCCCCGGGCAGGAACCGGGCCACGATCACCAGCGGGCCCCCGTGCCGCTCCAGTTCCCGGTGGGCCCAGTCCAGGCTGCGCTGTCCCTTCTCTCCGCGGGTGATCCAGCGGCGGGCGAAGTCGTCGGCCGAGTGGCCGATCGCGTACGCGAGGTTGTCGCCGACGAACGCGCCGATGGCCGCCATGACGATCACCCAGCCCAGCAGCATCGAACCGTTGGCCGCGAGGATGCCGCCGGTCAGCAGCGCCGTCTCGCTGGGCAACAGGGGGAGGATGGCGTCGAATGTGCACGAGGCCAGGATCAGCGGATACGCCCACCACGAGTTGCCGAGCGCATCAAGCAGGGAATCGAACACTAGAGCGCAACACTACACAGCGCGCGCCGGCGGCCGGCTTCTCAGGAGGTCAGGCCCATCCTGACGAACGGCTCGGCCTCGCCGCGGCCGACGGCTTCGTCGTGCTTGGCGGCCGCGCGGTCGAACAGGTCGATCAGCGCCGGCTCGTCGCGGACCAGCTGGCGGTACTTGGGACCGAGCGCGAGGATCTGGTCGCGCTCGTCCAGCAGCTTGCGGAAGATGCGCTCGCGTTCGCTTGCGTCGTGGGTGTATTCGGAGTCGAGGTAGGCCGTCGCGTGCCGCCGGGCGCCGGCGATGGCCGTCCGGGCCTTGCCCATGGGGCTCAGCAACGAGGCGACGACGGTGACGACCAGAACGCCGACGATCACGGCCAGCGACAGGTAGGTGCTGATCTCGACCAGCGAGACCGGCTCGCCGTCGTTGATGAAGGGGACGTTGTTCTCGTGCAGCGCATGCAGGATCAGCTTGACGCCGATGAAGCCCAGGATCGCCCCGAGGCCGTACGAGAGGTAGACCAGCCGGTCCAGCAGGCCCTCGATGAGGAAGTACAGCTGGCGCAGGCCCAGCAGCGAGAAGGCCGTCGCGGTGAACACGATGTAGACGTTCTGGGTGAGGCCGAAGATCGCCGGGATCGAGTCGAGCGCGAAGAAGATGTCCGTTCCACCGATGGCAACCATGACCAGCAGCATCGGCGTCATCGCGCGCCGGCCATCCACCATCGTGAACAACCTGTCGCCGTCATAGTGCTCGGTGGTGTGCAGGACCTTCTTCGCGATCCGGATGACGACGTTGTCGGCCTTGCGGGATTCCTCGCGCTCGTCGGGCCGCAGCACGCCGCCGGCGGCGAGCAGCAGGATCAGCCCGAACAGGTAGAAGACCCATGCGAACGTGTTGATCAGCGTGGCGCCGAGAAAGATGAAGCCGGTCCGCGCGATCAGGGAAAAGACGATCCCGAACAGCAGCACCTTCTGCTGATCCTCGCGCGGCACCCGGAAGCTGGCCATGATCATCAAGAAGACGAACAGGTTGTCGACCGAGAGCGCCTTCTCGGTGACGTACCCGGCGAAGTATTCCGGGCCCTCCTCGTGTCCTCCGAACGCGAGCAGGCCGACGCCGAACAGCAGCGCGATGCCGACGTAGGCCATCGACCACAGCGCGGCCTCCCGCAGCGTCGGGGCGTGCGCCTTGCGGACATGGAAGAAGAAGTCGAAGGCCAACAGCCCGACGATGGCCAAGACGGTCAGGGCCCACACCCAATCGGGAACATCCATTTCGCTGCCTGAGCCACCTTCGTCGGAGCCGTCGTCTGGGTCTTCGTCGCTTCCGTACCCTCTTTGCCGCCACACTATGTGTGCGCCCGGTTGCGCGACCGGCCGTAGGGTTGGCCGGTGGCCGTGACCGACCTCTTCGCTCGCCGGGCGACGCTGGCCCGCTCGGTGCGGTTGCTGTCGGAGTTTCGCTACGAGCAGAGCGATCCCGCCCGCTTCTACGGCGCGCTGGCCGCCGACACCGTGGCGATGGTGAGCGACCTGTGGCGCGCCGCCCACGCGGACTCCCCCGCCGGCCGCACGCTGCTCGACGTCGGCGGCGGGCCGGGCTACTTCGCGACGGCCTTCGCCGGCGCCGGACTCGACTACATCGGCGTCGAGCCCGACCCGGGCGAGATGCACGCGGCCGGACCCGCCGACGCGGCGGCCGGGGGAACCTTCGTGCGCGCGTCGGGCATGGCGCTGCCGTTCGCCGACGATTCGGTGGACATCTGCCTGTCGTCCAACGTCGCCGAACACGTGCCGCGGCCCTGGCAACTCGGCGCCGAGATGCTGCGAGTGACCCGGCCCGGCGGGCTGGCCGTGCTGTCCTACACCGTCTGGCTGGGCCCGTTCGGCGGACACGAGATGGGCCTGACCCACTACCTGGGGGGCGAGCGCGCCGCGGCGCGCTACGCGCGCAAGCACGGCCATCCCGCCAAAAACAACTACGGGTCGTCGTTGTTCGAGGTGTCGGCGGCCGACGGCCTGACGTGGGCCGCGAACACCGGCGCCGCGCTGGCCGCATTTCCCCGCTACCACCCGCGATGGGCGTGGTGGCTGACGGGCGTGCCGGTGCTGCGCGAGTTTCTGGTGAGCAATCTGGTGCTGGTCCTGCAACCCCAAGAGTGAAACGTGTTCTCGTTTTGCCCTGGCTTGGGTAGGGTGGCGCGCATGCCCGCCGACGACGATGACAGGGCAGTGCGATCTGAACAAGCAGGAGGAGTGGCGGAAGATGACAGACGCTAAGACCGAATACGACAAGCTTTTCATCGGCGGCAAGTGGACGGAACCGTCGACCTCCGAGGTGATCGAGGTGACCTGTCCGGCCACCGGTGACTACGTCGGCAAGGTGCCGCTGGCCGCCGCGGCCGACGTCGACGCCGCCGTCGCCGCGGCCCGCGCGGCCTTCGACAACGGCCCGTGGCCGACCACGCCGCCGAAGGAGCGCGCCGCCGTCATCGCCAACGCGCTCAAGGTGATGGAGGAGCGCAAGGACCTGTTCACCCAGCTGCTCGCGGCCGAGACCGGCCAGCCGCCGACGACCGTCGAAACGATGCACTGGATGAGCTCGATCGGGGCGCTGAACTTCTTCGCCGGCCCGGCCGTCGACCAGGTCAAGTGGAAAGAGGTCCGCACCGGCGGCTACGGGCAGAGCATCGTCCACCGCGAGCCGATCGGTGTGGTGGGCGCGATCGTGGCCTGGAACGTGCCGCTGTTTTTGGCGGTCAACAAGCTGGGCCCGGCGCTGCTGGCCGGCTGCACGGTGGTGCTCAAGCCGGCGGCCGAAACACCGCTGAGCGCAAACGCTTTGGCGGAGGCCTTCGCCGAGGCGGGGCTGCCCGAGGGCGTGCTGTCGGTGGTGCCCGGCGGGATCGAGACCGGGCAGGCGCTGACCTCCAACCCGGACGTCGACATCTTCTCCTTCACCGGCAGCTCGGCGGTGGGCAAGGAGATCGGCCGTCGCGCCGCCGACATGCTCAAGCCGTGCACCCTGGAGCTGGGCGGGAAGTCGGCGGCCATCGTCCTCGACGACGTCGACCTGCCTTCGGCGATCCCGATGCTGGTGTTCTCCGGGATCATGAACAGCGGGCAGGCCTGCGTGGCCCAGACCCGCATCCTGGCTCCGCGCTCGCGGTACGACGAAATCGTGGACGCGGTAAGCACTTTCGTGCAGGCGCTGCCGGTGGGCCTGCCGTCGGACCCGGCCGCCCAGATCGGTTCGCTGATCTCGGAGAAGCAGCGGGCCCGGGTGGAGGGCTACATCGCCAAGGGCATCGAGGAGGGTGCGCGGCTGGTGTGCGGCGGCGGCCGTCCCGAGGGTCTCGACGGCGGCTTCTTCGTGCAGCCGACGGTGTTCGCCGACGTCGACAACAAGATGACGATCGCCCAGGAGGAGATCTTCGGGCCGGTGCTCTCGATCATCCCCTACGACACCGAGGAGGACGCGATCAAGATCGCCAACGACTCGGTGTACGGGCTGGCCGGCAGCGTGTGGACCGCCGACGTGCAGCGGGGCATCGAGGTCTCGGAGAAGATCCGCACCGGGACATACGCGATCAACTGGTACGCGTTCGACCCGTGCTGCCCGTTCGGCGGCTACAAGAACTCCGGCATCGGCCGCGAGAACGGACCCGAGGGCGTCGAGCACTTCACCCAGCAGAAGAGCGTGCTGATGCCGATGGGCCACACGATCGAAAGCTAAATCCCGCGTCGAACGTGCACGCAGGGCGAGATATCTGCCGATTTTTCGCCGTGGGTGCGCGTTCGGCGTTTGGGGGGCCGTCCTAGCGGCGTTCTAGCGGTTATGCAATAGAGCATATTTTCGGCCGGTTCACGCGGCCGCAAGTGCGGACCGCCGCGCCGACGCGCCCTGTTTGTGCGGCGTACGTCACATTTCGCCTGAGAAATTGCTTAATTTACGGATGTCTTATATGGTTCTTAGCATAATCAAGGGCCGCACACAGGCCGGGAGAACACCATGTGGATCATTGAGCTCAACGTCGCCGGCTATCAATTCACCCGCGAGATGCCAGAGTTGCGGCGCCGGACATTCCGCTTCAGCCCGCGTCATATGCACTGGCCGGCGCTGCGCCACTCGCACGCTGCATGACGCCAGCCTCGGGAGGTACGACAGTGCCGACTATCGGTGACGCCCCGACGAAGCGCGGGGACACCCGGACAAAAATGCTGGCCAGCGCCGCCGAGGTGATGCGTGAGCGCGGCGCCGCGGGCGTGACGATCGACGCGGTGCTCGCCCGCAGCGGCGCCCCGCGTGGCTCGGTCTACTACCACTTTCCCGACGGGCGCAATCAGATCCTGACCGAAGCGCTGCGCTACTCCGGCGACTCCATCACCGCCCTGATAGACGACGCCGCCGGCCGCGGCGCCCGGGAGTTGTTGGCCGAGTTCGTCGGGTACTGGGAGCGGCTGCTCACCGAGGGCGGCTTCACCGCCGGCTGCCCGGTGGTGGCGGCGGCGATCGGGTGTTCCGACGGTGACGGGCCCAAGCTCTCCACCGAGGCCGGCGCGATCCTGGGCCGCTGGTGCACCGCGCTCACCCGCGCGTTCGTCAACGACGGCTTCGACGACGCTGACGCCGCGTCGCTGGCCGTGATGTCGATCTCCGCGCTGGAGGGCGCCATCGTCCTGTCGCGGTCGACCCGCAACGCGGGCCCGCTACACCAAGTGGGTGAGCAGCTCGAATTCCTGATCAAGGCAAAGGAATTCGTTCTCCGGAACAAGATCCCGGGCAAGCCTGCCGGCTCGCAGTGACGTCGTCAGTCGCTCGCGGGTAGCGGCTTGACCTCTTTGAGGTGCAGCGCGGTCTGCCCGATGCTCAGGCTTCCGGCGCCGGGCTTGGTCACCAGCACCTCGGCGCCGGATTCGTCCACGTAGCGCTTGCCCATGACCGTGCCGTCGGAGAACGCCGGGTCCAGTTCGCCCGAGCGCTCGGCGCCCACCGGCACCATCGGCGCACCGCCACACCGCAGGTCGTCGAGGCTGTCCGCGCTTCTGACGACGATCACCTGGGTGTCGCATACCTGGCTGGCGAGACGAGTTCCGTTCTTGATCATTGATTTCCGTCCTTGATCGCTTACTGCTGGGCCGGCGCGGAGCGCAATTCCGTGAGGGTCTGGATGATCTCCCGCCGCAACACCTTGCCGGTGGCGGTGGTGGGCAGCTCGTCGCGAAACACTACCTCGTCGGGGGTGCGTGATCCGCGCAAACTCTTGCGGACGAATTCGCGCAGTTCCGCGGGGTCGGGGTCGACGCCCGGCGCCGGCACCACCACCGCGACGATCGCCTGGCCCCACTGCGGATCCTCGACCCCGACCACGGCGACGTCCCGCACGTGGGGGTGCTCGACCAGGACCTCTTCGAGTTCGGCGGGCGCGATGTTCTCGCCGCCGCGGATGATCGTGTCGTCGCTGCGCCCACCGATGAACAGGTAGCCCTCGTCGTCGAGCATGGCGATGTCCTTGGTCGGGAACCAGCCGTTCTCGTCGAGCACCGAACCGATCCCGGTGTAGCGGCCCGAGACCTGCTCGCCCCGCACGAACAGCTCACCGGTCTCGCCCGGCGGCAGCACGTTGCCGACCTCGTCGCGGATCTGCAGCTCGATGCCCGCCACCGCCTGCCCGACCGACCCCAGCCGCCGCGCGCCCTCCGGAGTCGACGCCGCCAGCGCCGCGCGATGGTCGTCGGGAGTCAGCACCGCGATCGTCGAGCTGGTCTCGGTCAGGCCGTAGGCGTTGACGAAGCCCACGTCGGGGAGCAGCTCGAGGGCCCGGCGAACCAGCGGCAAACCGACCTTGGAGCCGCCGTAGGCGAGGTTGCGCAGCGACGGCAACTCGATGGCCGGCCCGTCCCCGTTCTCCAGCACCGTGACGATGCGGTCGAGCATGGTCGGCACCACCGTCGCGGTGGTCACGTTCTCCGTGTTGATCAGCCGAACCCATTCCTGCGCATCGAAATTGGGCAGGTACACCATCTTGCGGCCCGCATACAGATTCGACAGCGCGGCGCTGACCCCGGCGATGTGGTACGGCGGCACGCAGATCAGCGCGGCATCGGTGTCGGCGGCCGCCCCGAATTCCACCGTCCCGGTGACGTAACTGGTCAGGTTGTTGTGCGAGAGCTCGACGGCCTTGGGCTGCGAGGTGGTGCCCGACGTGAACAGCACGATCGCGACGGCGTCCGGATCGGGGAATTCCGCCGCGGGCTCGGCACCGCCGGCGGCGTCGAGGAAGTCGTCGGACACCATCACCCGGTCCGACACCCCGCCGATCATCTCCCGGTAGCGACCGTCGACCACCACCAACGGCTCGGGCAGCCGCTCGATCAGCGCCTGGATGCCCTCGGCGGAGAGCCGGTAATTGATCGGCGTGAACGCCACCCCGGCGCGCGCCGCGGCGAAGATCAACACCGGCAGCATCGCGCCGCCGGTGCCCACGTACACCAGGTGCTTGGCGCCCGAGGCCGCGACCACCCCCGCCCCGCCGTCGGCAAGATCGCTGAGCTGCTGCGTGGTCAGCCGCAAATCGCCGGACACCACCGCGGTGCGCTCGGCGTCGCCGGACACGGCCATCTCGAGCAGCAACGAAATGCTCATCCTCGATCCTTCTGGATTCCCGGCCCTTTACAAATCTCGTCTGCAGTGTAACTCAGCCGGATTGCCCCTCGATGCCGAGCTTGCCGCGCGACGGGCGCCCTGGTCACGGCGGGTCCCTCGACGGCAAAGGTGGGACGGGAACCCCGAGTTGCGATCGGTGCCGGCGCTTGCCACCGCCTCAGGAGCGGGCGGGCGGATCCCAGGCCGAGACCCGCGGGATCCAGCGCGGCACGTTGCTTCGATAGTCGACGTATTCACGGCCGTAGCGCTCGGCGAGATGGGGCTCCTCCCAGAACCGGATGGCGATGGCCTGGAACGTGAAAAAGATTGCGAACCAAAGCAATAGCGGGCCCGATGCAATGATGGCCGCCTCGCCGAGCAGGATGCACAGCACGCCGGTGATCATCGGGTTCCGCACGTGCCGGTACGGGCCCCGCACCACCAGATGGACCGGCTCCCCCATCACGTTGCCCAGCCCGAGCGTCCCCTCGCCCACCCGGTCGAACAGCACATTCGTCCAGATCATCAGGGCCAGGCCGGCGGCGATCAGCACGCAGCCGACCGTGATCAGCGCGATCGTCGGCGCGGCATCCAGGCGCGGCTCGTGCACGCCGGCCGTGCCGACGATCAGGGCCGGCACCACGAGCGTCATCGTCGCCGGGAACAACAGGACCGATATCAGGTGGCGCCACCACAGGCGTCGCCGCGTCCTCGTCACCATTGAAGGCCTCCTTCAGCTAATACTTCAACCTTCGTTCAACAACTAAGGTACGCCGCGCGGCGGCATTCGCCAACGCCTGTTGAACTATTCTGGTGCGCATGCCAGCAGCGCGGCGCGCCGGCCGGTGGCGCACCGGCCAAGTGAACAGACAGCGCATCATCGATGCGGCGCGAGAACGCTTCATGCGCGACGGGTACGAACGGGCCACCGTCCGCGCGATCGCGGCCGACGCCGGTGTGGACGTCGCGATGGTCTACTACTTTTTCGGCAACAAGGAAGGTCTGTTCACCGCGTCCACGCTGACCGGTCCCGAGCACCCGTTGCACCAGCTGGCCACACTGCTCGACGAGGGGACCGAACGGGTCGGCGAACGGCTGGCGCGCCGCTTCCTCGAGCACTGGGAACAAGGCGCCGTGTTCGAGCCGTTCCTGACGCTGTGGCGTTCGGCGGCGATCCACCCCGAGGCGCGAAAGGTGTTGCACGACAGCCTCGCCGGCCCGATCGCCGAGCGGGTCGCGACGGAATTCGGGGTTGCCGATGCCGAGCTACGGGTCGAGCTGGTGGCCAGCCACCTGGCCGGGCTCGCCTTCGCGCGCTACCAGCTCAAGATCGAGCCGCTCGCGTCGACCAGCATCGAGGACCTGGTCGGCCGGCTGGGGCCGACGCTGCAGCGGTATCTGACCGATTAAGTGCCCGTCCACTTGGGTGGGCGCTTCTCGGCGAAGGCGATCGCGCCCTCCTTGGCGTCGTTGGAGGAGAACACCGGGGCGAGCAGCTTGTTCTGCTCGGCGAACATGGTCTCGGGGCTCCAGCCGCGGGACTCGACGATGATCTGCTTGGTGGCGGCCACCGCCAGCGGCCCGTTCGCGGCGATCTTCTCGGCCAGCTCGATCGCCGCGTCCAGCGCCGATCCGGGCTCGGCGAGGACGTTGACCATTCCCAGCGCGTGCGCGCGCTCGGCGCTCAGGTTTTCACCGGTCAGTGCCAGCTCCATGGCGATCGCGGACGGGATGCGTTGCGGCAGCCGCAGCAGCCCGCCGCCCCCGGCGACCAGGCCGCGCTTGACCTCCGGGATGCCGAACGCCGAGTCCTTGGAGGCCACGATCAGGTCGGTCGCCAACGCCAGCTCGGTGCCGCCGGCCAGCGCGTAGCCCTCGACCGCCGCGATCAGCGGCTTGACTGGCGGACGTTCGGTGAAGCCCATGCCGCGGCCCTCGACGATCGGGAGCTCGCCGCGGGCGAAGGCCTTGAGGTCCATGCCCGCGCAGAACGAGCCGCCCGCGCCGGTGAGGATGCCGACCGACAGTCCGGGTTCGTCGTCGAGCCGGTCGACGGCGGCGGCCAGGCCGTTGGCCACCGCGGAGTTGACCGCGTTCTTGGCCTTCGGCCGGTTGATCGTGATGATGAGGATCCGGTCCCGCTGTTCGACCAGGACTTCGGGTTCGTTGGCCTCTTCGCTCACGGTGCTCCCTTGTTCGTCACGCTACTGACTTGTCGGACCGATGGTAACGGTCGACGGGAACGGCGTTAACGGCCCGGCGAGATTCGGGTTACCGCCCGCGCGAGGTCAGCGACCGTACCGACCCGGTCAGGCCGGCGCCATCGCGGCTTCGATTGTGGTGAGCTTCTCCGAAATCCCTGCGGCCCTGCGTATTTCGATAAAATCGTTGACCATGGCGTCGGTGACCTCGTGCGGGTCCTCGCACGTGGCCCCGTCGGCGAGCACCGAGATGTTGAGCTGATCGACATAGCTCCACACGGTGATGTTGAGCCCACTGCCCGCGGTCAACGGGCCCACCGAATAGATCTCGGTGACCAGCGCACCGCCGACGCGGCCGCGCTCGCGCGGCCCGGGGACGTTGGAGATGTTCAGGTTGAGGATCTTGTTGTGGCCATCGCGGCCGGACGCCCACCGGAAGAAGGCCTGGGTGGGGCCCGGGGGCATGTAGGCCGCCCACCGGCTGACCAACTCCGGTCCCATCAGCTGATTGCTTTCCTTGGCGGCGATCGCGTTCTCGTGGCTGCACCGCACCCGCTCCAGCGGATCGTCGGAATCGGTCGGCAGGCCGACCAGCACGCCGGTGAAACGATTACCGGAGATCCGCTCGGGCGAGAAGTCGAAACTCATTGGCACCGAAGCCAACAACGGCTCGGCCTTGCCGTCGTAGCGCAACAGCAGGGTGCGCAACGCGCCCGTCGACATGGCCAGCACCATGTCGTTGATCGTCGCCCCGAGCCGCTTGCCGGTCTCCTTGACGTCGGCCAGGGCCAGTGTGGCGGTGGCGAACCGGCGTTCCGGGGTGAGCTTGTGGTTCATGAACGTCGGCGGCGGCTCGAACGGCCGCGTCAGTTCCGGGGAGAACTTGCGTGTGCTGCGGCGCACCCGGCCCAAACCCTGCGCGGTGTAGCGGATCGTGTGCGGCAGCCGCCCGACGTGGCGGACGTGGTCGGCGAGCGCCGAGGCGACGAGCTGCCGCGTGGTCGGGGGCGGGTCGCACATGTACGGTCCGCCGTCCGGGCACGGCTGCAGGTCCATGCCGCGGGCCAACAAATTCGCCGATGCGACGCCGTCGGCGAGCGCGTGGTGAATTTTGCCGACGACCGCAATCCTGTTGTTGGCCAACCCTTCCACGAAGTACATCTCCCAGAGCGGGCGGCTGCGGTCGAGCGGGGTGCTGGCGATTTGCCCGATGGCTTCGTCCAGCTCGCGGCGGCCCCCGGGCGGCGACACTCGCCAGGGACGGATGTGATAGTCGAGGTCGACCTCGCAGTTTTCCCGCCACATCGGGTGGTGGAAGTTGAGGGGGACCTCGATGAGCTGGTAGCAGAACGGATCGAGCTTGTTCAGCCGGCCGGCGATGACTTGTCGGAACGCGTCGACGTCCAGGGAACGCCGATCAACGTCCAGCTCGATGACGGCGGCTTTGATGGTGTGCATGTGCACGTTCGGCGTTTCGCTGTACAGCAGCACCGAGTCCCAGCCGCTAAGCCTCTTCACCGCTGCCCCTTACCCATAGAGGGACCATACTCAGCGGCGCCGGCTCAGATAACCTCTTTTGCCACGATCCGTGTCTTGGTGCGATAAACCTGGTTGAGGAACAGGGAGGCGACGTGTGCCGCCGCGCCGGCGCGCTCGCCGTCGATGAGGTCGTATCCGTGGCCCGCACCGGGCAACTCCAGGTAGCCCACCGTCGAATGCGACACCGTCCGCAGCCGCTCGACGAAGCTGCGCGCCTGCTCCACCGGGATGACGCTGTCCTTGCTGCCGTGAATCACGAGGAAGGGAGGCGCATTACGGTGCACTCGGGCGATCGGCGAGGCGGCCCGGAATACCTCGGGGTGACGGGCGATCGACTTTCTCACCACGACCCGTTCCAGGAATTCGACGAACCGGGCGCGCTCCGCCGTCGAGCGGTCCTCCCAGTCGTAGCGGCCATAAATTCCGACGACCGCGTCCACCGACGTGTCCGCACCCTCGGGCAGCTTCGCCCGGTACTCCGGGTCGTCGGGGGTCAGCCCGGCCAGCGCGCACAGGTGGCCGCCGGCCGAACACCCCGCTATCGCAACGAAATTGCGGTCGCCGCCGAACTTGTCGACGTTGGCGCGCGCCCACGCGATGGCGGTTTTGACGTCGACGATGTGGCGCGGCCAGCGGTGGTGCGGCGCGACGCGGTAGTCGACCGCCAGGCACACCCACCCCTGCTCGGCCAGCCGCGACATCAGCGCGGACCCCTGACCCATGCACCTGCCGTGCACCCAGGCGCCGCCCGGCAGGAAGATCAGGACCGGCGCGGGTTGCGCGGGCAGGTCTTTGCGGCGCCAGACGTCGAGCACCTGTGCGGGGTGGTCCCCGTAGTGGACGCCCCGGCGATAAAGGTGGCGCCGCTGGCGCAGGCCGTCCCAGATCGGCGGTGTCCGTTCGGCCGCCGGCCAATCCATCTCGAGGTCCGCCGCCGACACGACCCCCCGCAACGCCGCGAGGGAGACCTGCCGCGTGCTCTCACGGTCCCGGCGCCGCGCGTCGTTGATCCCCGGCGTGAACCAGTCCTTGGTCGCCGCGGAGATCGCCTCGGGCGCGTGCCGCGCGCCCCACACGCCCATGGCGGTGATGCCGGCCAGCGGCTCGAGGTGTTTGCCGACCACCGGCAGCGACGCCCCGGCCACGCTCAGTGCCAGCGCATAGTCGGCGGGACCGGCCCGCAGCAACCACTTCATCCACGGTGTGAAACCCGGTCGGTTCGCCGTCATGTCGGGAACTGTACCCCCGGGCAGGTCGCCGAAACCGGTGTTTACGTAGAACCGGCTATGGTTGCGCTCACGCTTTGCCCAGGGGTGTCGCTGAAGGGGTTATTCATCCTGTTTGGAACGCATTTGGCGGTTCGCTACGCGCGCCGGATTTAGCTGCGCGCGACACGCTCAGACCGCCGCCAGGCTGGCGATCACCCGGTCGCCGATCAGGCGGACGCCGGTCAGCGTCAGCCCCACCTGCGCGGCCAGCGCGGCGGCGCTGTCCACCCCGACGGTGGCCCAGCGAAACCAGGGTCCGACCTCGCACGACGACTCGAGGCGGACCCAGCGCGACCGGATGCCGATGGTCTCGGCTTCGAATTCGGCGATGCAACGGCCGCCGCGGGCCAACAACTCGAAGGCGCGCGCGAGAATCCGCAGCGGGTCTCCACCGAGCCCGACGTTGCCGTCGACCAGTAACACCGTCTGCCACAAGCCCGTTCCGGGCAGCTCCTCGAACACGTCACCCAACAGGGCCGGCGCACCGCCCCGGCCCGCCAGCTGGATCGCGGTCGCGGATCGGTCGATACCGAGTGCGGGGATGCCCCGCTGGATCAGTCTCGCCACCAACCGCCCCGGACCGCAGCCCAGCTCGATGGTCGGCCCGGTGCACATCTGGGTGACGGCCTCGTCGAAAACCTCGTCGACGGCGTCACCGGATCCGCCTGAGCCGTCGGGGGGACATCGCACGCCCAACCAGCGGTGCGCCGGCAGCGGCCGCAGCTCGCCGTCGTCATGGCGGATCCAACATCGCTCCCCGCCGAGTGCCCGATCGTATAGCTGCCCCAGCATGTCTCGCCCCTCGCGTCGCGGCCGATCGGGCGGCCTGCGGACGCGCGGCCCCAGGCGGGACGTAGCGAACACGAGCCGACAAACCCCACAGCTGACGGCAAGCACGTTCGCCAGCATTGCACCGATACCCCGATCGCGGTTCGGTTAATCCACTGCCTTGTGGGCCCTGCGCGGGCCCGTTAGGGCTACGTGGCAACGCGTGTTTCGGTTCGATAGCGGCGCCGCGTCACCCGAACAGAAACGACTCCAGCAGCGCGTTCACCCGGGCGGGGTCCTCGAGCGCCGCGAGGTGCGCGACCCCGTCCAGGACGGTGAAGGACGCGGTAGGGATCGACTCGGCCATGGCCCGGGTTTCGGCCACCGGGAAGGTGGCGTCTTCCGCGCCGGCGACCACCAGCACCGGCGCCGTGACGCGCGCCAGCAGGGCGTGCTGATCGGGCCGGGCCGAGACCACGCTGTGCACCGCCCAGCGGACCGAATCGGCGTTCACCGCAGCCACGTTCGTCCGCACGGCCTCGACCACGTCCGGGCGGGTGCGCAGCGTGGTCGGCCCCAGGAAGGCGCGGATGCTCGACCGGGTCAGCGGCGGCCGGATGCCGCCGAGCAGTCTCGCCAGCCACAGCATGGCGGCGTACTGAATCTTTTGCGCGACACCGGCTTTGGAGGCGGTGCAATTCATCAGCACGGCGCGGTCGAGCCGTTCGGGGTGCAGCGCGGCGAAGGTGCCGCCGATCATCCCGCCCCAGGAGTTGCCCACGAAGTGGGCGCGGTCGATGCCGAGCCCGTCCAGCAGGTCGACGACGCAGCGCGCGCAGTCGGCGAAGCTGAAGGGCCCGCTCAGCGGCGCGCTGCCGCCGTGGCCGGGCGGGTCGACGAGCACCAGGCGATGGCTGTCGCCGAACCGGGCGGCCTGCCCGGCCCACAGGTCGCCCGTCATCAGCAGGCTCGGCCACATGAGGACCGCGGGACCGGTTCCGCCACTCACCTGGACCCGAAGCGTCCCGAGCGTCGTGTCGACCAATCGCGTGGCGAGGTGGGGGACGTTTGCGGGCACGCGGCCTCCTCGTGTCATGAACGGCAGAACACCGATAGCGGTCCCTTCATTTTCCCCGTCGGTGATACTGGATCGGTGACGAACGACGCTGTTCATCCTGACCTGCAAAAACTCGCCCGCTTCGCTCCCCGGCGGCTCGTCGGCCCACGCACCCTGCCTATCATGCGGGCGGCGATGGACTGGCGGGCGCGGCTGGGCAAGCCCGTCCGCGACGTCGAGGTGATCACCCTCGAGTCGGGGGCCGGCGTCCGGCTGTTCCGGCCCGCCGATGTCAGCGAGCCGACGCCCGCGCTGCTGTGGATTCACGGCGGCGGATACGTGATCGGCACCGCCCAGCAGGACGACCGGTTGTGCAGCGGGTTCAGCAGGCGGCTGGGCATCACCGTGGCGTCGGTGGAATACCGCCTGGCGCCCGAACATCCGTACCCCGCACCGCTGGAAGACTGCTACGCGGCGCTGACCTGGCTCGCCGGGCTGCCGTCGGTGGACCGGTACCGGGTGGCCATCGGGGGTGCCAGCGCCGGCGGTGGCCTCGCCGCGGCCCTGGCCCTGCTGGCCCGCGACCGCGCCGAGGTGAGCCCCTCGTTCCAGCTGCTGACCTATCCCATGCTCGACGACCGCAGTTCGGCGACCGAGCCCAGCGCGAACTACCGGCTCTGGGACAACCGCAGCAACCGATTCGGTTGGGCCGCATACCTGGGCGGCGCGGACCCGCAGGTCGCGGTGCCCGCCCGGCGCGACGACCTGAGCGGGCTGCCCCCGGCGTGGATCGGTGTGGGCACCCATGACCTGTTCCACGACGAAGACCTGGCCTACGCCGAACGGCTGAAAGCCGCCGGGGTGCCGTGCCAGGTCGAGATCGTTCCCGGCGCCTTCCACGGGTTCGACCTGATCGCGCCGAAACTTCAAGTGTCGCAACAGTTCTTCGGCAGCCAATGCGACATCCTGCGCGCCGCGCTCGCCCCGGCGTCCTGACCGCCGGGTCACATCGCGAAGTACACCAGCTCGCCGCCGATGACGGTGGCGGCCACCATGCCGGCGTCCAGCTCGGCCAGCGCCGTCGCCGGTGGCTCGCTGAGCACGCACAGGTCGCCCGGCTGCCCGGTGCGCACGGCGCGCACCCGGTCCGGTCGATCCGCGCACCCCAGAAACATCGTCAAAGCCGTTGACGGCGAGACACATTCGTCGGCGCCCAGAACGGCACCGCTCGGTGTGGTGCGGTGCACCGCGGCGCGCATCGCCGTCCACGGGTCGCCGTGGCCGAACGGCATGTCGGTGGACAGCGCGACCGGCACGCCCGCGTCGCGCAGCGCCGCGACGCGCCACAGCTGATCGTGCTCGGCGGCGGGAACCTCGGCGAGGTACTGATCGCCGCGCTCGGCGACGAAGTTGGGCTGGGTGACCACGGTGACCCCGAGCTCGGCGAGGTCGGCCACGTTGTCGTCGGGCACCACCGCGGCGTGTTCGATGCGGTCCTGCGGGTGGCCGCCGGCCGCGCGCAGGGCGCCGATGGTCACCACCAGCTGGGCCGCGGTCACGCAGTGCACGGCGACCGGTTGGCCCGTGTTGTGCTGCCCGGCAATCCATTCCGTGAGGCCGTCGAGGTCGAGGCGGTCGTCGTGCAGGATTTTCTTGCCCGGGGACAGGAAGCTGACCCGTGGCCGGAACTCGCCGCGGCCGTGCGCCGCCGCCAGCAAGGCCCTGTCGTCGGCGTCGAGGTCGGGGGTGGCGTCGGTGACCCCGGTGACGCCGGTCGCCGTGATGCGGCGGCTGAGTTCGGCGAGGTCGGTTTCGCGTCGGTCCAGGGCCTGCGCCCAGCCGTCGTCGGCGCTGCGCAGTCGCCCGTCGGGGTGTTCGGCCAGGCCGATCCGGCCCAGCGCCTCGGAGTTGAGGATCCACAGCGCGCCGCTGCGGTGCTGGATGCGCACGGGCACGCTGCGGACCATCGCGTCCAGAGCGGTCCGGTCGAGTTCCCCGGCGACCGAATCGTGGTAGCCGACGGCGCGAATCCACCCGTCGGGCCCGGGCGTGGCGTTTGCCAGCAACTGGGTGAGCTCGGCTTCGGTGCTGACCCCGGGCGGTCCGACGAAAAACGAATCGAGCGCCGAGGCCGCCGAGCGCAGGTGCACGTGGTGGTCGTGCAGCCCGGGCAGCACGGTTCCGCCGCCCGCGTACAGGACGCCCTCGCCAGCGCGCGGCGTCAGCCCCTCGCCCGAGGGCGCCATCTCCTCGATCTGCGCGCCAACGCGGATGTCGGTCACGGTCCCATCCAGCAGGGTCGCCTGACGAATCAGCATGACGGGCAACGTCTTTGGCCGACAAGGTGGCGCACCGCCGCGTTGTCGGCGCCCAGCCCGGACGCGGGAGGCGCCGCCGGCGGCATTAGCGGCGGTGACACCGGCGCGGGCGACTCCGAGGGCCCCGTGGGCAGCGCCGCGTAGGTCGCGGCGACGGCCGCCATGGAGAGGCGGATCAATTCGCCGCCGCCGCGCGCCAGGGATTCGGCCACCGCCAGCGCCGCCTGCAGGCCGGTCAGCGGGTCGGCGATGGCGTCGCCGCAGAACACCGGCCCCTCGGCGCTGGTCCCGACCAGGCCGCCACCGACGGCGGCGTCGTCCCCGAATCCCGGTCGGCGGCCGTCATAGGCGGTGATTTGCAACCAGATTCGGCCCGGTCGTGGCGCGACGTCGTCGGGCCCGAGGCCCCGGCGCGCCAGCCCGGCCGGGCGGGAGCCCTCGATGACGACGTCGCTGACCGTGAGGAGCTCGCGCAATTCGTCGGTCTGGCTGTCGAAATCGATGCCATAGCACAGCTTTTCGTGGTTCATCCAGTCGAAGAAGGTTCGGTCCCCGGCGCGGGTTCCGTCCGGGCGGCGAGGGCTTTCGACCTTGACCACCGTCGCCCCGGCGTGGGCCAGCAGCCGACCGCACAGCGGGCCCGCCCACATCGAGGACAGATCGGCCACCAGCAGCCCCCGCGGCGCGCGCGGTGGCGCCGGCGGTCCGATGCGGCGTGTGTGCGACGGCGCGGCCGTCGCCTCACCCAGGCCCGCCGCCGGGATGTCGAGCAACGCCGCCCGCTCGACGATGTCGGGGACCGCACGGGTGGCGGCCCACCGTCGCAGCTGCGGCCACGGGTCGACCGCGGCGTCGTCGACCTGCAGGAGCGCCGGGACGGCGGCGAGGTCGTCGGCGCGGGAGAGGGTGAGCGCGCACCAGCCGTCCCGCGCCGCGAGCAGGCGGGTGGCGCCGCCGGGCGACACCCGGCCGGCGCGGGTCAGGCCCCGCAGGGCGGCCCGGCCGGTCAGCAGCCCGGCCGCGTCGACGTCGATGCCCCAGCGGCCGCCGATCGCCGCGGCCACCTCGTGCGCGCGGGACAGCACGCGGGCGCGGGAGAAGTCGGCGGGTCCGTCGGGCGGGCCGGTCAGGTAGGCCAGCCCGCTGCTTCCCCAGGCGGTTGCGGCCGAGCTCACGCCCCCCATTGTGCTCGTGGCGCGCATCGTCGTTAGAACTGCAGCGCGCGAAACCGCCAGTCCAGCACCGGCCGGTCCGGCCCGCCCTCCGCGTCACCGGCGGCATACACCAGCGACCGCAACCCGAGCACTCCCCCATGCTCGGTCGGCTCGGCGGATTCGATGTGCAGCTCGCTGTAGAGGGTGTCGCCCTCGTGTACGGGACCTGTGTGATCGCACGACTCCCAGCCCAGCACCGTCACCAGGTTGGGCAGCAGCCTGCCGGCCTGCGCGAGCGCCAGCCCGATGGTGTGTCCGCCGTACACCAGCCGGCGCCCGCCGACCCGCGAATCATGATGGGTCGCAGCGATATTCAGGGTGAGCCGGGCGAGCTCGGGGGCATTGGTGACGACGTCGGCGGTGCTGTGCAGCACCGATCCCGCCAGAGCGGGATCGAAGTGCGGCCCGGGCACCTTGGTGCGGAAAACCTCACCGTCCCATTGCGCGGTGGGATCGTGGGCCGGGCCGGGCACGTCGGCGCCGATGGTGGACAGATCGTCGTGCGGTGCGTTGTCGGCATCGAAATCCGGTCCGGCGGGCAGCATCCCGCAACGGTAGAAGTCGAGTACCAACTGGTCGGCCTGGTCGATCGTGATCATCCGCAGCGCCACCAAGCCCGTCGGGGCCCGGCCCGGCTTGGGTGAATTGGCCCGCAGCCCAACCACTTCGGTGCGGGTGTAGAGGGAATCGCCGATGACGGGGAACCGGTGAAACACCAGGCCGCGATAGAACAGGTTGGCCTTGACCCGCTGGGTCACCAGCGTCGACTGGCCGATCGCCACGTCACACACCAACCCCGGGTGGGCCAACGGGGCGGGCAGCCCCGTCACCGCCCCGCACAGATCGGCGTCGAGCGCCAGGCGCAGCCGGTCGCCCACGATCGCCTGGTGCGCGCCCGCCAGGCCGGACGACAGCGTCATCGACGGCGCCCAGTCGAACACCTGCCCCACCGAGAGGTCGTCGAAGTACGGCCCACCCTCGCGAATCCGCGCATACCCGTCACTAGTCACAACGCCACATGCTGGCAGGCTGTGGAATCGAGGGTCAATCCGGATCAGGCCCAACGTCGACCTGCTGGTGCCGATTTTCCCCAGCAAGTCGACGTTCGGCGCGAATCGACGAGGTGCTCATAGGTGAACGACGAAGAGGACATGCTGGTCGCGACGGTGCGGGCGTTCATCGACCGCGAGGTCAAGCCGAGCGTGCGCGAGACCGAACACGCCGATACCTATCCCGAGGCGTGGATCGAGCAGATGAAGCGGATCGGCATCTACGGGCTGGCCGTGCCCGAGGAGTATGGCGGCTCGCCGGTGTCCATGCCCTGCTACGTGCGGGTCACCGAGGAACTGGCGCGGGGCTGGATGAGCCTGGCCGGCGCGATGGGCGGGCACACCGTGGTCGCCAAGCTGCTGACGCTGTTCGGCACCGAGGAGCAGAAGCGGACCTACCTGCCTCCGATGGCCGGCGGCGAGGTGCGCGCCACCATGGCATTGACCGAGCCCGGCGGCGGCTCGGACCTGCAGAACATGGCGACCACCGCCCTGAGCGACGACGCGGGCGGCCTGGTGATCAACGGGTCCAAGACCTGGATCAGCAACGCCCGCCGCTCCGGGCTGATCGCCCTGTTGTGCAAGACCGACCCGAACGCCAAGCCGCGCCACACGGGCATCTCGATCGTGCTCGTCGAGCACGGGCCGGGCCTGACGGTGTCGCGGGACCTGCCCAAGCTGGGCTACAAGGGCGTGGAGTCCTGCGAGCTGTCCTTCGACAATTACCGGGTGCCGGAAACGGCGATACTGGGTGGCGTTGCGGGCGAGGGCTTTTCACAGATGATGAAGGGACTCGAGACGGGCCGCATCCAGGTGGCGGCCCGCGCCCTGGGCGTCGCCACCGCCGCGCTGGAGGATGCGCTGGCCTACGCCCAGCAGCGGGAGAGCTTCGGGCAGCCGATCTGGCAGCACCAATCGGTGGGCAACTACCTGGCCGACATGGCGACCAAACTCACCGCCGCCCGCCAGCTCACCCGCTACGCCGCCGAGCGCTACGACAGCGGTGAACGCTGCGACATGGAAGCCGGGATGGCCAAGCTGTTCGCCTCCGAGGTGGCGATGGAGATCGCGCTGAACGCGGTGCGAATCCACGGCGGCTACGGTTATTCCACCGAATACGACGTCGAACGCTACTTTCGGGACGCGCCGTTGATGATCGTCGGTGAAGGCACCAACGAGATCCAGCGCAATGTGATCGCCCGGCAACTGGTGACCCGCGGCGGGATCTGACGCGGGCTTGTCAATCGCGCGGCGGCAGAACGGCGTTTGGGAGTATATTTGCCTGACTTCCGAACCAAAGGGAAAGGCAGCCGCCATGAGTTATCCTCCCGCGCCGCCCGGCGGTTCGCCTGAATGGCCGGGGCAACAGCCGGAATGGCAAGGGCAACAACCGGAATGGCAAGGCCAGCCGCCGCCGGACTGGCAAGGTCAGCCGCCGCCGGGGTATCCGCCGCAGCCGCCCCCGGCGTGGCCGGGTCAGCCGCCCACGGGATGGCCCGCGGCCCAGCCGGGCTGGCAGGGCCAGCCGGAACCCGAGAACTATCTGGTCTGGGCGATCCTGTGCACGGTGCTGTGCTGCCTGCCGCTGGGGATCGTCTCGATTGTGTACTCCAACAAGGTCTCCGGGCTGTGGGCGCAGGGCCGCTACGCCGAGGCGCACGAGGCGGCCAACAACGCCAAGAAGTGGGCCATCATCGGCGCCATCGTGGGCGTCGTCGCGGCGGTGATCTTCGTGCTGATCTACGTCGTCGCCGGGGTGCTTGTCGTCTCCCATCTGCCCTCGACGACCACGACCACGTATTCGGGCTTCTGACGCCGAACCCGGGCCACGTCGAGCGTGCCGCGGCGCGATCGCTAGGCCTCGTCCACCAACCCCCAGGCCAACGCGGTCTCGGCGTCCACGGTGTGGCCGGACAGCACGAGATACGCCGTGCGCCACCGGCCTATCCGCCGGGTGACGCTGACGGTGCCGCCGGCGCCGGGGATCAGGCCGAGCGCCAATTCCGGTAGCCCGAACACCGCGTCGCCGCGGGCGGTGACCCACCCGCAAAACGCGGCCATCTCCAGTCCGCTGCCCATCACCCGGCCGTGCACCTCGGCGCGGCACGCGCGGCCGAGTCGCGCGGTCAGCGCGTCGAGCGCGAGGGCGGGGCTGTGCCGGGTGCGGGCGAGGTGGGCACTCGCCGGGTCGGCGAAGGTGCCGAATTCGGCGAGATCTCCACCGCTGCAAAACGATGGGCCGTTGCCGCTCAACACGATGCCGGTGACCGAGGGATCCAGCTGCGCGACGGACAGCGCCTCCAACAGCGCCGCGCGGGCGTCGGTGGAGAACGCGTTGTGGCGCTGCGGCCGGTTGAAGGCGATGCGCAGGATGTCGCCGTCACGGTCCGCCAGTACCGGGTCGGCGATGTCGGGCATGCGGACCCGGCCGCGCTCCTGTAGCCACCGCGCGAACTCCGGGCCGGACTGCAGCGTTGAATACCCCAGCGACTCGGCCACCACCCCGGCCAGCGTCGGCCCCTCGGGATCCACCGCGCGCAATACGTCGTCACAGATCCCGCCGGCGTGCGGCCAACGTCGACAGCGATCGGTCAGCTCGACCAGCGCGTCGGACACGGAATCGACGGTGATGACCCGGCGGTCGGCGCAGGCGTCCTCGGTCAGCGTGAAAGTCGCTGCGTCAAGCCAGGTTCCGGCCCTAGCGATGTCGTCGGCCGAGCCGACGGCGATGATCACGCCGGGCGGCGACGCCGGACCGTCCTCCGGCGCGCTCGACAGGTCGACCACCCGGAGCATCGGTCACACCGAGTACTTCTCGATCAGCCCATTCTTGTAGAGCTTGCCGGTGTCGGTGCGCGGCAGCTGCGCTTCGAAGGCGATCGATCGCGGACATTTGTAGTGCGCCAGGCGATCCCGCAGCCAGGCCAGCAGCTCATCGCCGAACGCGTCGGTGGCGTCCGCGGGGTCGACGGTCTGCACGACCGCGGTGACGCGCTGGCCCATCTCGTCGTCGGGAACGCCGAACACCGCCGCGTCCATCACCTTGGGGTGGGTGACCAGAAGGTTCTCGGCTTCTTGTGGGTAGATGTTGACCCCGCCGGAGATGATCATGTGGTGGCGCCGGTCGGTCAGGTACAGGTAGCCCTCGTCGTCGACGTAGCCGATGTCGCCGACGGTGGCCCAGCCGTGCTTGGAGCGCGATGACGCGGTTTTCGTTGGGTCGTTGAGGTATTCGAACGAATACCCGCCCTCGAAGTAGATCTCGCCGGCCTGGCCGGGCGGGAGCTCGTCGCCGTTCTCGTCCAGGATGTGCACGGCGCCGCCCATGGGCTTGCCGACCGAACCCGGATGCGCCAGCCAATCTTCGGCGGTGATCAGCGTCGACCCGTGTGCCTCGGAGGAGGCGTAGTACTCGTCGATGATCGGACCCCACCAGTCGATCATCTGCTTCTTGATCTCCACCGGGCACGGCGCCGCGGCGTGCATCACCCGCTGCAGGCTGCTCAGGTCGTACGAATGACGCACCGCATCAGGCAGTTTCAGCATCCGGGTGAACATCGCCGGCACGAACTGTCCGTGGGTGACCCGGTGCCGCTGGATGGCATCCAGGCAGCCCTCCGCGTCGAACTTCTCCATCACCACCGTGGTGATGCCGCCGGCCTGCGCGCTCATCGACCACACCGACGGCGCCGTGTGGTACAGCGGCGCGGGGCTCAGGTAGACCGAATCGGGCGTCATCCAGAAGCCGACCAGCGCCGACATCATGCCGGGGGCGTCGGCCGGGGGAACGTGCGGCAATTCGCGCTTGATGCCCTTGGGCCGGCCAGTGGTTCCGGACGAGTACTGCAGCAGGTCACCCTCGATTTCGTCGTCGATCGGGGTATCCGGTTGGCCGGCAACGCATTCCGGGTAGCGCTCCCAGCCCGGCAGGCCCTCGTCTTGCTTCTCGGCGGCGATCAGCAACAGTTCCGGTAGCCCGCGCGGCAGCTGCTCGGCGAGGCCGGCGCAGGTTTCGCGCAGCGCGGCCGAGCCGATGATCGCCTTGGCGGCGCTGTTGTCGACGATGTAGGCGGCCTCCGCCGCGGTCAGATGGGTGTTGATGGGCACGTAGTACAAACCGCTGCGGCGAGCAGCCCACATCACTGCGTGGATGTGCTCGTTGTTCTCCATCAGGATGGCGACCGTGTCACCCTCGCGCAGGCCCGCCTGGCGGAACCGGTGCGCCAGGCGATTGGCGCGGGCCTCGAGGTCATCGAAGGTGACGACCGTGCCGGACGGGTACAGGATGACAGCAGGTTTGTCGGCGCCGATATACGGGCGGATCTGCATGCGCAGACTGTACCGCCGCCAAACTTGACGGGTGTTAAGTGGTGGGTGGACCCGGCGAGTTTCTGCGTCAATCCCGGCGCGGGGCGCGCGGCGCCAGCCATAATGCAGTCAAGTAGAGCGCCGTGGGCCCTGGAACCCGACCTTGGTCAGCAACGCGCGGCGGGATACGCCACTGCCGCACGGAGGTGCGCATGACCGCCGAGCAAGAATCGGAGCCTGCCGCATCTTCGTTCGCCGATTCCGACTATGTCGACGGCATGGAGCGGCTCGTGCACGCCATTCAGGAGCTGTCGCTGGCGCGCACCCTGCCCGACCTGCAGCGCATCGTCCGCTCCTCGGCGCGCGAGCTCACCGGTTGTGACGGCGCGACGTTCGTGCTCCGCGACAACGACAGCTGCTATTACGCCGACGAGGACGCGATCGCCCCGCTGTGGAAGGGCAGCCGTTTCCCCATCGGGTCCTGCATCAGCGGCTGGGCGATGCTCAACCGCGACGCGGCGGTGATCCCCGACATCTACGGCGACCCGCGCATCCCGCACGCCCTGTACCGCCCCACCTTCGTCAAGAGCCTGGTGATGGTGCCCATCCGCAAGCTCGAGCCGATCGGCGCGATCGGCAATTACTGGGCCAGCCGGCACCAGCCGGCCGACCAGGAGGTCCACCTGCTGCAGGCCCTGGCGGACTCGACGTCGATCGCGATGGAGAACGTGCGGGTGTACTCCGAGCTGGAACGGCGGGTGCGCGACCGCACCGCCGCCCTGGAGGACGCCAACGAGGAGATCCGCCGGCTCTCGGTCACCGACGAGCTGACCGGGTTGAACAACCGTCGCGGCTTCTACCTGCTGGCCGAGCAGAAACTGCGCGGGTCACACCACCTCGGCCACAATTGCGTGCTCGCCTTTCTCGACGTCGACGGCCTCAAAAAGGTCAACGACGAGCTGGGCCACGACATGGGCGACAAACTGATCAAAGACGTCGCCGGGGTGCTGCGCACCATCCGGCGCGAGTCCGACATCCTCGCCCGCATCGGCGGCGACGAATTCTGTGTGATGATCACCGAAAGCGCCGGCGACACCCCGTCGCTCGAGGAGCGGCTCGCGCTCGCGTTCGGGAATTTCAACAAGACGAGTGAGCGGCCCTACCGTCTCTCGGCCAGCATCGGCTTCGTGCGGGCGCCGGTTTCCGACACCGCGAACGTGGGCGAACTACTCGCCCGCGCCGACGAGCTGATGTACGCGCAGAAGAAAGCCAGCCCCAATTCGCGGCTGGCGGGCTGATCAGCCCGCTTCGGACAGCCGCTGCTTGAGCGCCTCGAACTCGTCGCGGACGCCGGTCGGCAGCTTGTCGCCGACGAACTCGAACCACTCCTCGATCAGCGGCAGTTCCTCGCGCCACTCGGCCGTGTTGACCGCCAGCGCCTGGGCGACCTCGTCGCTGCTGGCGTCGAGCCCGTCCAGGTCGAGGTCCTCGGCCTTCGGCACGATGCCGATCGGGGTGTCCTGGCCGCCGGCCTTGTGCTCGATGCGGTCGACGATCCACTTGAGCACGCGGCTGTTCTCGCCGAAGCCCGGCCACAGGAAGCCGCCGTCGTCGCCGCGACGGAACCAGTTGACGAAGAACACCTTCGGCATCTTCGACTCGTCGGCGTTCTTGCCCAGGTCGAGCCAGTGCTGGAAGTAGTCACCGACGTGGTAGCCCAGGAACGGCAGCATGGCCATCGGGTCGCGGCGGACGGTGCCCACCTTGCCCTCGGCGGCGGCGGTCTGCTCGCTGCCCATGGTGGCACCCATGAACACGCCGTGCTGCCAGTCGCGGGCCTGCGTCACCAGCGGGACCGTGGTCTTGCGGCGGGCGCCGAACAGGATGCCCGAGATCGGCACGCCCTGCGGGTCGTCCCACTCCGGCGCGAGGATCGGGCACTGCGACATCGGCGTGCAGTAGCGCGAGTTCGGGTGGGCGGCCTTCTCGCCGGAGTCCGGCGTCCAGTCGCGGCCCTTCCAGTCGATCAGGTGCTGCGGGTCGCCCTCGAGGCCCTCCCACCACACGTCGTTGTCGTCGGTGAGCGCGACGTTGGTGAAGACGGTGTTGCCGGCCTCGATGGTGCGCATGGCGTTGGGGTTGGACTTCCAGTTGGTGCCGGGCGCGACGCCGAAGAAACCGAACTCGGGGTTGACCGCGTACAGCCGGCCGTCCTTGCCGAACCGCATCCAGGCGATGTCGTCGCCGAGCGTCTCGGCGCGCCATCCCGGGATGGTCGGCTGCAGCATGGCCAGGTTGGTCTTGCCGCAGGCCGACGGGAACGCCGCGGCGAAGTAGTACGCCTTGTTCTCCGGGGAGATGAGCTTGAGGATCAGCATGTGCTCGGCCAGCCAGCCCTCGTCGTGGGCCATGGCCGAGGCGATCCGCAGCGAGTAGCACTTCTTGCCCAGCAGCGCGTTACCGCCGTAACCCGAGCCGTAGCTCATGATCTCGCGGGTCTCCGGGAAGTGGGTGATGTATTTGGTGTCGTTGCACGGCCACGGAACGTCCTTTTGGCCCTCCTCCAGCGGAGCCCCCACCGAGTGCAGCGCCTTGACGAAGAACCCGTCGTCGCCCATCTTCTCCAGCGCGGCCTTGCCCATCCGGGTCATCACCTTCATCGAGATGACGACGTACTCGGAGTCGGTGATCTCCACACCCAGCTTCGGGTCGTCGGCGCCGAGCGGGCCCATGCAGAACGGCACCACCCACATGGTGCGGCCGCGCATGCAGCCGCGGTACAGGTCGGTCATGATGGACCGCATTTCGGACGGGTCCATCCAGTTGTTGGTCGGGCCGGCGCCGCTCTCCTGCTCGGTGCAGATGAACGTCCGCGACTCCACGCGCGCCACGTCGGACGGGTCGGACAGCGCCAGGTAGGAGTTGGGGTGCTTCTTCTCGTTCAGCTTCTTCAGCGTGCCGGCCTCGACCAGTTGCGCGGCCAGCCGGTTGAACTCCTCGTCGGAGCCGTCAGCGAACACCACCCGGTCGGGCTGGGTGAGCTCGGCAACCTCCTGCACCCATGACAGCAGGCCCTGGTGCTTCGTGGGTGCTGTGTCCAAACCGGGAATGGTCGCTGAGGTCATCGAACTCTCCTGGATCCGTTGCGTATCGGGCTTGTGTTGCTCGGTATGCCGTCGCCCACATAATTAAGGACTTGGTGGCGTTAACTACAGGTTATCGTGAGGAACTTGTCGGGGAAGTCTCGGGCAGGTATAAGCCTTCTCACAACAACGATTCAGAAGCTCCCGACGGGTCGCCATCTTCGCTCCTCGAAGCGGGTTTTTCGGTTTCGTCACCGTCGCCGGTTTCGGCGGGACTTTCAGCCGGTTGTATACCCGGTTCTCCGAGTTCTGCACGCACCGCCCGCAGGGCGGCGGCGACCGCGGGCATCTCCCGATCCCGCGCGGCCGCGGCCCGCGCGGCGGCCAGGGCGTGCTCGCGCAGTTCGGTGTCGATGACGCCGACGGCGGCGGACGCCTGCGCGTTCTCGGCCTCGTCGTGGGCGAGCAAGGCTTTGCTGAGCACGGACTCGGCGACCAGCACCCGGGTCGCGACCAGTTCCTCGACCACCGAGCGCAGCGAGGACGTCGCGTCGCCCGCCCAGCGGTCCAGCAGCGCCCGGTCATGCAGCAGGGCGCGAATGTTGATCACCAGGAAGGTGAGCGCCACCGAGATCACCACACACACCACCGCCGCGACGACCGCCAGCGCGGGGTTGAGCCGCGAGACCACGCCGCTCATCAGCCGGCTCAGCGTGAGCGCCACCCCCAGCCCGAAGCCGACGCCCAGCACGATCATCAGCCAGGTTTCCTGCCGGCGCGACTTCAGCGGCGGCGCCGAGACGTCGACCTCCGGCATCTTCTCGAGGGCCGGCAGGTCCACCGGCACACCCACCGCCTGCGCGACGTCGGACAGCTGCGTGTCCGTGCCGTCGCTGACCTCGGCCACCACCTCGTCGAGGCGGGCGCGGGTGTGCGCCTCGAACCCGGACATGTCGCGCCGCGACAACCCGGCCGCGTGTTCCTGCAGCTCGGTGCGCGCCGTCGCGCATTGGTTGCGCGCGGAGTGCGACAACTGCACCCGAGCCTGCTGGATCTGACCCCGCAGGGTGATGGTGCGTTCGCTCTTCGCTTGACGCCGCCGCTGCAACGCCGTGCTGCGTTCCTCGCGCAGCGCCTCGACCCGCGCGCGACGACCGGATCCCTCGACGTCGCGGTCGAACCGCCGTTTGATGGTCTGTAGGCGAGATTCCCACGCCCGCAACCTGTTTCGCCGGGGGAGGTCGGGGTCGTCGAGTTGCGCCGAGACGGCGGCGACCAGGGCGTCGACGTCCGGCTCACCGGTATCGGGCAGGGCGGCCGCGCCCACCCACGGCGCCCGGCCGTAGCGCGGCGAATGTGCGGCCAGCGCTTCGCGATTGGCGTCGACCACCTCACGCCAACTCCGGTGCACGTCGATCTTGGACACCACCCCCACTACCGCGTCGGTGTGCTCGGTCGCGGCGTCCAGCAGCGCGCAGTCGGAGGCAGTCAGATGGGCCGCCGCGGACACGACGAACACCACCGCCATCGGCACCTCGCCGGGTCCCAGGTCCGTCGACTCCACGAACTTGTGCTGCGGCAGGCGGCCTTGCAGCGCCGTGGCCACCGCGCTGACCCCGGCCATCCACGGGCCGGTCACCAGGACCACGTCGCAGCGGTGCACGGCCGGCGGATCCAGGTCCGGCGCGACCGCGGCCACCATCGCGTCCACCTGGGCGATGGGATCGCCGCCGCTCACCAGGATTCCCCCGGCAGTGACGCGCAGGCCTGCGACCACAGCCGCAGCGATCCGCGGGCGATGTCCGCGCCGCAGGCGCGGTGCAGTTCGCTGGCCGAGGCGCGGCTGTAGCGCTGCCACCGCACCGCGCGCGGCAGGTGCGCGGACGGGTCGCGGTCCACGCCGGCCGGCCCGGGGCCGCCCGGGTCCAGCCCGGCCGCCTCGGCCAGATCCACCGCGGCCGCCATCCGGGCGACCACCGTGTCGTCGCGGGACAGGAACCCGCCGATCCGCTCGCCGAGCTGGCCGCCACCGGCGGCCAGCGCCTCCAATTCCGCGACGGCCCCGAGCACCCGCTGGTAGCGCACCTCGGCGCCCAGCGCGCCGACCTTGGCCAGGACGGCGTCGACGCCGCTCATCCGGCGCAGCAGGGCGCGCACCTGCGCCGGGGTTCTGCCCTGGCGGATCGCGGCGACGGCCAGCGCGGTGCCGAACAGGTCGAGGGTGTCCAGCAGGCGCTGACACACGCCGGCCGGCACCGGGCCGTCCGCCGCCAGGAACCCCGCGAACGAGCCGTCGAGGCACGCGGCGGCCCCGGGGTGCGTGGCGAGCGTGTGCAGCGCCGCCCACAGCGCGTGGTCGTCGGCTTTGTCGAGTTCGTCGAGCGCGACCGCGAGCAGGCCGATCATCGGTTCCATGGGAGCGCCGATCAGCGCCGACAGATCGGCGCACCGCGCCCGGGCCGCCGCGATCGGCCCGTCGCCGCGCCGGCCCGACAGGTCGGCCTTGTTCAGCACCGCCACCACCGGCTGCCCGGCGGCCGCGATGGCGTGGGCGTCCTCGGGCTTGACCACCTCGGCGACCACGTAGACCACCGCGTCCGCGCCGGGATCGGGCGCCGCCGCGCTCAGCTGGAGGTCGGCCGCGATCCCCGACGCGGTTCCCGCGCGGTCCAGCGCGCGGGCCACCGTGCGGCGGCCGACCCCCCGGCGGCCGCGAACCACGACGCGCAGGGGTGCGGCGGTTCGCGTGGCGATCGCCGTCACGCGCGGATCGACGACGCCGTCGGCAAACCGCGTCAGCTCGTCGACGAAAATCTGGTGTCCTTGTCCCCTCATACCCCGCCTGTTCGGTCCGAATGACCCGATCGCCCCGTCGGTCCCACCGAATGGTGGCATTCACGTCGCCAAGAAGCGAGCCACCGTTAATCAGTTACCAGTTCAAGGCAACTGTTGGGTATCAATCCGGACCAGGGGCGGCTACATCCGAGGTTTATAGGCCACCATGGACAAATGCATGCGCAGCGCGGGGTGGCGATGTCTGCCGACACGCCGATCGGGGAATCGGCCCGCCCCGACCAGCGCTACCTGCCCGCGACGGCGTTTCGGTCGCGACGATCCGCGCTGTCCGACGCGCAGCGCCAGACGTGGGAGCGGCGCTGGCCCGACCTCGGCCTGTCGGTGGGCGCCCCGGCCGACGGGGCCGTCGGCGACGAGCCGCCGCTGGACACCCGCTCGTGGTTCGGGCGCCAGGCGCCGCTGGTGCTCGAAATCGGTTGTGGCAGCGGCACATCGACGCTGGCGATGGCCAAGGACGAGCCCGACGTCGATGTGATCGCGGTCGAGATCTACCGGCGGGGGCTGGCGCAGTTGCTGTGCGCGATCGACCGCGACGCGGTGACCAACATCCGATTGGTCCGCGGCAACGCGCTCGACGTGCTGCAGCGGCTCATCGCCCCGGCTTCGCTGACCGGGGTCCGCGTCTTCTTCCCCGATCCGTGGCCCAAGGCGCGGCACCACAAGCGCCGGTTCCTGCAGCCGGGCACGGTTGGCTTGATAGCCGACCGGCTACTCCCTGGTGGTGTCCTCCACGTTGCGACGGACCACGCCGGCTACGCCGAGCACATCGCCGAAGTCGGCGCGGGCGAGTCCCGGCTGCGCCGGGCGGAGCCCGAAACCCCGCTGCCCATCTCGACTGTCCGCCCGACCACCAAGTACGAGACGAAAGCCCAAGAAGCGGGCAGCGCCGTCACCGAGTTCGTTTGGCTTAAACGATGAGTAGGCGATGAGTGATGAGCCTGACTGAGACGACCAACGCCGGCGCGGAACCCGTCGCGCCGCCGGCGGTGCTGCCCGACGACGGCGTGGGCGCCCTGGGCGGCTTTTCGCCGTCCGGCGGACGCGTATTGCTGGTGTGGGACGCCCCCAACCTCGACATGGGCCTGGGCTCGATCCTGGGTCGCCGGCCGACCGCCTTGGAACGCCCACGGTTCGACGCCCTGGGACGCTGGCTGCTGTCGCGCACGGCCGAGATCAGCGCGCAGCGACCGGGCGTCGTCGTCGAGCCCGAGGCCACCGTGTTCACCAACATCGCGCCGGGCAGCGCCGACGTCGTCCGGCCTTGGGTGGACGCATTGCGTAACGTGGGGTTCGCGGTGTTCGCCAAGCCGAAGATCGATGAGGACAGCGACGTCGACCGCGACATGCTGGCCCATATCGAACTCCGGCGGACCGAAGGGCTGGCGTCCCTGGTGGTGGCCTCGGCCGACGGACAGGCGTTCCGCCAACCGCTCGAGGAGATCGCCCGGACCGGCACCAGCGTCCAAGTGATCGGATTTCGCGAACATGCGAGTTGGGCGCTAGCGTCGGATACCTTGGACTTCGTTGACCTGGAGGAGATCGCCGGCGTCTTCCGGGAACCATTGCCGCGGATCGGCCTGGATTCGCTGCCTGACCAGGGCGCATGGCTGCAGCCGTTCCGGCCGCTGTCAGCGCTGTTGACCGCGCGTGTGTGACACTGAACAACCAGTGCGCGGGTCGTTGACGACTAAGACGATCCAGTAAGGAGCTTGCGTGTTCGCCTGGTGGGGTCGAACTGTGTACCGGTATCGGTACATCGTGATCGGGGTCACGGTAGCTCTGTGTCTGCTCGGCGGCGTCTTCGGCATCAGCCTGGGCAAGCATGTTACACAGAGCGGCTTCTACGACGACGGCAGTCAGTCCGTCAAAGCCTCGGTGCTGGGGGACGAGACCTACGGCCGCGACCGCACCAGCCACGTCGTCGCGACGTTCACCGCCCCCGACGGCAAGACGGTCGAGGACCCGGCGTGGCGGGAAAAGGTCGTCGCCGAGCTCAACAAGTTCAAGGCCGATCATCCCGACCAGGTCGTCGGGTGGGCGGGCTGGCTGGCGGCCCCCAATAGCGACAACCCCGTGATCAAGGGGATGGTCAGCGAGGACAAGAAGCACACCTTCGTCAGCGTCCCGCTCAAGGGCGACGACGACGACAGCATCCTCAACAACTACAAGGCCATCGCGCCCGGCCTGCAGAAGCTCGGCGGCGGCAACGTGGAGCTGGCCGGCCTCGAGCCGATCGCCAACGCCCTGACCGGCACGATCGCAACCGACCAGCGCCGCATGGAGGTCCTCGCGGTGCCGCTGGTGGCAGTGGTCCTGTTCCTGGTGTTCGGCGGCGCGGTCGCCGCCGGCCTGCCGGCCATCGTCGGCGGGCTGAGCATTGCGGGCTCGCTGGGCATCCTGCGGCTGGTCTCCCTGTTCGGGCCGGTGCACTTCTTCGCCCAGCCGGTGGTCTCGCTGATCGGCCTGGGTATCGCCATCGACTACGGGCTGTTCGTCGTGAGCCGGTTCCGCGAGGAGATCGCCGAGGGCTACGACACCGAGGCCGCCGTGCGAAGAACCGTGATGACGGCCGGGCGCACAGTGACGTTCTCGGCGGTGCTGATCATCGCCTCGAGCGCCAGCCTGTTGGTGTTGCCCCAGGGCTTCGTGCATTCGCTGACCTACGCGATCTTCGCGGCGGTGGGGCTTGCCGCGCTGTTGTCGATCACGTTCCTGCCGGCCTGCCTGGGCATCCTCGGCCGCCACGTCGACGCGCTGGGCGTGCGGACCGCGTTCCGGGTGCCGTTCCTGCGCAACTGGAAGTATTCACGCGCCTACCTGAACTGGCTCGCCGACCGGCTACAGAAGACCAAGACCCGCGAGGAGGTCGAGGCCGGCTTCTGGGGCAAACTCGTCAACTGGGTGATGAAGCGGCCGTTGGCGTTTGCCATCCCGATCGCCGTCGGCATGATCCTGCTGGTCATCCCCCTGGGCAACCTCTCGTTCGGCGGCATGAGCGAGAAGTATCTGCCGCCCGACAACGCCGTGCGCCTGGCGCAGGAACACTTCGACAAGCGATTCCCCGGCTACCGCACCGAGCAGCTGACGGTGGTGATCCAGAGCGACAACCACAGCAAGGTCACCGACCAGCAGGTGGCCGACATCCGCAACAGGATCTCCTCGATCGGCGGGTTCACCGACAAGCAATGGGAGGAGCGGGCCTGTCCGACCATCGCCGGCAATCCCTGCGTCGCCGGCCCGAACGGCACCACGGTGCCCAAGGACGGCTCGGTGCGGGTGATCCAGAACGGCCTGGTCAACAAGAACGACGCCGCCAAGAAGATCACCGAACTGCGGGCGGTCAACCCCCCGAAGGGGCTGAATCTCTATGTAGGCGGCACCCCGGCGCTGGAGCAGGACAGCATCCACAGCCTGTTCGACAAGGCTCCGCTGATGCTGGTGCTGTTGCTCGGCGCCACCATGCTGTTGATGTTCCTGGCGTTCGGCTCGGTGGTGTTGCCCGTCAAGGCCGCGGTGATGAGCGCTCTCACGCTGGGATCCACGATGGGAATCCTGACGTGGATCTTCGTCGACGGTCACCTGTCGGGCGTGCTGAATTTCACGCCGACCCCGCTGATGGTGGTGGTCATCGCGCTGGTTGTCGCCGTCGGTTTCGGCCTGGCCACCGACTACGAGGTGTTCCTGGTCTCGCGCATGGTCGAGGCGCGCGAACGCGGCATGTCGACCGCCGAGGCCATCCGGATCGGCACCGCGACCACCGGCCGCCTGATCACGGCCGCCGCGCTGGTGCTGGCCGTGGTCGCGGGCTCGTTCGTGTTCTCCGACCTGGTGTTGATGAAGTATCTGGCGTTCGGTCTGATGGCGGCGCTGCTGCTGGACGCGACCGTCGTCCGGATGTTCCTGGTGCCGTCGGTGATGAAGTTGCTCGGCGACGACTGCTGGTGGGCGCCGCGCTGGGCCCGGCGCCTGCAGAACAAGATCGGGCTGGGCGAGATCGATCTGCCCGACGAGCGCAAGCGGCCGACGCTCAACGGGCGCCCCGCGCGGCCGCCGGTGGCGGCCAGCCTGGTCGCCGCCGCGCCGCGTCCGCCGCACGACCCCACCCACCCCGCGCCGCTGGAGCCGTCGCGACCGGCGCGCCCGGCGCCGGAACCCAGGCCCGCAAAGGAACCCACCCCGAGCGCGTCGACCACACGGGCCGACGACAGCGTGGACACCACCCGCATCCCGGCCCGGCCGAACCAGCCGACCGAGGCCAAGACCACACGTTTCGCCGCGCAGGGCGCCCCGGGCCGGGACCGGCCGGCCGAACCGCGCCCCCCGGCCAAGCCCTCGCCGCCGGCCCCGCAGGCACCCCAGCGTCCGCCGACGGCGCCGCCGTCCCGCGATCAGACCCGGGCCATCCCCGTCCCCGGCAACCGGCCCGACGACCCCGACAACGACGCCCCCGGCGACGCGGTGAACCCCCGCGGCCAGGGCGAGAACGGCGACCCGGCGCGGCAGCGGCGCCGCTCCGGCGGCGGGCTGTCCGCGGCGGATCTGCTGCGCCGCGAGGGACGGTTATAGGAAAGCGCCCCGGCGCCTCTTGACGCTGGTCTCAGTCGGAGCCCGGTTTGTCCGGCTCGGCCTGCAGGATGGCGTTCTTCTCGTCCGCCTCCTCGGTCTGCTTCTCGGCTTCCGCCTCGGGATTGGGCGCCAGCAGCACCTGGAACGCGTTGTTGAGGAACGCGACCGTCGGGACGGCCAGCAGGGCCCCGACGATCCCGGCGAGCACGCCGCCGGTGGAAATGGCCAGCACCACGGCGAGCGGGTGGATCGAGACCGCGCGGCCCATCACCAGCGGTTGCAGCAGGTGGGCCTCCATCTGGTTGACCGCGATCAACACCCCCAGCGTGATGAGCGCGTACACGATGCCCTTGGCCAACAGGGCGACCACCACGGCCAGCAGGCCGGAAATCAGCGCACCGATCAGCGGGATGAAGGCACCCAGGAAGACCAGCGAGGCCAGCGGCAGCGCCAGCGGAATGCCCATGATCGCCAGGCCCGCGCCCACCCCGGCCGCGTCGGTCAGCGCCACCAGAAAGGTGGCCCGCACGTACCCGATCAGCGACCCGTACCCGGCGTTGCCGGCTTCGTGCACCCGGTCGCGGACGTGGGCGGGGATGATCTGCACCACGTACCGCCAGATGTTGCGGCCACCGTAGAGAAAGAAGATCAGCGTGAACAGCACCAGCACAGCAGCCGTTACCAGCTCGGTGACGGTCGCCGCGGTAGACAGCGCGCCGCTGGTCAGCTTGGCCTGGTTGTTGTGCAGCGCCTCGATGGCGGCGTTGCCCGCGCTGTCGATCTGTTCGCTGCGCAGATGCGCGGGCCCGTTGATCAGCCACCGGCGGGTCGACTCGATGCTCTGCGTCACCTGTTCGGTCAGGCCGGGCAGGCCGTCGATGAACTGCAGGATGACGAACGCCAGGATGCCGCCCAGGATCGCGAAGCCGCCCAGCAACACCAGCGCCACCGCGCCGCCGCGGGGCAGGCCCCGCCGGTCCAGCCAGTCGACCACCGGCACCAGCAGCGCGCTCAGCAGCAGCGCCACCAGCACCGGAACGACGATGACTTCGAGCTTCTTGACCACCCACAACAGGGCAACCGCGGCGGCCAGGATGACGAGCAAACGCCACGCCCAGGCTGCGGTCTTGCGTACTACGGGTTCCACCGACGCGTCGTCGACGTTTGCTGACATCTGGCCAGCCTATCGGTAGCGGCGCCGCCCCGAATCGGTTCGCGACGGGCTGCGCGTCGCCCGCAGCCGTCGGAGCCGGCACGATCCGGTTACGACGGCGACACAGTCGGCGGCGCGCAGCGATCGCCGCGCCACCTGCACCGTTACCCTAAATCACGTGTCGCACGACGCACCCGCCCGCAATCTCGACTTCCCGCGCGAACAAACCCCGCGCGGGAAGTACTGGTGGGTGCGCTGGGTCATCCTCGGGATGGTTGCCATCGTGCTTGCCGTCGAGGTTTCCCTGGGCTGGGATCAGCTGGCCAAGGCGTGGATGAGCCTGTACGAGGCGAACTGGTGGTGGTTGCTCGCCTCGGTCGTGGCGGCGGCCGCGTCCATGCACAGCTTTGCCCAGATCCAGCGCACCCTGCTCAAGTCGGCCGGGGTGCACGTCAAGCAACTGCGCTCGGAGGCCGCGTTCTATGCGGCCAACTCGCTGAGCACCACGCTGCCCGGCGGGCCCGTGCTGTCGGCGACGTTCCTGTTCCGCCAGCAACGGCTCTGGGGTGCCTCGACGGTGGTGGCGTCGTGGCAGCTGGTGATGTCGGGCGTGCTGCAGGCGGTGGGATTGGCTTTGCTCGGGTTGGGCGGCGCTTTCCTGCTGGGCGCGAAGAACAACCCGTTCTCGTTGCTGTTCACGCTCGGCGGTTTCGTCGCCCTGCTGCTGCTGGCGCAGGCCGTCGCCTCGCGGCCGGAGCTGATCGAAGGCATCGGCAGCCGGGTCCTGGCGTGGGTCAACTCGGTGCGCGGAAAGCCCGCCGACACCGGCCTGGACAAGTGGCGCGAGACGCTGATGCAGCTCGAATCGGTGAGCCTGGGCCGCCGCGACCTGGGGGTGGCGTTCGGGTGGTCGATGTTCAACTGGGTCGCCGACGTCGCCTGCCTCGGCTTCGCCGCGTACGCCGCCGGGGATCACGCGTCGGTGGCCGGGCTGACCGTCGCCTACGCCGCGGCCCGCGCGGTCGGCACCATCCCGCTGATGCCCGGCGGGCTGCTGGTCGTCGAGGCGGTGCTGGTGCCGGGGCTGGTCTCGAGCGGGATGTCCCTGTCGAGCGCGATCTCGGCCATGCTGATATACCGGCTGATCAGCTGGCTGCTCATCGCCGCGGTCGGCTGGGTGGTGTTCTTCTTCGTGTTCCGCACCGAGAACGTCGACGACTCCGACGACGACCCGATCACCGGTCCGCTGCCGATCGTGCCGCAGCCGGGCGACGCTTCCGCCGACCCGACCGAGGCCGCCCTGCAGGGGCCGCTGCCGCCCGACCGAAACCCGGAGACCGAGGGCCGGGACAGCTAGCCGACGGTGTTTCCGCGCGGCGGGCCCGAGAGCGGGTTGGTGCCGGCAGGGAGAGGAGCGGGCTGCGGCGCGGCGGGCGGGGCGCCCGTTCCGCCCAGCGGGGAGGCGCCCGGGGGGTTACCGGGAAGCGCGGGCAGGGCGCCCGCGGCCCCCTGCGCCTGCTGCATCATGCCCATCATCTGCGGGATCGAGATCGGCAGCTTGCACTGCAGCGACAGGCTGGTCAGGGGTTGCGCGATGGACGTCATGTCCCCGGCGACCTTCGGGTTGGCGTCGAAGTAGCTCTTCAGCCCGCTCAGCGACTGCGGCCCCGCCTGCTGCTGCAGCATCGAGGTCATCGTCTGGTTGGTCTCGGGGTGCGAATCCAGATAGTCACCCATCGACTTCGAGACCGAGCCGATGGTGCGGGCGACCTCGCTGGCCGCGCACGGATCGTTGGCGCCGGTCGCCGGCGGACCGGCGAGCACCGCGAGGGCGGCGCCGGGCGCGGCGGCGGCGATCAGGCCGGCCAAGATTTTGCCACGCCGTCCAGCGCTGCCTGTCGTCATCGAGAACTCCTCACAGTTTGCGCGGACCGCCACGGATGAGCGCGTCGCAAACAGCTGCAATGGACGGCCTTACCGATGGCCGGGTCCCAATGAATCCCCCGAGGACCCGCCAGGCCAACCGACATCCTGCCACCGCCGATATCGCCCGGCCAGCCGCGAACTGCGGATGTGACCGAGATCCCGCTTGGTCACCGGTTCACAACGACTCCGCAGCTTCTTGGCAACGACGCCGTCACCGCAGCTCAGGAACTACATAACCCCACATAAACCACAGCGTGCTCCGGTATCCTCGCCTGCACGCGTTACGCGAGAACCGGGGAGCGAGAAAAATCCAGCAGTTGATGATGCGCCTCAGCCGCAGCCTGCGTAAGTACCGCTGGTTGGTCTTCACAGGCTGGTTGCTGGCGTTGGTTCCTGCGGTCTACCTGGCGCTGACGCAATCCGGCAACCTCACCGGCGGCGGTTTCGACGTGGCCGGTTCCCAATCGCTGGCGGTCCACGACCAGCTCGAGGAGCTCTACCACGACCAGGGCGGGTCATCGCTGGCGCTGGTGGCCGCGCCCCGCGCCGACGCCACCTACCAGGACATGAACGAGGCGGTCGCACAGTTGCGACGGCTCACCGCCGAGGTCCCCGGCACCTCGGAGATCCCCAACCCCACCCAGCGGCCGCCGCAACCCGATCGCCCCTACGTGCTGTCGGTGCGGCTCGATTCCCGCAACACCAGCGACGTCGCCAAGAAGCTCCGCACGAAGGTCGGCATCAAGGGCGACCAGCCCGGCCAGACCGCCAACGGCCGGGTGCGGCTCTACGTCATCGGCCAGGGCGCGCTGAGCGCCGCCGCGGCCGCCAACACCAAGCACGACATCGCCGCCGCGGAACGGTGGAACCTGCCGGTGATCCTCATCGTCCTGCTCGCCGTGTTCGGCTCACTGGCCGCCGCGGCGATCCCTCTGGCACTGGGCGTGTGCACGGTCGTGGTGACGATGGGCCTGGTGTACCTGCTCTCCGCTTACACCACCATGTCGGTGTTCGTGACCTCGACGGTGTCGATGTTCGGGATCGCGCTGGCCGTGGACTATTCGCTGTTCATCTTGATGCGCTTCCGCGAGGAACTGCGCAGCGGGCGCCAGCCCCGCGAGGCCGTCGACGCCGCGATGGCGACCTCCGGGCTGGCCGTGGTGCTGTCCGGCGCGACCGTCGTCGCGTCCCTCACCGGGATCTACGTGATCAACACCCCGGCGCTGAAGTCGATGGCCACCGGCGCGATCCTGGCCGTCGCCGTCGCGATGCTGACCTCGACCACCCTGACACCGGCGGCGCTGGCGACGTTCGGCCGGGCGGCCGCCAAGCGGTCGGGCTTCCTGCACTGGTCCCGTCGGCCCGAAAGCACCCAGTCGCGGTTCTGGAACCGGTGGATCGGATGGGTGATGCGCCGGCCGTGGATGTCCGCGCTGGCGGCGTCGCTGGTGCTGCTCGTGATGGCCGCGCCCGCGGCGTCAATGGTGTTGGGCAACAGCCTGTTACGCCAGTTCGACTCGTCCCACGAGATCCGCGCCGGCGTCGGCGCCGCGGCCCAGGCGTTGGGTCCGGGCGCGCTCGGGCCGATCCGGGTGCTGATCAACTTCCCCGAGGGCGGGGCGGCCTCGCCCGAGCACAGCCACACCGTCGGCGCGGTCCGCCAGCGGATGACGCAGGCGCCGAACATCGTCTCGGTGTCACCGCCCCAGTACGCCGAGGACAACGGCAGCGCGCTGCTGTCCGCGGTGCTGTCGGTGGACCCCGAGGACATGCGGGCCCGCGAAACCGTGGGCTGGATGCGCGGGGAGCTCCCCAAGGTCCCGCAGTTGGGGACCGCGCGCGTGGACGTCGGCGGCCCGACCGCGCTGATCAAGGACTTCGACGACCAGGTGTCGGCGACGGAACCGTTGGTGCTGGGCTTCGTCGCGCTGATCGCGTTCGTGATGCTGTTGGTGTCCGTCCACTCGGTGTTCTTGGCGCTCAAGGGCGTCCTGATGACATTGCTGTCGGTCGCCGCCGCCTACGGCAGTTTGGTGATGGTGTTCCAGTGGGGGTGGCTGAAGGATCTCGGCTTCGCCCAGATCAGCTCGATCGACAGCACGGTTCCCCCGCTGGTGCTGGCGATGACCTTCGGGTTGTCGATGGACTACGAGATCTTCCTGCTCACCCGCATCCGGGAACGGTTCCTGCATTCGGGCAACACCCGTGACGCGGTGGCCTACGGCGTCAGCACCAGCGCCCGCACCATCACCAGCGCGGCGCTGATCATGATCGCGGTGTTCGTCGGGTTCGCCTTCGCCGGCATGCCGCTGGTGGCCGAGATCGGCGTGGCCTGCGCCGTGGCGATCGCGGTGGACGCCACCGTGGTGCGGCTGGTGATGGTTCCGGCGTTGATGGCGATGTTCGCCCAGTGGAACTGGTGGCTGCCGCCGTGGCTGTCCCGCGTGCTGCCGTCGGTCGACTTCGACCGGCCGCTGCCGGAGGTCGACCTCGGCGACGTCGTCGTCATTCCCGACGACATCTCGGCGCTGGTGGCGCCCAGCGCGGACCTGCGGATGGTGCTCAAGTCCGCCGCCAAGCTCAAGCACCTGGCGCCCGACGCCATCTGCGTGACCGATCCGCTGGCCTTCAGCGGCTGCGGGCGCAGCGGCGGTCAGGCTTCGTCGGGTCCCGACGAGGAACGCACCCGCGGCCTGGGGCCCGGGCAGATCCCCCACCAGGTCGCGCTGGGCGAGGAGAAGGTCGCCGTCGGGGTGACCGCGGGCGACAGGAAGACCGCCACCAACGGCCATGCCAACGGTTCGTCGGGGCCCAAGAAGCTCGTCGGCGGGCTGGCGGCGCGCAACGGGATCGCCAAGGCCATCTCCGGGTCGGACCGGCCCGTTCATCCGGTGACGCTGTGGCGCGGCCGCCTGTCGGTGGCGATCGACGCGCTCGAGACCGACCCGGACGCCGCACCGGCGGGGGCCACCGACCGTCCGAGGTACGCGCGGCGCAGCCCGGTGGAGACGACCCATGTGCAGCTGCCCACCGGCGACCGGTTGCTGGTCCCGACCGGCGCGGAGACCCTGCGGCTCAAGGGCTACCTCATCATGTGCCGTAACAGTCGCCGCGATTATGCCGACTTTGCAGACATGGTGGATGCGATGGAACCCGAGACCGCCGCGGTGGTGCTGGCCGGAATGGACAGGTATTACTGTTGTGAATCGTCCAGGCGGCAATGCATCGCCACCCAGTTGGTCCGTCGACTCGCAGATCCCGATCCGTGCGACTACCCGGAAGACCAGGGGTCGGAAGCCGACGCGAACTCGGACTGGGAGGGGATCAGGGAACGCTGCCTGTCCGTGGCGGTAGCGATGCTGGAGGAGGCGAGGTGACGTTGGCATCCGACCGACGCCCCCCACCGCCGCCCCGCCGGCCGGCCCCCGAACAGCGCAACCGCGGCGGTGGCCCGTCCGACGGGCCGTCCGGATCCGTTCCGGATCTGGACCAGCCGGTGGAGTTCTGGCCGACCGCCGCCATCCGGTCGGCCCTGCAGGGCGGTGACATCGCCACCTGGAAACGCATCGCCGGCGCGTTGAAGCGCGACCCGTACGGGCGCACCGCCCGCCAGGTCGAAGAGGTCCTCGGCGGCACCCGCCCCTACGGCATCGCCAAGGCGCTGTGGGAGGTGCTCGAGCGCGCCCGCACCCACCTGGACGCCAACGAGCGCGCCGAGGTGGCCCGCCACGTGCGGCTGCTGATCGACCGCTCGGGACTCGCGCAGCAGGAGTTCGCGTCCCGCATCGGGGTCAGCCCCGAGGAGCTGGGCGGCTACCTCGACGGCAGCACCAGCCCGACGGCCGCGCTGATGATCCGCATCCGCCGGTTGTCGGACCGGTTCGTGAAGGTGAAGTCCGGCCCCGCGGCCGAATCCAACTGAGCTATCTGATCGGCAGCACGTCGGCGACCAACCAGTCGCTACCGCGCTTGGTCAGCGTCACCCGCAGGGCCGGCGCCACCTGACTGGGTGGCTGGCCCGGCGCGTTCTGGGTCACCCGCAGGATCACCGCGACGCTGGCCGCCGTCGGCCCGAGCGCCTCGACACCGGCCGAGACCGTGGCGGCCTGGGCGGTGACCTTGTGCTGGCCCAGCTCGGCGCTGGACTTGGTGTACTGCTCCTTGAACGCCGCCGCATGCTCGGGGACGACCATGGCCGTGGCCCGGTCGATCGCATCGGTCGGGGCGGTGGGGCTGAACGACGCCATGGCCTCGGCCATGCCGGTGGCGATCCGCACGACCTTGCGGGAATCGTCGGTGAAGTCGCGGTCCGTCTTCGTCCAGTGCGTGTATCCGGTCGCGACGGCCGCCCCCAGGGCGGCCGTGCACAGCAGGGCCACCGCCAACCGCAGCCCCGGCGCGTCGTCGTCGGTGCCGAGGCTGACCGAATCGCGGCGCAGCAGCCAGAAGTTGACCGCGACGCCCTCGAGGATCAGCAGGACCAGCACCGAGCAGGCCGACACCCACCACAGCGGCCAGCCGAGCACCACCCCGATGGCCACCAACGCGGCGATCGCGGCCAGCGGGGCCGCGATGTCGAATGCGAACAGTCGCCAGATGTTTCTCATCGGATCGAACTCAGTCCGGAGATCATCAGCTTGCCGTCGACGTCGGACACGTCCAGCCGCAGGTTCCAGTGCACGGTCTGCGGCTTGGCGCCGGCGTTTTCGCTGACGGACGTGGCGACCAGCAGCACCGAGTCGGTCCGGCTGGCGAACGGCGGCAGCTTGGTGGTCACCGACTCCGATCCCGGGGGCCTGTCGGCGCCGGGCTGGGCGTCCAGTTCGTGGTGCACGGTTTCGATCGCCACCGCGTCGATCCGCCCGGCGCTCTTGGACTGCAGCTTTTCCACCACCGCCCGGTAGGGCTGCACGGCGGCGTCGAAGTAGGTGTTGAGTTCGCCGACCGTGCCGTCGTGCAGCCGCTGCAGGCTGGCGTCGACGTTGCCGCTGTTCATGTTGATCAGCACGTTGGTCCACCCGGCGGCGGTCTGCATGACGCGGCTCAGATAACCGCGCTCGGCGACCTGGTCGCGGTGGCCGGACCAGATGATCACCCCGAGCACGACCGCGGCCACCGACAGCAGGCCGAGAACCGTTGACGCCACCCCATAATGCGAGAAGACCCCACCGCCGGGTTCGCCGTCGTCAGCGTCGTCGGCGGTCGGGTGGCCGCCCTCTTCGGCGTCGTCGCCGGCGTCGACGACATCTTCTTCGGCAGGTGGCTCGGTGCGCGCGCCCTCGGACATGGCCCGATCGTCGCACCCGGGAAAGATGGAAGGATGGCGGGGTGACGAATACGGCCCTCCGCTCGGGCATCGACCTGAGCTACGTAGACGACAGCATCCGCCCCCAAGACGACCTGTTCGGTCACGTCAACGGCCGCTGGCTGGCCGAATACGAGATACCGGCGGACCGGGCCACCGACGGCGCCTTCCGGCAGCTGTACGACCGCGCCGAGGAGCAGGTGCGGGACCTGATCGTCGAGGCCAGCGAGCGGGGTGCGGCCGCCGGCGACGCGGACGCGCAACGCATCGGCGACCTGTATGCGAGCTTTCTCGACGAGGAGACCGTCCAGCGGCGCGGCGTGCGCCCGCTGCTCGACGAACTGGCCGTGATCGACGACGCGGCCGACGCCGACGCGCTGGCCGCCGCCCTCGGCGCCCTGCAGCGCACCGGGGTGGGCGGCGGTGTCGCGATGTATGTGGACACCGACGCCAAGAACTCGGCCCGTTACCTGGTGCACTTCACCCAGTCCGGACTCGGGCTGCCCGACGAGTCCTATTACCGCGAAGAACAGCACGCCGAGGTGCTCGAGGCGTACCCCGGGCACATCGCCCGGATGTTCGGCCTGGTCTTCGGCGGCGACCCGGAAAGCCACATCCGGACCGCCGAGCGCATCGTCGCGCTCGAGACCCGGCTGGCCGAGGCGCATTGGGATGTGGTCAAGCGCCGCGACGCCGACCTCACCTACAACTTGCGCACGTTCGCCGAACTGCGCGACGAGTCGGTGGGTTTCGCCTGGGGCACGTGGGTCGCCGCGCTGGGCACCCAGCCCGAAGCGCTCGCGGAAGTCGTTGTGCGCCAACCGGATTACGTTCGGTCATTCGCCGAGCTGTGGCGCAGCGAGGACCTCGAGGTGTGGAAGAGCTGGGCGCGGTGGCGGGTGATCCGCGCGCGGGCCGCCTGGCTGACCGACGAGGTGGTGGCCGCGGACTTCGACTTCTACGGCCGCCGGTTGACCGGCACCGAGCAGATCCGGGACCGGTGGAAGCGGGCGGTCTCGCTGGTCGAGAGCCTGATGGGCGACGCCGTCGGAAAGCTGTACGTGCAACGGCATTTCCCGCCCGGCGCCAAGGCGCGCATCGACGAGCTGGTGGCCAACCTGCAGGCGGCCTACCGGATGAGCATCAACGACCTGGAGTGGATGACGCCCCAGACGCGGGAGCGGGCGCTGGCCAAGCTCGACAAGTTCACCGCCAAGGTCGGCTACCCGGCGAAATGGCGGGACTACTCCACGCTGGTGATCGACCGCGACGACCTCTACGGCAACTACCAGCGCGGGTACGCCGTCAACCACGACCGCGAGCTGGCCAAGCTCGGCGGCCCGGTGGACAAGGACGAGTGGTTCATGACCCCGCAGACGGTCAACGCGTACTACAACCCGGGGATGAACGAAATCGTCTTCCCGGCAGCCATTTTGCAGCCGCCGTTCTTCGACGCCGAGGCCGATGACGCCGCGAACTACGGCGGCATCGGCGCGGTGATCGGGCACGAGATCGGTCACGGCTTCGACGACCAGGGCGCCAAGTACGACGGCGACGGCAACCTGGTCGACTGGTGGACCGACGCCGACCGCGCCGAATTCGGTGCTCGCACAAAGGCCCTCATCGCTCAGTACGACACGTACATCCCGAGGGGGCTGTCGAGCGGCCACCATGTGAACGGCGCGTTCACTGTCGGGGAGAACATCGGGGATCTGGGTGGGTTGTCGATCGCGCTGCTGGCCTATCAGCTGTCGCTGAACGGCCAACCCTCCCCCGTGATCGACGGCCTGACCGGCGTGCAGCGCGTGTTCTACGGCTGGGCCCAGGTATGGCGCACCAAATCCCGTGAGGCCGAAGCGATCCGGCGGCTGGCGGTGGACCCCCACTCGCCACCGGAGTTTCGCTGCAACGGCGTGTTGCGCAACATGGACGCCTTCTACGACGCGTTCGACGGCGCCGACACCGGCGCGCTGTTCCTGGAGCCGGAGCGCCGGGTCAAGATCTGGAACTGACCGGCGTCAGCGCCTCGATGCGCGCGGGCACGTGCTTGTGCCACGGCGTGCCCGCGTAGGGGTCGCGCCACCCGGTCGAGGTCAGGGCGTTCGGGGCCACTCCGGGCACGACGGTGTGACCGTCGTCGTTGAGATAGTCGAGCCCAAAGCCGTTGGGCAGGGCGGCATGTCCGGCGAGCATGGTCTCGGTGATCTCGACGGTGGCCTCGGCGCTGCCGGCCGCGGTGCTGATGCGGGCCCGGCATCCGTCGACGAGCCCTAGGGCCTGGGCGTCTTCCACGCTCACCCGCAGCGCGCCGTCGGCGTCGCGTTTGCGCCAGGACGGGTCGCGGAAGATGTCGTTGGCGGTGTAGGCGCGCCGCTCCCCCACCGACAGCACGATCGGGAAATCGGGCGTGGTCAGCTCGGCCGGGGTCCGGGCCAGCGCGGCCAGTTCGTCGAGCATGGACGGGATTTCCAGCGCGATCTTCTGGTCGGAGTGGCTGATCAACGCGAAGTCGTCCTCGTAGTTGTGGACGGTGAACGTCACGCCCGAGGGGTTGTCGAGGATCGCGTCGAACAGGGCGTTGCCGTCGGCGTGACCGGCGCGCCGCACGGCGTCGGGGTAGTTCATCGCGGTCTTCTGAGCCAGGCCCCATAGGGCGGCCGCGCCGCGCAGCCCGTCCGGCAAGGTCGGTCCGAGCGTCTCGTAGAGCACGTACGGAAGTAGCTGAGCCACCGTGGGATTGGTGGCGGCGGCGGACAGGAAGGCCTCGGCGTACGCTTGCCGACCCCGCTGGGCGGCTTCGCGCAGGGGCCGCAGATCCGCGTCGTCGACCACGCCGAGCGCCCGCACCAACCGCGCCCAGATCTCGGGCTCGGGCAGTGTTCCCGGCAACGGCTCCAGCAGCGGACGGCGCAATTGGAAAGTGTTGTGCGGGAACTCCAGGTTGAAGAAGGTGGCTTCCGGCTTCTCGAATTGGGATGCGGCTGGAAGTACATAGTGGGCGAGCCTGGCGGTCTCGGTCATCGCGACGTCGATGACCACCATCAGTTCCAGCGACTGGAAGGCTTCGCGGCAGGCGGTCGAATCGGCCAGCGAGTGAGCGGGATTGCTGCTTTCCACGATCATGGCGCGGAAGCGGTCCGGATGGTCGGTCAGGATTTCCTCGGGGACCACGTTGCTGGGCACCAGCCCGGAGATGATGGGCGCGCCGGTGACCGGGGTGCGGCCGGAGAACTGGCCGAACAGCGGCGCGAACGACGAATGCAGGTGCTGGCCACCCTTTTTCGCGAAGTTGCCGGTGAGAACCCAGAGCAGCTTGTTCAGGTAGGAGCACAGCGTGCTGTTGGGTGCCTGCTGCACGCCGAGATCCTCGAAGACCGAGACGCTCGCCGCGGCGCCGATGCGCCGCGCCGCCGCGCGCAGCAGTTCCTCGTCGACCCCGCAGTGTTGGGCGTAGTCGGCGACCGCGACGTCGCGCAACGCGTCGCGGACGGTGTCGGCGCCGCGCACGTGCTCGGCGAGAAACGGTTCGTCGCAGAGGTTTTCCTGGACGAGGACGGCGGCCAGCGCCGCCAGGCACCACGCGTCGGTGCCGGGCCGCACCCGCAGGTGGAAGTCGGACATCTTGGCGGTGTCGGTGACGACGGGGTCGATGACGATCATCGACCGGGCCGGATCCTTGGCGATGGCGTTCAGCACCACCCGGGCGCGCGGAAAGCTCTGCGACATCCACGGGTTCTTGCCGACGAACACCGCCACCTCGGCGTGCTCGAACTCTCCCCTGGTGTGACCGCCGTACAGCTGCCCGTCGACCCAGGACTCACCGGTTTTCTCCTGCGCCAACGCATTTGAGCGGTACCGTGAGCCGAGCGCCTTCAGGAAGGCGCCGCTGTACGCCCCGCCCAGGTGATTGCCCTGCCCGCCGCCGCCGTAGTAGAAGATCTTGTCCCCGCCGTAGGTGTCGCGGATGTGCTTGAATCCCTCGGCGATCTCCACGATCGCGGTGTCCCAGTCGATTTCCTCGTAGCTGCCGTCCGCGCGGCGGCGCAGCGGGGCGGTCAGCCGGGTGCGGCTGTTCTGATAGTGATCCAGCCGCAACGCCTTGTTGCAGGTGTAGCCCTGCGATGCCGGGTGCGCCTTGTCACCGCGGATGCGGGCCAGCCGGCGATCGTCGAGCTGAACGACGATGCCGCAGTTGCATTCGCACAGGATGCATGCGGTGGAGTGCCATTCACCGGTCGTGTCTGTGGTCACTGTGGGACATCCTTTCCGGTCACCCGATACGACGACGTAGCCAAGAGCAGTTCGCGCACCTGGCGGCGGACGACGTCGAGGGGCATCAGGTCGCGGCGCACCCGAACCAGCAGGATCGCGCCCTCGAGCGCGGTGATGGCGAGGACCGCCAATTCGCCGGCCCGTTCCCGGGCTATGCCGTCGGCGATGAAGCGCTGGGCGATCAGGTCGGTCCAGCGGTCGAACGCCGCCGCCGCGCGCTCGACGACCGGCGCCATGCGCTCGGCGTCCTGCTCGCCCGCCTCCACGGACACGGCGACGATGGGGCAGCCGGCGCGGAAGTCGCTGTCGAGCAGCTGCTGGCGGAATTTGTCGATCAGGGTGTCGATCAGGTCGAGGCCGCTCGCGGCGTCGGCGATGATCGCGGCGACGTGGTCGCCGGCGTAGTCCACGGCCTCGCAGAGCAGTTGCGTGCGCCCGCCCGGGAAGTAGTGGTAGGCCGATCCGCGCGGCGCGCCGCTGTGCTCGAGGACGTCGGAGATGGCGGTGGCGTGGGCGCCGCGCTCCCTGATCAGCAGGGCGGCAGATACCACCATCCGGTCGCGTGGACCGCGCATCGCCGCTCCTCAGGGCCCGAAGTTATATATGATGCTATACATAACCGCCGCGCCCGCGGAAGCCCCGCAGCGAAGGTGATGGCCCCAAGACGCAGAATCGCCCGATTTCGCGGCGGAAACGGGCGATTCTGCGACTGCTCTCGGGCAGCTAGTTCATCCAGTCGGCGGAGCCGTCGTTCTTCTTGTAGTTGCCGCCGGTCGAGTTCTTCACGATGATCGGGTCTCCCGCGCCGAAGTTGTCGAAGAACCACTTCGCGTTGGAGGGGCTGATGTTGATGCAGCCGTGGCTGACGTCGCGCTTGCCCTGGTCGTCCACCGACCAGGGGGCGCTGTGCACGTAGTCGCCGACGTTGTCGAACCGGACCGCGTCCTCCACCGTCACCTTGTAGCCGTAGGTCGAGTTGACCGGGACCCCATAGGTGGACGAATCCATCACCACCGACGCCTTCTTGTCCTGCACGTAGTAGGTGCCGTTGGGGGTTTGGTGGTTGCCGGACGTCATGCCCATCGACATCGGGATCGTCTTTTCCACCGTGCCGTTGCGGGTGACGGTCAGCTGATGCGTGGCGTCGTCGGCCGTGGCGACCAGCGTGTCTCCGGTGCGGAAGCTCGACACGGTGCCCCCGGCGTCGACGGTCACCGCGGTGTGGGCGGGCCAGAAGCTCAACGGCCGCCAGCGCAGCTGCGTCGGGGTCATCCAGTAGAACTTGCCCGGGACCGCGGGCACCGACGAGACGTGGACCGCGCCCTCCGCGGCGCCGGCGTCGTCGACGCGTCCCGGAAAGTTGATGATGATCGGCTGGGCGACGCCGACGGTCGACCCGTTGGCGGGCTGGATCTTGGGGGGCCCGAACGGGGCCGTCCCGGTGAACGGGGTGGGGTTCTGCCCGGCGGCCGAGGCCGCCGCGGGTTCCGCCATGGGCGGGAGCCATGGTGGCGCCGCCGCCGGGTCGGGCGGGGGCGGCGGTGCCAGCGGGTCGGGCGGGGGTGGCGGCGCGAAGGGATCCGGCGGCGCGGGCGGGCCGGGCGGGGCGGCGACGGCGCCCGGGTCGGCGGGAGCCGGGTCCGGGTCGGCCAGCGCGGGGGCGGCGCTCAGCACCAGCGCCAGGGTCAACACTGCGCCCCAGCCGGTGACGTTCAGAGCGGCGAAGAGACCCTTGAAAGTCCAGGCCTTCGTCCAGCCCGACATATGCATACCTCCACTTGTCTACTCCGACACAGTCTGGCATAGGGCGGGCGCCGTCGACCGTCGCCGGCGGGCGTCCGCAGCCCCGGAGCCGCCAAGAACACGCCTCTGAGCTGGGCGGTTATGAATCGAGTGAGCTTGTCGGCCGCGGCGGGGGGACGTCGAGCATCCGCCGGTTGGCGGCGATGCCGACCAGCGCGACCGCCATCAGGATCGCCGAAGCGATCAGCATCATCGTGACGCTGTGCTCGTAGAGCAGCCCGCCCGCCAGCGAGCCGGCCATGATGCCGACCTGGAATGCCGTCACGTAGAGGCCCGAGGCCCCGTCGGGGTCGTCGGCCCCGTTGCGCATGGCGGCGGATTGCATCATCGGCGATACGGCGGTGGCCATGGCCCCCCACAGCACGATGGCGGCGGTGCCGATCAGCGCCGTCGTCGCGCCGGACCGGCCGCCGAACGCCAGCGCCGTCAGCACCACGAAGGCGGCCGTCAGACCCGTCATGCACAGGATGACGGCGCCCTTGGGGCGGTGGTCCAGGGGCCGCGCCACCAGCGGCACCGATAGCAGGCCGGCCAGCCCGTAGGCGGCCAGCACCCAGGCCAGGTTCGGCCCACGCACGCCCAGGACGTTGCGGATGAGCTCGACGATGAACGTGTAGGACACGAAGTGGCCGGTGACCGCGATCATCGCCAGCACGCTCACGATGATCAGCCGCGGGTTGCGGTGATGGCGGGACCGGGGCCCGACGTGGGCCAGCTGATCCTCGGTGAGCACCATCTCCGGCAGCATCAGCCGGGCGGCGACCGTGACGAGCGCGGCCGCGACGGTGACGCACACGACGGCCAGGCGCCATCCCCACATCAGGCTCAGGGCCGCGGTCAGCGGGCTGCCGACGACCAGCGCCAGGCTGGTGCCGACGTAGATCGATGTGGTGGCTCGCCCGGCGTGGCTGGGCGGCACCAGCCGGGTCGCGATCGGCGCGATGACCGACCACAGCAGCCCGTGGGTGATCGCACACAGCACCCGCCCGGCGGCCAGCACCGCGAAGTTGGGCGCCAGCGCCGAGATGAGCTGGGAGGCGGTCAGGCAGGTCAGGCTCGCGACCAGCACGCGGCGGCGCGGCAGGTGCGCGGTCCAGCGCACCAGCGGGATCGTCGTCAGGGCCGCGACCAGGGCGTACCAGGACAGCAGGGTCCCCACCAGGACCAAACTGACGTTGAGGTTGCGGGCGATCGCCGGCAGCGCCCCCACCGGCAGGATCTCGGCGGTGACATAGGTGAAGGCCGCGGCCGCGAGGATGGCGAGCTGAGCCGCGATCCGTGGCGTCCACGTTCGCGCGGCTGCGTTGGCGGTTTCGGCAGTCATCACAGTCATCGCTTGGGTGTGCGCAATCGGCTGAGCAACGTCGCCGAGGTCACGCTCCCCATACCGTACGCACACCGGCTACCGGTTCCTCCAACTTGGCGCGGCAACACGCCCTGCGATCAGGAGCGGACGAGGCGAGCGATCGCGGCGGAGGCCTCGCTGAGCTTCGTGTCGGCCTCGTCGCCGCCCTCGGCAACGGCCCGGGTGACGCAGTGGCTCAGGTGCTCGTCGAGCAAATTCAGCGCGACCGACCGCAACGCGCTGTTGACGGCGCTGATCTGGGTCAGCACGTCGATGCAGTACTTGTCTTCCTCGATCATGCGGGCGATGCCCCGCACCTGGCCCTCGATGCGCCGCAGCCGCTTGGCGTAGTTGTCCTTCTGCTGCGAGTACCCGTGTTCGTCTGTCATCGTCGATTCACCCCTGCCGCTCCGTCTGGCCCGCCCATCCCAGCTTATACCCCGACGGGGTATTACCCCGGGAACGGGCATCGCGACTGGCCAGCGCATACTTGAACGATGCCCACCACCGATTCGGCTCGGACCGCCGACATCAAGCCGCGTAGTCGTGACGTCACCGACGGCCTGGAGAAGGCCGCCGCCCGTGGCATGCTGCGGGCAGTAGGCATGGGAGACGAGGACTTCGCCAAGCCGCAGATCGGCGTCGCGTCGTCCTGGAACGAGATCACGCCGTGCAACCTCTCGCTGGACCGGCTCGCCAAGGCCGTCAAGGAGGGGGTGTTCTCGGCCGGCGGGTACCCCCTCGAGTTCGGCACCATCTCCGTGTCCGACGGCATCTCGATGGGCCACGAGGGGATGCACTTCTCCCTGGTGTCGCGCGAGGTGATCGCCGACAGCGTCGAGACGGTGATGCAGGCCGAACGCCTCGACGGCTCGGTGCTGCTGGCCGGCTGCGACAAGTCGCTGCCCGGGATGCTGATGGCCGCCGCGCGGCTGGACCTGGCCTCGGTGTTCCTCTACGCGGGCTCGATCCTGCCGGGGGTGGCCAAGCTCTCCGACGGCAGCGAGCGCGAGGTCACCATCATCGACGCGTTCGAGGCGGTGGGGGCCTGCGCCCGCGGGCTGATGCCGCGCGAGGACGTCGACGCCATCGAGCGGGCGATCTGCCCCGGCGAGGGCGCCTGCGGCGGCATGTACACCGCCAACACGATGGCCAGCGCCGCCGAGGCGCTCGGGATGTCGTTGCCGGGCAGCGCGGCGCCGCCGGCGACCGACCGCCGCCGCGACGGGTTCGCGCGGCGCAGCGGCGCGGCCGTCGTCGAACTGCTGCGGCGCGGGATCACCGCCCGCGACATCCTCACCAAGGAGGCGTTCGAAAACGCCATCGCGGTGGTGATGGCCTTCGGCGGGTCCACCAACGCGGTGCTGCACCTGCTGGCCATCGCCCACGAGGCCGACGTCGCGCTGACGCTCGACGACTTCAGCCGGATCGGGTCGAAGGTTCCGCATTTGGCCGACGTCAAGCCGTTCGGCCGCCACGTGATGTCGCACGTCGACCACATCGGCGGCGTGCCGGTGATGATGAAGGCGTTGCTGGATGCCGGCCTACTGCGCGGCGATTGCCTGACGGTCACCGGTGCGACCGTGGCCGAGAACCTGGCCGAGATCGCCCCGCCCGACCCCGACGGCAAGGTGCTGCGGGCCCTGAGCAATCCCATTCACCCCACCGGGGGCATCACCATCCTGCGCGGATCGCTGGCTCCCGAGGGGGCGGTGGTGAAGTCCGCCGGCTTCGATTCCGACGTGTTCGAGGGCACCGCAAGGGTTTTCGACGGTGAACGGGCCGCGCTCGATGCCCTCGAGGACGGCACCATCACCAAGGGCGACGCGGTGGTGATCCGCTACGAGGGCCCGAAGGGCGGACCCGGCATGCGCGAGATGCTCGCCATCACCGGCGCGATCAAGGGCGCCGGTCTCGGCAAGGACGTGCTGTTGCTGACCGACGGCCGGTTCTCCGGGGGGACGACGGGGCTGTGCGTCGGTCACATCGCCCCGGAGGCGGTGGACGCCGGACCGATCGCGTTTCTGCGCGACGGCGACCGCATCCGGCTGGACGTCGCCAACCGGGTGCTCGAGGTGCTCGCCGATCCGGCTGAATTCGATTCGCGGCGAACGGGTTTCACACCGCCGCCGCCGCGCTACAAGACCGGGGTGCTGGCCAAGTACGTCAAGCTGGTCAGCTCGGCCGCCATCGGCGCGGTCTGCGGTTGATCTCCGCCTGACCGGATCGCCCGGCCAGGCGGCGAATCGACCTGTGCCCTAACCGAATTCGGGGCTAGGCGTGCGTTCCCGTGGCGCGCGTGCGCATGCCGAAGTAGGTGGCGTTGAGACCCAGGAAGGTCAGCAACGCGCCCGCGACGACATTCGACCACGTCATGCCGGTGGTCAGCGTGACGTCCGGCAGGATCCACGTCGACACGATGACCCACGCGCCGAGCACCGGCAGCGTCCACGTCATGCCGTGCGCGCGATCCAGCGTCGTGGCGAACCCGTACGCCAGGAACGCCACCGCGATCCCGGCGATCAGGTCAGACGTGGCGAGCGACCTCGTCGCGCTGAATCCCACGATCCACGGCGACGCGGCCACATACAGACCCGTCAGCAGCGCCAGGCCGAAGGTGAAATGCGCACTCATCGACTCGGCGACACGCTCGTAGCGGGCGCGCAACGCCATCAAATCGGGGTGGTGATCGATTGATGAATGGACTGTACTCATTTTGTGACCTTTCTGTTATGCAGCAAGCCTTTTGAGCTGGGCTGCACCCATCCATCTGTGATCAACATTACGCTCGATCGCGGCCCAGTTCGAGAAACCGCGTAGCCTCTTGAGGCATGGACCTCGCGGATCGATTGCGGCTCGATCACCCGGTGGGACAGGCCGGCATGGGCGGCGGTCTTGCGGGGGCGGCCCTGGCGGCCGCGGTCGCCAACGCGGGCGGGCTCGGCACGCTGGGCATCGACACCCCGCGCCGGCTGCGCGCCTCGATCGACGAGGTGCGCGAGCAGGCGCCGGGTCGTGCCGTCGCGGTAAACCTGTTGCTGCCCTTTGTGCATCGCCATCACGTCGCGGCCTGCGTCGACGCCCGGGTGGACGCGGTGGTGTTGGCGTTCGGCGACAAGCGGGGCCTCGTCGAGCATCTGCGCGACGCCGGGGTCTTCGTCTTCGTGATGGTGGGCACCGAGGCGCAGGCGCGGGCCGCGATCGCCTGCGGCGCTGACGGTTTGATCGCTCAGGGGCGCGAGGCCGGCGGGCACCTCGTGGGGACCGTGCCGGCCCTGGATTTTCTCCCGCACGCCCTGCGCGCGGCCGGGAACCGACCGGTGTTCCTGGCCGGCGGCGTCGCCACCGCCGCCGACACTCGCGCCGCGCTGGACGGCGGCGCCAGCGGTGTCATCGCGGGCACGCGATTCCTGTTGACGCACGAGGCCAACGCGAGCCGCGAGTATCAGCGGCGAATCCTTCGGGCCGACAGGACGATCGAGACAAACCTGTTCGGCCTGAGCTGGCCGCTACGGCACCGCGTCGTGCCCAACGAGGCGACGCGCCGGTGGTGCCGCGCCGACGGGCGGGCCAAGGCGGTGCCGGCGGCGCTCAACGCGGCCAGTCGTCCCCTGTCGGCGCTGGGCTATTTCGATGCGGGCGCACTGATGCGCCTGCAGTCGCCGGCCCTGCCGTTCTTCACGCCGCTGGCACCGGTGGCCGGTGTGCCCGACTCCTGGCTGGACGGCGCCGCCCTGTACGCCGGTGAAACCGCCCTGCGGATCGGCGAACTCACCTCCGCCGGGCAGGCGGTCGCCGACCTGTCCCCGCGCTGAGCTACTGCACCAGCGCCAAGGCGAAGCCGTCCCAGTGCTTGGCCCCCACCGTCTGGATCACCGCGGTGTCCAGCCGCGGGTGCTCGCCCATCGCCTGCAGCGTCTCGCGGGTCGCCCGCACCCGGGCATCGTCGGAATCCGGCCGCAGAATCCGCCCGTCTCGAATCACGTTGTCCACCACCACGACCGCACCGGGCCGGGCCAATCGGACCGCCCACTCCACATACGCCAGGTTGTTCTCCTTGTCGGCGTCGATGAAGATCAGATCGAAGGGTCCGGTGACCGTCGGCAGCGTTTCCAGCGCCGCGCCGACGATCACCTCCACCCGATCGGCGACGCCGGCGCGCTTCAAGTTGCCCCGCGCCACCTCGGCGTGCTTCGGCTCGTACTCCAGCGTCACCACGCGGCCCTGCGGCCCGGCGCCACGCGCCAACCAGATGGTGCTGAAGCCGCCCAGGGTGCCGATCTCGAGGATGCGCCGCGCGCCGATGGCGCCGGCGAGCAGGCTCAGGAACTTTCCCTGTTGTACCGAGACCGCGATCGGCGGTAGGCCGGCCGCGTTGCTGGCCTCGAGCGCCGCGGTCAAGGACGGATCGTCGCCCACCACCGTGCTGTCCAGGAATGCGTCGACGTCGTGGGGGGTCGGTTTCTCGCTCATGACGTCAACGCTAGCCGCGCCCGCCGGGCCCCCGCACGACAGCCGTCCCCGCCACGAAACCCGTCGCGACCGTTTACGTATACCCATGGGGGGTATATAGTGGGGGTGCGGCCGAACCGCGCCGCACGAGTCACACCAGGAGAAAAGGGTGAGTCAAATGGCAACTTACGAAGCCGGGACCCTGCTGACGTGCGGTCACGAAGGCTGCGGCTGCCGTGTCCGCATCGAGGTGCCCTGCCACTGCTCGGGCGCCGGCGAGGGCTACCGCTGCACGTGCGGCGACGCGCTGACCCCCGTGGAGTAACGCCTCGGGCCGGTCGTACGTTCGGGCGTCAGCCCGAGGGGGTCATCGCCCGAACGTACGGCCGGTCAGTTCGACCCCGGCCGCGAGCCGCATGGCCAACGCCGAAATGCCCACGGCCGCCGCGTAATCGCCCGCCTCGATCCGCCAGCATCCGGCGCCGCCGTCGTAGCGTGCGAGCAGGCGCGGATCGGCCTCGATCCTCAGCCGGCGGCTGGCGCCCGGTTCTAACTCGATCCGCTCGAATCCCAGCAGCCGCAGGCACGGTCCGCCGGGCTCCGCCGTCACGTACAGCTGCGGCACGTCGGCCCCGGCGCGGTCGCCGGCATTGACGACGGTGAAACTGGCCGTGATGGTCTCCCCGCCGGTGACCACCAGGTCACGGTAGTCAAACCTGGTGTAGGACAGGCCATGACCGAAGGCGAACATCGGGACGTGGCCGTTGGCCGCATACCATCGATAGCCGACATCGGCGCCCTCGAAGTATTCGATCGTGCTCGCGGTCCCCCACGGCGTGCCGACACCGGGTAGCCGCGGGCGAGGCGTCTGGTCCAGATCGGCGGGAAAGGTGATCGGAAGCCGGCCCGAAGGATTGACCCGGCCGGTGAGGATCTCGGCGATCGCCCGGGCGCCGGCCTGACCCGGATACCACGCCTGCACAACGGCATTCACCGCGTCGCGCCACGGCATGCTCACCGGGTTGCCGGTCTCGAGCACCACCACGGTATTGGGGTTGGCCGCCGCCACCGCCGCGATCATTTCGTCCTGGCCCCAGGGCAGCGACAGGTCGGCGAGATCGTATCCCTCCCCTTCCGCGCGCACCGCGAACACGATCGCGACATCGGCGAGCCGCGCCGCCAGCGCCGCCTCGGCCGGACTGATGCCAGGGTCGAATTCGATCTGCGCCCGCGGCAACTGGTTTCGCAACTCCTGCAACGGCGACGACGGCAGCAGGTACAGGTTGCGCAGCCCGGCCTCCAGCCCCGCGCCGCCGATCGGGACCACGCCCGCGTAGCCGCCGTCGGGAACGACGGTGCTCGAACCATAGCCGGCCGGCACGCCCAGGTGCGCGTATCCGCCGATGACGGCGATGCGCATGCCCGGCTCGGGCGTCAACGGGAGCGCTCCCCGGTTGGTCAGCAACACGGCCCCCTGGCGGGCGATGCGCAGCGCAATCTCGTTGTGCGCGGCCCGATCCGGATCCGGCGGCGCGGCGTCGCGGTCGATACCGACGGCGAACATGGACCGCAGGATCCGTCGGACCATGTCCGACAACCGCTCCCTGGGCAGCCTGCCCTCGGCGTACGCGTCGCGCAGCGGCGCGCCGAAGGCCTCGGCCTGCCACAGCAGCGCGTCGATCTGGGCGCCGCACTCCTGATCGAGGCCGGCCAGCGCACACTCCCAGCTCGGCGTGGCGCCCCAGTCGGACATGACCCAACCGCGATACGCCCAGGCGCCCTTGAGCACCTCGTTGATCAGGACATCGTTCGCCGCGGCGTAGACGCCGTTGACCTTGTTGTAGGCGGTCATCACGGCGCCCGGTTGCGCCCGCTCGATCGCGATCTCGAAGGCGAGCAGGTCGGACTCGCGGTGCGCGTCGGGATCGATGACCGCGTCCAGGAAGTGCCGATTGGTCTCGTTGCAGTTCAGCGAGTAGTGCTTGACCGTCGAGATGACGCCGTGGCGCTGAATGCCGTCGATCGACTCCGCGATCATCGCGGCGGTCAAAAGCGGGTCCTCGGAAAGGTATTCGAAGTTGCGGCCGTTGCGCGGGTCGCGCGCGAGGTTCATCGCCCCGGCGAGCTGCACGTTGAATCCGCGGCTGCGCGCCTCTGAGCCGATCACTTCGCCTGCGGACCGGGCCAGCGCCGGATCGAAACCCGCGGCCAGCGCCAGCCCGGCCGGCAGCGCGGTGGCCGTGTCGCCCGGACGGTAGCCGGGGTTGGTGACGCCCAGACCGGCATCGCTCATCCGCAGGGGCGGCACCCCGAGGCGGGGAATCCCGGGCACGTACCCCGCGCTCATCGGCGTGTCCGCCGGGATGCGTTCGTCGCGCACCGGCCACAGGTCGCCGGCGCCCATCACCGAGACCAGCAGGGAGAACCGCTCGTCGTCGGTCATCTGGGCTTCGATCTCGCGGGCCCTCTCGTCGGGATCGCTCACCGCACACCCTCTTTGGCGTAGACGACGCGCAGCACATGCCCCACTTCGGGTCCCATCACCAGCTCCGTCAACTCGCAGATCGTCGCGACGAACTCGCGGCCGTGCGGCGGCTCGGCCCGGCACAAATGATGCGCCACTTCGTGCAACATCACCAGCTCACGCAGCGCCCAGTCGGCGGTGTCACGGTCGGGGACCGCGATAACGCCTGCGCCGTCCTGGTTTTCGTAGTGCGCGGCGGTGGCGGCCCGGCGCGGCCGGACCCGCAACGGGGCCACCCCGGGCCACCGGCTGCGCACCGCCGGCAGCGCCAGCACGTCGTCCACGTAGCGCTGGGCGGAGGCCACCGAGCCGAATCGGCCCTCCGGCGGCAGCGTCAATTGTGTGCCGAAGAAGTCCACGGCGGGTGAACCGTGCTGGGCGGCGCGGTCGAACAACGTGCGGACGAATTCCTCGGCCGCATAGACCCTGGAGCGTTGAGAATCCCGCCGCGGGGAGTTCCCGGGAGTCACCCGCTCAGCGCGCTCCGCGCCCCGGGGAGTTCCGGGCTGTTGCCGAGCCGCGCTCGCTTGCCGGCCCGGTCGCCCGCGCGCCGCGCCGCCGAGGAATACCCGGCCGAGGCTCGACTGGCCTGCCAGGTGCCGCGCGCCTTGGACGCACCGCGGTAGTAGTCCACGAGCTCAACCTCCTTGTCCCGCAAGGCGATAGCGGTTCCCGGCGCACGTTGCCGGTCCTTGGTGGCTTCCCGCCGGGCCTCGTCGCGGGCCTCGGCCAGCCGTTGGCCCACACGCGCCCCGAAGGCCAGCTGAAAGTTGAGCCGGGCGGTGATCGTCGGCGTGGGACGGTGCGCGCCCGAGGCGAGGTAGGCGTCCGACGCGCGCACCATTTGCACAACCAGGCTGGCGTACAGGGCGTGGCTGGCGTCGATGTCCTCGGCAAACCCGTAGGCGTAGACGAACGTCGAATTGGACGCGACGTCGCACCGCACGTCGTTGGCCGCGGCGATCAGCACGAAGAGCTGAACGTAGGTCCGCAACCCCTTGGTGCCCGCCGCGCCGATGGTGATGGTGCGCTGCGTCGGGGCCTGCGCGGCCGAACGCTGGGCCGAATGGGAGCGCGCCACCGCGAGGTCGATGGACGCGGCCGTCGCGAGCCGCTGCGCGGCCGACATGAACGCGTCGGCCTCGTGGGAGTTGTCGGTGCCTTCGGCCTGACGCAGCAGCGCGGCGATGCGCGCCAGCATCTTGTCGTCAGTCATTAGCGCCGTTCCTCCTCATCGCTACGCTCTGCATCGTCACCGGCGCGAGTCATTAGCGCCGTTCCTCCTCATCGCTACGCTCTGCATCGTCACCGGCGCGAGTCATGGCGCCGTTCCTCCTCGCCCGTGCGAGTCATTAGCGCCAACGTACGGGAGCGGTCCGACACGCCCGCTCACAGCCGAGCGGTGATCCAGGAGACGACATCGTCGAGCACCTGCTCGCGCTCGGGCTCATTGAAGACCTCGTGATACAGGCCGGGATACACCTTCAGCTCGACGTCGGTGGACCCGACGCACTCGACGAGCCGACGGCTGCCGGCGACGGGAATCAACCGGTCCTCGGACCCGTGCACCACCAGCAACGGCGCCGTCAGCGCCGGCGCCCGCTGCGGCATCGTCTCGCCGACCTGCAGCAACGCGCGGCCGATGCCGGCCGGAACCTTGCCGTGGTACACCAGCGGATCGCTCTTGTAGGCCGCCACCACCGCGGGATCGCGCGAGATGGCGTCGACGTCGAGGTCCTGCGCCGGCAGGCCGGGCACGACGGCCCCCAGCACCTTGGCGGCCAGGGCCAGCAGCGGTGACACCTGGTCCTGGGCCGCCACCGCGGGCCCCGACAGCACCATCAGGTCGTAGTTGTCCGGGCGCTCGACGCCGTAGGCGAAGACGATCCCCCCGCCCATGCTGTGGCCCAGCACGACGCACTTGAGGCCGTGGTGTTCGCGCGTGGCGATGCCGACCAGGGTGTCGAAGTCGGTGGTGTACTCGTGGATGTCACGCACCACCGCCCGTTTGCCGCCCGAGCGGCCGTGCCCGCGATGGTCCAGCGCGTAGGTGACCAGGCCCGCCTCCCCGAAGCACTGGGCGACGTGGTCGTAGCGGCGGGCGTACTCGCCGAGACCGTGCGCCAGCACCACGACCGCCCGCGGCGGCGTGTCGGGGGTCCAGACGTCGTAGACGATGCGCACACCGCCGAATCCGTCGAAACTGCGTTCGGTGCGGTTCATCGGCTGGTCCTAGTCATTGAGGTGCAGCGTAATGGCTGGGATCCCGGCCGGGGTTGCGGACACTGCGTAGGCTCATCCGCGTGAGTCTTCTCGCCCAAGACCCCGAAGGCGACGCGGTGCTGGGGACCGATTTCTCGGCCCAGGCCGAGCCCTATCGCCGCGAGCTGCTCGCCCACTGCTATCGGATGACCGGGTCGCTGCACGACGCCGAAGATCTGGTGCAGGAGACGTTGCTGCGGGCCTGGAAGTCCTACGACCGTTTCGAAGGCAAGTCCTCGCTGCGGACCTGGCTGCACCGCATCGCCACCAACACCTGCCTGAGCGCGCTGGAGGGCAAGGGGCGCAGGGCGTTGCCGGTGGGCCTGGGCGCCCCGAGCTCGGACCCGACCGCGGAGCTGGTGGAGCGCCGCGAAGTGCCCTGGCTCGAGCCGCTGCCGGAGTTGACCGATCACCCGGCGGACCCGTCGGTGGTCGTCGGGTCGCGGGAGTCGGTACGGCTGGCGTTCGTGGCTGCGCTGCAATACCTTCCGCCGCGGCAGCGGGCGGTGCTGCTGCTGCGCGACGTGCTGCAGTGGCGCTCCGCCGAGGTCGCCGAGGCGGTCGGCACCACCACGACCGCCGTCAACAGCCTGCTGCAGCGGGCCCGGTCGCAACTGGACGCCGTCGGTCCCAGCGCCGACGACCAACTGGCGCCGCCGGATTCGCCCGAGGCCCAAGACCTGCTGGCCCGCTACATCGCCGCGTTCGAGACCTACGACATCGACCGCCTGGTGGAGTTGTTCACCGCGGAGGCGATCTGGGAAATGCCGCCGTACGCCGGCTGGTATCGGGGCGCGGCGGACATCGTGACCCTGATCCACCAGCAATGCCCGGCCGAGGCGGGCGGAGACATGCGGCTGCTGCCGCTGGTCGCCAACGGTCAGCTCGCCGCCGCGATGTACATGCGCGCCGGCGACGTGCACGTCCCCTTCCAGTTGCATGTGCTGGATGTGCACGGCGAGAAGGTTTCTCACGTGGTGGCGTTCCTCGATGAGACGTTGTTCACGAAGTTCGGGCTGCCCGGTTCGCTGTCCGCCGGTCAGGAGTAAGAAGGTTGCGCACATGACGAATTCCACCGCCCTGGTCACGGCCGCGCCCGGCAAGCCGCTGCTGCTGCTGAGCGCCTATGACCTCGCCGACGTGGGCTACCGCGTCAAGGAATTCTTCGTTTCCGCGACGGCGTCGTCCTATACTCCGGTGTCCGAGTTGGGACCCGATGGCCGCTGGGACGTAACACCCTCGGGCTCCGCCGATTTCACGACGCGGATCGTGGTGTTGACACCCACCGATCCGGCGCGATTCAACGGAACCGTGCTGGTCGAATGGCTCAACGTGAGCGGCGGCATCGACGCTCCCGCGGTATGGATGATGGCGCACCGCGAAATCATCCGGTCGGGCTACGCCTACGTCGGGGTCTCGGCGCAGCGGGTGGGGGTCGAGGGCGGCGACAGCCTGCTCGGCGCGGACATGTCGCTGAAAACCCAGGACCCACAACGGTATGCGCCCCTACACCACCCGGGCGACGCCTTCTGCTACGACATCTTCTCCCAGATCGGCGGCCTGCTCAAATGCGACGAGGGCCGGGCCCTGCTGGGGGATCTGCCCGTGCGGCGCGTCATCGCGCTGGGCGAATCGCAATCGGCCATGTTCCTCACGACCTACATCAACGCCGTCGACCCGTTGGCCCGCACCTACGACGGGTTCCTCGTCCATTCCCGTTTCGGCTCAGCCGCCCCGCTCGACGGAACCTCGATCTTCGCGGAAACCGAAGAGCCGCAAGGGGTTGCGTTCCGCCCGGAGCTGCGCGTCCCGCTGCTGACGGTCGTCACGGAAACCGACGTGTTCGGCGGAGCCCGGCAGGGCTACTACTTCGCCCGCCAGCCCGACAGCAACTACCTGCGGGTCTGGGAGATCGCCGGCGCCGCCCACGCCGACAACTACACCATCCAGGTCGCGTTCATCGACAGCGGGTCGGCGCCGCTCGCGGACATCGCCGCCGCCTACACGCCGACCAACATGCTGATGGGCCAGCAGTTGGCGCACTGCATCAACTTCGGGCCGCAACACCACTATGTGGTGCAGGCCGCGCTCGCCGCCCTCAACACGTGGGTCGCCAGCGGCGAGCCGGCGCCGAGCGCGGAACCCCTTAAGGCCCGGGAAACCGAAGGGCCGCAACCGGTTCTGGATGGCAACGGCCTCGCCCGCGGAGGGCTCAGGACCCCCTGGGTGGACGTGCCGGTCGCCCGGACGTCGGGGCTGGGTGGCGAGGAAAGCATCATGTCCATGATCTTCGGCTCCGGCGAGCTTTTCGACGCCGCCACGCTGCGCCGGCTCTATCCCGGCGGGAGCACGGAATACCTGGAGCGCTTCACCGGCGCGCTCGACGCGGCGATCCGCTCCGGATTCATTCTGGCGGCCGACCGCGCCGAGATCCTGGAGCTCGCCGCCGCGACGTACCCCGGCGCGCGGTCCTAGGCAAGATTGCCCGCCTCCTCACTCGCGCCGTTCCGGCGCTCGCCGTCACCGGGCGAGGCAAGATTGCCCGCCTCCTCACTCGCGCCGTTCCGGCGCTCGCCGTCACCGGGCGAGGCAAGATTGCCCGCCTCCTCACTCGCGCCGTCACCAACTAGAACAGCCTGCTGTCGGGCGGCGGGCCCGGCACCGGACGCAACAGGCCGTTCCCGGTGATCAGCGGCAGGTCCAGCGCGGAGAGCAGCCCGGGCGCGGCGGCGCACACGGCGGGGATGGCGTTGACCATCCTCGAGGAGCCCGCGATGCGCGCCCCCAGGTCGTGGTCGTGGTCTTCGGCCATCTCGAATTCGCAGCGCATGCTGGGGGAACCCTCGATCTCGACGCGGTACAACCCGCGGCCGGACGCCGGGCCGTAACCGAGGTCCTTCGGCTCGATGCAGATGCGGGGCTGGGGCCAGTCCGGGGCGATGTCGTCGCGCATGCGCGTCACGTGGTCGAGGACGAAGGTCGGTTTCCCCCCGACGTAACCGGTCAGCGTCGAGCGCATGGCCGCGATCGTTCCGGCCGCGATGTGCCCCGTTGGCGTGTCGAAAGATTCGCCGGCGGGGATCCGCTCGTTGGCCTCCTCGATGTTGTCGATCTTGACCCCCAACCCGGCGGCGAGCTGGTGCAACACGGGCCCCCAGCCGAAGGTGAAAATCCCCGGCTGGGCCGCGAAGGCCGGGTAGTCCGGTTGCTGCCCGAACCCGAGGATCTCGTAGACGGCGGAGCGGTCCGGGTAGGTCGCGTAGTTGAACATCTCGGTCACGCGCACCGATTCGATCACCCGCGACACGCCGGTAAGCATCAGCGGCAGAACGTCGTTGGCGAATCCGGAGTCGATGCCGGTGGTGAAGAACGACACCCCGCCGTCGATCGCGGCCTGGCGCAGCGGCTCGGTGAACGCGGCGTCGACGGCGTCGGGAAAGACCAGCGGCACCACCGAACACGACACCACGTTCTTTCCGGCCCGCAGGATCGACACCATGTCCTCGACGGCGTCCAGCGGCCGCAGGTTGGCGGCGGCGGCGTACACCACGGCGTCGGCGTCGCCGGCGAGCATGGCCGCCGGATCCTGGGTGGCCACCACGCCCACCGGCGCAATGCCGCACAGCTCCCCGGCATCTCGGCCGGCCTTGGCATCGCTGTGCACCACGACGTCGACCAGTTGCAGCTCCGGATGGTCGATCACGCCACGCAGGGCGACCACTCCCATGGACCCGGGCCCCCACACCCCCACCTTCAACACGATTGTCTCCTAATATTAGGACATATATTCTGGCATTTTGGACGGATCGTAGGGAGGCGGCGGTGGCTACGTCAATGGCGCAGGCGCGCGGCGAACCACGCCCCAAATCGCCGCCGACGGCGCGGGTGATGGATGTCCTTGCCGCCCTGGCGAATTCGCCGGGTGGGCTCACATCGGCGGAACTGGCAAAACGTTGCGCCATCAGCACCTCGACGTGCGCCCTCGTGCTGGCCGAGTTGGAACGGCGCGCCTGGGTGGCGCGGCGCGGGGATCGTCGCTACGTGCTGGGCAGCGGGCTGTTCGGGCTGGTGCACGGGCTGCGCGAGCAGTTTCCGCTGCTGGACCGCGGGCGCGACGCGCTGCGCTTCCTGCACGACAGGCTCGGCGCGGGCTGCTCGATGTCGAAGATCGGCGCCCGGCACCTGATCACCGTCGACACGGTCGGCCACGGCACCGACGGCGAACACGCTGTGGGCCAGCGCTTCCCCATCGACCCGCCCTTCGGCCTGGTGGCCATGGCCTGGCGCGACGAGGATTTCGTCCAGGCCTGGCTGCATCGCGTGATGCCCCGGCTCACCCGCGCCGAAATCTCCGAGCACCAGCGTGTGCTCGCCGATATCCGTGCCCGCGGCTATGGCGCGTGGCGCTTCGACGACACCCACCAGTCGCTGCACCATCGGCTGGCCGAGGTGCTGGCCTCGCTGGAGCCGACGGCCCACGTCACGCGTCAGCTCACCACGCTGATGACGATGGTGACGCTGCGGTCGGTCACCGATGTCCTCGAAACGGACTTGGCCACCGCCGAATTCGTCGTGCTGCCGATCTTCTCCCCCGATGGCCAGCCGGAGTATCAGATCGAGATCCACCTGGGCCACGCCACCGGGTTGACCCTGCCCGAGCTCGACGCCGCGCTCCGCCACGCCCAGCGGCTGCTCACCGCGGCGGTCGGCTGACCCGCCCGGGCATTACGCTGGGATCATGTCTGCCACCGCGGAGATCCGCCGCGCGGCCGATCGGGCCGTCACCACCACGCCGTGGTTGACCTCCCGGCACTCGTTCTCCTTCGGCGACCACTACGACCCGGACAACACCCACTACGGGTTGCTGTTGGTCAACAACGACGACATCGTCTCCCCCGGAACGGGATTCGACACGCACCCGCACCGGGACATGGAAATCGTGACCTGGGTGCTGCGCGGCGAACTGTCCCATCGCGACTCCACCGGCAACCACGGGGTCGTCTATCCCGGACTGGCGCAACGCATGTCGGCCGGCAGCGGCATCCTGCACTCCGAGCGCAACGACTCCCCCAGCGAGCCGGTGCATTTCGTGCAGATGTGGGTGGTACCCGACGAGTCCGGCATCGACCCGAGCTACCAACAGCACGAGATCGACCCGAAAATGCTGGACGACAACCTGGTGACGATCGCCTCAGGCATCCCCACCCACGACGCGGCCATCACCCTGCACAACCGCCACGCCGCGCTGCACGGCACGCGCCTGCGGGCCGGGGCGGCCGCGCACCTCCCGGCCGCGCCCTACCTGCATCTTTTCCTGGCCCGCGGCCGGGTCAGCGTCGAAGGGATCGGGGAGTTGCACGCGGGCGACGCCGTGCGATTGACCGACGCCGACGGCCGCCGCGCGGCGGCGAGCGAGCCCTCGGAACTGCTGCTGTGGGAGATGCACGCCAAGCTGGGCGACTGAGACATGGAGGGCCGGCGACGCAGCCCATAGAGTGGGCACGACAGACAGGAGTCGGCATGCCTCAGTCGCACGCGCAGCACGCGGCGCCCAATCCCAAGCACAACATCAAGGCGATCCGCACCGTGCGGTTCTGGGCGGCGCCCCTGATCATCACGTTGGCGCTGATGTCGGCGCTGTGCGCGCTCTACCTCGGCGGCATCTTGAACCCGAGCACCAACCTGCACCATTTCCCCATCGCGGTGGTGAACGAGGACGCCGGCCCCGGGGGCGCGCAGATCACCGACCGGCTGGTCAATGGGTTGGACAAGAACAAGTTCGACGTCCGCGTGCTCTCCCGCGGCGAGGCCAAACGTCAACTGGACACGGGCCGGGTCTACGGGTCGGTCGTGATACCGCCCAGCTTCTCGTCCAAGCTGCGGGACTTCGGGACCAGCGCCGTGGCGCCGATCCGCGCCGAACGGCCGTCGATCACCGTCTCCACCAACCCGCGGGCCGGCACGCTGGGCGCGAGCATCGCCGGCCAAACCCTCAGCACGGCCATGGGGATGGCCAACGGCATAGCGGGGCAACGGGTTACGGCGGAGGTCGCCGCGCAGACCGGCGGCGCGCCGCTACCCGGCGCGGCCCAGGTGGGGCTGGCCGCCCCCATCGAGATCCAGTCGGTCGTCTACAACCCGCTGCCCAATGGCACCGGCAACGGACTGTCCGCGTTCTATTACGCGCTGCTGCTCCTGCTTGCCGGGTTCACCGGCAGCATCGTGGTCAGCACGCTGGTCGACGCGCTGCTCGGCTACGTGCCCGCCGAATTCGGCCCGGTGTACCGATTCGCCGAGCAGGTCAGGATCTCGAGATTCCAGACGCTGCTGCTCAAGTGGGCCATGATGGTGCTGCTCGGACTGCTCACCTCGGCGGTGTACGTCTGGATCGCCGACGCGCTCGGCATGCCCATCGATCTCAGTTGGCAACTCTGGGCGTTCGGCGTGTTCGCGATCGCCGCGGTGGGCATCACGTCCAGTTCGCTGCTCTCGGTGCTCGGCACCGCGGGGATGTTGGTGAGCATGCTCATCTTCGTGATCCTCGGCCTGCCGTCGGCCGGAGCCACGGTGCCGCTGGAGGCGACGCCGTCCTTCTTCCGATGGCTGGCCGAATTCGAGCCGATGCATCAGGTTTTCCTGGGCGCGCGATCGCTGCTGTACTTCGGCGGCCGCGGGGATGCGGGCCTGAGCCAGGCGCTGACCATGACGGCGGTGGGCCTCGTCATCGGCCTGCTGCTCGGCGGCATCGTCACGCACCTCTACGACCGCAAGGGCTTTCACCGGATCCAGGGCGCGGCCGCCCTGGCGCTCGCGCAGGAACACCAGGCTCAACACAAGGCCCGCCGCGGCAAGCGGGCCGAGCCCGCCGCCACCGAGTCGGCGCCGGCCGCCACCGAATCAACCCCGGACGTCGCCGAGCCCGAAAGTTCCAGCGAACAAACGTAATTCGCACGTGGCCCCAGCGTCATCGGCTCGTTATCTTTATTGACAGTGTGACTAATGAGGCTGATGATGTCTCTGTTGCATCCAGATCATGGCCGAAAGGGCTATCGTGCTGACCCGACGCGCCAGCTTCCGCCGGCTGGCGGCGTGCTGCACCGCCCTCCTCGCCTGCTTCACGCTGGCCGCCACCAACGGGCTGCCCCTGGCGCGAGCCGCCGACGGGCGCGATCTGCTCGCCAACGCCATCGGCAGCACCCGCGGTTCCTACCTGGTGTACAACTTCGGCCCCGGCCATCCCGCGCCGATGCTCAACGCCGCCGGCAGCTGGTATGAGATGAACAACGGCGGCCACCTGATGATCATCAAGAACGCGGCCGGACGTCTCTCACCGCACCTGCTGGTCGACACGCACCAGGGCGACCAGGCCCGCTGCGAGAACAATCCCGGCGCCCGCACCGGGGAGGGGCTGTGGCAGGCCTCGGAGCTCTACACACCGCTGCAGGCGTGGCAACGCATGGGCCAGCCGACGATCGCGATCAACGCCAACTTCTTCGACGTGCGCGGGCAAAAGGGCGGTTCGTGGCGCCAGACCGGGTGCAGCTCACCGTTGGGCGCCTTCGTGGACAACACCAATGGCCGGGGCCGCGCCAACCAGGCGGTCACGGGCACCCTCGCCTATCCCGGCAAGCAGGGTCTCTCCGGCGGCGGCGAGAGCTGGAGCGCGCTGACGACGATGATCCTGCCGTCCGGCGGCGCGCCGTATGTGGTGTGGCCCAAGACAAAAAAGGACTACGACGCCGCGACCCCGGTCGTCCAGGATCTGCTCAGCAAGAACGAGAGGTTCGTGGCGGTGTCGGGCATCGGGCTGCTGGCACCCGGCAACACCGAACAGCTGCACGACGGCGGGCCCAGCGCCGCGCGAACGGCGTTGGCCTACGCGCGGCAAAAGGACGAGATGTACATCTTCGAGGGCGGCAACTACACCCCGGACAACATGCAGGACCTCTTCCGCGGGCTGGGCAGCGACAACGCCGTGCTGCTCGACGGCGGTGGCTCCTCGGCGATCGTGCTGCGCCGTGACACCGGCGGCATGTGGGCCGGCGCCGGCTCCCCCAGGGGGTCGTGCGACACCCGACAGGTACTCTGCGACTCACACGAGCGGGCGCTGCCGAGCTGGCTCGCGTTCAACTAACCACGGCCGCAGCGCCTTTCGTTGCACCGGGCCCGAACCTGAAGATCAGCAGGCTCGTCGCTATCACCGCCGCGGCCACGACGAACACCGGGGCGACCGTGTACCTCGACATCGTCGCGCCGACGAAGGCGCCGGCGCCCATCGTGACGACAACGCCGACCCGCAGCCTTTGGCGCTCACCGGTGCCGCCAGCCAGCCGGCTGTCCAGGCCGAGGCTGACGATCGTCGATGTCAGCACGGTGGTGGAGAGTTCCGGGATGCCGAACTGGCGCGCGCTCGAGTGCTGCAGCCCGAACGTCACGGCGAGGATGCCGATCATGACGAGGGTGGAATTCCGTTGGTAGGTCAGCACTCCCGCGCCCGCCAGGATCGACACGGTAACCAGCAGGACGATCTCCGTGGCCAGCACCGTGGTGATCCACGCCCGCGTCCGTTCGCCGAAATGCCGGGACAGCCGGCCGCTGAGCACGGTGGTGCACACGAAGGTCGGCAGGGCGACCACGACGGCGGTCAGGTCGATGCTGGTTCTCGGCGCCAGCCAGAAACCCAGGAAGATCACGTTGCCGGTCATGTTGGCGACGAACACGTGGCCGAGCACCAGGATACTGATCGCGTCGGCCAGTCCCGTCGCGAACGTCAGCAACAGCAGCGCCGCCACCGTCGATCGTTGTGAGACCGGTGAGGTAACCGCCATGGGGTGCAGTCTATTTCGGCGTGCCCGTGGCTGCGGCGTCAGGTTTTCGGTGTCAGATCCAGCGAGGTGATCGTCGTCATCCTGGTCACCAGCCAGCGGCTCTTTTGACGCTTCATGAACAGCCGATAGGACAGGTACTTCAGCGACGGCACGTTCTTGGTCAGCGGGCTGGTCGACGTGGTGTTGGTGTAGATGATGACCACGGCGTTGTTGTCGTCGAGCGATTCGACCGCCGCGCCGGTGACGTCGGTGTGGTTGGTGATCTTGGCCTGTTTGTTGGGCGCCACGATGGCGTCGACGAATTTGCGGTACTGCGCCGCGAAATCGCCGGTGAGATAGGCGGATGCGCGGTCGGCGAGGGTGTCCATGTTTTCCGGGGTGTAGGTCCACAGCGTGGTGATCGCGTTGGCCGCCGTGCGCGCGACGTTGATTTTCGTTTCGGCGACGGCCCGGTCGGTTAGGTAGGGCTGCACCATCGCGCCGGCGAACCCGGCGGAGCCGACGAACAGCACGGCGGCGACCAGGGCGACGATTGCCCATGCCTTGCCGGCGAGGCGCCGCTTGCGTGGCGCCGGCGCCGGGGCGTCCGCCGCCTGCTCGCCGGCGTCCTCGGTAGCCTCGGCGTCGGTGGCGTCGTCGGTGGCCCCGGCGTCGCCGTCGTCCGGCGCCGCAACGGTCGCCTCGTCAACGGTCGCCTCGTCCTCGGCGGTCAGATCACCTGCTGCAGGTTGCTGATCTTCCACTGGTTACCTTCCTGCGTCGCGGTTGCCGCCCAACGATTGGCGTTCTCCAAAACCTGTTTCTCGTCCGGTGATTTCGTGGTGATGGCCGTGGCCACCATGACATTGGCGCTGCCGTCGTCGTTCCATCGCTCCAGGCCGGCGTCGAGCACGCTGCCCGTGGCCGGTTCGGCACGGGCGACCTGAAGCAGGATCTCGTTGGCGTTCTTCTCGTACTGCTTGGCGAAATCGCCGGTCGCCTGGGCGAGTATCCGGTTCACGTAGTCGTTGGCGTGAAATGGGTCGATGGAGGTGAACTGCGTCATGAATCCGGTCACGTAGGTGAGCACCTCGCGGTCCCGGGACGCGGCGCGCGCCCGGGATTCGTGAGAGCCCCACATCAGCGCGCAAACGCTGATCGCCGCGACCATCAGCACCGCCGCCACCGTGGCGGCCAGCGGCACCAGCCATCCTTGCCGCGGCGGCACCGGGTGCTCGACGAGCAGTGGCCGCTCACCGGGCGTGAACTTGCGGCGCGGGCTCATTTGCCGTTCCCCGGCGGCTTCGGCTTGGACAGCACGGTGAGATCGTCGACGCGCCAAGCGTTTCCGCCGCCCTTGGCGAAGTTCACCCGCACGGTTGCGCTGATGTAGCGCACCTCGGGTGCCGCGCCGCGCCGTCCCTGCATGAACAGCAGCATGGTGGCCCGGTTCGGGGCGGCCGATTCGATCGAGCTGTTGGTGACCCAGTACTCGTTGATGACCGGGGTGCCCTTGCGCACCAGGTCCTGCTGGGCCGCCAACTGTCCGCGGTACTTGTCGGTCGCCAGCGACTGCGCCCGGGCGAAGTCGTCCTGCAGCGACTTGGGGTCATACGTCAGCATCTGGGCCACGATCTTGGGCCCCTGCGTGGCGATTTCGGCGCGGGTCTGATCGCTCGCCCGCTGTGGGGCGTACCCCGCGCCGTAGCTGAGCGCGGCGCCGCCCAGGCACACCGCCGTCGCGGCCAGCACCGCGCCCGCGGCCCAGCGCCGGACGTTCCGGGGCGCCTGGTCCGGCTGCAGGCGTCGCGCCTCGGTGCGCGCCACCATGTCGGCGAACGTGCGGCGACGCGAATCCCACAGCGGCCACAGCCATCCCACCACCGTCGCGGTGTCGAGCAGGTGGACGACGTCGCGCAGCAGCAGCGTCCACGGCCCCGCGGCCTCACCGCCGCGACGCGTCACGGCGATGCCCGCCACGCCGCGGCCCAGGCTCCAGCCGAGGATGGTCGGCAGCAGCAACCGGTTGACCAGCATCGCCAGGACGGCGAGTCCCATGACGCAGATGGACACCCACCACCACACGCCGCGCGCCGGCACCGTGAGCGACACCAACGCCAGCGTCGCCAGCACCGCCACGCCCGGCAGCACGTCGATGGCGAAGGCGCCGACACGAGAATGCCAGGGCGCCAAGGCTTCCCGCGGTGGCTCTGGGACGTCCGTGGGTGCAGTCTGTTCGACCACCACCGTCACTTCGTCACCTGGTCGAGTTTGGAGATCCTGTATTGCCCCTCGGCGAAGGCCATCTTCACCCGCAGGCGGTAGCCGGTCTCGTTCTCAGTCTGATCGCTGGCCACCTTGACGCGGAGCGCGACAAGGATATTTATCGACCCGTCGGGGTTGTTGCGCTCGACCGCCGCCCGCACATCGGACACCTGAACGTGGATGTTCGCGGCCTGGTACGCCTGAACGAGCATGCTGGTATACAGCAAGGCCTGCGTGCGGAAAGTGTCTGTGCCACATTCGATGATCTTCTGCTCAGCCGCGGTCATCGCGTTGGTGTCCGGCGCCTGCGTCGCCGTGACGCATTCGACCGCCGCCTTGAGCGCGGTGGCATCGTTGCGGGCGATCACCAGGCTGTCGCGGTGATAGCGCTGCGCGAGGTAGCCCCCCGCCCCGATCGCGGCGGCGCACAGCACCAGCAGCACCGCGATGGCGGCCAGCCACCCGCGTCCCACCCGCGACGGGCCGCGCGGCGCGGTCGCACCGGGCTCACCGGATTCCACCGGATCCTGGGGGTCACCCTGCGGATCGGCCTGCTCGGCTCCGCTGTCGGGTGCCGTCGAATCCTCGTCCTTGTCTTCGGGGCTCAACGAATCGTCGTCCGTGTCGATGGGGTTCAGCCGGCTGGTGCCAGCATCTCCTTCCATCCGTCGTCTCCTGTTCTGGTCGAGTTCTCGACGGAGTATTTAACCCCGTCTGGCCCCACCAGTTCACCGCTTTGGGGACTGTAGACCGCCGTGGGAGGCCCGCTGGGGGTGTAGACACACGGGTTGGGTTGCTGGCCGTTGCACTGCACGCTACCCGACCCCGGCCGCGACAACGGATCGCTGGTGGGCGGGGGAGTCCCCGCCACCCGGTCCGAGGGCGCGGGGTTGAGCCCGTTGTTGATCGACGGCGCGGGGATCACCATGCCCGGGCGCACCGACTGATCGCATCGCGCTCCCGGCGCGGGGCAGGTCAGGATCTGGTTGGGGTCGCCGTACCAGGGGTTGGTGCCCGCCGGAACGTACGGCTTGGGGTCGCGGCATTCCCGCGGGGTGGCCGCCCGTTTGCCCGGGATGTCCGTACAGGGGATGTTGCGCGACCCGCGCACGCTGTTGGCCGGTGTCTCCATCGGGATCTTGCAGTACGTGCCCGTCGGCAACGGCTGAATGCTGGTGTCCGCCGGGGACCGCCACTCCGAGGCCGGGATGAAGCCGGTCAGGCACGGCGGCGGCTGGTTGATCGACAGCGCCAGGTCGAGCGCGGCCATGTTCGGGAATGGGGCGGCCACCGTCTGGGCGATCGACGCGCCCTGCGGAAGGAACACCAGGACCTGCTCGACGCCGGTGTGGTAGCGCTTGAGCAGGTCGAAGACGACCTCAAGGTTGGCCAGCGTCTGCGGCAGCGACTCCCGGACGCCGCTGAAGAGGTCGTTGACCTGATCGGCCGTCGGCGCCGCCTGGTGCAGCAGGCTTTTCAGACGCTGGTCCTGCTGCGCGGACTGGGCGGCGAGCCTGTTCAGGTTGCGTGCCCAGCGCTCGATGTTGTCGCGCGATTTGACCTGGCTGTCCAGCACCGGGCCGGAGTTCTCGATGATGTCGTTGACGTCGGTGATCTGGGTCTTGAAATCGCCGACGATGGCCTGGGTGGAGTCGACCAAGCGCTGCAGGGCGGGACCCAGCCCGCCGACGGATTGCGCCGTCTCGTCGAGCAGCTGGCCGATCTTTTCCTTGGGCAGCACCGCCAAGCCGCGGTTCGCCGTGTCCAGGGCCGGCCCGATTTCGGCGGGCACCGTGCCCTTGGTGATGGTCTGTCCGTCCGCGAGGTACTTGCCGGGGTTTCCGCTCGACACCAGGTCCAGGTATTGCTCACCGACGGCCGAGACCGAGTGCACGTTGGCGATCGTGTCGGTCGGGATCTTGTAGTGGCTGTCGATGCTCATCGTCGCCTCGGCGCCGCGCTCGGTCGGCTCGACGTCGGTGACCTTGCCGATGGTGATGCCGCGATAGGTGACATTCGCCGTCGGATACAGCCCGCCCGAGGCGGGCAGCTCGGCCTTCAGCGTGTACCGGCCGATGCCCATCAGGCTCGGGATCTGCAGGTAGTACACCCCGAGCACGAGCAGCGAGATGACGGTCAGGATCCCGAAGGCGATCAGCTGGCGTCGGATGAAGGGAGTCAGCAATTCCTGTCCCCCCTTTCCACCAGCGGTCCACCCGGCGCGTCATTCGGGTTCGGCGTGTAGCGCACGTCGGGGATCATCGTCTCGGGGTCACGCCCGAACGACTGCTCGAGCGCCCGCAGGGCTCCCGACAGCCCGGTCCCGGTCAGGAACGCGTTGTCGACCGCGCTGTAGGTCAGGTCCAGCGTCAACGAGATGTTGATGTAGTCGCCGCGGAAGATCTTCGGCACCGTGTCGATGTCGAACGGCTGCGTGAGGATCAACTTCAGCGCGCCGATCAGGTACGGCGAGGCCCGGCCGAGCTCCTTCAACGGGCATTGCAGCGCCTGCAGGTCGGTGTACAGCGGCGCTCGCGCCTCCGACAGGTACTGGTCGGCGACCTGGCTCAGGCGCCCCACCGAATCGACGGCGTTGATCAGCAGGTTTTGCGTGTCGGCGAAGTGTTTGATCAGCGGCGGGATGTCGGTGAGCACCCGGTCCAGGACATCCGCCCGCCCGCCGACGTAGGTCAGCAGCCGGTTGGTGGAGTCGATGGCGTGGGTGATGTCGTCGCGCTGCGCGTTGAGCTGGGTGGTGAAGGTGTCCAGCTTGCCGAGCAGGGACCGGATCGCCTCGCCGCGGCCGTTGAAGATGTTGTAGATCTCGTTCTGCAGCACCTCCAGGTTGGGGATGCCGCCGCCGCGCAGGATCAATGAAAGGCTGGCCAGCGTCTGCTCGGTGGTGGGATACGCCGACGAGTTCTTCAGCGGAATGGTGTCGCCGTCCTTGAGCAGCTCGGGCGACGGGTTCGGCGGCGACGCGAGCTCGACGTGCTGCGAACCCAGCAGCGAGGTCTGGCCGATCTTGGCGGTGGCGTTCTTGGGCAGCTTGGTGTGCTTGTCCAAGCCCAGCGTCAGGGTGGCCACCCAGTTCTTCAGGTTGATGGCCTTGATCGAGCCGACGAACACGTCGGCCACCATCACCTTGCTGTTGCCGTTGATCGCCAGGGTGTCGGGCACCTGCACATAGATGGTCATCGATCCCGCGCCGCTGCCGGGGCCGCCCGGAATCGAGACGTTCGAGATGCCCTTCCAGCCACACGAGCTCAGCACCATCGCGGCCACCAGCAGGGTCAACCCCTGCCAGGCCCGGTGCCGGATCAGCCTCATCGCGCTCGTCACTGGCCACCTCCGAAGTCAGCGGCCGACGCCGGCCCGCCAGCGTTCGGCGCGGGCGCGGACACCGGCGCCGGGGTCGGCGCCACGGGACCCGGGGCCACGCCCGGCCCGGGCGGCGGCGGCTGGATCGGCACCGGGGCGTTCAGTCCCATCGGCGGCAGGATCGGGTTCTCGTCGTAGGCGTTCGGCGGACCCGGCGGGGTCTGCAGGTTCGACTGGACGGGTTCGATGTTCGGGCCACCCATGAGCTCTTCCAACGACTCCGGCGTCATCAGGCCCGCGGTGATGGGACCGACCTGCTGACCCTGCATGCCCGGGGCGACGATCCAGCCCGGCTGGGTGTTGCGGTGCGAGGTCGGGGTGTCGGGCACCCAGATGCCGGGGACGGTCGTGTCCTTGTACCCGTTGGGCGGCTGCAACCGCGGCTCGGAGTAGGCCACTTGCTTGGGCAATGTCTCGGCGGTGCTGAACAGGTTCAGGCCGAACGGCGGGTAGTTGAACTTGATCGCGTCGAGGATCGGCGCCAGGTACTGCGCGCACAGTTCGGCCGACTCCTGGTACCCAAGCCGGCTGCCGGCCTGGATCGCGCTACAGATGAACTGCATCGGGTTGGCGAAGTTGGTGATCGACGGGATGGCGACCACCGATCCGTGCGACGGGTGATAGATCTGGTTGATGTTCGCCGCGGCTGTCGGAAGGACGTGCAGCGCGGTCTCCAAACCGTTCAGCGAATCCGGTTGCAGCAACGCGTTCGTCGCGGTCTCCAGGTTGTTGACGTCGTAGGTCAGCACCCCGGCGTTCTTGTCGAGCCAGGGGCGCACGGTGGTGAGCAGGCTGTCGAACTGCTGGATCGCGTTGGACAGGTCGGTGTCGTTATGCGCGAGCCGGGTGGTGAAGTCGGCCAGGTTTTGGTTGAGCGCGACGAACTGCGCGTCGTCTTGGTGCAGCGCGTTGACGAACAGCGCCAGGCTGCGCACCACGGCGAAGAAGTCGCCGCGGCCCTCGTTCAATGCGGTCAACGCCTGCGACAGGTTGCTCAGCGTGGTGTTGAACTGCTTGCCCTTGCCGGCCAGCCCGTTGGCGAACGACTCGATGACCTCACCGAACGGGCCCTTCGGCTGCTCGGCGGTGGGACCCAGCTTCGAGATGATGTTGGTGATGCTGTTGCGCAGCTGGTCCCATTCGACCGGAACCTGGGTGCGCTCTTCGGGGATCACGGCGTTATCGGCCAGCACCGGACCGCCCTTGTACGGCGGCTCCAGCTGGATGGCGCGCGAGGCCACCAGGGTGGGGTTGAGGATCACCGCCGACGCGTTGGCCGGCACCCGGTATTTGTTCTCGTAGTGGAAGGTGACCTTCATCTTGTCGCCGGTGGGCTCGATCTTGTCGATCGCACCCACCCGCAGGCCCATGATCTGGACCTTGTCCCCCGGGTACAGAGCGTTGGCCGCCGGGAAGTAGGCCACCACGGTGTTGTTGGTCAGCTTCTCGTAGAGCCGCCAGCCGACGTAGCCGACGACGAGGGCCAGCACGATCACCAGTGATCCGATGATCACCGACGCCCGGGACAGCTTCGGGAGTCGAATGTTGCGGATGTCAAAGATGGTGCTCAATTCTGGCTACCTCCCGTGACACCGCTGCCTCCGGCTCCACCGGGGTTGATGAACGGCGCCGGCAACTGGTTGCCCGGCCCGGGCGGTGCCGGCGGACCCGGCGGTAGCCCCGGCGCGAACGTCGACGGCGGCGGCACCGGTCCGGCCGGCGCCAGGTTCTCGGTACGCGCACCCGGGGGCGCCTGCGTCGGCAACGGGACGGGTGTCCCGGGCACGTCCGGCGGCGGGTCGCCCGGCCGGCCCGCGATATTGATGCCGGGCGTGGGTGGCAGGCCCGCGGGGTTCGGCGGTGACGTCATCACGTCCACCGGCGCCGGGAAGCCCGGTCCACCGAACGGCCCGGACACCGCACCCGCACAGGGCAGCGGGTTGTCGGGGCGGGGCAGCCCGTCCGCCGCCGGCGTGTACGAGCACGGCGATCCCGGAGGGACGGCCGGCCCCGGGTGGTCGGGCGTGCCCTCGAGCACCGGGGGCGCCGGGGGCGGCGCGCCGTTGGGGAACCGGGTGCCGTTGGGGTCGGGGAACCGGTAGGCCGGCAATCCGGCGCTGCGCCAGAAGTCCTCCGGGTCGATCCCACGCTTCTTGAACGCCGCGTCGACCCACGGCTGCGAAATCTGATACAGGGCCAGGTTGTGCAGGACCACCTTGAAGAACGGTCCCGAGGCGATGGCCTCGTTCAACGACGGCAGGAACTTGCCGACCTCGGTGAGCCCATTGGCAAGGTCGTCTTTGCGCTGCACCAGGATGTCGCTGAGCGTGCGCAATTGCTCGAGCACGTGATTGATGTTCGGGTTGTCGTCGAGCAGCCCCTTGACCTGTTCGGAGAAGGCGGCGATGTTGGCCAGCAAGGCGTTGATGGCCTGGCCGCGCTCGTTGAAGGCGGCCAGGAGCGTTTTCGCATTGACCAAGGCCCGGTCGATCTGGTCGCTGCGATCCCCCAGGACGCCGGCCACCTGGTTGGCCTGGGCGAGCAGGTGCTTGACCTCCTCGTCGCGCTTGCCGATCGTGTCGGAGAACTTGGCCACCCCTTCGAGCGCCGGGCTCAGGTGCGGGTAGGTCTGGTCGATGGTCTGGGAGAGCACGTGCAGGGACTGCTTGACGGTATCGATGTCCCAGCCCTGGGCGGCCTTGGTGACGTCGAAGAACGCGTCGTAAATCTGGTACGGCGTGGTGCTTTGGCCCAGCGGCAGACTCGCCCCGGGCCGCAGGGGCTGGTTGCCGCGGGCCTCGACGTCGAGGATCTTCTTCCCCAGGATGGTGTCGGTCTTGATCGCCAGCCGGCTCTCGGTGCCGATGGTGTTGGTGCCGATGGAGAACTTCAACCGGATGTGGTCCCCGTCGATCTTGATGCCCTCCACCTTGCCGACGTCCAGGCCGGCGATACGCACTTTGTCGCCGGTGTTGATGCCGCCGGAGTCGGTGAACTGGCCGTAGTAGCTCGGCTTGGCGAACAGCATCGGGACGCTGGTGAAGCTTTGGCCGACGCCGATCACGAGCACCGTCACGACGATGCCCATCAGCCCGATGCGGACCCGGTTCGGCGGTTCCAGTGTTCTCATTGCGGCGTGCACCTACCCGTCGGCTGCTGGAACAACCGGACCGTGCGGACCGGGCCGCCGGCCTGCAGACCGTTGATCTTGAGGGTGATGTCGCAGGCGTAGAAGTTCACGAAGTCCCCGTAGGAGCCGATCGCGCGCCCGATCATGTTCAGCGCTGTGGGCACCTTCTTCAGGTAGTCCTGCAGTTGGTCTTGCTGGTCGATCAGCGGCTGCTGAACGGCGTCCAGGTAGTTGATCGTCTTGTGCAGTAGCGCTCGGTCCTCGGCGAGCAGGTCGGCGACCGTCCCGGCGGCGTTGCTGATGTGGGCGAACCCCGCGGCCTGCGAGTCGCCGTGGTTCTTGAGGCCGGTGATCAACACCTCGAGCTTGTCGACCGTCTGGTCGAATTGCTGCCGGTGCCGGACCGTGGTGTCCAAGACGATGTTCAGGTTCTTGATGACCTCACCGATCGCTTGGTCGCGCTCGCCGAGCTGGTTGGTCAGCTGCGCGGTGTTGTCGAGGATGTCGTTGATGGTGCCGCCCTGGCCCTGGAACACGGTGACCAGCGCGGTCGCGATGGTGTTGACCTTCTGTGGGTCGAGCGCCCGGAACAGTGGCTTGAAACCGCCGATCAGGGCGTCGAGGTCGAGCGCCGGCGTCGTCCGCGACAAGGGGATGAACCCGCCGGGCGGCAGGACCTTGTCCGCGCCTTCGCCCTGACCGCGTTTGATCTCCAGGTAGCGGTTACCGATCAGGTCGAGGTAGCGGATCTGGGCGGTCGTCGACTGGTACAGCGGGATGGAGCGGTCGACGTTGAATTTCACCCGGGCGCGCTTGCCGCCGTCGACCAGCTCCACCTTGTCGACCTTGCCGACCTCGACGCCCGAGGCGCGGACGAACTGGCCCGCCCGCAGGCCGCTGATGTTGCTGAATTCCGCCGAATACCCGTTGGTGCGGTCGAAGCGCATCTGACCGAACACCACGAAGATCATCACGGTGAAGATCAACAGCACCACCGAGAAGATGCTGAGCCTGGTAATGGTTCCGGAGATTTTCATGGGTTGATCGTGTTATCCCCTACCTGGCGTCCCCAGACATACTCGATCGCGTACGGCGATCCGGTGTCCAGGTGGTTGTACGGCGCGATGCTGTTGCCGGAGTCCATCACCAACTCCGGTGCCGGCCACAGATCGTGGGTGAGCGGCTGCCAGCAACCGGGGGCGCCGCCGGGGCCGCCGCGGGCGTTCACCCGCGGCAGGTTCTCGGGCCAGACGTAGGGGTTGGGCGCCCCACCGACCAAACCTGCCGTGGCACCGAGCCCAAGCGTGAGCGCGGCGACGGCGACCAGCGACAGCGGGTTGGCGATCAGGCCCAGCCCGGACAGGGCCTGGGTGTGGCTGTTGAGCGAGTAGCCGTTGCCGCCCAGGAACGAGGCGGCCTTGGGCTCGATGTCGTGGTAATTGCGGACCGCGCAGAACAGTTCGGGGCTGTAGGTGTCGAGCAGCTGGGCCGTGGGCACCAGATCGGCGGCCCCGCGCGCCAGATACGGGCCGCCCTTGGTGAACAGGTCCGCGCCGGTGTTGCCGAACCCGGCCGCCGACAACAACGCCTGATCCAGATCCTTTTGCTGCGCGTTGATCGTGCGCGAGGTGACCACCGCGTTGTTCAAGAAGTCGAACAGATCCGGCGAGGCGTCCGCATAGGTGTCGCCCAGCGCCGCCAACTGCTGAATGTCCTTGCGCGCCTGCGGCATCCGCGGATTCACCTCATCCAAAACCGCGTTCGCATTCACCACCGACTGCCCGAACTTCTCCCCCAGCCCGGCCAACGACTGCGCCGCCGCGCTCAACGTCAGATTCAACTTGACCGGATCGACCTTCTGCGCGATCGAGGTGATCGTCTGAAACAGCGTGTTGATCTCGGTGGTCACCGAACGCGCGTCGAGCACGGTGTGCGCCGAGATCTTCTGCGGCGACGGGTGCGCCGGCGTCGTCAACGACACGTACTTGCCACCGAACACCGTCGTCGCCTTGATATCGGCATTCACATTGGACGGGATCAGCTTCAAATACCGCGGATAGACCTCGAGCGTGAACTTCGCCGCCGGCTTGCCGTCGCGCACCGTCTCCGCGATGCTGCCGACCCGCCCGATCTCCACCCCGTTGTAGGTCACCTTCGAGCCCGGATCCATCACCAGACCGGCCCGCGACGCCAGCATCGTCAGGTTGGTCTTGGGGGTGAAGTCGCCGCGGAACTGGCCGTAGACGAAACCGAGGACCAGCGCGGCGATCACCAGCGCCGCCAACCCGGCCCACTTGTACGGCGGGGTCCGGGGGGCGTTGGTCTGGATCGGCGCTGACATGGCTACACCGTGAGCGCGAAGTTGGGGTTGACGCCATAGAGCGCCAACGCGGCGGCCAACACGACAACCTGCACCGACACCAGCGAGAAGCGCATCGATCGGCCGACGGCCTCGCCCACGCCGACCGGCCCGCCGCCGGCGTTGTAGCCGTAGAAGCAGTGGGTGATCATGACGACCGCGGTGATAAGGATGGCTTCCAGGAACGACCAGAAGACGTCGTCGGGGCGCAGGAACGTCCGGAAGTAGTGCTCGTAGGTGCCGTTGGATTGTCCGTAGAGCACGGTCGTGGTGATCTGCGGCGACAGGAACGACATGATCATCGCCAGCGCGTACAGCGGGATGATCACCACCAGCCCGGCCATGATCCGGGTGGTCGCCAGGAACGAAATCGACTTGATACCCATCACTTCCAGCGCGTCGATCTCCTCGCTGATGCGCATCGCGCCCAGCTCGGCCGTCGCGCCGGCGCCGACCGTGGCGGCCATCGCGATGCCGGTGACGACGGGCGCGGCGATGCGCACGTTGATCAGCGCGGCGAAGAATCCGGTGAACGCCTCGACGCCGATGTTGCCCAGCGAGGCGAACCCCTGGATCGCGACCAGGGAGCTACCGGACAACGTCACGAAGCCGACGATGGCGACGGTGCCGCCGATGACGGCCATGGCGCCGGTGCCCATCCCGATCTGGGCGACCAGACGCAGGGTTTCCTTGCGGTAGTTGCGCAGCGCGTGCGGGATGTGTGCCAGGGCCACCCCGCCGAACCACGCCATCTGGCCGATGTCGTCGAGCCCGCGCGCCGCGGCCAGGCCGTAGCGGTTGAGATTCTCTGCGGCCCGCGGGAAGCGGGAGCGAAAGACGGTGGTCGTCGACATGTCAGTGCCCCGTCCCGAATCGCACGCCGATCGTGGTCAGCACGACGTTGACCGCATACAGCGCGACGACGCAGAGCACGACGGTCTCGTTGACGGCGGTGCCCAGGCCTTTGGATCCGCCGCGCACCGTCAGCCCGCGGAAGCAGCCGACCAGTCCGGCGATCAGGCCGAAGACCGCGGCCTTGACCGTCGCGATGACGACCTCGGGCAGGCCGGTGATGGTGGTCAGGGTGGCCAGGTACGCCCCTCCCGACACGTTCTGCAGGTAGACGCCGAACAGGTAGCCGCCGACCAGGCCGACGGTGATCACCAGGCCGTTGAGCAGGGTGGCGACCAGGGTCGCGGCGATCACCCGGGGCACCACCAGCCGGTGGATCGGGTCGATGCCGAGCACCTCCATCGCGTCGATCTCTTCGCGGATGGTGCGCGCGCCCAGGTCGGCGCAGATCGCCGTCGACCCGGCCCCGGCGACCACCAGCACCGTGGTGAGCGGGCCGAGCTGGGTGACCGCGCCGATCGCCGCGCCGGCGCCGGACAGGTCGGCGGCGCCGAACTGCGCCAGCAAAACGTTGAGGGTGAAGATCAGCAGCACCGTCAGCGGGATCGACACCATGATCGTCGGCAGGAACGCCACCCGCATGATGAACCAACACTGCAGGACGAATTCGCGCCACTGGAACGGCCAGCGGAACAGGGCTTTCCCGGTGAGCACGCACATCCGGAAGAACCCGCCGACAAGCTCCAGCGGGGTTTGCAGTTGATCGCGCACATAGCCGACCAGGTAGGGGCCCCGTCGACTAGTCGACGTCGAAGTCACCGCTGCCCCCTCTGGCCGTCACCGCGCGCCGTCCGGCGCCGCGGCGGAACATATAGCACGCCCCCTCCTCGCCCCGATTCGACGTCTGTGACCATCGGCTCCCTACTGGCAAGTAGTAACGGAGACCACAGGAATGTACCCGATGGCCAAGCACGTGTGAACCGCATCCGCACAATTAACCCTTCGCCAACGACTGGCAAACGTTACAGCTCCTGCCCAATTTCCTTTCTGGTCCTAAAACCTCTTGCCCTAGAATGGATTTAGTCGATTTTTGCGGCCCCGTAGCGGATCCGCAGCTCAGTTTTGAGCACCTTGCCGGCCGGGTTGCGCGGCAGCGCGTCGACGATCTCGAGCGCCTTCGGGTGCTTGTAGCGCGCCAGTCGCTCGGTCAGGAACTCGTCCAACTCGTCGAGCGCCAACCCCTCGCCCGCCACCGCGGCGACCGCGATCGGCACCTCGCCCCACTTGTCGTGGGCCCGGCCGATGACGGCGACTTCGACGATGCTCGGGTGGCTGGCCAGGACGTTCTCCACCTCGGCGCAGTAGATGTTCTCGCCACCCGAGATGATCATGTCCTTCTTGCGGTCGACCACCCACACGTAGCCGTCGGAGTCCATGCGGACCAGGTCGCCGGAGTGGAACCAGCCGCCGGCGAACGCTTCCGCCGTCGCCTCGGGATTGTTCCAGTAGCCGCTCATCAAAGTTGGTGCGCGATAAACGATTTCACCGACCTCGCCGATGGGCACGTCGTTCATGTTCTCGTCGACGACCCGGGCGGCGACCGTCGGGATCACCTTGCCGACCGAGCCGCGCTTCCGGATGGCGTCCTCGCCGAGCAGCATGCAGGTGACCGGCGACATCTCCGTCTGGCCGAACGCGGCCAGGATCTGGGTGCCGGGAAACCTCGCCGACATCTCCCGCAGCAGCGCGTCGGGAGCCGGGGCGGCACCCCACGAGATCACCCGCAGTTTCAGGTCGCGCGGGCGCGCCTGTTGCTCGGCGCAGACCGCCTGCCACTGCGCGGGAACCAGAAAAATCCCGGTGACCTTTTCTGCCGCCAGCACGTCGAGGAGCTGCCCGGGCTCGAACGCGCCGAGCGGGTAGATGACCGTGGGGATGCCGAGCAGCACCCCGGTCAGCAAGTTGCCGATGCCGGCGATGTGGAAGAACGGCACCCCGATGAACCCGACGTCGCTGTTGATGTCGGCGCCGTTGGTGTACAGCCCGGTCATCGTCTGTCCGGTCAGGTTGGTGTGGGTGAGCACGGCGCCCTTGGGGCGGCCGGTGGTGCCCGAGGTGTACATGATCAGCGCCGGCGAGTCGTTCGGGATGTCGACGGGTTGGTGCGACTCCCCGGTCTCGTTGACGAGGTCTTCGTAACCGAGCACGGTGTCGTCGGTCGAACCGCCGGCGACCACGATGGTGCCGAGCATCGACTCGATGTCGCGCACGCCGGTTGCCACCGGGGCGAGCACCGATTCGGTGATGATCACCCGCGCTTCGCAATCCTGGACCAGGAAGGCGATTTCGGCCGCGGTCAGCCGGAAGTTCAGCGGCACGGCGATGGCGCCGAGCATGTTGATGGCCAGCACCGATTCGACGAACTCGGTGCGGTTGAGCATCAGGATCATGACGCGGTCGCCGAAGCCGACACCCCGGCGGCTCAGCGCGTCGGCCAGCGCCGCCACCCGGCCGCGCAGTTCGCCCCACGTCAGTGTCTTGCCCAGGAACCTCAGCGCGGTCGCGTTCGGCTGCATCAGCGCGTGCCGCTCGAGTTGGTTCACCCAGTTCTGCCGCCGGGCGAGGTACGGCTGCTCTGTCAGATGGTCTGCCAATTGCGCGGTCAAACTCGACACTTCCCTTCACTCGCGCACCGCTTGCGCCAGGTTGATATTTGATAAAACATAGTGTTGTGTGGGTCACACTATGGCTTTGACGGTCCACTGACAAGTCCTCGACAAGCGCCCGTCAAGGTCCGTCAAAACTTGAATCCCGTCCCGCCAAGTCACTGAAAGTCCTGGCAGACCCTGTGAACGCACCGATGTCCATGCAGCCGAGGAGCCGGCGGCCGCTGCGGCGGGCTCAGCTGTCCGATGAGGTCGCGGGCCATCTGCGGGCGTCGATCATGTCCGGAACGCTGCGTCCGGGGACGTTCATCCGTCTCGACGAGACCGCGGCCCAGCTAGGGGTCAGCGTCACCCCGGTGCGCGAAGCCCTGCTGAAGTTGCGCGGCGAGGGCATGGTGCAGCTGGAGCCGCACCGCGGCCACGTCGTGTTGCCGCTCACCCGCCAGGACATCGAGGACATCTTCTGGCTGCAGGCCTCGATCGCCAAGGAGCTGGCGGCCGCGGCCACCGACCACATCACCGACGCCGAGATCGACGAGCTGGACCGCATCAACGAGTCGCTCGCCGCGGCCGTCGGATCCGGCGACGCCGAGACCATCGCGGGCATCGAGTTCGCCTTTCACCGGGTCTTCAACCAGGCCAGCGGCCGGATCAAGCTCGCGTGGTTCCTGCTCAACGCCGCCCGCTACATGCCGGTGCTGGTGTACGCGGCCGATCCGCACTGGGGCAAGGCCGCCGTCGACAACCACCGGAAGCTGATCGCCGCGCTGCGCCACCGCGACACCGCCGCGGTGATCGAGCACACCGTATGGCAGTTCACCGACGCGGCGGCCCGGCTGACCGAGATGCGCGACCGCGCCGGCAATCCCTTCTAGCGGCGATCGTGAGCGCGGCGCAGCCGGGCGAAGCGGGTCGCCGCCATCTCCTAGCGGCGATCGTGAGCGCGGCGCAGTCGGGCGAAGCGGGTCGCCGCCATCTTCTAGGTCGCGGCCAGCTGCTCGGCGCGCTGCTTGAGGCTCTCGGCGAGGTGGTCGAGGACGTTGTTGAGAAGTTGCTTGACCATCGGCGCCGGGACCGGCATCGACGTTTCGACGTCCAGGTCCACGGTCAGCAGGCTGGAAGCGCCCATGGCCACCACGGAGAAGAGCTGCTCCTGCTTGGTGAACAGGTCGCCCTGCTGCAGGACGGTCTGGATCTGGTTTTCCCCCGGGTAGTACACGGCCTGGATGAACATGCTCTGCATGCCCTGGTAATCGGTGTCGAGCCGCAGCTGGCTGGGCCGCCCGTCGTCATAGCGGGCGAGCACCCAGAGACCCTTGATCTCCTCGTTCCACTGCGGGTAGGCCTCGAAATCGCCGACGATCTTCATGATCAACCCGGCGTCGGCGCCGATCTCGACGGTCTTGCTCAACACTGGCATGCGCGCAGCATAACGGGGTGCGCGAAAACCCCAGCGCAGGGCGGTATCTGGGCCCGGAGCTAGGCCGATTCGCCGACGCTGGCCGTCGACAGCAGGGTCCGGACGGGGTCGGGAATCGGGACGGACTTGCGCGTAACCCGGTCGACGTAGACGTGCACCCAATGTCCCAGCGCGGTGATCGGCCGCGGGTCGCCGTCACCGGACTCGAACACGCCCAGCCGGTAGGTGACGCTGCTGCGGCCCAGCCGGGTCACGGCCAGGCCCACCGTGAGGTCTTGGGGGAAATGCAGTTCGGAGAAGTAGCGGCAGCCCGACTCGGCGACGATGCCCAGCGCCGGAGTGGTGATCGGGTCCAGCCCGGTGGCGGTGTTGATCCAGGCGTTGATCGCGGTGTCGAACAACTGGTAGTAGACGGCGTTGTTGAGGTGGCCGAACATGTCGTTGTCGGCCCATCGCGTCCCGACGGGCCACAGCACCGGGAAGTCGTTGCTGGTCAACCCGTCCGGGGCGGGGGGAACTACTGGAGCCGACGCCATGGTTGTATTCCAGCATGTCCGGAATTCGGGGCGCGGTACTGGAGCACATCGGGGCGCCCCGGCCCTACGCGCGGTCGCGGCCCATCAGCATCGCCGACGTCGACCTCGCGCCGCCGGGTCGCGACGAGGTCCTGGTCCGCATCGAGGCGGCCGGCCTCTGCCACTCCGACCTGTCGGTGGTCGACGGCAACCGCGTGCGCCCGGTGCCGATGCTGCTCGGCCACGAGGCCGCCGGGATCGTCGAGCGGGTCGGTGACGGTGTCGGCGATGTGGCCGTCGGCCAGCGGGTGGTGCTGGTGTTCCTGCCGCGCTGCGGCCATTGCGCGGCGTGCGCGACCGAAGGCCTGACGCCGTGCGAGCCGGGCAGCGCCGCCAACGGCGCCGGCACCCTGCTGGGCGGCGACATCCGGCTCAGCCGGGCCGGCCAACCGGTGTTTCACCACCTCGGGGTCTCGGGTTTCGCGACGCACGCGGTCGTCAATCGGGCCAGCGCGGTCGCGGTGCCGCCCGACGTGCCCGCCGATGTCGCCGCGCTGTTGGGGTGCGCGGTGCTCACCGGCGGCGGCGCGGTGCTCAACGTGGGGCAGCCGCGGCCGGGCCAGACGGTCGCCGTGGTCGGGCTGGGCGGCGTCGGGATGGCGGCGCTGCTCACCGCCCTCACCTATGACGACGTGCGCGTCGTCGCCGTCGACCAGTTGCCCGACAAGTTGGCCGCCGCCCGCGCCCTGGGTGCCCACGAGGCCTACACGCCGCAGCAGGCCGAGGACGCGCGGGTGAAGGCGGCCGTGGTCGTCGAGGCCGTCGGCCACCCCGCCGCGCTCGAGACCGCGATCGCCTTGACCGCGCCGGGCGGGCGCACCATCACCGTCGGCTTGCCCCCGCCGGACGCCCGGATCACGGTGTCGCCGTTGGGTTTTGTGGCCGAGGGCCGGTCGCTGATCGGCAGCTATCTCGGTTCGGCGGTGCCTAGCCGGGACATTCCGCGGTTCGTCGAGCTGTGGCGTTCCGGCCGGCTGCCGGTGCAATCGCTGGTGTCGTCGACGATCGCGCTCGACGAGATCAACGAGGCGATGGACCACCTGGCCGACGGCACCGCCGTGCGCCAGCTGATCCGATTCGACGCCTAGTCGCCGTGCAGCGCGCCGGCCAGCGCCTCGCCTTGCAGCGCGAACAGGCGTTGCGAGCCCGGCCATTCCGGCAGCAGTGAGTCGAATCCATGGCAGGCGCGCGCAAACACGTGCAGCTCCGCCGAGATCCCGGCGTGCAGCAGCCGCAGCGCATAGTCGATGGCCTCGTCGCGGAAGGGATCGATCTCCGCGCAGGTGATCAAAGCCGGTGCCAGCCCGGCGAATTCGGGTCGCCGTGCGGGCACCGCGGCCTCCGGCGCGGCCTTTGGGTCGAGGTAGTGGCGCCACATCAGCTCGGCACCCTCGCCGTCGAACGCGGGACTGGTGCGGAACTCCGACTTGGATCCGGTGGGCCGGTCGTCGAGCACCGGCTGGTGCAGCAGCTGGAACACCACCGGCGGCAAGGATCCATCGGCGGCGCGCTGCGCCAGGCATGCGGCCAGGGCGGCGCCGGCGCTGCTGCCCGCGACGGCCACCCGCGCCGGGTCCACGCCGAGCGACGCCGCGTCGTCGATCACCCAGCGCAGCACGGCGCTCGCGTCGTCGAGCGCGGCCGGATAGGGGTGCTCCGGAGCCAGCCGGTAGTCCACCGACACCACCGTGCAGCGACCGCGTCGGGCGAGCTCCACGCACTGGCGGTGATCGGTGTCCAGGTTGCCCAGCGCGAAACCGCCGGCGTGGCAATACACGAGGGCGGGCGCCGGGGCTGGGCCACCGCGATAGATGCGCACCCCGACGCCGGCCGCGTTGTCCTCGTCGATCCGGACGTCACCGGCGTCGGTCTGCTCGGCGGTGATGCGGCGGCGTTCGTTGAACGGTCCACGCGTCAGCTGGATCGCGGCGGCCGAGAAGTCCGTGCGCGTGGTCGCCAGTGCGCGCAGCGCCGGGTCGAGGCGGTCAGCGCCGTCGAGCTCCGTCATCGGGTGCCCCGCTCGGGCACGGCGACCGGGGACGCGGCGGAGGTGGCGGGCGGTTCGAAACGGAAGTCGGCGGGCCTGAACCTGCGCGTCATCCCCCAGAAGGTTCGGGCGCTGCGCGGCCACTGGGTGACCACGCGCCCGTTGGGGGCGCGGAAGTAGTTGCTGCACTGGGTGGTCCAGACGGTGCCCACCATCCAGCGGTCGATCTTGGCGACGAACTCGGCCAGCGCCGAGGCACGCACCGCGACGTAGCGTTTGCGGCGGCGGCGCAGGTGCCGCAGCGCCCGCACGATGTAGCGCGCCTGGGCTTCGAGGATGAAGATGACGCTGTTGGAGCCGACGTTGGTGTTCGGCCCGTACAGCATGAAGAAATTGGGGAAATCAGGCATGGCCATGCCGAGGTAGGCGTGCGCGCCGTCGCGCCAGACCTGCCGCAGCGTGATTCCGTGTTCGCCGGAAACGTCCAGCTCCCCGAGATAGTCGGCGGCGGCGTAGCCGGTGGCGCACACCACCAGGTCGACCTCGCGTTCGGTGCCGTCTTCGGTCACCAGGGACCGGGCGCGCAGGGAGCGCGCCGGGCTGGTCACCACCTCGACGTTGGGGCGGGTCAGCGCGGGCAGGTAGTCCGAGGAGAACACCAGCCGCTTGCAGCCCATCGGATGGTCCGGTGTGAGCTTGCGGCGCAATTCCTCATCGTCGACCGTGTTTTCGAGCAGCCGCAGGGCGAGGGCGGTGAATTGCTCGGTCTTTTCGCTGCCGTGCTCGATCACCGCGATGTTGGATTCGCTGCGCAGCCACAGCCGGGTGCGGTAGATCTTCTTGGCGAACGGGAGGTGCGCGAAGGCCCAGCGCTCCCCCCGGGTGTAGCGCCGGTCGGGCTTGGGCAGTATCCAGGTGGGCGATCGTTGCACCGAATACACCGTGCCGGCCACTTTGGCCAATTCGGGGATCAGCTGGGAGGCCGTCGACCCGGTGCCGAGCACCGCAATCTTCTTGCCTTCCAGCGGGATCGAGTGGTCCCAGCGTGACGAGTGCATCACCGTTCCGGTGAAGGGCTCTTCCTCGACGAGGTCGGGCAGCAGCGGCCGGGTGAACAGGCCCACGGCCGAGACGACGACGTTGAAGTGGTGCTGTTCGCCGGTCGCGGTGGTCAGGCACCATCGCTGGGTGTCCGAATCCCATCGTGCGGAACGGATTTCGGTGCGCAGTTTCAGGTGGGTCCCCAGGCCGTGCTTGTCGGCGCTGCGCTGGAAGTAGTCCAGGATTTCGGGTTGGCCCGACCACAGCCGTGACCAGTGGGCGTTCAGGTCGAACGAGAACGAGTAGAGGTGCGACTTGACGTCGCACGCCAGTCCCGGATAGGTGTTGATCCGCCAGGTGCCCCCGACGCCATCTTCGCGGTCGAAGATGGTGAAGTCACGAAACCCGGCGCGTGACAGCATGATTCCCAGCGCCAGGCCGCCCGGGCCGGCGCCGATGATGCCGACCGACAGGTCGGTCATCGGATCTGCAGGCATTGACCACCGTCGATGATGAGTTCGGAGCCGGTGATGAACGACGCCTCGCCGGAGACCAGGAACGCCACGGCGTCGGCGACTTCGTCGGCGCGGCCTATCCGCCCGAACATCGATGCCGCAGCGAGCCGGGTCTGGGTGGTCTCGTCGAGCATCGTGGTGGCGATCGGCCCGGGGAACACCGCGTTGACCCGGATGCCGGAGGGCGCGAGTTCGGCGGCGGCGGTCTGGGTCAGGCCGCGCAGCGCCCACTTCGACGAGCCGTAGGCGCCGTGCTGGGGGAACGGGCGGATCGCGCCGGTGCTGCAGATGTTGACGATGGAGGCGTCGGGCGCCGCGCGCAGGTGTTCGAGCGTGGCGCGCATGCCGAGGAACGCGCCCAGACAGTTGACCCGCCACGAGTTTTCGAATCCTTCGGCGGTCTCCTCGGTCAACGACGCGCGGTGCAGCACGCCGGCGCAGTTGACCAGCGTGCTCAGCGACCCGAAACGGTCGACGACGCGTGCGACGGCCGAGTCCCACTGCTGCTCCGCGGTGACGTCGAGCTCCACCGCGATCAGTTCCTCGTCGCCCGATTGGCGCACCGCGGCGGCGAGTTCGTCGGCCCGCCGATCGCAGGCGGCCACCGAAAACCCCTTGGCACGTAGGCGTTCGGCGATGGCCCGGCCCTGCCCGCCGGCCGCGCCGGTCACGAGTGCGACACGTGGGTTCATGCCGGCGCGCCCTCGGGGTTGTCGGACAGTCCGCCGCTGGTGATGAAGCGGCACCGGCGCCGCGCGAAACGCCACTGGCCGTCCACGCGGGTCAGCTCGTCGTCGTAGAGGGCGGGCCGCAACTGCAGATCGCCGCACCGGACGAACAGCACCTGCGATCGGGCGCTCGCGCGGTCCCCGTCGACTGTGATCCGCGAGACGCCGGTCAGATGCAGGCCGCGCGCCGCGGCGCGGAACATGTCGGCGATCCCGTCATGGCCCGCGAAAGTCCGGCCGTACGCCAGGAATTCGCCGTCGGGGGCGAACAGCCGGACGCAACCGTCGACATCACCGGCGTCGAGAGCGAGCGCGTAGCCGGCGATCAAATCGCGGATCGCTGCCTCGTCGTCCGGCGGGTAGGCGGTCATTGCGTCGCCTCACGCAGGTGTTCGGCGGCCCCGCGGCGCAGTGCCTGCGACTCGGCGGCCAGCGTGATCATGCGAAAACCCAGCCGCGCCATGGCCTGGCCCGTCATGCCGTCCCCGGCGTGAATGCCGGTGACCAGCCCCGCATCCGAGGCCGCCCGGTGGATGCGCGTGATCGCGTCGAGCACCTCGGGATGCCGGGTCGCACCGAGGACGCCGGCGCCCATCGAGATGGCGAGATCGGCCGGGCCGACGTAGATCCCGGTCAGGCCGTCGACCGCGCAGATCTCGCGGATGTCCGCCAGCGCCGCCGCGGTCTCGATCATCGCGAACACGCCGATCCGGGATTCGTGGGCGGCGGGGTCGTGCCCCAGGCTGGCGCGCAGCGGTCCGAAGCTGCGCACGCCCGCCGGCGGGTAGCGGGTGGCGGCCACGGCGGCGGCGGCCTCGCCGGCCGATTCGATCATCGCGATGACGACGGCGTCGGCCCCGGCGTCGGCCACCCGCCCGATCGGTGCGGCGTCGGCGTTGGGCAGGCGCACGACGGTGCCCAGCGGCAGGTGTTCGGTGCGGCGCAGCATGCGGGCGATGCCGGCGTCGTCGAGATAGCCGTGCTGGGCGTCGAATCCGACGTAGTCGTAACCGGCGCGGGCGAATTCCTCGGGTCCCAGCCAGGTGGGGCCGGTGACCCAGCCGCCGAAGATGGCGGGCTTGCTGCTGAGCGCCAGTTGCAGATTGCCCGGCGAAGCGTCGGTCACGGTCGGCCCCTCACCCGGCGATCGCAATCTTGATGCGCTCGGCCACCGGTCGGCAGGCCAGCTCGAACGCGTCCTGCACCTGCTCGACGCCGAACGTGTGGGTGAGGTACGCGCCGAGCAGCCAGGGATGCTCGGCGGCGAACTTGCTCGCGAGCTCCAGCATCCGCCGACGGTCAAGCGTCACACCGGATTTCAGCGTCAGGTTGTTGCGCAGCATGGCCCGCATGCTGATGGGATACATCTCGTCGTCGGCGACACCGAAGTAGAAGACGGTGCCGCCGGGGGCGGTGGCGTCGATGGCGTGGGTGAGGGTGGCCACCTGGTGACCGACCGCCTCGATGACGACGTCGGCGCGGTCCCCCGGTTCCAGCTGACTCGCCCAGCGGTCGCTGGTGGCGCGCACCGGTTCGTCGACGCCGAATGCCCTTGCCACATCGCGGCGGTCGATCGGATCGACCCCGGTGACGCGGCGCGCACCGGCCGCCTTGGCGACGTAGGAGAACAGCAGGCCGATCGATCCCTGGCCGATGATCGCGACGCGCCGCCCGGCCAGATCGCCGAGTTGCTCGCAGGCGTAGAGCACACAGGCCAGCGGTTGCAGGCCGATCGCCTGCGCCGGCGTCAGCGCCGGGTCGTAGGGCGCCAAACCGTCACCGTCGGTGACGATGCGTTCCATCATGCCGTCGAACCCGGAGGCCCAGCCGACGACGAGGTCCCCGGGGCGGTGCGCGGGGTGGCGGCTGGCGATCACCTCGCCGGCGACCTCGTGGATGGGGAAGCCGTCCTTCTCGGGTCCGCTGCGGCCGTCGTCGCCGGGGATTCGGCCCTTGGCGCCGCGAAACGCGGGCAGATCGCTGCCGCAGACGCCGGCGGCCAGGAACCGCAGCAGCACCTGCCCGTCGGTCAGGGACTCAGGGGCGGTGTCGGCGATCGTCGTCCGCTCGAACAGATACGGGGCGATGAGCCGGTAGGACCACACCTCAGACCTCCACCGGGATGTTGTTCCAGCCCCATTGGAAGCTGGACGGCAACCGGGTGGCGGCGTGGGTCTGGATCGCGTAGTCGGGCACCCGACGCAGCCATTCGGCAAGCAGCACATCGATTTCCAGCCTGGCCAGGTGGTAGCCGATGCAGAAGTGCTGGCCGCGGCCGAACGCCAGCGAGCGGCGGATGGGCCGGTCCCAGATGAACTCGTCGGGCTCGGGGTATTCCCGCTCGTCGCGGCTGGCCGAGGCGAGCAGGGTGATGACGCGCTGGCCGGGATTGATGGTCTGACCGTGAATGTCGAAGGGCTTGCGCGCCGTTCGCGCGAACCACTGCGCGGGCGCGCAGTATCGGATCATCTCCTCGCGGGCGACGGGCACGTTGCCTTCGGGATCGGCGCGCACGGCGGCCAACTGGTCGGGCCGCCGGCTGAGCTCCCACAGCCCGTGGGCGACGATCTTGGGGACCGTCTCGGTTCCGCCGATGAAGATGCACAGCATCTGGGTGGCGACTTCCATGTCGTCCAGGGCGCTGCCGTCGGGCAGGTGGTAGCCGAGCAGGCCGTCGACCACGTCCAGCGGCGGCCCGGACCGGTCGGCGCGGCGGCGCGCGACCGCGGGCAGCAGGAACTCGAAATAGTTCGGGCGCGCCTGCCCGGTGTCCACGCCGACACCCGGCTGGGCGAGGCTGCCGGCGTTGACCGCGGCGAGGACCTGCGGCGCGAGATCGGTGGGAATGCCGAGGAGTTCGCAGACGATCGCGGCAACCACGACGCCGCCGTAGTCCTGGGTCAGGTCGAACGAGCCGCGCGGCAACAGCAGGTCGAGGCGTTCGTTGGCCAGCTCGCGGATCCTGCCCTCGAGGTCGGTGACCGAACGCGGCCGAAACGGCCGGGAGTGCGTGCGCCGGATCTCGCCGTACAGGTCGGCGTCGAACATGGCGTGGAACGGAAGCGGGTGCAGCGGCGGGTCGTCGACCGGTCCGGAGTTGTGTTGGGCCAGAACCGATGCCGCCGGCAGCGTGCCCTCCGAGGCGACGAACGTGCCGTTGTTGACTTCCAGCACCTTCCAGATGTCCTCGAAACGCGACAGCGCGAAGGTGTCCCATTGCGGCATGTAATACACCGGGTGCTGGTCGCGCAGGATTCGGTAGTACGGCAAGGGGTTTGCCATCACCGCAGCGTCGAAGGGGTCGTACCTGAAGTCGGTGTGGTCCATGGGTCCTTGGCGCTCGGTCACTGCAGGGGTGAGGGCGGGAGGGCCTGCAGGATGGAATCTTCCCACCCGTCCCGCAACGCGGGGGCCACGCTCATCCAGGTGACGATCTCGGCGGGTGGGCTCTCCTTCCACGACGGGTAGTGCTCGGCGAAGCAGTCCCATCCCCCGTCCAGCGCCCAGTAGTGGATGACCTCGTTGAAGCGGAAGGTCGTCGTGAACGAACCGAGCCAGCGTTTTCCGGTGCGTTCCGACCACGGCACGTAGAGCCGCTCGAGCTCCCGGATGTAGTCGTCCTGCCGGCCGGGCTTGGTCTGCATGATCTCCTGGATCACCAGCGGCGCAGTGAAATTGGCCTCGCGCAGCTGGGCGAGCGTCCTGTTGCTGGGGCCGGCGTACATGATGCGTCCCTCGCCCGAGGCGCCGAGGTCGGCCAGGAACGCCGACCATTTGCCGGCGGCGGACTCGTGACTGCCGCCGCGGGCCTGGGCGGCGCCGATCCTGGCGTAATCGGCGAACCCGTCGATCTCCCAGATCACCGTCACCTGTGGCCAGTGGCCGTTGTACGGGGTGGATTCCCAGATCGCGAACAGCCGGGCGCCGAGTTGTTCCATCATCGGCTGGTAGGTGTCGGCGAAGACCTCGGTGAACCGGTCGCTGCGCCCGGATCCCAGCGAGATCGTCTCGTGCAGGTAGAGCAACGCGTGTTTGTAGTACTTCTTCATGGCCTAGTCGAGCCGGATCAGCTCGGAGTCGGCCCCCGAACCCACGTCGCACAGCAGCGTCTCCGTCGGGGCGACCGTGGCGTCCGAAATACCCTCTGCCGCAAGCGCATAGCCCTTGAACATGCGCGCCGCCCCGCTGAGCAGGTGCTGGGCGCGGGTCGTGGCACGCTGCACTCCCAGCGGCCACCCGTCGCCCCACAACGCGACCTCCGTCAGCCGGTTATCCAGCGACTCGAGCACCGCGTCGCGCACCCGCGCGTCGGCGGTGAACGCGTCGGCGCTGACGGCCAGGCTGGTCGAGCCCGCACCCAGCGCGCCCAGGGACGGCTCGAGGTCGGACGCCCGCACCCCCAGGATCCGCAGCGCGCGGGTGTCGCGGCCCTGCGGGAGCAGCACCGTCACCTCCCAGCCGGCCATCGCCCGGTCGTAGAGCCACCCCCCGGCCGATTGCACGACGTCGACGGCGCTGGCGGCGACGACGTCCAGGCGATAGCGCAGGCCGTCGGCGTTGGCCTGGGTTGCTCGGGCGGCGTCGGTCTTGCTGATGTCGAACGTTGGAGCGACCATCGATCCATTCCTCACCACGGCCCCAACGACTCCGTTGGCGGGCCTCACGCGCTTGTCACGGCTTTCTCAAGGGCTGGAGCCGCTGCACGCGTCGGGTGAAGCGACTCACCGCACAGCGTGACACTTCCGGCGAAATTTGTAAAGGTCCGGTCGGGTCCTCACGACCCGCGGCGCGCCTCGAGGTCGGCCAGGACCTCCTCGGTGTGCTGCCCGAGTTCCGGTGCCGCAGAACGCGGTGCCCAGGGGGTGCCGTGAAAATCCGCCGGCGTGGCCACCATCGGCACGGCCGCGTCCCCGTCGGGCACGTCGACGATGCCGCCCGCGGCGTGGAACTGCTCGTCGGCCACGACGTCCTCGAGCGTGTTGACCGGCGACCAGAAGAAATCCGGTTCGCCGGCAAAGATCCGCGCCCATTCATCAAGGGGGCGCGTCGCGAAGATCTCGTCCAGCGCGACGATCAGCGCCGCCGAGTTGGCCGCGCGGGAGCGGGCGTCGGCGAACCGCGGGTCGTCGCGCCATTCGGGTCGCCCCACGGCGCGGCACAGGGCCGGCCAGTGCCGCTCGGGCTCCAGGCCGACGATCCAGAACCGCCGCCCGTCTTGGGCGGCGTAGTTGTTCATGCACGGGTTGCCCATCGACTCGCGTTGCCCGATCGCGATCGGCTGCCCGCTCATCAGGTAGGTGTTCAGGTCGAAGCTCACGGTGTAGGCGCCCTGCCGGTACAGCGAGGTGGTCACCAGTTGGCCCGCCCCGGTGCGTTCGCGCGCGAGCAGCGCCGCGCACACGGCCGCGGCCATCGTCATCCCCGCGGAGTGATCGCCCATGCCACCACGCTGAAACGGGGGCGTCTCGCCGGGCCGGGTGAGCAGGTGGGCCACCCCGGCCCGGGACCAGAACGCGGCCACGTCGAAGGCGGCGCGATCGGCGTCCGGCCCGTTTTCGCCATACCCGGTGATGAGCCCGTAGACCAGGCGGGGGTTGGCCGCCGACACCGACTCGAAGTCCAGCCCCAGACGCTGCAGCGCGCCGGGTCGCACGTTGGTCAGGAAAACGTCTGCGCCGGCGAGCAATTCGAACGCGGTGGCGCGGCCCGCGTCGGTGCCGAGATTGAGGACCACGCTGCGCTTGGAGCGGTTGTCCATTTCGAAGGGCGGGTTGAGGCCCATGTCGCAGCCCAGCATGCGGCCGAACATGCGCGCCGGGTCGCCCGTCGGCGGCTCGATCTTGATCACGTCGGCGCCCCAGTCCGCCAGGATGCCGCCGGCGGCCGGTCCGGCCACCCACACCCCGAGTTCGACGACCTTGACGCCTTCCACCGGTCCCGCCATGCGTAAGTTCCTACTCCCTGCGCCGGCCGCCCGTTGCCACCGGGTCATCCGGTTCGCCGTTCTGATCTGCCCGCCGATGAATCTGGGTGGCCCCGTGTATCGGAATACATGCGGGCGTCGCGCAACGACTGGCCGCGGCAAGCCACCTCACCTATGCGGCCTGCCCAATCCGACACCAATCAATGAAGGAGGCCGTCATCGTGGCCACAATCTCATGCAGGACGGTGCTGATCACCGGGGGAAATCGTGGCATCGGCGCCGCGCTGGTCGCGGAGGCCTTACGCCGGGGCGCCCGACGGGTGTACGTCGGCACCCGGAAGGCCTTGGCCGGCAACGGCGATTCCCGCGTGACACCGCTGGCCCTCGACATCACCGACCCCGCGCAGATTCGGCGGGCCGTGGCCAGGGTCGACTCGCTCGATGTCCTGGTCAACAACGCCGGCCTGGCGGTGTACGACGATCTCGGCGACGCCTCCGCACTGCGGACGCACCTTGCGGTGAATCTGCTCGGCACGTACGACGTGATTCAGGCCTTCCTGCCGATGCTGACGCGATCCGGGGGATCGATCGTCAACAACCTGTCGGTGAACGCCCTGGCGCCGTTGCCGCTGATCCCGGCGTATTCGATCTCCAAGGCCGCGGCGTTCTCCCTCACGCAATCGCTGCGTGTCATCCTGGCCGGGCGGGGCGTGCGGGTTCATGCGGTGCTGACCGGTCCCGTCGACACCGACATGACCCGAGGCCTCGACATCCCCAAGGCCTCAACGCAATCCGTGGCACAAGGCATCTTCGACGGGCTGGAGAACGGCGACGACGAGATCTTTCCCGACCCGATGTCGCGTTCGTTGGCGCAGCGCTGGCAGGTGGGCGTCGCCAAGCTGCTCGAGCAGCAGTACGCGGCCCTGCTCGCACCCGGAGATCCCGTCACATCCTGACTCGCAATCACGAATCCGAATGCCGCCACGCTTACTCGGCCGCGCTGCGGTCGGGCTCCCGCCCTAACCGGGTCTGTCGGATCGAGGCCGGTGTGCACCACAATGGCCTACGCGGGAGCTAGATGAGTGGTTGCAACCGGGAGGAACGCATGACTCTGGTGGCCGGGCGGGGACCGCTCAGCAGCGATCCGGCGGGGCGCTTCTCGCCCGCGATACCCGACGGGCCAGAAGGGATTGTGTACGTCGAGCCGCATCCCCGGCGCGTGCAGGCGGTCAAGGACGGGCGGCTGGTGATCGACACAGAGCGGGCGCTGATGGTGCACCGGCGGGGCCGACCGCTGAGCTACGTCTTCGCGCCCGACGACGTCGGCGACCTGCCGAATGAGCCCGAGCCGGAGGCCCCCGGTTTCGTTCACGTTCCCTGGGACGCGGTGGACACGTGGTTCGAGGAGGGGCGCAAACTCGTGCACTATCCGCCCAATCCGTATCACCGCGTCGACTGCCGTCCGACGCAGCGCCGCCTGCGCGTCCGCGTCGGCGGCACCACGCTGGTCGACACCGACGACACGACGATCCTCTTCGAGACGGCGCTCGAGCCGAGGTTGTATGTCGACCCGGCACACGTGCGCACCGATCTGCTGGTGCGCTCCGAGACGTCGAGTTACTGCAACTACAAGGGCTTTGCGACGTATTGGTCGTTGGTCTCGGGTGAGCGCGTCGTCGAGGACGTCGCCTGGTGTTATCCCGATCCGCCGCCGGAAAGCCTGCCGATCAAGGGATTCCTCAGCTTCGACGACACCCGCGCCGACGTGCTCGCCGAGCTGCCCGGTGGCCCCCGCGATCCCGCGAGAGTGTAACTGGCAACGCATCTCCCGGGTGCCACCGTCGGTGGTGACACTCTCGCGGCAAAAGTCAGCGGCCGTAGCTGGGACGCCCGAGCCCCAGCTCGTGCTGGGCGATCATGTTGCGGAACACCTCCATGGTGCCGCCGTAGATTCCGGCGGGCACGCCGTGGCGGAAGATGAACTCGATGGCACCGTCGTCCGCGGAACCCGTTGTGTCGGTGGGCAATGCCGAGGCCGTCCCCAGCAGGTCCATCAATTCCTGGGAGACCTCCCGCATGGTCTGGATGAGGCCCACGCGCCCGTACATCCCGGGAGTCGACATGGCCGCCTCGATCCGAGCCATGGCGCGCCCGAGGCGGTATTTCGTCGCCTCGTCGTCGATCGGGCGGCGCCCGTCGGCGTCGGGCGTGGCCAGGATGGCCGCGACTCCGTCGGCCGCCTCGGCCATCAGCTGGCCGTGTTCGGAGAGCATCGAAATGTTCTGCAGGCCATGGTCTTGGACCTCGGTGATGCCGTGTTCGGCGTCGAGGGCGAACCGCATCACCGTCCAGCCGCCGTTGACCTCGCCGATCCGGTAGAGGTCATCGACCCGCACGTCGCTGTAGTACACGATGTTGGTGCGGTCACCATCCAGCGTGCGGATGCCCTGGATCTCGATGCCCTCCGAATCCAGCGGCACCAGAAACATGGTCAGGTTCTTGTGCTTGGGTCCCTGCGGATCGGTGTTGGTGAGCAGGAAGACGTACTTGGCGTTCTGCGCGTTCGAGGTGAACATCTTGGACCCGTTGATGACCCACGCATCGCCGTCGCGCACGGCGCGCGTCTTGCAGGTGGCGACGTCGGAGCCGCCCTCGGGTTCGGTGTAGCCCAGGCAGAGCCGGATCTCACCGGACAGCACGCCCGGCAGCACCGCGTCGACGAGTTCGGGCGCCCCGAACTGCTGCACCAACCGCGCGACGACCGCCGTGGTGCCCCAGTGGAACCACGGGGCGTGGGCGCGACCGATCTCGAGGTGAAAGATCCGGCGGCGCACCGGATTGAAGCCGCCCTCGGACTCCAGCTTCCAGTCCGATTCCAGATAACCGGCTTCGCCCAACGCCAAATGCACCGGTTCACTGAAGTTTTCACCGGTCTCCCGGTCACGCCGCCGCACCTCATCGGTGACGTGCTCGGCGATGAACTCCCGGAACTGATCGTAGAAATCCTGGTCCTCGGGTGAGAGCGCGACGCGGGAGAAGTCCATTCAGGCCGCGTCGATCACGAGGGTGCGGAAACGGTCGAGGGTCTCGAGTGCGTGCGTCATGCTGTCGCCGGGCAGGTGGACACTGACCCACGTCACCCCCAGCTTCGCCAGCCTGTCCAGGCCGTCGAGGTACGCGTCGGCGTTGAACGCGTCATCGGCGGGGCTGCCGCCCTCGAAGTTGGTGAAGGTGATGTCGATCGCCGACCAATCCCGGCCCGCCGCATCGCATCTGCGTCGCAGGTCCTCGATGCCCTCGGCGAGCTTTTGCACCGAATCGATGGTGGCCGTGCCGGCGGTCTGCGCCAACTGGGGCGGGGCGGGAAACGGGCACCAGCCGTCGCCGTACTGTGCCACCCGCTGGCGCGACGCGGTGGTGTTGCCGCCGATCCAGATCGGCGGGTGCGGGCTGCTCAGCGGCCGGGGATGCGCGGTGATGCCGCGCGCGCTGAAGTGCTTGCCCTCAAAGGAGATGTCGTCTTCGGTCCAGACGGCCCGGATCACCTGCAGCGCTTCCTCGAACAACTCGGCGCGCTCGTCGTAGCTGACGCCCAGCGCCGCGAACTCGCGCTTGAGGTAGCCCACGCCCACCGCGAGGGTGAAGCGGCCGCCGGATAGCAGATCCAGGGTGGCGCCGGACTTGGCCACCACGAACGGGTTTCGGTACGGCAGCACGACGATGTTGGGAATCAGCCGCAGGGTGGAGGTGGTGGCGGCGGCGAAACCCAGTGCGACGAAAGGGTCTAACGCGTCATGCCCGCCCGCGTCCAGCCACCGCTGCGACGGCGCGGGGTGATCGGTGAAGCCGAAACCGTGGATCCCGGCCGCTTCGGTGGCCGCGGCCACCTTGCCGATGCCGTCCCCACTGACCAATTCCGGGTTGTAGGGATGGCTGTGCATCGGGTGGGTGATGGTGAAGCGCATCTGACTTTCCAGCCGTCAGAAGCGCGCGCGGGAATCGATCGCGGTGTCGCTGGTCCGCAGCGGGCGGATCAGCGCCTCCTGGGAGAACGACGCCAGCAGCTCCCCCTCCTCGGCGTGCACGGTGCCGCGCACGTACGACATGCCCGCGCCCACCTGGGTGCTCTCATGGGTGTAGAGGAGCCAGCCGCTCCAGCGCGCCGGCTCGTGGAAGGCGACCGAGATGCTCATCGGCGCGGTGGACACGGTCAGGTGCGCCTGGGCGGTGCCGATGCCCTCGTGCGCGCGCATGGTGGTGGAGATCCCCAGGTGACCGGTGAAGTACGCCAGCAGCGCCTTGGCGAGGTCGTCGCGGGTCGGGATGGGGTCGTAGTGCAGCCACGCGTAGAGCTCCGGCGGGCCGACCTCGTCGGGGCTGTTGACGTCGACGACGTCCACCAGGCGCAGCTCGCGGCCGACCATCGGCATCGGTGAGGGGTTGGCGTCGGCCGGCGCGGCCACCTCGGGGCGCGGCAGGTGGTGACGGATGACGTCGGCGGTGGGGACGTCGGCCAGCACCGTGATGCTCAGGCACCGGCGGCCGTTCTGGTGGACGGCCACGACGGCGGTGGCGGTGGACCGGCCCTCGGCCACGACGTCGAGGATCAGTTCGATCGGCGGGCCGACGGTCACGGCGCGGGAGAACACCGCGTGCGCCGAGCGCACCGACTTGTCCGGGAATCGTTTGGCCACCGCGACAATCGCCTGGGCGAGCACCTGGGTGCCCTCCACCACCTGACGTTCGTCGCCGCCGGCGATGCCGGTCTCGCCGGCGAACCGGTCCTGCCCGTCGGCCTGCACGTCAAACAGATCCAGCAGGCCTTGCACCGTCCACTCGGTCTGCTGAGACTCCTCGGAAGCTTTCGTCAAATCCGCTCCACCTCTCGCGCTAGCAGCTCAGGGCTCAGCGTGACACTTTGAGTAGGATTTGTAAAGCTTGGCTAACAAGACCGCGGCCCGGCGGACCAGCCCGCCGACGAAAAGCGCAGGGAGGCAACGTCATTGGGCATCGTGACCACCACTTCGGAGACCGCGTTCACGCAGTCCGCCGAGACCGTCTACGACTTCGTCACCAACCCGTTGAACTGGACCAAGACCTACCCCGGCAGCGCGCACATCGGCGGGTTGCCCGACCTACCCCTCAAGGTGGGTGACACCTGGGAGGAAGCAGGGCCCGACGGCGACCGGATCTTCCGCTGGCAGCTGGCCGCCGCCGTGCGGCCGACGCTGTTCGTGTTCACCTCGATCGGCCGCCTGGGCCATGACCGCGACGGGAACGGCGGCATGGAGGGCAGGATCACCGTGTCGTACCACTTCACCCGGCCGGGCCAGGACGTCACGCTGTTCTCCCGGACCATGACGATCGAGGCGTACAAGCACGCGCCCCTGCCCGATCAGCTCTTCATCCAGGCCAACCCGGCGAAGATCGACGCCTACCACGAGGCCGTCGCACGAGAACTCGCCCGGTCCGCAGATTGACACCGGTACCCGCGGTGCGTGACACTTTTTCGGTGTTTTGTAAAGCGGAAGGTTGGCCAAAGGCATGAGCGGATGATCCCCGAGCCGCTGGCCAACGGGTTCTGCTTCGGCGAGGGGCCGCGCTGGTTCGAGGGCCTGCTGTGGTTCTCCGACATGCTAGGCGAGGCGGTCCACACCTCGACCATGGGGGGCTCGCTGACCACGCTGCCGTTGCCCGGGCACTCGCCGTCGGGCTTGGGTTTCCGTCCCGACGGCTCGCTGCTGATCGCGTCGACCGAGGATCGGCGGGTGCTGCGCTACGACGGCGAAAGCGTCGCCACCATCGCCGATCTCGCCGACGTGGCCCCGGCCAACCTCGGTGACATGGTCATCGACGACGTGGGCCGCGCCTACATCGGATGCCAGGCGCTGCGCGGCGGCGTCATCGTCCGCCTCGACCCCGACGACAGCGCGACCGTCGTCGCCGAGGATCTCGACTTCCCCAACGGGATGGTGATCACCCCGGACCGCAAGACGCTGATCGTCGCCGAGTCGACGGGCCGGCGGCTGACCGCGTTTTCGATCGGCGGCGACGGTGGGCTGACCAACCGCCGGAGCTTCGCCGACGGCCTGGACGGGCCGCCCGACGGCATCGCGCTCGACGCCGAGGGCGGGGTGTGGACGTCGATGACCCTGGCCCACCAGTTCGAGCGGATCGTGGCCGGCGGGGACGTGACCGACCGGATCGACATGGGCGATCGGGTCGCCATCGCCTGCGCCCTCGGCGGCCCGCAGCGCCGCACCCTGTTTCTGTTGTCGAGCACGGACGCCTATCCTCAGCGCCTGGCCGGCACCCGGCTTTCCCGGCTGGACGCCGTCACGGTGACCACTCCCGGCGCCGGCCTGCCCTGACCCCGAAGAGGTTGACGATGACCGACGCCTACTACGAGTTGATCGATCCGGCCGACGCGCCGGGCCAGAAGTTCCGGGCGACCGACCTGGCGCGCGGCACCTGGTCGGCGGCGATCCAGCACGGTGGTCCGGTGTCGGGGCTGCTGGTCCGGGCGCTGGAGCGCTGCGAACAGCGCGACGACACCCGCCTGTCCCGGGTCGTGATCGACCTGCTGGGCGGGGTGCCGGCCGAGGGCGACCTGTGGGTCCGCGCGCAGGTGCAACGGCCCGGCAAGCAGATCGAACTCGTCAGCGCCGAGATGCTGGCGCCGGGTCCCGACGGCGCTCCCCGGCCGGTGGCGCGCGCCACCGGTTGGCGGTTGCAGCACCAGGACACCGAGGAGCTCGCGCACGCCGCGGCTCCCCTGCCCCGGCCGAAGGCCGAGGCCTACGACCGCAACCTCAAGGCCAAGGACTGGGACCGCAACTACGTGCACAGCCTCGAGTGGCTGTGGCTGACCGAGCCGCTGAGCGAAGGCCCGGGCGAATCGTGGATCAACCCGACCGTCGACCTGGTCAACGGCGAGCCCATGACCCAGCTGGAACGGCTGTTCGCGGTCGCCGACTGCGCCAACGGCATCGGCAGCAAGCTGGACATCACCAAATGGACCTTCCTCAACACCGATCTGGCCGTGCACGTGTTTCGTGTCCCCGATGGTGATTGGATCGGGATCAGGGCGGAAACCAGTTACGGGCCGGACGGGATCGGGACGACGATCGGCACATTGTTCGACGAACAGGGCGCGGTCGGCGCCATCCAGCAGTCGGTGCTGGTGCGCCGGCGCCCGCCTCGGGCCTAACGTGGAGGCGAAAACATGAGCCACCCGATCCGGGCGACGACGATCGCCGACACTGACACCTCGACCCGTCAGCGCATTCTGGCGGCCACCGCCGAGGTGCTCGGCCGCAACGGCAAGACCAAACTGAGCCTGTCCGACGTGGCCACCCAGGCGGGTGTCTCCCGCCCGACGCTGTACCGCTGGTTCGCGTCCAAAGAGGAGTTGCTGTCGGCGTTTTCGGCCTACGAGCGACAGATCTTCGAAAGCGGCCTCGTGAAGGCCACCGCGGGCCTCAAGGGCGTGGACAAGCTCGACGCCGTGCTGCGGTTCATCGTCGATTACCAGCATTCGTACTCCGGCGTGCGCATGGTCGACGTCGAGCCCGAGCACACCATCGCCCAGTTCTCGTGGGTGATCCCGCAGATGCGCGAGGGCTTGCAGCGGCACCTGCCCGGGCCCAACTCCGCGGTGAAGGCGGCGACGGTCATCCGGATCGCGATCTCGCACTACATCGTGCGCAGCGACGACGCCGACCAGTTCCTGGCGCAGCTGCGCCACGCGGTCGGGATCAAGGGCTCGTCCTAGCCCCGCGAAACTGTAACTGGCAACGCGTTTCCCGAGTAGCAGCGTCGGTAACGAGGGGCTCGCGAAGGCGGGCTACTCGAACAGCACCGCGGCGTTGAGGTAGCCGGTCGGGTCCAGCGCGGCCTTGAGGGTGCGCATCGCGGCGATGTCCGCGGGCTCGCGTGACATCGCGAGGTAGGGCCGCTTGCGGCTGCCGACGCCGTGCTCGGAGCTGACGTTGCCGCCGCACCGCGCGATGAGGTCCATCATCGGCTCGTAGAGGTGCCGCTCTTGCTCGCCCGGGCAACGCAATACGTTCAGGTGCAGGTTGCCCTCGCCGATATGCCCGAACAGCACCGGCAGCGCCCCGGGGGCGTGGGTGCTGACCAAATCGACGGCTTGCCTTTCGAATTCGCTGATCGCCGACAACGGCAGCGACACGTCGAACTTCAGCGGCGGGCCGTACACGCCGAGCACCTCGGCGAGTGATTCGCGCACCTGCCACAACCGTTGCTGCGCGGCAAGATCCACACCCACCGCCGGTTCACCGCACATCGGCACGTTCTCGAGCAGCCCGGCGAGGCGCTCGGTCTGGTCGTGATCGGCGGCCAACTCCACCAGCAGCAGCCAGTCCCCGGTGACCGGGGCCCCCACGCCGCGATGCTCGCGGGTCAGCGCGGCGGCCCGGCCGTCGATCAATTCCAGGGCCGCGATGCCGTCCACGTCGCGGAAGATCCGGCCGGCGGAAACCAGCGCGTCGAGGTCGGCGAATCCGCAGATGGCGGTCACCCGGTGCGGGGGGATGGCGTGCAGCCGCAGATCCAGCCCGGTGATGACGCCGAGCGTGCCCTCGGCGCCCACGAACAGCGCCGGAAGGTCATAGCCGGTGTTGTCCCGGCGCACCCGGCTATGGCGGCGCAGCAGCGAGCCGTCGGGCAGCGCGACCTGGACGCCGATCACCTGCTCACCCATGTTGCCGTACCGGACGGTGCGCAGGCCGCCGGCGTTGGTCGACGCCATGCCGCCGACGGTCGCCGTGTCGCGGGCGGACAGGTCCACACCGAACACGAGATTGGCCGCGGCCGCGGCCCGTTGCACCGCGGCCAGGGTGGCTCCGGCGCCGACCTCGATGCGGCTCTCGACGGTGTCGACGTCACCGATGGCGTGCAGCCGCTCGGTGGACAGCAACACGTCGTCGTGTTCGGGGACGGTGCCGGCCACCAGTGAGGTCCGGCCGCCCTGCACCGTCACGTGCGCGCCCGCGTCGCGGCACACCCGCAGCACCTCGGCGACCTGCTCGGGCGAGCCGGGCCGCACCAGCGCGCTCGCCCGCCCGCGGTAGCGGCCGGTGTGGTCGACGCTGCGCGCCGCCAGCACGTCGGGGTCGGTGACGACGTGATTCGATCCGACCAGGCCGGCCAGCCTACGCAGCATGATTGCGGTTATAGCACCGCACTAGAACAAGTCCTTGTGGTTCACGTCGGTGATCAGCCCGCCGTCCATGACGAACTCGCTGCCGGTGGCGTACGACGATTCGTCGCTGGCCAAAAACAGCACGAACGTTGCGACCTCCCGCACTTGCCCGGGCCGGCCCAGCGGGACGGTCACCATGTCCTCGGGCAGGTGCTTGGTCATCGGGGTGCGAATGAAGCCGGGGTGTATGGAGTTGACCCGGATGTTGTGCTTTGCCAGCTCCAGGGCGGCCGACTTGGCCAGGCCCCGCACTCCCCACTTGGATGCGACATACGGGTGCACCATGGGCGCACCGCGCAGGCCCTCGATCGACGACACGTTGATGATCGAGCCACCGCCGGCCGCGATCATCGGGTCGACGGCCACCCGCATGCCCAGGAATGTTCCGGTCAGATTGACGTCAATGACCTTCTGCCACTTGGCCAGATCGAAGCTCCTGAGCGGGCCGAGCGCGACGGTGCCGGCGTTGTTGACCAAAACGTCGAGCTTGCCGAATTCGCCGACCGCGGTCGCGACCGCGGCTTCCCACTGGTCGGGCTGGGTGACGTCGAGGTGTACATAGCGCGCGGATTCCCCGATCTCGTCGGCCAGCGCCTTGCCCTGGTCGTCGAGGATGTCGCCGATGACAACCTTGGCGCCCTCCTCGACGAGCAGGCGCGCGTCTTCGGCGCCCATCCCACCGGCGGCGCCACTGATCAGTGCAACTTTTCCGTCAACGCGACCCACCTGGGTCTCCTTTCGATTAACTGGTCACCAAAGTGCTTGGTGCGTAAAGGCCTTTTCCGGTGACCAGCGGCAGGTCGAGCGTGGTCCGGATGCCGGGGGGCGCCGCGATCACCGCCGGGATGGCGTTGACGACGCGGCCCGCGGCGCCCGCGATCGCGGCGTGATTGTGGTCGCCCTTGCGGCTGCTGGGAATGATGTCGACCGCGTAGGAGGGCTCGCCGGTGATCTCGACGCGGTACGAGCCGTCGCCCGCGGCGGGCTGGGGCAGGTCCGGGCGCAGGTCGGGCCGCAGCCGGGTGACGTGCTCGATGACGATGGCGGGGTGGCCCTTGACCATGCCGCGGATCTCGAACTGCAGCACGGCCACGGTCCCCTTGGCGACGTGGCCGACCGCGATGTCGAAGTCCTCGGGCGCGGGCTCGCGCTGGTAGGACTCGGTGATCTCGTCGACCTCGATGCCCAGGCCGGCCGCCAGCTGACGGATCGCGGTGCCCCAGGCGATGCTGAGGATGCCCGGCTGCAGCAGCATCGGGATCTCGTCCATGGGCTTGGCGAATCCCATGTAGTCCATGACCTCGGTGCCGTTGTAGGACGCGTAGTCGTGAATCTCCATGCAGCGCACCTGCTCGATGCGCTGACACGTCCCGGCGAGCGCGAACGGGATCAGGTCGTTGGCGAACCCGGGGTCGACGCCGCTGATGAAGATGCTTGAATTGCCTTGCTTGGCAGCGTCTTCCACGCGGGCGATGTATTTGTCGGGCATCACGCCCCACGGGTACTGCAGCAGCCCCGGCGAGGATCCGACGACGTTGATCCCGGCGGCCAGGATGCGCATGACGTCGGCCATGGCCTCGGGCAGCCGGGTGTCGCCCATTGCGCAGTAGACGACGCACTCGGGCTTGGCGGCGATGATGGTGTCCAGGTCGTCGACGGCGGCGACGCCCGTCACCACGCCGGCGTCCAGGCCGACGCCGCACAGCTCGCCCGCGTCCTTACCCACCTTTTCCGGGGTGGAGACGCACACCCCGGTCAGCTCGAACTGCGGGTTGGTGATCAGTTCGGCGAGGGCCAGCCCACCGACGTTGCCGGTACCGACGTGCGCGACGCGGATCGCCATGACAGTCTCCGTCCGTTGAGCGCTCAAAACGTTTCTAGACACTAGTCCATTAATTTGGGCGCGCATACCTGCGGACCGCCCGTGGACCGCGGGGGCAGAATCATCCGTTGATGAGCACACGCGAAGACCTTCGGTTCCCGTCCGGCGACGACCTGATCAGCGCCTGGCTCTACCGCCCGCCGGGCGACGGCCCCGCGCCGCTGCTGGTGATGGCCCACGGCCTGGGCGCCGTGCGGAGCATGCGCCTGGACGCCTACGCCGAACGCTTCAGCGCGGCCGGCTACGCGTGCCTGGTGTTCGACTACCGCAACTTCGGCGACAGCGGGGGCCGGCCCCGTCAGGTCCTCGACGTCGGCATGCAGCTCGCCGACTGGGCCGCGGCCGTCGACTACGCGCGCACGCTGCCGGGTGTCGATCCCGCTCGAATCGCGTTGTGGGGCACCTCTTTTGCCGGCGGTCACGTGATCGCGACGGCGGCGCGGCTGCCGGGCATCGCCGCGGCCGTCGCCCAGTGCCCCTTCACCGACGGCATCGCGTCCGCGGGCACCATCACCAACCCGCTGATCACCGCACGCATCACCGCGCGGGCGGTGCGCGACGTGCTCGCGAGCAAGCGGGGCGGGCCACCGGTGATGGTCGCGACGGCGGGGCGGCCCGGCGAGGTCGCGTTGATGAACACGCCCGACGCGTACGAGGGCTACCTGCGGCTGGTGCCCGACGGCGCCGACGTACGCAACGAGGTCGCCGCCCGAATCGCGTTGCAGGTCTTCACCTATCGCCCGGGACGCCTGACACCGAAGATCGGTTGCCCGATCCTGTTCTGCGTGTGCGAGGCCGACTCGGTGGCCCCCGCGGCGGCGACGCTGCGCCACGCGGCCAGAGCGCCCCGCGGCGAGGTCAAGCTGTATCCCGAGGGCCATTTCGCGATCTACGTCGACGACGCGTTCGAGCGGGTGGTCGCCGACCAGCTCGCGTTCCTCGACAAGCACCTGCGCGGTTAAGGACCCAGCGGAGACGTCGTGCGGATCGCCTCGTCGCGGATCAGTCCGCGCAGCAGCGCCGTGCTGAACTCCGCCGCGATCTCCTTGGCGGAGCGCCGCCCGCTGGGCCGCAGCCAGCGATAGCTGCCCAGCGTCATGCCGATGTAGCCCAGCGCCAGCACGTGCGAATCGCACTGGTAGAACTCGCCGCTGGCGATCCCGCGGTCGATCAGGCCGTGCACGTGGTGATAGACCTGCGCTTCCTTCTCGCGGACCTCGGCGACCTGCTCGCTGGTGAACCACTCGGTGATGTAGGGCTGCTCCTGGAAGTACACCGCGGCGCGCTCGGGATCGCTGGCGATGCCGGTCAGCAGCCGGACGGTGTACTGGTAGAGCGCCTCGCGCGCGGTCCAGGACGGGTCGTCGTGCACGGCGGCCAGCGTGCCCTCGGCGGCCTGGCGGTAGATGTCGAACAGAATCAGCGACTTGCTGGCGTAATAGTGGTAGACGGTCGCTTTGTTCAGGCCGATCACGTCGGCCACGTCGTCCATCCGGGTGCCGTGATAGCCGCGCGCCGCGAACAGCTTGGTGGCGACGGCCAGCAGCTCTTCGCGCCGCGTTTGCCCATTGGGTGTGATGCTGTCGGTGGGCATCTGTTCTCACTATCGTCGGTACGGGCAGGCCAGGCCCGGTTCGGCCAAGAATAACTATCAATCAACTGGTTGGACAGTTTAAGCAAAAACGCCGGGTGTCACGTCGACGGGCATGCGACTAGACTCCTCTTCGAACGAGATTCGAGAGGTGGGACCGATGGATCCGAGCCCGGATTACGACGGAAGCGACGAGATCGAGTTCTTCATGCGGTACCTCACCTGGGGCTTGCGCGGTGTCACCGACGGCAACGGGTACCCGCCGCCGGCCTACCCGCCCGTTTAGCCCCGGCGCGGAGGACCGCAGTCTTTACAGCGCTTTGAGTTCCTCGGCGACCTCGGTCACCGACTTCTTCGCGTCGCCGAACAGCATGCTGGTGCCCTCGCCGTAGAACAGCGGGTTGTCGATACCCGCGAACCCGGAGTTCATCGACCGCTTCAGCACGATCACCGACTTGGCCTTGTCCACGTTGAGGATCGGCATGCCGTAGATCGGGCTGGACGCGTCGTTGCGGGCCGCGGGGTTGGTGACGTCGTTGGCGCCGATGACGATCGCGACGTCGGTGCGCGCGAACTCGTCGTTGATGTCGTCCATGTCCTTCATGGCGTCGTAGTCGACCTCGGCCTCGGCCAGCAACACGTTCATGTGCCCGGGCATCCGGCCGGCGACCGGGTGGATGGCGTATTTGACCTCCACGCCCTTGTCCTCCAGCAGGGCCGCCATGTCCTTCACCGCGTGCTGCGCCTGCGCGACGGCCAGGCCGTAGCCCGGCACCACGATCACCTGGTTGGCGTAGGCCATCTGGATCGCGGCGTCCGCGGCCGAGGTGGCCTTGACGGTCTTGTCTCCCCCGCCGTCGCCACTGGGGGCCACCCCGCCGCCGCCGAAGCCGCCGGCGACGATCGCGGGGATCGAGCGGTTCATGGCCTTGGCCATCAGGTTGGTCAGGATCGAGCCGGACGCGCCGACGATCATGCCGGCCACGATCATCGCGGTGTTGTTCAGCGCCAGACCGGCGGCCGCGGCAGACAACCCCGTCATCGCGTTGAGCAGCGAGATGACCACGGGCATGTCCGCGCCGCCGATGGGCAGCACCACCATCAGGCCCAGCACGCCGGCCGCGGCCAGCAGCCCGATCATCCACCACAGGGACGCCCCGCCGGTGCCGGGATGGGCGTGCACCCCGACCACCACCGCGGCGGCCACCGCGGCGACCAGCAGCAGCAGGTTGACCGGCTGCTGGGCCCTGCCGAAACCGATCGGTGCGCCGGAGATGATCTCCTGCAGCTTGCCGAACGCGATGATCGATCCCCAGAACGAGATCGAGCCGATGACCGCGGCGAACAACGACGCCACCACGATGTGCACGGTCGGCGACTCACCGTGCTGGAACGCCGAAAAGCCTTGCGTCTCAATGAATTCCGACAGCGCGATCAGCGCGACCGTGCCGCCGCCGACGCCGTTGAAGAACGCCACCAGCTGCGGCATCGCCGTCATCTTGGTGTAGCGCGCCGGCGGGACACCGAGCACCACGCCCACCACCAGGCCGGCGATGATCAGCACCCATTGGTCGGTGTGGCGGATCTTGACCAGCGTCGCGGCCACCGCGATCGCCATGCCCACCGCGGCGATCAGGTTGCCCCGCACCGCCGTTTTGGGCCCGGTCAGGCCCATCAGGCCGTAGATGAACAGGGCGAACGAAATGATGTACAGGCCGATGACCAAGTAGTTCATTTGGCGGCCGGCTCCTCACTCGCGGCGGGTACCGGTTTCCTCTTGCCCTTGAACATGCCCAGCATCCGGTCGGTGACGATGAACCCGCCGATGACGTTCAGCGTGCCGAACACGACGGCCACGAACAGGATGATCTGCACCGCCAGCGAGGGCTGCTCGACCGAGCCGAACACCACCAGCGCGCCCAGCACCACGATGCCGTGGATGGCGTTGGTGCCCGACATCAGCGGCGTGTGCAGCGTGTTGGGCACCTTGGAGATGACCGCGAACCCGACGAACCCGGACAGCACCAGGATCGCCACGTTGGCCAACAGTTCGTCGTACATGTAGTCCTCTCAGTCCCGCGTCACACAGGAGTCCGCGATGACCTCGTCGTCGAAGTCCGGCGCCAGCTTGCCGTCGGTGAGCAGCAAGTCCAGCAAAGCGGTGATGTTCTTGCTGTAGAGCTCGGAGGCGTGCTCGGGCATCGTCGCCGGCAGGTTCAGCGGCGACGCGATGGTGACGTCGTGCTTGACGACCGTCTTGCCGGGTTCGGTGAGCTCGCAGTTGCCGCCGGTCTCGCCGGCCAGGTCCACCACCACGCTGCCGGGCTTCATCGCCTCCACGGCCGCAGCGGTCACCAACCGCGGCGCGGGCCGGCCCGGGACCAGCGCCGTGGTGATCACGACGTCGAAACCGCTGATCGCCTTCTCCAGCGCCTGCTGCTGCTGCGCGCGCTCCTCGTCGGTCAGCTCGCGGGCGTATCCGCCCTCACCGGCCGCGTCGATCCCGATGTCGAGCCACTGCGCGCCCACCGAGCGCACCTGATCGGCCACCTCGGGCCGCACGTCGTAACCGGTGGTGCGGGCACCGAGCCGCTTGGCCGTCGCCAGCGCCTGCAGTCCGGCCACCCCGACCCCGAGCACCAGCACCGTGGCCGGCTTCACCGTTCCGGCGGCCGTCGTCAGCATCGGGAAGAACCGGGTCGCCTCCGAGGCCGCCAGCAGCACCGCCTTGTAGCCGGCCACGTTGCCCTGCGACGACAAGGCGTCCATCGCCTGAGCCCGCGAGATCCGCGGGATGGCCTCCAGCGCGAAGGCCTGCACGCCCGCCTGCTTCAATGCGCCGATCGAGTTCTCGGCGTTGCGCGGCGCCAGGAAGCCGATCAGCGTCTGCCCGCTGTGTAGCTTGCCGACCTCGTCCGCGGTCGGCGGCGCGACCTTGACCACGACGTCGGCGGCCCACGCGTCCCCGATGGTGGCGCCGGCCTCGGTGTAGAGCGCGTCGGGCAGCAGCGCCCGTTCGCCCGCGCCGGACTCGACCACGACCGCCACGCCGCTGCCCACCAGCGACGCCACCGCCTTCGGCACCAGCGCGACCCGCCGCTCGTCGGCCCCGGACTCGGAGACCACTCCTACCGTCGTCTGCGCATCTGTCATGGCGCGTACATCTACTTTCCGTACCCTTACGTACTGTCCGTGCCGATGGGCGTGGCGCTGGCTCGGCCGCGCGCTTCGCTACCTTAACCAGGTTCCGCCATGGATGGGTGATCGGCTCTGGGCCACCCGGGGCGGGATACCCCGCCGACGGGCGATCGACTCCCGGTCGATGGTTCGCCGCCGCATGCCGATGCAGTAGCGGCCACACCGTTGTGAGGTCACAAGGCGTCGTTGTTGCCCGCCGCTACCAGAGCGGGATGTCGTGGGCGTGTTCGGACGACGGGCGGGGCCCGAAGATGCGTCGCTGCGATTCGTCGATCCGCACGTCGTTGATGCTGGCTTCGCGGCGGGCCATCAGCCCCGACTCGGCGAACTCCCACAGCTCGTTGCCGTAGCTGCGATACCACTGCCCCGACTGGTCGCGGCACTCGTATTGGAAGCGGACCGCGATGCGGTTGTCGTGGAAGTCCCAAAGAACCTTGCGCAGCGCGTAATCCAGTTCGCGCTGCCACTTGCGGGTCAGGAACGCCACGATCTCGTCGCGGCCAACGATGCGCTCGCCGCGGTTTCGCCACCGCGAATCGACCGTGTACGCCAGGCTGACGCGGTGCGGGTCCCGGGTGTTCCAGGCATCCTCGGCCGCCTGCACCTTCTGCAGCGCGGTCTCCCGCGTGAACGGCGGGAACGGGGGGCGGGATTCGGTCACGCCCCAATCCTGCCGCGAACAGACACCCGAGCACCTCCTCAACGGCGTGTCGCGGTGCTTCTGCGTCTGCTCGCGCCCCCTTGTCGCGCGTGACCTATCGTGACGGGCATGGACTTCGCGATGTCGGCCAAGGCCAGCGACTACCACAAGCGGCTGACCGATTTCATGACCGAGTATGTGTTCCCGGCCGAGGCCGACTACGACAAGTTCCGTCACGAAGCCGGCCCGCGCGACCACACGGTTCCGCCCGTCGTCGAGGAACTGAAGATCAAGGCCAAGCAGCAGGGCCTGTGGAACCTGTTCCTGCCGGCCGAATCGGGCCTGACCAACCTCGAATACGCGCCGCTGGCCGAGATCACCGGCTGGAGCCTGGAGATCGCCCCCGAGGCGCTCAACTGCGCGGCACCCGACACCGGCAACATGGAGACGCTGCACCTGTTCGCCACCGAGGAACAGCGCAAGCAGTGGCTGGAGCCGTTGCTGGCCGGCGAGATCCGCAGCGCCTTCTCCATGACGGAGCCGGCCGTGGCCAGCAGCGACGCCCGCAACATCGAGACCTCGATCGTGCGCGACGGCGCCGACTACGTGATCAACGGCCGCAAGTGGTGGACGTCGGGCGCGGCCGACCCGCGCTGCAAGATCCTGATCGTCATGGGCCGCACCAACCCCGACGCCGCGAGCCACCAGCAGCAGTCGATGGTGTTGGTGCCGATGGACACGCCCGGCGTGACGGTGGTGCGCTCCACCCCGGTCTTCGGCTGGCAGGACCAGCACGGCCACTGCGAGATCGTCTACGACAACGTGCGCGTGCCGGCCACCAACCTGCTCGGCGAGGAGGGCGGCGGCTTCGCGATCGCCCAGGCCCGCCTCGGGCCGGGCCGCATCCACCACTGCATGCGCGCGCTCGGCGGGGCCGAGCGCGCCCTGGCCCTGATGTCCGACCGGGCCCAAAAGCGGGTGGCGTTCGGCCGCCCGCTGGCCGAGCAGGGCGTGGTGCGGGAGTCAATTGCCAAGTCCCGCAACGAGATCGACCAGGCACGGCTGCTGTGCGAGAAGGCGGCGTGGACCATCGACCAGCACGGCAACAAGGCCGCGCACCTGCTGGTCTCCCAGATCAAGGCGGTGGCCCCGCAGGTGGCCTGCGACGTCATCGACCGCGCCATCCAGGTGCACGGGGCCGCCGGCGTCAGCGACGACACGGTGCTGGCCCGCCTCTACGGCTGGCACCGCGCCATGCGGATCTTCGACGGCCCGGACGAGGTGCACATGCGAACCATCGCGCGCGCCGAGCTGGGCCGGGAGAAGTCGGCGCTCGCCGCGGCGGTCACCGCGCATGACTGAGGCGTTGCGAGAACTGTCGGGCGCGTGGAACTTTCGTGACGTCTCCGACGGCGCACCGGCGCTCAAACCCGGGCGGCTGTTCCGCTCCGGCGAACTGAGCGGGCTCGACGACGACGGCCGCGCGACGCTGAGCCGGCTGGGCATCACCGACGTCGCCGATCTGCGGGCGGCCCGCGAGGTCGCGCGGCGCGGGCCGGGGCTGGTTCCCGACGGCGTCGAGGTGCACCTGTTGCCCTTCCCCGATCTCGGCGAGCAGGACGCCGGGACCGACGACGCGGCGCCGCACGAACACGCCTTCCAGCGCCTGCTCACCGGCGAGGGCGTCGAGGAATCGGAGCAGTCGGTCAACGAGGCCGCCACCCGCTACATGATCGACGAATACCGCCAATTCCCAACGCGTAACGGGGCGCAGCGGGCGTTGCACCGCGTCATCTCGCTGCTGGCCGACGGGCATTCGGTGCTGACGCACTGCTTCGCCGGCAAGGACCGCACCGGCTTCGTGGTGGCGACCGTGCTGGAGGCGATCGGCATCGACCGCGACACCATCCTGGCCGACTTCCTGCGCAGCAACGACGCCGCGCCCGCCCTGCGGGCGCAGATCTCCGCGATGATCGCGCAGCGCCAGGACGCCGAGCTGACCCCGGAGGTGGTGACCTGGACCGAGGCGCGGCTGTCCGACGGCGTGCTCGGGGTCCGCGAGGTCTACCTGGCCGCCGCGCGCCAAACCATCGACGAGGAATTCGGGTCGCTGGACGCCTACTTGCGCGCCGCGAGCGTCAGCGAGTCAGACGTGGAGCGCCTGCGCGAGGCGCTGCTCGCCTGACCCGCCGACCACTCGGGAAGGCCGGGCTCAGCCCAGCTTGAAGCTGGCCTGCTGGGCGGCGGACAGGTCGGTGATCTGGCCCCACTTGGCGGCGATGTCCTCGACCGACGGCACGCTGTCGAAGGTGATGCCGTCGTTCTGGAACAGCGCGGTGCGCTGCACCTTGCCGCCGCCGACGATGAACACCGAGTCGGTGTCGGTCAGCTCCTCGGTCATCAGGTAGGCCACCACCGGGGCGACGTACTCCGGGGTGAGCTTCTCGAAGACCTCCGGCGGCAGGATGTCCTGCGTCATCCGGGTGGCGGCGATCGGCGCGACCGCGTTGGTCTTGATGTTGTACTTGGCGCCCTCCTGGGCCAGCGTGTTGATCAGCCCGACGAGGCCGAGCTTCGCCGCGCCGTAGTTGGCCTGCCCGAAGTTGCCGAACAGCCCGCTGGTGGAGGTGGCGACGACGACACGGCCGAAGCTCTGCTCACGGAAGTGCGGCCACGCGGCGCGGATGACGTTGTACCCACCGTAGAGGTGCACCTTGAGCACGGCGTCCCAGTTTTCGAAGGACATCTTGTGGAACGTGCCGTCGCGCAGAATGCCCGCGTTGCTGACCACGCCGTCGACCTTGCCGAATTCGTCGAGCGCGGTCTTGACCATGTTCTCGGCGCCCTCGGGCTCGGCGACGCTGTCGTAGTTGGCGACCGCCCGGCCACCGGCGTCCTTGATCTCCTTGACCACCTCGTCGGCCATGTTGTGGCCGGCGCCGGTGCCGTCGCGGGCGCCACCGAGATCGTTGACCACGACGCTGGCGCCCTCCTTGGCGAGGGTCAGGGCGTACTCACGGCCCAGTCCCCCACCGGCTCCGGTGACGATGACGACGCGATCCTGCACTCCGGGCATTAGGTTCCTCTCTGCTGTGAAAAACTTTGTCTAGCAACTGGTTCGGCGAAGCCGGGTCAGAACATCCGGCGGGCCATCTTGAAGGCCCGCTCGGTGTATGGAGGGTAGATGAAGCTCGACAGGTCGGGGCGGGTGGGCTTGGTCAGGACCGCCTTGCGGTGGCTGAACTCGTCGAAGCCCCACTTGCCGTGGTAGGCGCCCATGCCCGACGCGCCGACGCCACCGAAGGGTAGCTTGGCCGTCGACACCTGGAAGGCGACGTGGTTGACCAGCATGCCGCCCGCCGGCACCTCCTTGATCACCCGCTCGCGGGTCTCGCGCCGCTTGGTGAACAGGTACGCCGACAGCGGCTTGGGCCGCGAGTTCACGAAACGTATTGCCTCGTCCAGGTTTTGGACGGTGATCACCGGCAGGACCGGGCCGAAGATCTCGTTCCGCATCAGCGGGCCGTCCGGGTCGGGATCCACCACCACCGCGGGCTGGATGCGCAGCGTCGACGCGTCGCACGCCCCGCCGACGGTGACCGTGCCGTCCTTGCCGGAGAGGTAGCCGCTGATCCGGTCGAACTGCCGCTGGTTGACCACCCGCATGCCGTCCGGTTTGTCGGAGGTGAACTTGGTGATGGCGGCGCCGATCTTGTCGACCAGTTCGTCGCGAATCGTGGCGTCGGCCAACACGTAATCCGGTGCGACGCAAGTCTGTCCGGCGTTGAGCAGCTTCATCCAGGCGATCCGCTTGGCCGCCACCTCCACGTCGGCGTCCGCCGCGACGATCACCGGGCTCTTGCCGCCGAGCTCGAGCGTGCAGGGGGTCAGGTGCGGCGCCGCGCCCTCGTAGACCTTGCGGCCGATCTCGGTGCCGCCGGTGAACATCACCCGGTCCAGGCCCTGGGCGATGAGCTCCTGGCTGGTCGCGCCGTCGCCCTCGATGACCGCGATGGCATCGTTGTCGAGGTACTTGGGCACCAGCTCGGCCATCACGCGCGAGGACGCGGCCGCGATTTCCGACGGCTTGAGGATCACGGTGTTGCCGGCGGCGATCGCCCCGACGGCCGGGCCCAGCGTGAGGTAGAAGGGGTAGTTCCAGGCTCCGATGATCAGCACGGTGCCGTAGGGCTCGTATTCCACCCAGCCGCGGCCGGGCAGCTGCGGCAGCTCCAGCAGTTGATACTTGCGCCGCGTCCACTTGCGCACGCGCTTGGCCGCGTACTTGGCCTCACCGGCGGTGGTGGCGATGTCGGCGATGTAAGCCTCGAAGGGGCTGCGGTCCAGGTCTTCGGCGAGCGCGGCGGCCAGCGCGGCCTCGTTCTCCTCCATCAGCTTCACCAGCTGCAGCAACTGCCGCTTGCGCCAGTCGACGTCGCGGGTGCGTCCGGTGGCGAAGGTCTGACGAAGCCGGGCAACCGTGGCGGCGACGTCGGCCGAGCCGGTCCCGTTCGTGGAGTCCTTGGAGAGCGATGCCTGCGATGCAACCGATTCGGTGGTCATCATTGTCCTTCCCGAGCAGAGTCCCGCCGCGGGGCGGCCGCTCATCGGTGATAACCGCGATACTAACCATCCGGTTGGGAGAGCAGTAGAAAGGATCGGGCCGCGCGGTTACTTGACGCAGGGGACGCTCGAGGCCGTCATCTGGCTGAGGTCGGTCGGCGCCGGGGCGCGGTCGCCGCTGCCGGTGGCGGCGACCGCACTCACCTGCCCGGACGACGGCGCGTCGCCGGCCGCGCCGGGTTGGGCTTCGGAATGGGAGAGGTAGTCCGCCGCGGGAAACCGCGTTCCCACGGTCAGCCGGACGGTTCCGGAGGCCACCGAGGGATCCGCGGTCGCCGGCACGTGCAGTTGCCCGGACAGGACCTGCGCGCCCGCGTCGGCCCCGGGACCGTATTCGATCGTGCTGTCGTCGGCCGCGGCGGCGGCGGTCGTGACGCTGCCCCGGGTGAAGCCCCGGCCGGTGAGGGCCTCCTCGAGCGCGGCCGCGAGTCCGTCGCGCGAGCTGGCGTTGACGACGTCGAGGATGACGGGTTCGGTCAGCGCGGGCGGTGACTGGGCCGCCGGCGACGCGGCGTCGAGCGCGGCCGGCGCGTCGGACATGAAGCGCTCGTTGACGATGCGCCGGATCGCAGCGAGATCGACGAGGTTGATGTCGGAGCCGTTCGCGTCCTTGCCGAAGCCGGAGATCGGCAGGGTGTACAGCGACAGCGGCCGCCCGGTCAGCCGAGAGGCCCGCGCGGCGAACTGCCCGAGGTCGAGCCCGGCGTCGACGGCGACGTTGTCCCGGGCGACCTCGAGCATTTTGCGCAGCCCGCTCACGCTGGACAGCGCGCCGCCGCTGCGGGCCGCCTCGACCAACGACACCAGGAACGCCTGCTGGCGCCGCGTCCGATCGAAATCGGTGAACGAGCCGTCGTTTTCGTCGCGCCGCTGCCGCACGAAGGCCATCGCCTCCGCCGCATCGATGCGCTGTACACCCTGATGGAAGTCCGCGCCCGAGTAGCTGTCACGCGTATCGCCGTTGAGGCACACCGTGATTGGCTCCACCGCCTTGGCGATCTGGTAGAAGGCGCCCAACGTGACCTCGACGAAGTGGTCGACCGAGATACCCAAAAAGTCGCTGACGGCGCTGATTTCGGCCTTGCGGCCGGCCTCGCGGGCGGTTTGCTCGCGGGCCGCCAGATCGGTCGACCCCGCGCCGCCCGAGTCCCCGGCGGCCTGCGTGTTCAACGATTGCTGATAGGCCAGGCCGTACGCCTGCTTGATCTTGCCCGTGCACACCGAGCCGGGGCAGCCCGGCAGCTCGGCGTAGTCGTCGCGGGGAATCGACACCGCGGTGACGGGACCGTCACGGTCCGAAATGTGCACGACGATAAGGACATTGGCGTTGTAGCCGCCCGAGGTTTCGTCGCCGGCGTGCAGCGCGTCGTAAACCTCCTGCGGTAGCGGCCGACCGTTCTGGTCCAACCGGCTGTCCAGGCCCATCAGCAGGATGTTCTGGTTGTCGCCGAGCGAGGCGGCCCCATTCGGCAGCGCGTGGGAGATGATGATCCGGCCCAGGGCGGTGTGGTAACCCGTCCAGCCGATTCCGGTGATGGCCATGACGAAGGCCGAAGCGATGCCGGCGACGAGCCGGCCCTTCAACAGCACCCAGCGGTGTGATCGCTGCGCCGCGCCGCCGCCCATAATGAGTCATCATTATGGGCGATGACCTGCCGAAACGGCGGTAACCGCGCCGTTACAGGCGCTCGGCGATCACGAAGTCGGAGAAGGCGTCCTTGTCCTGGTCCAGCTCGAAACTCTGCACCCCGCGGTTCAGGCGGTGCATCTCATCGATCGAGTTCTGCGCCGTCGCGCGCCAGCCGTGGTCGTTGAGCCAGTCGGCGAGGTTCGCGCGGTGCTCGTCGCGGTACATCAGCTCGCCGACGTCGATGGTCTCTTCCAGGCCGAGCTGGTCGGCGACCTTCTTGAACCGTTCCCGCATCTGCTGGCGCCGCTCCTCGGCGTGCATCGGTGCGGTTTCGGCGGAGACCCGGCTGCCGGCCGGACTCAGCTCGCCGATCTGCGTGAACAGCTTGTCCTGCGCCTCGGCGGGCAGGTACATCAGCAGTCCCTCGGCCAGCCAGGCGGTCGGCCGGGTCGGGTCGAAACCCGCGGCGCGCAGCGCGGCCGGCCAGTCTTCGCGCAGGTCGATCGCCACCTCGCGGCGATCGGCGGACGGCGTCACGCCGCTTTCGGCCAGCGTGGTGGTCTTGTAGTCCAGCACCTGGGGCTGGTCGATCTCGTACACCGTGGTGCCGGCCGGCCAGTCGAGGCGGTAGGCCCGCGAGTCCAGCCCCGACGCGAGGATCACCACCTGCCGGATCCCGGTGGCGACGGCGTCGGCGAAGTACTCGTCGAAGAAGTGGGTCCGCACCGCCTGGTAGCCGCGCATGTGCTGGATCCGGGCGGCGGATTCCTCATCGATGGCTTCGATCTTGGCCACGACGTCCGGGTCGAGCATGGCTTCCCACAGGACGTCGGCACCGGCGTTGTTGACGAGCAGCCGGGCGTAGGGATCGCGGATCAGCGCGTCGGGCTGCTCGGTCTCGATGGCCCGGGCGGCGGCCACCATGACCGCGGTGGTGCCGACGCTGCTCTTGATGTCCCAGGTGTCGTCGTGGGTGCGCAGTGAGCTCATGCATTAACTCCTTGGGTCTTGGGCAGGCGAAGGTCAAAAGGTGGTTTCGCCGAGGCGCGCCCGCAGCAACGTGCTGCGCACCGCCTCGTCGGAAAGGTCGTCGGGCACCGGGCGGCCGAGTCGGGCCATCTCCTCGCGGTTGTCCACGGCGTGCACGTGCCAGCCGTGGTCGGAAAGCCATGCGGCGGCGTCCGAGCGGTCCGGCTCGTGGTAGGTCAGCGCCTGGACGTTGACGTCCAGGCCGAGCCGCTCGCGCATCCGCAACCAGCGCTGCGAGTTGCTCCGCGAGTTGATGCCGAACACCTCGATCGCGACCTGGCTGCCGGGCGCGCTGAGCGCGGTCAACATCTCGAACAGCCGGTCCTGGGCATCGCTGGGCAGGTACGGCAGCAGCCCCTCGGCCAGCCAGGCGGTCGGCTGCGTGCGGTCGAATCCCGCGGCGGCCAACGCGGTCGGCCAATCCTCGCGCAGGTCCGCCGGGACGGGATGGCGGATCGCGGTGGGCACGGCGCCGTGCTGCTGCAGGATGCCCGACTTGTACTGCAGCACCTTGGGCTGGTCGATCTCGTAGACGGTGGTGCCGGTGGGCCAGTCCAGCCGGTAGGCCCTCGAGTCCAGGCCCGCGGCCAGAATCACCGCCTGCCGGATTCCGGAACGCACTGCGCCGTCGAAGTATTCGTCGAAGAAGTGGGTGCGCACGGCCTGGTAGTCGATGCCGGTTCGGTGCGCGCGCCGCCCGTGCTGATCGTCGGCGAGCCAGGACAGCTCCGGGTCCGCCAGCCGCGCCCACGCCGGGCCGGCCGACGACACCAGCAGGCGGGCGAACTCGTCACGAATCAGCGGGTCGGCGCCGGCGGTCTCCGCCGCGCGCGACGCGGCGACGCCCAGCGCGGTCGCGCCGACGAGTTCGGTGATGGACCAGCTGTCGCCGGCAGACCGCACGGAAGGCGGTGTCGAGGCATCCAGGTCAGTCATATCCCGACCATGGTACCGGGATAAGTTAGTTAGCCTATACGCTTTGTGCGCAACTTCACTGCGCCGCCCGGCGGGCTAGGCCCCCGGACGCCAGAGCGCGCCCTCCAGCAGCTGGCGCAGCATTCCGGTGACGGCCAGCATCTGCTGGTAGCTCTCGACGTAGCCCGCGTACAGGCCCACCCCGCAGATGATGACGAGCAGGGTTTCGACCAGTGCCGACGCATCGACGTCCGCCGCGAGCTCACCGTTTTCGATCGCGTCGTTGACGGCGCGCAACAGGAACTCGCGGCACACGCGCACCGACGAGTTGTCGGTTCCGGTCAAATCCGGATGGCGCTGGGACTCGAGTACGCCGCTCATTAAAAACGCCGATCCGGCGGGATTTTCCGAATTAGCCCTAACGGCCACGGAGATGAAGGCCGTCAGCCGCGCGACCAGCCCGGTTTCGGCGTCCGCCTCTTTGATACCGGCCGCAATGACGAATTCGTTGGTGTCCTCCAGAACTTCCCGATACAACGCTCGCTTGCTCGAAAAGTAATGGTTGATCGCCGGGCGGGTCAGGTCGGCACGGGAGGCGATGGCCTGGAACGTCGCGCCGTCGTAGCCGCGTTCGCTGAACACCAAACGAGCAGCTTGGATGATTCGTTTCCGGGTCTCGTCCGCCTTCGCCGCAGGCGGACGGCCCGGCCTGCGAGTCCCCCGTGGAAGCATTGCTAGAGTGTGCCACCGCCATGGTGGGGCATTAGTGCATTTGGCGGAATAGCGCCAAATTTTCCGGCTTGATAGTCCTCGAGCGCCTCGATCAATTCCGCGCGAGTGTTCATCACGAAAGGCCCGTAGTGGAATACCGGCTCGCGAATGGGCCGCCCACCTAGAAGCAGGACATCAATGGCGGTCGCGTCGCCCCAATCCCGAGCTCGCTCCGCCCCGACGGTGATCCGGTCGCCTGGGCCCAGGACCGCCAGCTGCCCCTGGTGGATCGGGTGGGCGACCGGCCCGACGTACCCGCTGCCCGACAGCACGTACACGAGCGCGTTGAAGTCGCGCCGCCAGGGGATGTTGAGCCGGGCGCCGTTCTCGACCGTCGCGTGCGCGAGCGTGACCGGCGTGTGCGTGACCCCGGGCCCCCGGTGGCCGTCGATCTCGCCCGCGATGATGCGGATCAGCGCCCCGCCGTCGTCGGACGCGACCAATGCGGCGTCACCACCCTCGATGGCCTGGTAGCGCGGCGGCGCGAACTTGTCCTTCTTCGGCAGGTTCACCCAGAGCTGGACGCCGTGGAACAGTCCGCCGCTCTCGACGAGTTCGGCCGGCGGCGTCTCGATGTGCAGGATGCCCGAGCCGGCGGTCATCCACTGGGTCGCTCCGTCGGTGATCAGCCCCCCACCGCCGTGGGAGTCCTGGTGCGCGAATTTCCCGTCGAGCATGTAGGTCACCGTTTCGAAGCCGCGGTGCGGGTGCCAGTCGGTGCCCCTGGGTTCGCCGGGCTGGTAGTTCACCTCGCCCATCTGGTCCATGTGGACGAAGGGATCCAGGGCGGCGCTACCGACCCCGGCGAAGGCGCGCACGACCGGGAACCCCTCACCCTCGTACCCGCGCGGGCCCGTGGTGATCGATCGCACTGGCCGCTCGGTGTCGGCGGGGCCGGGGCCGCGGACGCGCGGCAATGTCAGTGGGTTGGCCGTAACTGCAGGCATTTGACCTCCTCGTAGAGCGGACTACCCGGTATAACCGGACTAGGGTCCACTTATTCCGGGCGGTCGGCACCTGCGTGGCGGCCAAGCCGACGCGCCATCGCCCCGGCATCGATTTGCCGGGGCGATGGCGCGAAGTGTGCGACTGAGGGTGTCAGGATTTGCTGCGCGCACTCTTGGCGGCGGACTTCTCGGTGCTCTTGCCCGCGTGGGCGAGCTGACCGCCGGCGCTTTCCAGGTGCGCCCGGACGAACCACTGGAACTTCTCCAGCTGGCCCGCCTGGCCGATCAGCAGGTCCTGGGTCACCGGGTCGAGTTCGTCGGTCTCGTCGATGTATTGGCGGATGTCCTCGATCACGCCGTTGTAGACGAGGTCCAGCGCGGCCAAGTGGGCCTGGACGGTGTCGCGGCCCACCGAATAGTCGTCCCACGAGCGGTCCTTGATGATGGCACCCGGCGTGCCCTGCGGCGAAGAGCCCAGGGCGGCAATGCGTTCGGCGACATCGTCGGCGAAGCCACGCACGGCCTCCACCTGCGGGTCGATCATCTCGTGCACGCCGATGAAGTTCGGGCCGACCACGTTCCAGTGAATGTGCTTGAGCGTCAGGTGAAGATCGTTGTAGGTGCTCAACTGTTTTTGCAGCAGTTCGGTGAGCCGCGCCGCCTGCTTGTCGGTCAATCCCGGAATTGTGAACTGAGTCATCGCGTGTTTCCTAGCTTCCTTCCGTGGGGTTCCCACACACTTTCTTGCTCTGCTGGGTACCCGATGGCGACGCCGAAAAACGCGACGGATCACAGTGAGTGGATTTGCTGCACCGGCAGGCGCGGGCCCCGGCGCGGTTCGTAGGCCAATCCGCTGGCCTCGAGCAGCCGGACCACGCGCTGGCGATGTGGCCGCATCGGCTCCAGCAAGTCGAGCATTCCCGCGTCGTCGACGGGCTCACCCAGCAGTGTCCAGCCGATCATCTTGGGGATGTGGTAGTCGCCCACCGATACGGCGTCGGCGTCGCCGAAGGCGCGTTGGGCCGTCTCCGCGGCGGTCCATTCCCCCACGCCCGGCAGGGACGTCAAGGCCGCCCGCGCCTGTGCCGCCGGCCGTGATGTCAGCCGCTCCAGCGACGCGGCGCGCTGCGCGCAGGTCACCACCGTTTGTGCGCGCCTGGGGTCGACGTTGGCGCGATGAAACTCCCACGACGGGATGGTTCGCCACCGCTGCGCCGACGGCGCCACCCGCATGCCCTCGGGGGCGGGCCCCGGCGCCGGTGTCCCGTACTTGGTCACCAGCACGCGCCAGGAGCGGAACGCGTCGGCGCCGGGCACCCGCTGCTCGATGATCGCCGGGATCAGCGCCTCGAGCACCAGCCCGGTGCGGCCCAGCCGCAGGTGCGGAACCCGCCGGTGCGCGGCGGCGACCGTCGGATGCCGCGGCACGAAGTCGGAGGCGTCGTCCTCGAGACCCAGCAGGGCGGGCAGCATTTCGACGAACTCACCCGCGCCGCTCCCCCACGCCACACAGTGCGCGGCGTTGGGGGCCGCGCGGCTGATCCTGGCCGTGACGGGGCCGGTGGGCAGCAGGCTGGTCCGCCAGATCGAGCCGTCGCCGGTCGCGCGGAAGCAGGGATCCGCGGGGCCGCGGCGCAGCGGCGACAACGTGTGCCCGAAGCTGGCGGCCCCGGGGAACACGACCGTGCGCGTGCTTTTCACCTGATGACTCTCCGACCGCTCGATTGACCCTGAACTCCGTCCCCAGTCAGTATTGCGGTGTGATGACGCCCTTCGATGACCCTCAGGGCGAACTGGCCTGGATGTTTTTGCAGAGCATCAGCGACGGCGGCGATCTGGACGAGGGCTTCGCGTTGCTGCGCGACGACTTCACCTTCTGGACGCTCTACACGCGCACCGCATGCGACAAGGACACCTTCCGGCGCGCGGTCGAGCGGCGCAAACAAGACCTCGAGCTGGTCATCGACCTGGTGCGCTGCGTCAACGAGGGAGAGACGGTGGTGGTGGAGGCACAGGCCACCGGCACGACGTCCGACGGCACCTCCTACGACAGCCCGTTCGTGTGCATCTTCGACACCCGCGCCGGGCTGATCGTCTCGATGCGCCTCTACGGCGACACCCGGGCGACGGCGTCCGCCCTCCCCGGATGGGTCCCCTACTGAGCCGAGACGGTGATGTCGGCCTTGTTCGGGTAGAACGCGACGTGCCCGGCGATCGCGGCGACCGCCGGATACGGCTGCTCATAGGTCCAGATCACGTCGTCGACGGTGTCACCGGACGAGGTCGTCACGCTGTAATAGCTGGCGTCGCCCTTGAACGGGCAATACGTGCTGGTGTCGGTGCGGGTGAGCCGATCCTGTTGCACGTCGGCGATCGGAATGTATTGCACCGCAGGGATTGTGGCTTCGCGCAGTTCCAGCGCGGCGGTGGTGTCGGCCACCAGTTCGCCGTTGACGCGGACCTGCACCCTGCCCTGGGTGGGTTCGATGGTGATCGGGTGCCCCGCGTTCGGCTCGAGGACTTGCCGGTGGGCCATGGTCGATACCTCCTACAGACGCCTATTGGGGCTGTAACACCCGGCCGCCGTCAACCCTTCCCGTCCGGCGGGCCGAATGCGTAGCGATGGTACTGGGACATGTTCGCGGCGGCGGGGATCAGCGACATCACCCTTCCCAGGAGTCGGGATGAGCGTGGCAATCGTGCGAAGGTGTCCGACTCGAACCAGCGCTCGCAGGCCAGCAGCCGCACTGCCGGTACGGCCGCGATGATGTCGTCGGGCCCGTTGATCGCCCACCGCAGCGTGGATCCCGACCGTCGCACCACGGAGTTGAGCCATTGCGACTTGATCCCGAGCCAGTTGAACACGTCGAACTGCAGCTCACCCGAGCCGAACCGGTCGACCACCCGGCGCAGCAACGCGGTGCCGTCCTGCTCGGTCAGGTACATGGTCAGCCCCTCCCCGATCATCAGCGTGGGGCGATCGGTGGGGATTTCGCTCAGCCATGACGGGTCGGTGACCGAGGCGGCGATCACGCGATAGTGATCGCCGCTCGGGTAGAGCTGGGCGCGCAGCGCCGCGACCTCGGGGTAGTCGACGTCGTACCACTGCACGTCCGGACCCGGCTGCACGCGGAAGAACCGGCTGTCCAGTCCGCAGCCCACGTGCAGGACGACCGAGCGCGGGTGCGCCGCAAGGAATTTGCGCGTCCAATGGTCGAAGTGTGCCGAACGGGTAGTGACCGACGGCGCCCGCCGGGCGGTGATGGTCGTCTTCTTCCAGTCGTAGTCGATGCGATCGACGATCTCCTTCGCGTACCGATCACCCAGGATCGGCTTGTCGAAGTCGGCGTCCAGCGCCTTGGCGTAGAACGTCGCCAGCATGGTCTGGGGAGCCCCGGTGAGATCGACGGACACTCGCTCGGTATTCACCCGCTCGAGGCTAGTCCCACGCCCAGCGCCGCGCCGCGTCCTGAACAGCGGTCGGCGTGGCGTTCAGCGGGGAGTCGCGCTCTTACCCTTGGCATTTCGCATGGCGGCCCAGAATCGGGCCGGCTCGCGGATGGACTCCTCGACCGGGCGTGGCTGCCAACCCAATTCGCGGACGGCCTTGCTGTGGTCGACGGGCGCCTCGGCGCGCATCATGCGCACCGACGCGAGGCTGAGCTCGGCGTCCTTGCCGGTGAGCCGGGCTCGCAGGCTGCCCAGGGCGCCGAGGGTGTACAGCACCGGAACGGGGATGGAACGTCGCGGCGGCGGCACGCCGGCCTCGTCGGCCGCGATCCGCACCACCTCGGTCAACGCGATCATTCGCTCGGAGATCAGGTATCGCTCGCCGATGCGGCCGCGCTCGGCGGCCAACAGCATGGCCTCCGCGGCGTCGGTGACGCCGACGACCTCCAATTGGATGCCGTCCATGGTGAAGGGCAGCTTGCCGAAGACGGCGCCGGCGATGAACGCGCCGTGCGGGGTGCGGCCCCAGTCGCCGCTGCCGTAGGTCGTCGACACGCACATCGCCACCGCGGGCAGCCCGGATTCGGCCACGCAGCGCATCACCAGGTTCTCGGCCTGGACCCGGGATTGGACGTAGTCCGACAACCCGCGGGTGGCGACGATGTCGTCCTCGGTCGCCACGCGCCCGCGCCGCCGGCCGACCGTCGCGTAGGTGCTGGTGAAGACGAACCGACGCAGGTCGGGTTGCGCGACGGCCACGTCGAGGACGTTGCGCAGCCCCTCGACGTTGGTGCGAAACAGCGGCGAGGTGTCGCGCAGCCAGGCGCGGGTGTCGACGACGCAGTAGTAGACGTCGTCGACCCCGTCCATGGCCTCCCGCAGCACGGCGGTGTCGAACACGTCACCGTGAAACCGGGTGAGCTCGAGGTCGTCGATGGACCGGGTGTTGGCGTTCTCGCGCACCATGGCCCGCACTTCATGGCCCTTGGCGACCAGCTGGCGCGTGACGTGCGAACCCAGAAAGCCGTTGGCGCCGATGACGAGTTTGGGCCTGGCGGTCACTGGGCGCCTCCGTATTGCTCCATGAATTGCGCGCCGGCCTCGTCGAGGGTGCCGAGCTCCTGCGCTTTGCGGCACCACTTCAACGTGGCCTGCACGAAGCGCAGCGGGTTGTAGATGTCTTCCTGCTGACGCCACAGGCCATCACCGGCGTAGGTGATGATCGAGATGTTGGTCGCGCCGATGACCGTGCCGTCACCCGGATCGCGCATCGGGTTGTCGAGTTCCATGATGATGCGCCCGGTCGCCTCGTCGATCACCGACCACAGCGACGGAAACGCGACCATGTGACTGCCGGGGAAGCTGCCCATCGTCCTGCTGATCCACTCGCGGACCTCGTCGCGGCCGTGCATGGTGCCCGCCGCGTGTTCGATGTACAAGACGTCGGGTGTGTAGTGCTGGACCCACGCGTCCCAGTCGTGCGACTGCGCGGCCGCATCGACGGTCGCTTCGAATTGCTCGAACGCGGCGGCCAGTTCGCTACGGGAGAACTTCGGCGTGCTCATGATTTCGCGGCACCATTGCGGCTCATCGGCGGAGTGTAGCCTGGGCGTCACTGTGGCGGGTGAGGAGGACGAGAGATGACCAACCAGAAAGCGATTCTCGCCGGCGGCTGCTTCTGGGGAATGCAGGAACTGATCCGCAAGCAGCCGGGGGTGGTCTCGACCCGGGTCGGCTACACCGGCGGTGACGTCCCCAACGCGACGTACCGCAACCACGGCACCCACGCCGAGGCCATCGAGATCATCTACGACCCGGCCGTAACCGATTACCGGGCGATCCTGGAGTTTTTCTTCCAGATCCACGACCCGACAACGAAAGACCGCCAGGGCAACGACCGTGGCCCCAGTTACCGGTCGGCGATCTTCTACCTGGACGAGGAGCAGAAGCGGATCGCGCTGGACACCATCGCCGACGTCGAGGCGTCCGGCCTGTGGCCCGGCAAGGTGGTGACCGAGGTCAGCCCGGCCGGCGACTTCTGGGAGGCCGAGCCCGAGCACCAGGACTACCTGCAGCACTATCCGAGCGGATACACCTGCCACTTCATCCGACCGGGCTGGAAGCTGCCGCATCGGGCCGCCTCCAGCCAGTAGCGGTCCCCGGCGAATTCAGCGCCGGCGCACCGTGATCCGACCGCCGTCCTTCGGGGTGAACGCCACACCGCGGCAATGCCACCGCTCACCGGGCGCATCCGTGGTCTCGATTGTCAAGTGGCGCAGCACGGTCCGGAGCACGACGTCCATTTCCATGTTGGCGAACGCCGCGCCGACGCAGCGGCGGGTCCCGCCGCCGAACGGGATCCAGGACAGCGCCGACGGTTTGGTGTCGGTGAAGCGTTGCGGGTCGAACCGCCGCGGATCGGGGAACACGTCGGGGTTGTCGTGTATCTGCGCGATGCCGACGATGATCGAATAGCCGCGCGGGATCGCCCATTCGCCGAGCCGGTAGGCATCGGGGTAGACGTGGCGACCGGCGAAATCGATGACGGTCCTGGCCCGTTGCACCTCGAGGATCGTCGCTTGGCGCAGCTCGTTGCCGCCCTCACCGGCCCCGTCGGCCTCCTCGACCAGCCTCGCCAACAGCTCGGGGTGTCGGCTGATCCGCTCGAATGCCCATGCCAGCGTGGACGCGGTGGTCTCGTGCCCGGCGGCCAGCAGGGCCAGCAGCTCGTCGCCGATGTCCTTGTGCGACATCGTGGAACCGTCGTCGTAGGTGCTGCGCAGCAGCAGCGCCAGCACGTCGGTCCGCTCGGCGAAGTCCGGGTCGGCCCGCTCCGCGGCGATCAGCTTCTCGATGACGATGTCGTATTGGCGCCGCCACTTGTCCAACCTGCCCCACGGGCCGAACCGGGGATAGCGCTTCGGCTTCGGCAGCGCCGCAAGGCGTGAGCCCAGGGTGACCCACGGCGGGATGAGCCTGCGCAGCTCGTCGAGTTCGGCCCCCTCGGCGCCGAACACCGCGCGCAGGATGGCGTTCAGCGTGATCCGCATCATCGGCGGCAACGTCGCGAATGGGCTGCCCTCCGGCCAGCCGGCCATCTCGCGCAGCGTTTCTTCCTCAATGATGCTTTCGTAATTTTTCATGCTCTTGCCGTGAAATGGCGGCGCCAACAGCCGCCGCCTCCGGCGATGGTCGTCGCCCTCGAGTCCGAATACGGAGCCGGGACCGAACAGTCTGCTCAAATTGGGTTGGATGTTGCCGAGTTCGTCTGGGCTGGTGGTGAAGATCTGCTTGGCCAGCTGTGGATCACTGACCATGATGACTCGCCCCCACATCGGCAGCCGCAGCGTGAAGACGTTGCCGTAGCGGCGTGACAGGCGTCGCATCATCATCCGCCGCGACACGGCAAAACCGATGCCCTGCACCAGCTTCGGGCTTCGGACCGCGGGGGGCAGGTGAACCGTGGCCGGCGGGACGGTGGCTAGTTCACTCATGGCGTCATTGCTCCATCTGCCGGGCCGGAGTTGGTACCGCGATGTACCACGGACCTTTCCGAGTACGGTACTCTGCAGTACCAAAGCTGACAAGGTGCGTTTCGAACCGAATGGGGGTGCGGGCCGTGACCTCAGCAATGACAGCAACGGATGGCGACCCCGCTCTCGACGAGGTCGATCCTTTCCGCCTCCGGCTCCTCGACGGCCTGGCCACGTCGATCACCGAACGCGGCTATCGCGCCAGCACCGTCGCCGACGTCGTCCGTTGCGCGCGCACGTCCAAACGCACCTTCTACGACCACTTCGCGGGCAAGGAAGAGTGCTTTCTCGAGCTGCTGGCCGTCGACATCGAGAAACTGGGCGCGAAGATCGCGGCGTCGGTCGATCCCGACGCCGATTGGCACGCACAGATCCGGCAGGCGGTCGAGGCCTATGTCGGTTACATCGAGGCGCGCCCGGCCATCACGTTGAGCTGGATCCGTGAGTTGCCGTCGCTGGGTGCGGCCGCTCGACCGGTCCAGCGCCGCGGGTTGCAGTTGTTGACCAGCCTGTTGATCGACCTCAGCGCCAGTCCCGGGTTCCGGCGCGCGAAGCTGCCGCCGTTGACCGCGCCCCTGGCCGTGATCCTGTTGGGCGGTCTGCGGGAGCTGACCGCACTTGCGGTCGAAGACGGAACACCGGTCCGAGAAATCGTGGAACCGGCGGTGGATGCGTCCGTAGCCCTGCTCGGCCCGCGGCATTGAGCGCGTCCGGCGCCGTAAATCGAGGTGTCGCAAGCCATCCCGGGCCCGGCCCGGCGGGGCTAGGCTCACCGCAGACCCCGCCCGTTCTGACATGGAGGATTCTGCGATGCGGCTCTCGACTCGAAACCAGCTCCGGGGAAAGATCACCGAGGTCGAACTCGGCACCGTGATGGCCGTGGTGAAGGTGACGCTCGACGGCGGCGATCAGGTCGTCACGTCGTCGGTCACCAGGGACGCCGCGACCGACCTCGGGCTCAAGGTGGGCCAGCCGGCGACCGTGTTCATCAAATCGACCGAAGTCACCATCGGCGTCGACTAGGGGCGCCGAAAAGCCCTCACCCGGTTTACGTTTCGGCGAGGAAGGCCCGGACCCGATCCAGCACGAGATCGGGTCGCTGATCGACGATCCAATGGCCGACCCCGTCGACCAGTTCGACCTCGAAATCCTTGATGTGGTCGGCATATCCCTCGGTCAGGTCGGCCGTGATCACCGGGTCTTCGGTGCCCGTCAGCCAGCGAACGGGGACGTCGACGCGGGCCCCGTCGTACTCGCCGCGCATCCAGCTCAGCATCTCCCTGGTCTGAAACGACCGGTACCACCGCGACCCCGCCTCGGCGTGGCCCGGCTGCCGCATGCACTCGAGGTACAGTCGCACGTCCTCCTCGGGCAGCGTGTAGCCGCCGCCGACCCACGACCCCAGCAGGCGGAGGAACCGCGGGTTCGACGCGCTGATCACCCGGGGGCCGATGACGGGCAACGAGATTGGGATCTGATACCAGAACCGCCAGACGTTGCGCAGCATCGAGGGGGAGCGCTTGACGAACGGCGCCGAGGTGTTCACCCCGAAAAAACCGGTCACCTTGTCCGGATGGCGCAGCATCATGATGAACGCGGCCGGTCCGCCCCAATCGTGGGCCACCAGCTTGACCGACGCGACGCCCAACCGATCCAGCACCCGGGCCAGGTCGTCGGCCATCTCGTCCTTGCGGTAGCTGGTGCGCGGCGCCGAGCTCCAGCCCGAGCCGCGCAGGTCCGGGCACAACACCCGGTACCCGTCGGCGGCCAGCGGGCCGATGAGCTCGCGCCATTCCCACCAGTTCTGCGGGAAGCCGTGCACCAGCATCACCGCCGGTCCGCTGGCCGGGCCCGCGTCCGCGACATGGATCGTCACGCCGTTTCCGAGCTCGACGTAGCGGTGTTCGACGCCGTCCAGCGCGGGCATGGTGACCATGTGTTGAGAACGTAGCGGCTCGGAAAGGGTTAGGCCAGAAACCGCTCCACATAGGGCGCGAAGCGCTGGCGCAGGCTGTGCTCGTTCAGGCCGAACATCTCATACGACGTTTCGACGTTGCCCAAGCGTCCGCGGCGGTGGCCCGCCAGGTAGCCGGCGACGGCCCGGCGCGCCTCATCGGTGTAGGGCTCGCCGGCCAGGGCGTAGACGCGCTCGGCCACGCCGGCTTCGTCGGCCATGAAGTCGTCGAACCGGATGTCGACCGAGCGGTCCGGGCCGATGGTGTCGCGGTCGCGCACCAGCGCGCTGAGCATCTGATCGAGGCGGTCGATCCAGGAGCTGGCGATCTGTTCGACCGGCACCGGCGAGCGGTGCATGCGCGCGGAGTAGGTGATCATCGTGATCATCGACAGCGCCACCGGCACCGGGTCGCGGTGGGTGAACACGACGATGCTGTCGGGGAACACCCGATCCAGCACCGGCACCTGTTCGAGGTGCTGCGGCGACTTGAGCAGCCAGCGCCGGCCCCCGCGCAGGAACTGCATCGCCCGCAGCTGGGTGGCCAGGTATTCGTAGTGCGGCGTCTGGTCGTGGGACTGGTAGTAGTCACGCCAGCGGGGCACGTGGGCGAGCGTCTCCAGCAGCATCGTGGAGACATCGTTGGCCAGCAGCTGGATCTCCTCGTGGACGTGGTCGGTGGTCATTTCGTGCATGAGCGCGAAATGCGGCATCACCGTGTTGATCACCCCGACCGCGACGTCCATCCGGGCCCGCCGCGGATCCGGCTGCACGCCAACCTCGTTCGGCATCGGGAAGGGCTCATTGCTTTCCCAGTACGGCATGGTGCGGAAGGTGGGTGGCGCCGCCAGCAGGTTGTGCAGGTGCGTGGTGCCGGTGCGGGGCAGCCCGGCGATCACCACGGGCGAGGTCAGTTCGATGTCGTTGATCTCGGGATGGCGCCGCAGCAGGTCGGCCAGCAGCAGCCGGTTCTTCAGGATCTGCAGCAGCTGCCCGTAGAAGTTGACAGCCCCGGCGCCGTGCAGCCCGTCGATCTCGCGCAGCGCGGCGAGGAAGACGTCGAGCCGTTCGCGGTAGTCGTCGGGCCCGAAATCGTGCAGGCCGGTGTCCGCACTGGCCTGGGCGTGCAGCGCGTCGGCGTCCAACGGGCACTGCGGGGCCATAGCGCTCATCATGTCGAGGATCTGCTGACCCTCGGCGCTGAATCGGGGCGTGGCCAGGTCATCGAGGGAAACGGAGCGAACGGCATCGGTCACGGCGACTTATGTTACTCTCAGTTTCGTAATGGATGGTGATTTTGGCCGGCCCCGTGATCCGCGTATCGACGCCGCGGTGTTGCGCGCGACGGTTGAACTGCTCGCCGAGTCCGGTTATCCGGGGCTGTTGGTGTCGGCCATCGCCGAGCGGGCCGGCACCAGCAAGCCCGCGATCTACCGCCGCTGGCCCAGCAAGGCGCATCTGGTGCACGAGGCGGTGTTCCCCATCGGCGCGGGCACCGCCATCCCGGATACCGGCTCGACGGCCGACGGCCTGCGCGAGATGGTGCGCCGCACAATGGTTTTCCTCACCACGCCGTCCGCCCGGGCGGCCCTGCCGGGCCTGATCGGCGAGATGGCCGCGGATCCGAGCCTGCACTCGGCTCTGCTGGAGCGCTTCGCCGGCGTCATCGGTGGCGGGCTGGGCGACTGGCTCGCGGCGGCGGCGGCGCGCGGCGACGTGCGCCCGGAGGTCACCGCCGCGGAACTGGCCGAAACCATCGCCGGCATCACGCTGGTCGCCCTGCTCACCCGCCCCACCGAGCTCGATGACGCGTGGGTCGATCGCACGACACGGTTGCTCCTGGAAGGAATCAGCGCATGACGCACGAATCGACGGTCGCGTGGCAGGATCTGTTGAAAACCCTTGGCGGCCTTGATCGCTCGTTTTTGGAGGGTGACCGCGCCGTCACCGATGACCGGCACATCGCCGACGGCTACCGCATGCTCGCCACCACGCTGGGCGTGGCGTTGGACACCTACCTGTTCCCCGAACCCGATCGGCCGCAATTCGTCGCGGTCAACACCCCGTTCCGCCGCGACCGCCGCTGGGGCGGGGACAACACCGACGCCTACTACCACATCTGCCCGGTCGACCCGGCGCGCCGCTACCGCATCAGCGGGAACAAGGGTGACAGCGTGTACTTTTCGGTCACCGCCTACAACGAGCCGACGCTCGGGGCGTGGTCGGACCGGGTGGTCGCGATCGTCCGCGACACCGACCTCGACGTCGACGCCGACGGCAACTTCGCCTTCGAATTCCCCCCGACGGCCGACGCGGCCGTGTTGATGACCCGCGACTACCAGGCCGACCCCCTGACCGGGCGCCCGGTTGTCTGGCGGATCGAGGCGCTCGACGAGCCGGCGCCGATCCGCCACGGCGACGCCGAGACGGCGGCGCGCCTGCGCGCGGTCGCGACCTGGCTGCAAACCATGTTCGCCATCGTGCCGCTGGCCGTGGGCAACCGGGTCGAAGACGCGCACGCCCTCGGGCACGAAACCGCCCACGCCGCAAACGCGTTCGCCGAGCCCTACCAGGTGCCGGACGCCAACTTCGGCTGGTCGGCGCGCGACGCCTGTTACTCGTATGGCAGTTTCGTGCTCGACGAGGACGAGGCGCTGGTGATCACGCATCGGCCGCCGGCGTGCAGGTTCTGGAACATGGTGGTGTGGAACCAGTTCATGGCCACCTACGGCGCCTCGGAGGGCCCCGACGCGCGCTGCTCGATCAACGGCCACAGCGCCGTCGCCAACAGTGACGGCTCGGTGACGATCGTGCTGTCCGGGGCGAAGACCGCGCACCCGAATTCCCTGACCACGCTCGGCTATCCGCGCGGCAACCTGGCCTTCCGGTGGTTCCTCGCCGACGGCGTGCCGCAGCGGCCGGAGGTGAAGCTCGTCAAGGCGGCCGACGCGCCGACGACGACCAGCTGAACCGCCGAGCGTGTAACGAGGGCGACAAACGCGCGGAAAACCCGCCACCAGTGCACGTTCGGCGGCCGTCAAGAATCCGAAGCCGCGCGGACCAGCTCGATGGCCCGGCCCAGCGTCTCGAGCTTGGCGTCCAGCGTGTCGCCCGCGGGATAAAGCCGCACGGTGTTCACGCCGGCGTCGCGCCACACCGCGAGGCGCGCGGCCACCATCTCCTCGGTCCCGATCAGCGTGGTCGCCAGCACCATCTCGTCGGTCACCAGCGTGGCCGCGCCGTCGCGGTCGCCGCGCTGCCAGCGCTCGCGTACCTCGGCGGCGACCTCGGACCAGCCCTGCCGGCCGTAGGCCCGGTTATAGAAGTTCGTGCTCGACGATCCCATGCCGCCGAGGCTGAACGCGAGCTCCTTCTTGCGGCCCGCGACCATGCCCCGCAACTCGTCTTCGTCGGCGGCGAAGGCGACCTCGGCTCCCTGGCAGATGTCGATGTCGGCCCGGGCGCGGCCGGCGGCCGCCAGGCCGTCGTCAAGGTGGCGGAAATAGGCGTCCTCGGCGCCTTCCGGGACAAAGCTGGTGCCCAGCCACCCGTCGGCGACCCGCCCGGTCAACCGCAGCATCGCCGGTGACAGCGTGGCCAAATAGATCGGGATCGGGTGCTGCGGCCGCGTCGACAACCGCATCGGCACCGCCTCGCCGCCGGGGCGGGGAAGCTCGAATTCCTTACCGGTGTAAGAGATCTTTCCGCCCGCGAACGCCTGCCGGATGATGTCGATGGTTTCGGAGGTGCGCGCCAGCGGCCGCTCGAACGAGACGCCGTGCAGACCCTCGATCACCTGCGGGCCCGAGGCGCCCAACCCGAGCAGGAACCGCCCGTTCGACAGATTGGCGAGCGTGATCGCGGTCTGGGCGATCAGGACGGGCGAGCGGGTGCCGACCTGAATCACGCCGGATCCCAGGAGCATCCGCTCGGTGCGGGCGGCGAGGTAGCCCAGCGCCGACGGCGCGTCCGCGCCCCACGCCTCGGCCACCCAACACACATCGAGGCCCAGCTTTTCCGCCTCGACCGCGAGCGCCACCGCCTGCCCGGCGTCGTCCCCGGTACCGGAGAACTCCACCGTGGTGGCGGTCCGCATCACCGCACTCCGTGCTCGGCCAGCCGTTTGATCGAGGCCAGGGTCTTTCCGATCGCGGCCTCGAACTCCCGCATCCGCACGAACACGATCTTCTGTTCCTTGTCGGGCATCGAGTCGATCGCGGTCGACAACCCCGAACGTCCCGGCCCCATCTGCATCCAGTAGTTCAGGGCCGTGCCGCCGTCGCGGGGCGCCAGCCGGAATCGCCAAATCGAGGCCGGGTTATCGGGACCGCCGACGGCCCAGGCGAATTCGCGTGGCTCGTCGCACGCGACGATCTCAGACGTGGTGCTCCACTGCCCGAACGCCTCGTGCTCGTTGTATCCGACGAAGCGGGCGCCGACCCGCGGGCCGTCCGATCCCTCGGCCCACTCCACGGCCTGGAGCTCGTTGCTGACCGCGGGCATCAGCTCGATATCGCAGACCAGGTTCCAGACCCGCTGCGGGTCGGCGTCGATCCACGTCGAGGCCTCCACCGTCGGGGTGTCCGCGTAGCGCGCGCCGGTCCATTCCACGGACCTCATTGTCCCCCTCGTCCGGCGCAAGGCAATGCGTCGACGGCACCGAGTTACGCGGCGACCGGCTCGCGGGCGGCGGGCGCGTCGGCGCCGGCTTTGGGCCGCCAGCTGTCCGGGAAGGTCAGCCTGACGATCTTGCGGACGACGGTGCCGAACTGCCGCAGCAGCGGACCGCGGTTGTACGGGATGCCGTAGCGCTCGCAGATCTCCTGCACCTCGGGCGCGATCTCCGCGTAGCGGCGGGCCGGCATGTCCGGGAACAGGTGGTGCTCGATCTGGTGGGAGAGGTTGCCGGAGAGCAGATGAAAGAGCCGGCCGCCGGTGAGGTTCGCCGAGCCGAGCACCTGGCGGAAGTACCACATGCCGCGCGACTCGTCCCGGGTTTCCTCGACGGTGAATTCCTGTGTGCCGTCCGGGAAGTGGCCGCAGAAGATGATCATGTACGACCACACGTTGCGCATCAGGTTGGCCGTGAGGTTGCCGGTGAATACGAACGGCGCGAACGGGCCGGCCAGCAGCGGGAAGGCGACGTAGTCCTTGAGCGTCTGTCGCCGGGTCTTGCGCCAGATGGCGCGCAGCACCTCGCGCTTGTCCTCCAGGCGGATCTCGCCGGAGCGGATCCGCTCGGTTTCCAGTTCGTGCAGCGCGACACCGTACTGGAACAACACCATCAGCAGGAAGGCATACAGCGGGTTGCCCAGGAAGTACGGCTGCCAGCGCTGGTCCTCGCTCATCCGCAGGATCCCGTAGCCGATGTCGCGGTCCATTCCCACGATGTTGGTGTGGGTGTGGTGCATGTAGTTGTGCGAGTGCCGCCATTGATCGGCCGGGCACGCGGTGTCCCATTCGAAGGTGCGGCCGGAGATCGCCGGGTCACGCATCCAGTCGTACTGGCCGTGCATGATGTTGTGGCCGATCTCCATGTTGTCCAGGATTTTGGCGATGCCGAGCATGCCGGTGCCCAGCAGCCACGCGGGCGGCAGGAACAGCAGCACGCGCCCGCCGACCTCCAGCGCACGCTGGGTCTTGATGACGCGGCGAATGTAGTCGGCGTCCTTTTCGCCGAGGTCCGCCATCACGCGCTCTTTGATGGCGTCGAGTTCGCGGCCGAAATCCTCGGCCTGCTCGGGTGTCAGGGTGATCTTGCTGGGTGTCATGGCTTTTCCTCTCAAGTCCGTTGTCTACAGCGAGACGTCCACGTCACCGACCGGAACGGACACGCAGATCTGCACGTCCTCATCGGGTGCGGTCGAGACCGCGCCGGTGACCAGGTTGCGCACGGTGCCGGCGGTTTTGCGCCGCGTGCAGGTGTGACAGATGCCCATCCGGCATCCGTTTTCCGGGGACAGGCCGGCGGATTCCGCCTGTTCCAGCAGCGGGCGTCCGTCGTCGACGATGTCAACGCCGCTGTCGGAGAACGTGACTCGCCCTCCTGGCGGGTTAGCCGGTGTTTCGAAGGCCGGCGGGACGAAGCTTTCGGTGTACACGGTGTCGCAGTGCTCCCGCACGGCCTCGACCAAAGCCGGTGGGCCGCAGACGAATACCGCGTCGGGTGAGGGCATCGCGGCGGCCAGGTGTTCCGGGCCGAAGCGTCCGGCCAGGTCGCCGCCGTCGGCGCGGGTGTAACCGCGCAGCACCCGCACCGACTCCAGCGCGGCCAGCTCGTCGCGGTAGCACGCCTCGGCGGGCGTGCGGGCGTAGTGGACGAAGGCGATCTCGCCGCGATGCCCCTGGGCTACCAGGGTGCGCAGCATCGCCATCACCGGGGTGATCCCGCTTCCCCCGGAGACGAACAGGATCCGCCGGGGACGCGGCGCGGGCAGCGTGAAGTCGCCGCCGGCGCCGGCCAAACCGACCACCATGCCGGGACGGGCGTGTTCGTACAGATGGTTCGAGACCAGCCCTCCCTCATGGCGGCCGATGGTCAGCTCGAGGGTGGCCGCCTCTTCGGCGTTGGCCGGGGAATAGCAGCGGGTGTGCCGGCGCCCGTCGATCTCGACGGTCAGGTTGACGTACTGGCCGGCCCGGACGGTGTGGGTGGCCAGGAAGGTGTCGTTGGGTGTCAGGGTGAGCGTGACACTGCGGGGTGTGGTCCGGCGCACGTCGGTCACTTTGGCGCGGGCGTCGCCCAGCGTCCATGTCGGTGCGACGAGCTCGGTGTAGCGGTCGACGCCGTGCGGACCGGTCAGCAGGTCTAGAAGCTCCGAACCCAACACGCGCTGGCGGAACGTCCGCGCGAGGACCCGGCCAGAAGCTTGAGCGTTTTGAGTGAACATATGTACACCGTGCGGCCGCAACGGCCAGGTAGTCAAGGGTTTACTGGCCCGATGTGGTAGGGTTCACACAGTGAACAGCCGTACTCCTAGCTCACGGGCGCGCGGCTCCGGACGCGAACGCTCGCGGGAAAGCCAGTCGCGCGAGGAGCGCAAGGAGGCGACGCGGCGCGCCATCATCGCCGCGGCGCTCAAGCTCTTGCAGGACCGCAGCTTTTCCAGCCTGAGCCTGCGGGAGGTGACCCGCGAGGTCGGGATCGTGCCGGCGGCGTTTTACCGCCACTTCGAATCGATGGAGGCGCTCGGCCTGGTCCTGATCGACGAGTCGTTTCGCAGCCTGCGTGACACCTTGCGCGACGCCCGCGCCGGCAAGCTCGACCCGAACCGGGTCATCGAGTCGTCCGTCGAGATCCTGGTCGCCAGCGTGGCCGACCGGCGCGAGCACTGGAGGCTGATCGGTCGCGAGCGCAACAGCGGCCTGTCCGTGCTGCGCTACGCCATTCGCACCGAGATCCGGCTGATCACCTCCGAGCTGGCCACCGACCTGGCGCGTTTCCCCGGTTTGAACAAGTGGACCACCGAGGATCTCAACGTGCTGGCGACCCTGTTCGTCAACGCCATGATCGTCATCGCGGAGGCCATCGAGGATTCGCAGAGCGCCGAGGCGACCGAGGACATCCGCCGGCTCGCGGTCAAGCAGTTGCGGATGATCGCGACCGGCATCGCCGGGTGGCAGAGCACTCCCTGATCACATCGGCTGCAGTAAACAGGCGAGCACTGACTTACTCGTCGACCACGTCGTAGAGCGAATCGCCGTCTTCGGGGGTGCCGTCGATCTGGCCGCGATGCGCGCGCCGCGGCCCGTCGTCCACGGGCTCGATGTCATCGGGCACATCGGGCTCCTCGGCGGCCAGTCGCTCGTCGAGGGATTCGCCCTCTCGTTCCTCTCTCGCCGTCACACCGAAGCGATTGGCCTCGCTCCAGCCCTCGGGGGGATCGACGACGATGTCACCGTCGTCGTTGCGCAGTTCGTCGGAGTCGGTTCCTTCGCTCGCGTTCAGGGTGTCGCCCGGTCCGCCCTCCTCGGGAAAGTCGGCGGGATCGACCAGATCGTCGGCTTGGGGGTTCTCGCTCATGCCAAAACGGTTGCCCGCCGGATTGGGTGACTAAACGGCCCGCGGCGCCCGCCACATCGCCCACATCTTCGGGCCGCCGTCCGGCAGCACGATCTCGCGGGTGACGGTGAACCCGAAACGCTCGTAGTACGGGACGTTTTCGAATTTGGTCGATTCGAGGTAGGCCGGACAGTATTCGGCGTCGCAGCGGTCCAGCCGCGACCTCATCAGGGCTTGACCGAATCCCTGGCCACGGACCGCCGGGTCGCTGCCGATGACCGCCAGATACCAGTGCGGTTCCTCGGGGTGCACGCTCTTCATCAATTCCTGGACCGCACGGCCGCGCATCGAGCGCAGACCGAACACCCGCAGGAACGTGGGCGTCATCGCCAGCTGCGCACCGGGCGTCTCCTGCCACTGGCCGGGCGGATCCCACAGCGCCGCAGCGCCGATGCCCGAATCCTCGGTGGCCACCTCCACGCCGCCGCGGCCGAGATGATGGTGGCGGGTCATCGTCGCGAACAGCCGGGCCAGGCCCGCGGTGCGCTTGTTCTGGTCGGGCATCAGCCAGACCATCACCGGATCGTCGTAGAACGCGCGGGCCAGCGTGCGCGACAGCTCGCGGACGTCGGCCTTGAGCGCCGGGCGGACGTGCGGGGTCATCCACGTCACGCTAGTGGGTGTTGAGGTGATGCGGCGCGGGTATGCCGACCCGGGTGACCGGCATGTCGCGGCGAGCGTTCGGGCGGGTGGCCGCCGGCGCGGGCATGCTCGGGTCCGTCGGGCTGTCGGACGGCTGCACGACGCGGGGCACCGACCACGCCACGTCCGCCGGTCCGCCACCGCCGTCGGGCAAGGGCGTGGGGTTCGTGCTGTCCCACGAGCAGTTCCGCACCGACCGGCTGGTGGCGCAGGCGCAGGCGGCCGAAGAGGCCGGCTTCCACCACGTGTGGGCCAGCGACCACATTCAGCCCTGGCAGGACAACCAGGGCCATTCGATGTTCCCGTGGCTCACGCTGGCGCTGGTCGGCAGCGCCACCAGCCGGATCTCGTTCGGCACCGGGGTGACCTGCCCGACCTACCGCTACCACCCCGCCACGGTCGCCCAGGCCTTCGCCTCGCTGGCAATCCTCAACCCGGGCAGGGTGTTCCTGGGCGTCGGCACCGGTGAACGGCTCAACGAACAGGCCACCACCAACGCCTATGGCGACTACGCCGAGCGCCATGACCGGCTGGTCGAGGCGATCGACCTGATCCGCCGGTTGTGGAGCGGATCGCGAATCTCCTTCTCGGGGAGATACTTTCAGACGAACTCGTTGAAGCTTTACGACGTGCCTTCCACCCCGCCGCCGATCTTCGTGGCGGCCGGCGGCCCGAAGAGCGCGAAACTGGCCGGGCAGCACGGGGACGGCTGGATCACCCAGGCCCACGATGTGATGGACCCAAAACTGTTGGCGGCCTTCGGTTCCGGAGCGCAGGCCGCCGGGCGGGATGCCGCCACGTTGGGTAAACGCGCCGAACTGTTCGCGGTCGTCGGCGGCAATGCCGAGGCGGCCCGCGCCGCTACGCTGTGGCGTTTCACGGCCGGCGCCGTCGACCAGCCCAATCCCGTCGAGATCCAGCGCGCCGCCGAGTCCAACCCCGTCGACAAGGTGTTGGCCGGCTGGACCGTCGGCACCGACGCGGCCCCGCACATCAGCGTCGTGCAGCGGGTGCTCGACGCCGGGGCCGTCCCCTTCCTGCACTTTCCCCAAGACGACCCCATCACCGCCATCGACTTCTACCGCACCGATGTCCTGCCGAAGTTGCGCTGAGCGAACTTGGGGCACCCGTCGTTTCGAAGCTGTTTCGAAGCCCCGGGCCCGGGTATCCGCACCCAACTTCGAGGGACAGCCCAATTGGAAGGCAAAGCATGGACGCAATCACTTTTCTCCGTCAGGACCACAAGAGCGTGCTCGGTCTGTTGGAGACGCTCGACGGCGCGCCGTCGGGCCCCGGCGCGCAGGCGAGCGGCCTGGAAACCATGGTCAACAACCTCATCATCGCCGAATCGCAGCACGAAGCGATTGAGGAGCAATTCTTTTGGCCGGCGGTGCGCGACGCAATGGGCGATGGACTCGTCGACAAGGCGATCGAGCAGGAGCAGGCCGGCAAGAAGCTGCTGCAGCGGCTCGAGGACGGTAAGCCGGGCGAGCCGGACTACCACGAGGCGCTGCAGGAATTCGTCGCGGCGGGGCGCGACCACATCGCCTACGAACAGAATGAGGTGTGGCCCCAAGTCGAAACGGTGCTCAGCCGTGAGGAGTTGGAAAAGATCGGCGAAAAGCTGGAAGCGGCAAAGAAGATCGCTCCGACGCGACCGCACCCGGACACGCCGCCGAACCCGGCCGTGCTCAAGACGATGGGGATGGGCGCGGCGATCGTCGACCACGTCCGGGACGCGGTGACCGGACGCGGCAAGGACAATCCGCCGGATCCGCAGATGCACTGACCCGGCAACGACGATGGCCGGGCGTCTTGATCGGACGCCCGGCCATCTCGTCTCCAATTAGCCTGTGGGAACGTGCTGTTCGTGCGTGAACGGTTTCTCGGCGTTGACGGCCGGCGAGCCCTGCGGGTTCTCCTTGGCGCCGGTGTTCTTGCGCGTGGCGCCGCCCAGCCACTGCTGCTCGGGCTTTTCCACGTACTCCCATTCCGTGCCCTCGGGCCAGGGGCCCTGTCCTTGGTTCCACGGACCGCGAACGGACTCGCCGCCCCCGTTGGACATGTTGAACGCCACGTTCTGGAACCGCGGGTCGCCGGGCAGCTGTCCCGGCGGGAAGTTCACCGGAAGCTCGTTGAGCGCTGCCGTGAACTGCTGATAGTGCGCGACCTCGCGCGTCATGAGGAACGTCAGCGTGTCCTGGACGCCGGGGTCGTCGGTGAACTGCTTGAGGTATTCGTAGACGATCTTGGCGCGCGATTCCGCCGCGACGTTGTTGCGCAGATCGACGGTCGGGTCGCCGTTGGCGTCGATGTAGGCGCCGGTCCAGTTGTTTCCGCCGGAGTCCTTGACGTCCGGTCCACCGCCGCTGAGCACCAGGAACAGCGGGTTGACCGCGACCGAGTGGATGAGGCCGTCCCGGCCGCCGCCGTTCGCCGTCACCGCCGGCATCCAGTCGCATTTCTCGTTGGCGATCTTGAGGTTGTCGTTGAGCCCGTCGAGCAGCATGGTGATCATCGATCCGACCATTTCGAGGTGGCTGAGCTCCTCGGTCGCGATATCCATGAACAAGTCATACATTTTCGGGTTCTTCTGGCGAAGCACGAAAGCCTGGGTGAAGTACTGCAGCGCCGCGGTGAGTTCACCGTTGGCGCCGCCGAACTGGTCCATCAGCAGCGACGCGAATCGAGGGTCGGGCCGGTCGACCCGTACCTCGAATTGAAGATCTTTGTTGTGCACAAACACTGGGGCCTCCCTGGGGGATCGAGATGGGGCTGGTCGACGCCGGATACCCGGGGCCTATGACGCCAAACTCGGGGCATCGCAACTTCCCATCGGTCGGCCGTCCGGCCGGGGCCGCTGATCGCCGGGGTTACGCGTCGGGGATCCATCGTGGAGAATGCGCCCCTATGGAGTCTTTGGACCCAACCTCGAAGCACGAGTTGGCCGTGCGCATTGCCGAGCTCGCCCGCGAGATCGCCACCCCACGTTCGCTGGACGACGTCTTCGCCGACGTGACCACCGCCGCGGTTGAGCTGATACCGGCCGCGGACATCGCGGGGGTGCTGCTGCTCAAGGCGGGTGGGGAGTTCGAATCGGTCGCCGACACCGACAGCCTGGTCGCGAAGCTCGACAAGCTGCAGCACGACTTCGGTGAGGGCCCCTGTCACGACGCCGCCCTGAATGAAACGATCGTGCGCAGCGACGACCTGCGCGACGAGCCACGCTGGCCCAAGTACGCGCCGGCGGCGGTCGAACACGGGGTGCTGAGCAGCCTGTCGTTCAAGCTCTACACCGCCGAGCGCACCGCCGGCGCCCTGAACCTGTTCAGCTTCCGGCCCAACGTGTGGGATACCGAGGCCGAGACCATCGGAACCGTGTTCGCCGCGCACGCCGCGTCGGCGATCATGGCCGGGCGCCACGGACGGCAGATGCAATCGGCCCTGTCGTCGCGCGACCGCATCGGGCAGGCCAAGGGCATCATCATGGAGCGCTACGGCGTGGACGACGTGCGCGCCTTCGAGTTGCTGCGCCGGCTGTCGCAGGAGAGTCAGACCAAGCTCATCGACATCGCCCAGCGCGTGATCGACACCCGCGGCGAGGATTGATCCGCGGCCGCGCGACACCCGAACGTGGACTTGTTGCGCGAAGAGGCCGCGTTTCGCCGCAACAAGTCGACGTTCGACGCGGCGTTTTCAGGCGTCGACGCGGCGTTTTCAGGCGTCGACGCGGCGTTTTCAGGCGACGAAGCGGACGACGCTCTCGGCCACGCACGCCGGCTTGGCCGACCCTTCGATCTCGACGGTGGTCGAGATGGTCGCCTGCACGGCGCCGTTGCCCACGTCGTCGACGCTGACCAACGAACTCTGCGCGCGCACCCGCGAGCCGACCGGGACCGGCGCGGGGAAGCGAACCTTGTTGAGGCCGTAGTTGATTGCGAGCTTGATGCCGTTGACGGTGTAGATCTGGTGCTGCAGTCGCGGCAACAGCGCCAGGGTCATGAAGCCGTGGGCGATGGTCGTGCCGAACGGCCCGGACGCGGCCCGCTCCGGGTCGACGTGGATCCACTGGTGATCGCCGGTCGCGTCGGCGAACAGGTTGACGTCTTCCTGGGTGATGGTGGCCCAGTCACTGTGGCCCAGCTCCTCGCCCGCGGCGGCGGCGAGGTCGGCGACTGATTCGAAGGTGCGCATTGGGTGTTCTCCTTGGTTTCGGCTGCTAACAATAACGGTGGGCCGCGCGGTTAGCACCGAGCCCTCGCGGGTGGCAGCCGGTGGACGGACGAACCCATCTCGAGCCATCCCGACGAATTCAATGCGGCCCTGCTCGACTTCCTGGCGCGGTAGCGCCCGGGCGCCGAAGGCCGCGCCCACCCGTTTCGCCTGAGCCGTCGGGGGAATTCGGGAGGTGGACGTTGCCGCGCCAGGTGTTCGATGCCGCGGCGTCGCCGTGGGCTTCAGAAAGGAACCGCCATGCCAGACCGCAAGGGCCACAAAGCCGAGGAAGACGTGGAACCCGACACCCACCAAGCTCGGTCCCGCGCCGCCGCGGGTGAGGACGACGGCTCGTACGTGGGCGCCGCGGGCTCCGATGACTCGTTCGATGCCGGCGAATCGGGCGCCGAGGCCCGCAGCGAGCGCGGCTGACGGTTACCCGAGTGCGCCGATCGCCGCTTGCAGCCTGGTGGTGGCCTGGTCCGCGACCTCCTGCAGCGCCCCGGCTTCGCCGGTCACCTTGACCATGAGCTGGGGATCCATGGCCTCGACCAAGACCGCGTCGCCGGCGGGGTCGGAGCGCACCACCACGTTGCACGGCAACAATTGGCCGATTTGGCGGTAAGCGTTCAGCGCCCGGTGCGCCAGCGCCGGGTTGCAGGCGCCCAGGATGAGATAGTCCTCCATCTCCTCGCCGAGCTTTTGCTTGAGCGTGGCCTTGACGTCGATCGTGGACAGCACGCCGAAACCCTGGTCGGCCAGCGCTTGCGTGGTGCGCTCCACCGCGTCCTCGAACGAGGTGTGCAGCGTGGTGCTCAATCCCGGTGTCATGTGATTCCTCCTCTTTCAGCCGTGGACTACCCAGAATTTCGCCCACAATGGGTCGGTGAGGCTGCTGCTGATCGCCGATACCCACATCCCCAAACGCGCCCGCGACCTGCCCGCGCAGGTGTGGGATGAGGTCGCCCAGGCCGACGTCGTCATCCACGCCGGCGACTGGATCTCGCCGGAGTTCCTCGATCGCCTCGAAAGCGCCGCGACACGCCTGGTCGGGTGCTGGGGAAACAACGACGGCCCGGCGTTGCGGGCCCGGCTCCCCGAGCGGGCGGACGTGACCCTGGCGGGCGTCCGGTTCACGGTCACCCACGAGACCGGCGCCGCAGCGGGCCGCGACGCGCGTATGTCACGGCTGTACCCGGACAGCCAGGTGCTGGTGTTCGGGCACAGCCACATCCCCTGGGACAGCACCACCGAGACCGGGTTGCGCCTGCTCAATCCGGGGTCGCCGACGGATCGGCGCCGCCAGCCGTTTTGCACGTACATGACCGCCGACGTCGACGACGGCGCCGTGACCGGCGTCGCGCTGCATCGCCTGCCCAGGTAGCGGGTACTTACCGTACGCGGAGCTTCCCCACCTAAATAGCTCGGCTACAGAGGTATCATGGCGGAAGTGAAGACACGCACCGACGTCGCAACCGACCTGTTCGGCGTGGTCGGCCGCTTCCGGCGGCAACTACGCCGGTCGGCCGGCCGGGCGTTCGATTCGTCGCGGCTCTCCGAATCGCAGTCCGAACTGCTGTGGCTGGTCGGCCGGCGTCCGGGAATCTCGGTCAGCGCCGCCGCGGCCGAACTCGGGCTGGTGCCCAATACCGCCTCGACCCTGGTCACCAGGTTGGTCTCCGACGGGCTGCTGCTCCGCACCGCCGGGGACACCGATCGCCGGGTGTGCCAGCTTCGGCTCGCCGAGCCCGCCCAGCAGATCCTCGACGCGTCCCGGGCCGCCCGGCGCGACCTGCTGTCCGAGCTGCTCGACGAACTCGACGCCGACGAAATCGAGTCCTTGGCAAAGGGATTGGAGGTCCTCGACACGATGACCCGCATGCTTCAGGAGCGACGATCATGAGCGCGGCGCTGCCGATGGCCATCGACGCCCGGCATCTGACCTACCGCTACGGCCAGTTCACCGCCGTCGACGACGTGACATTGCAGGTCCGGCCCGGCGAAACCATGGGCCTGTTGGGCCCCAACGGCGCCGGGAAGACGACCATGGTCCGGATGCTGACCACGCTGGCCCCGGTGCAGCAGGGCGAGCTCCACATTTTCGGGATGGACGCGCGCCGCCAAACCACCGACATCAGAAGCAACATCGGCTATGTGCCGCAACAGCTTTCGATCGAGCCCGCGCTGACGGGCCGGCAGAACGTGGAGTGGTTCGCGCGGTTGTACGGTGTGCCGCGCGCCGAGCGCTCCGATCGCGTCGATCAGGCGCTGGTCGCCATGGACCTGCTGGGCGTGGCCGACCGGATGGCGTCGGCCTACTCCGGCGGCATGGTCCGCCGTCTCGAGGTGGCGCAGGCGCTGGTCAATCGTCCGTCGCTGCTGGTGTTGGACGAGCCGACCGTGGGGCTGGATCCCATCGCGCGCGACGGCGTGTGGTCGCAGGTGCGAAAGATGCAGGCGCAGTTCGGCATGACGGTGCTACTGACGACGCACTACATGGAGGAGGCCGACGCGCTGTGCGACCGGGTGGCGCTGATGCACCACGGCGCGTTGCGGGCCGTCGGCGCACCCGACGCGTTGAAGGCCCGGCTGTCCAACGGGTCGCCGGGCGCCACGCTCGAGGATGTGTTCCGCCATTACGCGGCAACGGGTTTGGACGACGAGGCGGCGTCGACGGAGGAACCCGGGTCCATCCGGGAAATCCGTTCCAGCAGAAAGGCGGCGCGCCGTGTCGGTTGATGGCGCCGCGGCGGGGACACTGCTTCGCGCACCGCGGGGATGGCAGCGGGTCGGCGCGCTGACCGGCCGCATCGGAGCATTCGCGATCGTCGAACTGCAGAAGTTGCAACACGACCGGACCGAACTCGTCACCCGGATGGTGCAGCCCGCGCTGTGGCTGCTGATTTTCGGTACCACCTTCAGCCACCTACACGTCATCGCGACCGGATCGGTGTCGTATCTGGCCTTCCTGGCCCCCGGGATCATCGCCCAGTCGGCGTTGTTCATCTCCATTTTCTATGGGATACAGATCATTTGGGATCGCGACGCCGGCGTACTCGCCAAGCTCATGGTGACGCCGGCGCCGGCGTCGGCGCTGATCACCGGCAAGGCGTTCGCGGCCGGGGTGCGTTCGGTGGCCCAGGTCGTCGGTGTGATGGCGCTGGCGTACCTGATGGGTGTAGGACTGACGATCAATCCCCTGCGGATCGCGGCGGCGATGGGGGTCGTCATGCTCGGCGCCGCGTTCTTCGCGTGCCTGTCGATGACGCTGGCCGGCTTGGTGCGCAACCGCGATCGCCTGATGGGCATCGGACAGGCGATCACCATGCCGCTGTTCTTCGCCTCCAACGCGCTGTACCCGGTCGACGTGATGCCGGCGTGGTTGCGCGCGCTGAGCAAGGTCAATCCCCTCAGCTACGAGGTCGACGCACTGCGGGCGCTGCTGATCGGAACCCCGTTCAACCCGGTCGGCATCGTCGTGCTGGTGGTGGCGGCGGTGCTCGGAATCACCACGGCGTCAACGCTTTTGCGTCGCTTGGTCGCCTAGAGCGCCACGGCGGTGCTAGCGCGCCCGCCATCACGTCGCAAGGGCCGGCGCGGTACCGAGAGCCGATCGTGACCCGAACGTGATGATGTCTGGCCGACTCGCAATCGTTAGCTAACCGCGATCTGTCGCTGCGGCCGCGACAACCGAATTCGGCGCTCGCGCTGTGTTTCACTCCCCGAGAACAGATTCCACCGCATGGTGCGGCAGATGAAAGTTGGGATGGGTAGAGAGCTATGTCGTTCATCGAAAAGGTGCGAAAGTTGCGTGGCGCGGGGGCGAACATGCCGCGCCGACTGGCGATCGCTGCCGTGGGGGCCTCCCTGCTGTCCGGTCTCGTCGCCGCCACCGGAGGCTTCCCCACCGCGAGCGCCTTCTCCAAGCCGGGGCTCCCGGTGGAATACCTCGAGGTTCCGTCGCCGTCGATGGGCCGCAACATCAAGGTCCAGTTCCAGCCCGGCGGCGCGCACGCCGTGTACCTGCTGGACGGCCTGCGCGCGCAGGACGACTACAACGGCTGGGACATCAACACCCCCGCCTTCGAGGAGTTCTACCAGTCCGGCCTGTCGGTGATCATGCCGGTCGGCGGCCAGTCCAGCTTCTACAGCAACTGGTACCAGCCGTCGTCGGGCAACGGGCAGAACTACACCTACAAGTGGGAGACCTTCCTGACCCAGGAAATGCCGCTGTGGATGCAGGCGAACAAGCAGATCTCCCCGGCGGGCAACGCCGCGGTGGGGCTCTCGATGTCGGGCGGCTCGGCGCTGATCCTGGCCGCCTACTACCCGCAGCAGTTCCCCTACGCCGCCGCCCTGTCCGGGTTCCTGAACCCGTCCGAGGGGTGGTGGCCCACCCTGATCGGCCTGGCGATGAACGACGCGGGCGGCTACAACGCCAACAGCATGTGGGGCCCGTCCACCGACCCGGCGTGGAAGCGCAACGACCCGATGGTCCAGATTCCGCGGCTGGTCGCCAACAACACCCGCATCTGGGTCTACTGCGGTAACGGCACTCCCAGCGACCTGGGCGGCGACAACATGCCGGCCAAGTTCCTGGAGGGCCTGACGCTGCGCACCAACGAGCAGTTCCAGAACAACTACGCGGCCGCGGGCGGGCGCAACGGGGTGTTCAACTTCCCCGCCAACGGGACGCACTCGTGGCCCTACTGGAACCAGCAGTTGATGGCCATGAAGCCCGACATGCAGCAGGTGCTGCTGGCCAGCAACACCACCGCGCAACCCGCGCAACCGGCACAGCCGGCGCAACCCGCGCAGCCGGCGACCTAAATCCCGGCAAGCCAGCATCGGCAGTAGCGCACCGGTCAGCGCTACTGCCGATGCTCTTTTTCACCCGCGTCGAGCAGGGCGCGCCGATCGGAGTGGAAGTAGGTGTAGCCGGTGGTCAGCGCGCACACGACCGTGGCCACCACCAGCATCCACGTCCCGTTGACGAACAGGCTGATGAACCCGCCCACGGTTGCGCCCACCACGAAGCTGGCGAACAGCAGGAAATAACCCAGCCATTCGGCCGCCGTCCCACCGGCGAGGTGGCGTTCGATGCCCTGGCCCATCTTGACCAGCGTCCCGGTCACGTAGCTGAGCGAGACCGACACCTCGCCGTCCTTGACGAACGATGTGTTGAGGGCCCCAATGCCGAAGGCCACCAACATGATCGGCGCGAAATCGAGCAGATTCTCTTCCCAGCCCTCATCGATGACGTCCACCATGGTGGCCGCCAGCAGGCTGAACGTCGTCAGCACCGTCGGCCCATGCGGGTGCGCCACCCAGAAATGCCGCCGGCACACCGAGGCGATCACCACGCCTGAGACGAAGCAAACGATCAACACGCCCGCCGTCACCGACAGCAACACGTCGCCGCGGAAATACCCGAGCATGGCCCGCTGGGCGTTCCCGGTCATGAAGGTCACGAAGTAGCCGGCGGAATGGGTGAAGGCGGTCGCTCCCAGGATCCCCGCCAGCACCGCCAGCACCCAGGACAACCGCGACTCACTGTTATTGATCTCGTTCGGCACACGCACATGGTTCCAGACGGCGGCGGCGCGTGCAGCGCACGCCGCTTGCCGACGGGCGACTGCGCCCGGCTAAGCCGACGCTACGCAGATGGCGGCGACCCGCTGCGCCCCGGCTACGCCGCGCTTGCGATCGCCGCTCAGACGGCGGTCAGGCGGGCGATGGAACGCAACGGGATCGGCAGCCAGCCGGGCCGGTGCCGGGCCTCGTAGCCGGCTTCGTAAACGGCCTTGTCCAGTTCGTAGGCGGCCAGCAGCTGCGCCGAATCGCGGGGGTCAATCCCGGAGGCCGCCGCGTAGCCGTCGCAGAACGCGGTGCGGTTGCGTTCGACCCACTCGCGGGCCCGGGCCGCCAACTGCTTGTCATCGGCCTGGTCCACCAGCGGCCCGTAGGCGGCGTATTCGAATGACCGCAGGACGCCGGCCACGTCGCGCAGCGGCGAATCGGGCGCGCGGCGTTCCTCGAGCGGCTGCCCCGGCTCACCCTCGAAGTCGATGAGCAACCAGCTCTCCGGCGTGCGCAGCACCTGCCCCAGGTGCAGATCGCCATGGACGCGCTGCACGGTGATCGTCTCGGCGACCAGCTTGCGGAACCGCTCGTCGATGGTCGCGGCGAACTCCTCGAGCTCGGGCACCAGGGCCACGGTCGACGACAGCCGCGCCAGCACGTTCTCCACCGGGAAGACCGCCTGCGCGGTGCCGAGGGTCTCGGCCAGGGTGGCATGCACCGACGCCACGGCCTCACCGAGGCGGAAGGACTCGCCGGCGAAGTCGCCGCCGACCTCGTACGCGTAGAGATCGGCCTCGGCGAACAGGTCGCGAACGCTGGCGCTGGCCATCGCCCAGCCTTCCGCGGCGTTGGCGGCGAACTCGGTCACCATGCCCAGCGGCCACGTCTCGTCGCCCGGACCCGTCATCTCGTAGGTGCCCAGCAGCCGGGCGACGTGCGGGTTGCCCGCGCGGCCCAGCACGCGGTTGAGCTCGATGTCGGGATTGATGCCGCCGCTGACGCGGCGGAACACTTTGAAGATCGCGTCGCGGTCGAAGATGACGCTCGTGTTGGACTGCTCGGCGTCGGACACGTGCGCCATCGCCTCCAGCGGCAGCTCGGCGTCGGGCTCCTTGGCGAATCTCACCTCGACGCCCGACGCGCCGCGCGCGGCCGACGAGTCGATGAGCGACAGCAAAAACTGCGGCGCGTCGGCGTCGTACATCGCGTCGAAGCCGGTCCGGTCGTCGGCGGCGCCGATGGTGGCGACGTTGCTGTACTCGACGACCGGGGCGGAATCCCATCGCACGATCACCTGGTAGCGGTCGCGGGAACCGTCGGCGTAGGAGGCGTCGACGAGCACCAGGTCGAGGTCGTCGCGCAGCGCCACGACGACGCTCGGCTCGGCGCTGGACAGTTCACGGTTGCGCCCGGCGTACCAACGCTGCTGTGGAAGCCACTCGGACCAGGGCAATTTCTCCGGGGAAGTCATCAGCGCCGCTCCTCTTTCTTGCCTGGATTGACGCCGGCGCGAGTGATCGTCATGCATCCTCCTCGCATCCGCTCAGCCGGAACCAATAGAACCCGTGTCCCGGCAGTGTCAGCAGGTAGGGCAGGTGACCGATGCGCGGAAACTCCACCTGCCCGGTCAGCTCGACCGGCGTGCGTCCGCTCCAATGCTGCAGGTTCAGTTCGATCGGCTGCGGGAACCGCGACAGGTTGTTGACGCACAGCACGGTGTCGCCGTCGCCGGACACCTGCCGCAGGAACGCCAGCACCGACGGGTTCGAGCCGCCCAGTTCCTCGAAACTCCCGATGGCGAAGGCCTCGTGGCGGCGCCGCACGGCCAACATCGTGCGGGTGAAGTTGAGCAGCGACGTGGACGTGTCGCGCTGGGCCTCCACGTTGACCGCCTGATAGCCGTACACGGAGTCCTGGCTGGGCGGCAGGTACAGCCGGCCGGGATTGGCCTTGGAGAAGCCGGCGTTACGGTCCGGCGTCCACTGCATCGGGGTGCGCACCCCGTCGCGGTCTCCCAACCAGATCACGTCGCCCATGCCGATCTCGTCACCGTAGTACAGGACCGGCGAGCCGGGCAGCGACAGCAGCAGCGCGGTGAACAGCTCGATCTGGTTGCGGTCGTTGTCCAGCAGTGGGGCCAGGCGGCGGCGGATGCCGACGTTCGCCTTCATCCGCGGATCCTTGGCGTACTCCGAGTACATGTAGTCGCGCTCTTCGTCGGTGACCATTTCCAACGTCAACTCGTCGTGGTTGCGCAGGAAGATCCCCCACTGCGCCATGTCGGGGATCTCGGGCGTCTGGGCCAGGATCTCCGAGATCGGGAACCGGGATTCCCGGCGCACCGCCATGAAGATGCGCGGCATCAGCGGGAAGTGGAACGCCATGTGGCATTCGTCGCCGCCGGTGCTGGGGTCGCCGAAGTACTCGACGACGTCGGCCGGCCACTGGTTGGCCTCGGCCAACAGCACCCGCCCCGGGAATTCGTCGTCGACGACCTTGCGGACGCGTTTGAGGAAGGCGTGCGTCTCCGGCAGGTTCTCGCAGTTGGTGCCCTCCCGTTCGAACAGGTAGGGCACCGCGTCCAGCCGGAACCCGTCGATGCCCAGGCCGAGCCAGAACCGCAGCACGTCGATCATGGCTTCCTGCACGGCCGGGTTTTCGTAGTTCAGGTCCGGCTGGTGCGAAAAGAAACGGTGCCAGTAGAACTGCTTGCGCACCGGGTCGAAGGTCCAGTTGGACTCCTCGGTGTCGATGAAGATGATCCGGGCGTCGGTGTAGCGCTCGCTCGTGTCGCTCCACACGTAGTAGTCGCCGTACGGGCCGTCGGGGTCGTGGCGCGACTCCTGGAACCAGGGATGCGAATCCGATGTGTGGTTCATCACCAGGTCGGTGATCACGCGGATGCCCCGCTCGTGCGCGGCGTTGAGCAGCGCGACGAAATCCTCGACCGTCCCGAACTCGGGCAGCACCTTGTAGAAGTCCCGGATGTCATAACCGCCGTCGCGCAGGGGCGAGTCGTAGAACGGGGGCAGCCAGATGCAGTCGATGCCCAGCCATTGCAGGTAGTCCAGCTGCCCCAGCAGTCCGCGCAGGTCACCGGCGCCGTCGGCGTTGGCGTCGAAGAACGCCCGCACCAGCACCTCGTAGAACACGGCGTGCTTGAACCAGGTCGGGTCGGTGGGTAGCGCGGCGGCGTTGTTGAAGTCCTCGGCGTCGGGGTGCTCGACGACGCCGTCCTGGACGTGACTGCCCCCTTCGGGATGGTGCTCGACAGCTTCTTTTGCGTCGTTCATCAAATCCACGATGCCACGGGTACCCGAGGCGCGACATTCGGAATCACGCCCACTCCTGGGCGACGAATCACGGCCGGGGGCAAACGAATTGGCCTCCGGCCGGATGTCGTCGCCGGGTGTGTCAGGCCGGCGGCCCCTCCGCCAGCGTGATGTTCGCGGTGCGGTCGCCGCCGTCGGTGGAGCGGTAATGCACGGCGATCGTGTCCCCGGGGTGGTGCGGGACGAGCACCTCGGTCATGGACGTCGCCCCGGTGATCGCGACGTTGTCGACCCCGGTGATGACGTCGCCCGCGGCGATCCCGGCCGCCCCGGCGGGCCCGCCGTTGACCACCCGCTGGACCCGCGCGCCGTTGCCGTTGTTGTCCATCACGCCCAGGCCGAGGAACGCGGTGGGGCCGATGTGCACGGTGTTGGAGCCGGCGCCGGACCTGATCTGGTTGGCGACACCCATCGCGCGGCCGATCGGAATCGCGAAGCCCTGCCCGCCGGACATCTTGTAGCTGTCGGTGGCGGCGGTGTCCACACCGATCACCTGCCCGGCGCTGTTCACCATGGGCCCACCGGAGTCGCCCGGCCTGATCGGCGCGTCGGCCTGGATGAGGCCGCCCAGATTCTCCTGCGCGCCGGTCAGGGTGTCGGTCGCCGAGACGCTCTGGTTGAGCGCGAGGACCTTGCCCGTGACCGCGCTGGGGGTTCCGCCCTGACCGCCGGCGTTCCCCAGCGCGACGATCGGCTCGCCCACCCTGGCCTCACCACCGATCGCGGCGGTGGGAAGCCCGGCGGCACCGCGCAGCTGCAGCACCGCGATGTCTTGTGTGCGGTCGTAGCCGACCACGTCCACGGCGTAGGTCTGCCCGTTGCCGACGGCGAAGGCGCTGATGTCGGTGGCCCCCGAGATCACGTGGTTGTTGGTCAGCACGACACCGTTCGGGTCGATCACGATGCCGGTGCCGGCACCGACGGCGTTGTTGTAGCCGAACTTGGTGTCGATGTTGACCACCTGCGGCCCCACCTGACCGACCATCGCCGACGGGTCCAGCGGCAGGGCGGGCGGTGACGCGGTGGCCATTCCGAGGCCGATACCAGCGTCCAGACCGAGGCCGAGTGCGACCACGGCCACCACGCTGACCACCCTGGACCAGACCGAGCGGTGGTGCGATTTGCTCATCGGTGTCACCCTCCTGCTTCGCCGTAACCAACAAACTGTCCCGGCCTCAGGCTCTGGGCGGCACAATTCGTGTACATAACCGTAATGCAGGTAGCTGTGCACGGCATGTCCCAGGCTCGCGCCGGCCCTGCTGTCACGCACGGCGCGCCCCTAAGCTGACGCGGTGGGCGAATTCGACCCCCGGGCCCGATTCATCGAGTCGCCGGTCGCGCGGTTGGCCACCGTTACCCCGGGCGGAGCGCCGCACCTGGTGCCGGTGGTGTTCGCGGTCGCCGCCGACCCGGGCGGCCGGGACGTGGTGTACACGGCCGTCGACGCGAAACCGAAGACGACGCGGCGGCTGCGCCGGCTGGCCAACATCGAGGCCGACCCGCGGGTGAGCCTGCTGGTGGACCACTACTCCGATGACTGGGCGCGGCTGTGGTGGGTGCGGGCCGACGGTGTCGCCACCATCCACGACGACGGCCGGGCACTGGAATCGGGCCGCCGGCTGCTGCGCGCGAAATACCCTCAGTATCAATCGGTTTCGCTGGACGGTCCGGTCATCGCCGTCGCCGTGCACCGCTGGTCGAGCTGGCATCCCTGATCGGCCGGCCGTTCGATCTGGCCCGACGGTCTTGTGGTCGACGGGAGTTGGGTGAATGGTAGCTAGATAGGGGCTAGCTAGGTCAGCGACCGCGCGCCCCGGCAACCTGGAGGAAGTCATGGCAGACAGGACAACTACTTCCCAAGGCGCGGGAAACGCTCCTACCGCCAACGGTCCGGGCGAGATTCGCAACGTGGTTCTGGTGGGACCGTCCGGCGGCGGCAAGACCACGCTCGTCGAAGCGCTGTTGGTCGCCGCCGGCGTGCTGACGCGAAGCGGCTCGGTGGCGGACGGCAGCACGGTCTGCGACTACGACGAGGCCGAGATCCGTCAACAACGATCGGTGGGCCTCGCGGTGGCCTCCCTGTCGCACGACGGCGTCAAGGTCAACCTGATCGACACGCCCGGCTACGCCGACTTCGTCGGGGAGCTGCGGGCCGGGCTGCGGGCCGCCGATTGCGCGCTGTTCGTGATCGCGGCCAACGAAGGCGTCGACGAGCCCACCAAATCGCTGTGGCAGGAGTGCAACCAGGTCGGCATGCCCCGGGCCGTGGTGATCACCAAGCTCGACCACACCCGCGCGAATTATTCCGAGGCGCTGGCCGCGGCGCAGAATGCGTTCGGCGACAAGGTTTTACCGTTGTACCTGCCGACCGGGCTGCCCTCCTGCCGCGGGCTGATCGGTCTGCTGTCACAGGCGCGCTACGAGTACGCCGACGGCAAGCGCAGCGTGCAGGCGCCGGACCCGTCGGACGCCGCGCAGATCGAGGAAGCGCGCGGGGCCCTGATCGAAGGGATCATCGAGGAGTCCGAGGACGAGTCGCTGATGGAGCGGTATCTGGGCGGTGAGTCCATCGACGAAGCCGTCCTCATCGCCGACCTGGAGCGGGCCGTCGCCCGGGGGTCGTTCTTCCCGGTGATCCCGGTGTGCAGCACCACGGGCGTGGGCACCTACGAGTTGCTGGAGGTCGCCACCCGCGGGTTCCCGTCGCCGATGGAACACCCGCTGCCGGAGGTCTTCACGCAAGTCGGGGCGCCGCGCGCCGGCCTGACGTGCGACACCGACGCGCCGTTGCTCGCGGAGGTGGTGAAGACGACGTCGGACCCCTACGTCGGCAGGGTCAGCCTGGTCCGGGTGTTCTCCGGGACCATCAGGCCCGACACCACGATTCACGTGTCGGGCCATTTTGCGTCGTTCTTCGGCACGTCTAATGGAAACGGGCATGCGCACCCCGATCACGACGAGGACGAGCGCGTCGGCGTCCTGTCCTTCCCGCTGGGCAAGCAGCAGCGCCCGGCCGCGGCCGTGGTGGCCGGTGACATCTGCGCGATCGGCAAGCTGAGCCGCGCCGAGACCGGCGACACCCTCTCGGACAAGTCGGAGCCGCTGGTGCTGAAGCCCTGGACCATGCCCGAACCCCTGCTGCCGGTCGCGATCGCTGCCCACGCCAAGACCGACGAGGACAAGCTGTCGGTGGGGCTGGGCCGGTTGGCCGCCGAGGACCCGACGCTGCGGATCGAGCAGAACCAGGAAACCCACCAGGTCGTGCTGTGGTGCATGGGTGAGTCCCACGCCGGGGTGGTGCTCGACGCGCTGGCCAACCGGTACGGCGTCACCGTGGACACCGTGGAGCTGCGCGTCCCGCTGCGAGAAACCTTCAGCGGCAAGGCGAAAGGCCATGGCCGTCACGTCAAGCAGTCCGGCGGTCACGGCCAGTACGCGGTGTGCGACATCGAGGTGGAGCCGCTGCCGGAGGGCTCGGGCTTCGAGTTCGTGGACAAGGTGGTCGGCGGGGCGGTGCCGCGTCAGTTCATTCCGAGCGTCGAGAAGGGTGTGCGCGCCCAGATGGAGAAGGGCGTGCACGCGGGCTACCCGGTGGTCGACATCCGCGTCACCCTGCTCGACGGCAAGGCGCACAGCGTCGACTCGTCGGACTTCGCGTTCCAGATGGCCGGCTCGCTGGCGCTGCGGGAGGCCGCGGCCGCGACGAAGGTGGCGCTGCTCGAGCCGATCGACGAGATCTCGGTGCTGGTGCCCGACGATTTCGTCGGCGCGGTGATGGGCGATTTGTCCAGCCGGCGCGGCCGAGTCCTCGGGTCCGACACCGCGGGCAACGAACGCACCGTGGTCAAGGCCGAGGTGCCCCAGGTGGAGCTGACCCGCTACGCCATCGACCTGCGGTCACTGGCGCACGGCGCCGCCTCGTTCACCCGGTCGTTCGCCCGCTACGAGCCGATGCCGGAATCGGCCGCGGCGCGGGTCAACGCCGGCGTCTGAGCGTTCAGGCCCCGCGAGCGAACCGTTCGGCGACGGCGCGCCGGTCCAGCGAGCCTTTGGCGGTGTGCGGCAACTCCGCCGCCTGCTGGAAGTCGGTCGGCACCTCGAAGGGGGCCAACCGGTCACGGCAGAACGACGCCAGCTCGTCGGCCGTCGGCGCGGCGGATCCGCGCGCGACGATCACCGCGGCCACGGTCTCGCCGTACAGCGTGTCCGGCTTGCCGAACACGGCCACCTCCAGCACGCCGGGGTGGCTGGCCAGCACCGCCTCGACCCGCTCCGGCGAGATCTTCTCCCCGCCGCGGTTGATGAGTTCCTTGATGCGGCCGCGGATCACGAGGTCGCCGGCCGGCGACAGGGTGCCCAGATCGCCGGTGTGCAGCCACCCCTGGGTGAAGTTGGCGTCGGTGATCGACGGGTCGCCGAGGTAGCCCCGCACCACGGTGGGGCCGTGCAGCCAGACCTCGCCGACGCTCTCGGCGGGCAGCGACCGACCGTCGGATCCGACGATCCGGATCTGCGGTCCGGTCGAGCGGCCGACGAGACCCGGTGTGGCGCCCGGGTTTTCGCTGTGCCCGGCGCCTTCGACTGCGGTGGTGGCCACCTGGTGGGTCGCCTCGGTCATCCCGAATGCGCACACCACCGGGGCCGAGAACGTGTCCTGCAGGGCCTGCGCCGTCTCGGCGGTCAGCGGCGCGCTGCAGCTGCGGATGAACCGCAGGGCGCCGGCCCCGGCGGGCCGCTCGGTTCGGGCGCGTTCCAACAGGATCTGATGGATCGTCGGGACGGCCGTGTACCAGGTGGCCCGGACCGCCTCGATGTCGTCCCAGAAGGTGTGCGCCGAGAATCGCCCACCCGCGGGCAGTAACACCGTTCCCCCGGACGCCAGGGTCGCCAGCAGGGCGGCGAGCAGGCCGTGCCCGTGGTAGAGCGGCATCACCGCGACGGTCGAATCCCGTTCCCCCAGGGCGTATCCGGCGACGATGGCCGCGACCGAGCCGGCGATGTTGTGGCGCGTCCAGGGCACCATTTTGGGCATGCCGGTGGTGCCGCCGGTGAACATGATCATGGCGTCGTCGTCGCGCAGGCCCTGCGGCGTCGACACGTCGCGCTGCGGTGCGGCGCTGACCGTCAGGGTGACGGCCGGGGCGGCGCCGTCGGGTCCGGCGCTCACCGCGATGGGCCAGGCCGGCGGTGTCGCCCCGGCGGTCTCGTCATCGCCGAGCCGGTCGACGAGCACCGCCCGCGCGCCCACCGCCTCGCTGCGGGCGCGCTGCTCGGTGCCCGGCAGCGCCGGATCGAGCGGAACCGCAACGAGATCCGCCCGGGACGCGGCGAGCAGCCCGACGACGAATTCGGCGTTGCTGCCGGCGCGCAGCGCGACCCGGTCGCCCGGGACCAGGCCGCCGGCCGCCAGTTGTGCGGCCAGATCGTCGACCAGTCGGGTCAAGTCGTGGTAGCTGACCGGGACGCGTTCGGCGGTGACGACCAGCGCGCACGCCTGCGGCGCCCGCCGCGCCGCCGCCTCGACCAGGTCGGCGATGCGCGGGCCGGTGGACGCCGTGACCTCGCCGCCGGTTGTCGAATCGGATCCCATCACCGCGCTCCTTCCCCTCTGTTGCCGTCCTTGTGCCGTCGATGCCACCCTGCCGGGCGGGCTCGCGGCGCGTCCAATACCGATCCGCTCACGACCGATAACCGTCGGCTATCGAAGCGCAACGCCGCCCCTCTGAGCTGTGGCGATAGACGCCGTCGATCATCGGATAGCGGCTTCGACTTGGACACGCGCCGGGGGCCGGGGTCACAGTGATGGCTAGTCATTACCGCCCGCGCACCGAGGAGTCGCCCATGTCCACCGTTTCGGCGTCGGGAAGCGACGCGCGGGGGTCGACCCGCGTGATCGACGGCTTCCACCTCGTGGTGGACGCGCTCATGGCCAACGACGTCGAAACCATCTACGGCCTCGTCGGCATCCCGATAACCGACCTCGCCCGGACCGCGCAGGCGGCGGGCATCCGCTACATCGGCTTTCGGCAGGAAGCCTCGGCCGGCAACGCCGCGGCGGCCGCCGGATTCCTCACCCGCCGCCCCGGCGTGTGTCTCACGACATCCGGGCCCGGTTTCCTCAACGCTCTGCCCGCGCTGGCGAACGCCACGACGAACTGCTTCCCGATGATCCAGATCTCCGGCTCGAGCAATCGGGCGCTGGTCGACCTGCAACGCGGTGACTACCAGGACCTCGACCAGCTCAACGCCGCACGGCCGTTCGCGAAGGCGGCCTTTCGGGTCAACCGGATCGAGGACATCGGTCGCGGCGTCGCGCGCGCGATTCGCACCGCGGTCTCCGGGCGTCCCGGCGGCGTCTACCTCGACATCCCCGGCGACGTCCTGGGCCAGGCCCTGGAGGCCTCGGCCGCCGCCGGCACGATATGGCGGGTCGTCGACCCCGCTCCCCGTCAACTGCCCGCTCCCGACGCGGTCGACCGCGCGCTGGAAGTCCTGGCCCGGGCGCGGCGGCCGCTGATCGTGCTCGGCAAGGGCGCGGCGTACGCCCAGGCGGACAACGAGATTCGACGATTCGTCGAAGCCACCGGCATCCCATTCCTGCCGATGTCGATGGCCAAGGGGCTGCTCCCCGATTCGCACCCGCAGTCCGCGGCCACCGCACGGTCGCTGGCGATCTCACGGGCCGACGCCGTCCTGCTGATCGGCGCGCGGCTGAATTGGCTTCTGGGCCATGGGGAGTCGCCGCAATGGTCCGCCGACACCCAATTCGTGCAGGTCGACATCGCGGCGAGCGAATTCGACAGCAACCAGCCGATCGCCGCGCCGTTGGCCGGCGACATCGGCTCGGCGATGTCCGCGCTGTGTGACGCCGTGACCGCCCGCCCGTTCGCCGCGCCAACGGAATGGGCGACCGAGCTGGCCGACCGCAAGGCGCGCAATGACGCCAAGATGCGCGAGCGCCTCGCCGACGACCCGCACCCCATGCGGTTCTACAACGCCCTCGGCGCGATTCGCGCTGTGCTGCAGGACAACCGGGACGTGTACGTCGTCAACGAGGGCGCCAACGCGCTCGACCTGGCGCGCAACGTCATCGACATGGAGTTGCCGCGGCACCGGCTCGACACCGGAACCTGGGGCGTCATGGGGATCGGCATGGGCTACGCGATCGCGGCCGCCGTCGAGACCGGCGGGCCGGTCGTCGCGATCGAGGGTGACAGCGCGTTCGGCTTCAGCGGGATGGAGATCGAGACCATCTGCCGCTACCGGCTGCCGGTGACCGTCGTCATCCTCAACAACGGCGGCGTCTATCGGGGGGACGAGACCGCGGCACACCCGTCGGACCCGGCCCCCACCGTGCTGAACGCCCGGGCGCGCCACGAGCTGATCGCAGAGGCGTTCGGCGGCAAGGGTTATCACGTCGCCACACCCGATGAGCTGCGCGCGGCGCTGACCGAGGCGATCGGCTCCGGGGCGCCCTCGGTCATCGACTGCGAGCTCGATCCGGCCGCCGGGGTGGAAAGCGGTCATCTGGCCGGCCTGAACCCGGCTCGCGCGGCGGCGGTCAGCGGCGGCGGGTGACGCCCAGGAGTTGGGCGTCGAAAAACTCGTTCAGCGCCAGGCCCGCGGCCGACGCCGCCAGCGCACGCGCGATCGGCGAACCGGGTCCGCTCGCGTTGGTCGCCAACACGACGTCGGCCTTGAGCACCGGATCGACCATCTCCACCGCCCGGACCTCCGGGCCCAGCGGGGAGGTCCACAGCCACGTGTGCGGCACGATGGAAGCCCACTTTCCGGCGGACGCCTGAGCGAATAGCGAAGCGACGGAGTCGGTTTCGACCTGCGGACTGACGGTGATGCCATGATCGTCGAACGCCTTGTCGATGATCTGACGGTCGCGCATGTCCGGGGTGAGCAACGCCAGCGGCAATTGCGCGGCCTGGGCCCAGGTCATCGTCGCCGCCCCGGATCCCAACATCTCCGCGGGCGACAGCAGCACGTAGCGCTCCTGGTATAGCGGGACCAGGTTCACGTCCGCCTCGTCGGGTGCCGCGTGCACGATCGCGGCGTCGAGCTCGAACTCGCGCAGGCGTCGGTACAGTTCGGTCGCCGCCAGCCGGGACAGGATCTGCACCTTCACCAGTGGGTGCGCCGAGCAGAACGCCGAGAGCACCAACGACGCGGTCGTCGATGCGGTCGGCACGGTGCCCAGCCGCAGCGTCCCCGTGATGCCGGAACGGACGGCGTCGACCTCGGCCTTGAAGGCGTCGTGCTCGGCGAGAATCCGCCTGGCCCACACCACCAACCGCTCGCCTTCGGGAGTGAGGCCCTCGAAGCTGTGGCCACGGTTGATCAGCGTGACGTTCAGCTCCCGCTCCAGCTTGGCGATCGCGGCAGACAGCGCCGGCTGGGAGACGAAGCACTTCTCGGCGGCCCGGGCGAAGTGGCGCTCGGAGGCGACCGCAACGAAGTACTCCAGCTGGCGGAAGAGCACCGCACTCCTCGGGTTCCGGGCTCGGGCTTGGGCGCCGATCTCGCTGAGGCTAACGCGCGCCCGACGGGTGCGCCAAGCCCGCGGCGGCACCTTCGACCACGCCCGGGCACGATTTGGGGGCTGCGGCCGCGAAAATCGGTGTATCGGTGCCGTTTTCGAAGCGCGTGCCACCCGGGCTGCGCGCCGCTGACCCAATCGAACCCAATCGGCAGTCGAATCGTGACCGCAGCGGGTCCAGTGGGCTGTCATTGTTTGCTGAAACCGGTGATTCGTGGGTAACCCGTAGAATGACCGTGTGTTGATCGCACCATCTCGAAGGGTGGACGCTATGCGTCGAGGTGTTCGTTATCTATTTGTTATGGTCGCGATCACGGTCATGGGCCTGGTGGGATCGGCGGCCCGTGGCAGCGCCGCCGTGCCCACGCCGCACGCCGCACCCGAGGTCGCCTCGATTTTGCCCGCCGACGGCGCCGTGGTCGGCGTGGCGCACCCCGTCGTGGTGACGTTCACCGCACCGGTGGCCGATCGGGCCGCCGTCGAGCGGTCGATTCGTGTGACGTCGCCGGGCGGCACGCCGGGGCACTTCGAGTGGGTTCACAACTCGGTGGTGCAGTGGGTCCCCGACCAGTACTGGGCCCCCCACACGCACGTTTCGGTGGGTGTGCAGGCGCTGACGACCGGCTTCGACACCGGCGATGCGCTGCTCGGTGTCGCCAGCATCTCCAAGCACACCTTCACCGTCAGCAGGGACGGAGAGGTGCTGCGCACCATGCCCGCGTCGATGGGCAAGCCCAGCAGGCCCACGCCGATGGGCAGCTTCACCGCGCTGGAGAAGCAGCGCACCGTGGTGATGGACTCGCGCACGATCGGCATCCCGCTCAGCTCCCCCGAGGGCTACAAGATCACCGCGCAGTACGCCGTCCGGGTCACCTGGAGCGGCGTGTACGTCCACTCGGCCCCGTGGTCGGTCGATTCCCAGGGCTACGCCAACGTCAGCCACGGGTGTATCAACCTCAGCCCCGACAACGCCGCCTGGTACTTCAACCAGGTCAACGTCGGCGACCCCATCCAGGTCGTGGCCTGAGCGTCACCCGCAGTCCCCGGCGTGTGACCGTCGTCACACGCGCCGACAGGAAGACCGGCCCGCGGCGGTGAGTTCTCGTTGGAGCGAGGCAGTTGAACGAGAGGCGGGCCATGACCGGCGATGCGAAGCGCACGAAAGTTAGCTCTAGAGGCCCGGCGCGCGAGCGGGTAGCCGCCCGCATCCGCGAGTTGGCCGCGACCGACGAACAGTTCCGCAACGCCCAACCCGATCTGTCGCTGCAGCAGGCGGCGCGCCAACCGGGCCTGCGCCTGCCCCAGATTCTGGAGCTGTTCGTCGAGGGCTACGCCGATCGGCCCGCGGTGGGCTGGCGGGCCAGGACACTGAGCACCGACCCCGCGACCGGGCGTACCACCACGCGACTGCTCCCCCGCTTCGACACCATGACCTACCGCGAGCTGTGGGCCGATGTGCGCGCGATCGCCGCCGCGTGGCGGCACGACGCCGCGAACCCCGTGTCGCCCGGGGACTTCGTCGCGACGGTCGGTTTCGCCAGCGCCGAATATCTGACCCTCGACCTGGTCTGCGGCTACCTCGGGCTGGTTGCCGTTCCGCTGCAACACAATACGACCCCCTCACGGCTGCGACCGATCGTCGACGAGGTCGAGCCGTCGATACTGGCCGCCGGCGTCGGTTATCTCGACCTCGCGGTCGAGGCGGCGTCGGGCAGCTCGTCGTTGCGGCGGCTCGTGGTCTTCGATTACCAGCCCGAGGTCGACGAGCAACGCGAGGCGCTGCAGCGCGCCCAGGCGACGCTGGCGGCCGCCGGCGCGGCGGTGACCATCGAGACCCTCGACGAAATCATCGAACGCGGACGCGCCCTGCCGCCCGAGCCCATGTACACCGGTGATACCGATCAGCGGCTGGCGATGATCATGTACACCTCGGGCAGCACCGGGTTACCCAAGGGCGCCATGTACACCGAGCAGATGCTGGCCAAGGTGTGGACCAACGAGCTGATGCCCGACTTCGCGGACACACCCGTGTTCAACGTCAACTTCATGCCGCTGAATCACCTCGGTGGCCGGATACCGCTGTCGACCGCGTTCCAGGCCGGCGGCACCAGCTATTTCGTGCCGGAAAGCGACCTGTCCACGTTGTTCGACGACTGGAACCTGGTGCGCCCCACCGAGATGGGCCTGGTACCCCGGGTGGCGGAAATGCTCTACCAGCGCTACCAGAGCGCCGTCGACCGACTCGTGGCTTCGGGCGCCGACGCCGGCTCCGCCGAGGCCCGGGCGCGGGCCGAGCTGCGTGAGCATGTCCTCGGCGGGCGCATCGTGACCGCCTTCTGCGGGACGGCGCCGCTGGCCGCGGAGATGCGGGCCTTCGTCGAAACCTGTTTGGACGTCCACGTTCTCGACGGCTACGGGCTGACCGAGGTCGGCATGGTGACCAAGGACGGGCGCATGACCCGTCCCCCGGTGCTCGACTACAAGCTCATCGACGTTCCCGAACTCGGCTATTTCCACACCGACAAGCCTTATCCGCGTGGCGAATTGCTGGTGAAGTCGCTGACCGCGACGCCGGGCTACTTCAAACGACCGGACGTCACCGCCAACGCGTTCGATCCCGACGGCTACTACCGGACCGGCGATGTGATGGCCGAGCTCGAGCCGGACCGGCTGGCCTACGTCGACCGCCGCAACAACGTGTTGAAGTTGGCGCAGGGCGAGTTCGTCGCCGTCGCCCGCCTGGAGGCCGTCTTCGCCAGCGCGCCGCTGATCCGCCAGATCTTCGTATACGGCAACAGCGAACGCCCCTATCTGCTGGCCGTCGTCGTGCCGACGGCCGACGCCGCGGAGCGATTCACCGGAGATCCCGAGGGCCTCAAGGCCGCCGTCGCCGAATCCCTGCGCCAGTCGGCGCAACTCGCCGAACTGCAGTCCTACGAGGTGCCCGTCGACTTCGTCGTCGAGACCGAGCCGTTCAGCGAGGACAACGGCCTGCTCTCGGGCGTGGGCAAGCTGCTGCGGCCGAAGCTCAAGGAGCGCTACGCCGACCGGCTCGAACAGCTCTACGCCGAGCTGGCCGAAAACCGCGTGACCGAGTTGCGTGCGCTGCGCGAGGGGGCGGACAAACACCCCGTCGTCTTCACCCTCACCCGGGCCGCCGAGGCGCTACTGGGTGTGGCCGGCGGCCCGCCCGCCCCCGACGCACTGTTCATCGAACTCGGCGGCGATTCCCTGTCGGCGCTGACCTTCTCCAACCTGCTGCGCGACATCTTCGACGTCGACGTGCCGGTGGGAATGATCACCGGGCCCGCGACCGACCTGGGCCAGCTCGCGGAATACGTTGAATCCGAACGCAAATCGGGATCACGCCGGCCCACATTCGCGACGGTGCACGGACGCGGCGCCGCCGAGGTCCGCGCCGCGGAGCTCACCCTCGACAAGTTCATCGACGCGACGACCTTGGCCGCCGCACCGAACCTGCCGCGCGCGACCGGCACACCCCACACGGTCCTGCTGACCGGCGCCAACGGCTACCTCGGCCGCTTCCTGGCCCTCGAATGGCTCGAGCGCCTCGCCGAGACCGGCGGGAAGCTCGTCTCCATCGTCCGCGCGACGGACACCGCGGCGGCCGTCAAACGGCTGGAGGCCGTTTTCGACAGCGGGGATCCGCAGTTGCTGGAGCGGTTCCGGACGCTGGCCGCCGAGCACCTGGAAGTCATCGTCGGCGACATCGGTGAGCCCAATCTCGGCCTGGACCAAGCGACTTGGCAGCGCCTGGCCCAGAGCGTGGATCTGATCGTCCACCCGGCCGCGTTGGTCAACCACGTGCTGCCGTACGACCAACTGTTCGGTCCGAACGTCGTCGGCACCGCCGAGTTGATCCGCCTGGCGATCACGACGCGCATCAAGCCCGTCACCTATCTGTCGACCGTCGCCGTGGCGATGACGGTCGATCCCGGCGAGTTCGCCGAAGACGGCGACATCCGCGCGGTCAGCGCGGTACGCCCGATCGACGACAGCTACGCGAACGGGTACGCGAACAGCAAGTGGGCCGGTGAGGTGTTGCTGCGTGAGGCGCACGACCTGTGCGGGTTGCCGGTCGCCGTCTTCCGCTCCGACATGATCCTCGCGCACAGCCGGTATGCCGGGCAGCTGAACGTGCCAGATGCCTTCACCCGCTTGATGTTCAGCCTGCTGACCACCGGCATCGCGCCGACCACGTTCTACCGGACCGACGAACACGGAAACCGAGCCGTGGCCCACTACGACGGGCTGCCCGCCGACTTCGTGGCCGAAGCGGTCACCACGCTCGGCGAACAGATGGCGGCCGAGGAATCCGGCGAGTACCGCTCCTATGACGTGATGAACCCGCACGACGACGGCGTCTCCCTGGACGTGTTCGTCGACTGGCTGATCGCCGCCGGACACGACATCCGGCGCATCGAGGACTATGACGAATGGCTGGGCCGCTTCACCACGGCGCTTCGCGCGTTACCGGACAAGCAGCGCCAGCATTCGGTGTTGCCGCTGCTGGACGCCTACCGGGAACCCGCGACGCCACTGCGGGGAGCGCCGGCCCCCACCGACGTCTTCCGCCACGCGGTGCGGACGGCCAAAATCGGTGCGGACGAGGACATTCCGCACCTGTCGGCGGGGTTGATCGACAAGTACGTCGCCGACCTACGCCTGCTGGGCTTGGTGTAGCCCCGTGCGGTGCTAACCGGGCAGTCCCCGCTTGATCGCATCGTCTTGCTTGCGCGCGATGTCGACGGTCACGGCCGGGTCGAACGGATCGTCGGGTGCGCTGTCGAATTCCAGGGTGACGAGCGCCTTGCCTTCGGTGAACAGCAGGACCGTCATGGCTTGGGAGTTGTCGGGCGAGGCACCCGAAATCGCCGACCCGTTGGCGCCCACGGCGAGCGGCCGCCAGTCGCCGACCACCTTGCCCGCGTATTCGGCTCTGCTGCCGGCGAGTTCGGCCGCGGCCGCCGACGGGTCGGCGGTCACCACGATGGTGTCCCACAGCCGGCGGCCGCTGTCGGCGTTGGCGAACAGCTGCGCGACCCCCGGCGCGTTGTTGGGGTTGAGCATCGGCGACTGGGGTGCCGTGAGACCCCCGCCCACGTCGCCCGGCTTGATCAGCAGGTAGCCGTAATCGGTGGGTTGCCCCGGCGGCGGCCCGGTGACCGCGCCCGAGTCGGTCGGGGATGCGGACGGGCCCGACTCCGCCGCCGACGGCGGTGGGGGCTTGTCGGAGCCGCCGCAGCCCGTGCTCGCGGCGCCGACCGCGACGATCGCGGCCGCGTGCCACACGACCCGGCCGGCGATACCGATTCGAGGAGCCCCCACGCATGTTCCTTCCACGCGTCATCCGTGCCCGAGTTGCTACGAACATATGCCCAACGGGCCGCCGGTGGGTAGCTCTTTGCGTGCCTATGCTGGCGTGGGTGGGGGCATCGTCGCGGTGAGGAGATCGGCATGACCGCTGCAGCGGCGCGCGCCGTACGGTTCGACCGGTACGGGGGGCGTGAGGTGTTGTACGTGGCGGACATCGACATGCCCACGCCCGGACCGGGCGAGGTTGTCGTCGAGGTCCGCGCGGCCGGAATCAATCCCGGCGAGGCCGGCATCCGGGTCGGGGCGATGCACGAGAGGTTCCCGGCCACCTTTCCCTCCGGGGAGGGCAGCGACCTCGCCGGTGTCGTGACCGCGGTGGCGCCCGGGGTCACCGAATTTGCGGTCGGCGACGAGGTTTTGGGATTCAGCCTGCGCCGGTCCAGCCACGCGACCCACGCCGCCGTGCCGGTGGGTCAACTGATTCGTAAGCCCGCCCAACTCGGTTGGGAGACGGCGGGTTCGCTTTACGTGGCCGGCGTGACCGCGTACGCGGCCGTGCGCGCGGTGGCGCCGCAGGCCGGTGAGACGGTCGCCGTGTCGGCAGCCGCGGGCGGGGTGGGCAGCCTGGTGGTGCAACTTCTGGCGCTGCGCGGGGCGCGCGTGCTGGGCATCGCGGGCCCCGGCAACGCCGACTGGCTGCGCGCGCATGGCGTCGTCCCGATCGCCTACGGTGACGGGCTCGCCGGGCGATTGCGCGACGCGGCGCCCGACGGCATCGACGCGTTCATCGACTTGTTCGGCCCGGACTACGTCCAGCTCGCGGTGGACCTCGGCGTCGCGCCGGAGCGGATCAACACCATCATCGCCTTCCAGAAGGCCGGCGAGGTGGGCGCCAAGACCGAGGGCAGCATGGACGCCTCGACACCCGAGGTGCTCGCCGAGATGGCCGGCCTGATCGCCTCCGGCGCCGTCGACTTCGACATCGCCGCGACCTATCCGCTGGACCGGGTCGCCGACGCCTTCGCCGAACTCGAGCGACGGCACACCCACGGGAAAATCGTTCTGCTGCCTACCGACTCACAATGACGAGACCGGCCCGACGACCCCTGCCTGCACGATTTTGATGATGACGAACGCGACGGCGACCACGAGGTAGCCGCGCAGGGTGAACAACCCCGCCCGGCGCATCGGCGACATCGCGGGCCGGTCGAGCAGGGCCAGGTTCGGGGTGACCCAGCCGGCCCGGTCCTGGCGGCGCACGGCCCGCCGTTCGGCACGGGTGAGCGATGCGGCGTCGTCGAGTTCGTCGACCTGCTCCGGGTCCAGCCCGCCTCCGAGCGTGCGCACGATGGCTTCCGCCTCGGCCAGGCTGCGATGCCTGCGGCCGACGACGACCATCACCGCGCCGCCGGCGATGCCGACCGCGGCGCCGGCGGCGAGCCCGGTCTCTATGGTGGCGGTGGACAGGTCCGGGAAGAAGGTCGTCGCCGTTAACGCCAGGGACAACAGCACCAGACACCACACGATGCTCCACGCAACGATGTTCTGCCGCACCGTGTTCACCCACGGTCCCAACACCGCGCGGTCGTTGCACAGCAACACCAGAAACACGGTGGCCGAGGGAAGCAGCACGCCGGCGAGCGCCTGCACGCCCTGGGTCACCAGGCCCAGGACGTGGTCGGGGCTGAAGGACACCGCGGCCGACACCGCAAGCAGCACCGCGTAGCCGCCGTAGAACACCGGCGCCTCGCCGATCTTCCAGTGCAACGAGTGCCGCTTGCCCAGGGCGTCGCCGACGGCATAGGTGGTCGCCAGGCCGACGGCGTTGGCGCCGATCAGCGACGCGTCCAGCAGGATGATCGCGAACAGCGCCCCCACCGTGCCGCCCAGATGCCGCGACAACCCCGCGGCGACCGCTCCGGCGTCGGTGAAGTGCCCGGCGTCGGCGGTGCCCGCCATCCCGAAGGCCGTCACCGCCATCAGCGCCGTCGCCCCGACCATGACCACGACGATCCCGATCACCAAATCGGCCCGGCCGTAAGGGATCCAGCGCGCGGTGATGCGCTTGTCCACCACGTTGGACTGCTGGAAGAACAGCTGCCACGGCGCGACCGTCGTCCCCACGATCGCGACCACCAGCAGCAGCACGGTCGAGTTCAGCCCGCCGGGGAACTGCGGGATCAGCCCGGCCGCAGTCGCTTTCGGGGCCGGATGCGCCAGCAGCACCATCGGGATGATCAGCACGTTCACCGCGATCAACAGGAACATCAACCGCTCCCAGCGGCGAAACGAACCCCCGGCCACGACGGCGAACAACAGCACCGCGGCCGCTGGGACGGCGACGAACTTCGGACAACCCAAGAACCCGAGAGCCATTGACACACCGATGAATTCGGTGACGATCGTCAACGCGTTCAAGATCAGCAGGTCGCCGACGCTGAAGGCGCCCCAGAACTTGCCGAACCGTTCGAAGATCAAGCGCGCGTGACCCACCCGGGCGACCGCGCCCAGCCGCAGCACCATTTCCTGGTTCACGTAGAGCACCGGGATCATCAGCACCAGCGTCCACAGCAGGCCCATCCCGTAGTCCTGGCCGGCCTGGGCGTAGGTCGCGACGCCACCGGCGTCGTTGTCGCCGACCATCACGATCAGACCGGGACCGGTGATGACCGCCAGTGTCTTCAGCCGCCGCCAGCGGCCGGTCACGGTCCCGTCGGTGCGCCCGATGCGACCGAACGCGCCGACGATGTCGCCGACGTGCGCGGTGTCGAGCACCGTCGACGTCGGCGCCTCGGCGCTCGGGTTCTCCGCGGCGGCGGCCGTGCGGCCCGAACCCAGGCCACGGCCGCCGCCGGTGTGGATCGACGTCATCTGGTCCTCGCTGTACGAATCGCTCTCACCACGGGTGAGGGCATGCGGATGCACTCGATGCGCGGGACGAATCACCAGTGGTTGTCGGGGCGTCCCGACGCGTGCCCGCCCAGCGAGGCGGTGACCACAGCGATCGGCATCCGCGAGACGTACAGGTTGGCGCGCTCCTGCGGGGTCAGGTTGGTCCGCAGGTGCAGCTTGTCGGCCAGCAACCGGCCCGCGCGCAGCATCGACCGCCGGCGTCCCCGCGGAACAGCGGAAAAACGGTGCGTAACAACAAAAGCCATGATCTTCTCCTGCCAGGGGTCCGATCGGCATCGGCACTGTCCGTGGGACGTGTCAGCCGCGCAGGACCAAACGCAAGGTCAGGCGGCGGAAGGAATGCCGGAGCCGGATCGGGACAAAACGAATTTCGGATGCGGACTATCGCCGGGACTCATCTCGCCCTCACCTCCTCACGGCCGGGACACACGCGGGTGTCGTCACATTCACCTGAACGAGAGAGGCAGGAATGACCGACGGCACCAAAGCCGCCGGTCGCACCCCTCTCGTCGGAGCTTCGGCACTGCACGGCGTATCCGGAACGTTCCAGAAGCCACTTGGGCTCAACCCTTGGGTCCGGGAAGAGCTGTCCTGACCCGGGGCGTCTCTCGACGTTCGGGGTCAGTGGCCTGTATCCATGCAGACGCCTCACCTACCGAGGTGCTTGCGGAGTCCATAGTGGCACCGCGGCCCGGGCTCGTCAAACTCATTTGCGCTGAGCGTGGCGCCGTCGGCGGGCTCTAAGCGCCCACCCAGGCCGCACGCCGGGTTCGATTGCCCGCCTCCTCACTCGCGCCGTTCCGGCGCTCACCGTCGCCGGGCTAGGCTCGATTGCCCGGCTCCTCACTCGCGCCGTTCCGGCGCTCACCGTCGCCGGGCTACGCTCGGCGAGATGACCACAACGCTGCAGGATCCCCGGGTCGCATCGACGCTCGACCGCATGTACGCCGAGTCGAAGAACCAGATGTCGCTGTTGCGCGAGCGGCGTGGCACCTTCGATCAGCCGATGTCCGCCCAGGAGCGGGCCGACGCGATGAGCGAGTTCTACATCCCGGTGACGCCCGAAGCCGGCCGGCTGCTGTATTCGTTGGTCCGCGCCACCCGCCCGGCGACGGTCGTCGAATTCGGGATGTCGTTCGGCATTTCCGCCGTTCACCTGGCCGCCGCGGTGCGTGACAACGGGAGCGGCCGCGTCGTGACCACCGAGCTCAGCGCCGCCAAGATCGCGGCCGCGAAGAAGACGTTCGCCGAGACGGGCTTGGACGATGTGATCACGATCCTGGAGGGCGATGCGCTGAGCACGTTGAAAAGCGTGGACGGGGCGGTCGATTTTCTGCTGCTCGACGGTTGGAAAGATTTGTACCTGCCCGTGATCGAGCTGCTGGAGCCCCGGCTGTCCATGGGTGCGTTGGTCATCGCCGACAACGCCAGCTCGGCCGATATGGCCCCGTATCTCGACCGCGTGCGCGACCAGGCCAACGGCTACGTCAGCTTCAACTTCCAGGTCCGCGACAGCGACAGCATGGAGATCAGCTGCCGCACAGGCACTTAGCGGCTAGCGCAGCGACTCCTCGAGCCACGGCGTCAGCCACTTCACCCCTTCCGGGGTCAGGTGCACGCCGTCGCTGCGCACCTTGATGCCGTCGACCTTGGCGGTATAGACGCCGTCGGGGCACAGCTTCTTGTTCAGGTCGAGGATCGCGACGTTCGGGTGGTGGCTGACGGTCTTGCGCAGCATGGTGTTCCACAGGTTGACCCGGTCCGGCTGGTCCTCCGGATACAGCCGGCCGTCCGGCTTTTCACCGCCGCGGCTGTAGGGCACGGTCGCCACCACCACCCGCACACCGGTGGAGCCGGCGATGGTCAGCGCCCGCTCCAGCTCGCCGTTGAGGTAGGCGTCGAAGGTCGGGTCGCCGATGTGGGTCCACTGGCCCTCGTTGACGCGGTCCACGGTTTCCCAGCGGCCGATGATCAGCAGCGCGACGTCGGGTTGGTCCTGGGCGACCTGCCTGGCCCATCGGATCGGCCAGCCGTCGCACTCGGATCGCTGCTCGAGGGTTTGGCCCACATACCGGTACGGGGTGCCGCGCACCAGGCTGCATCCGATGACGGTGTGGTCGAGGAACGCGAATCCCGGCGTCGGCGGGAGGTAGTGCATCCACGTCCACCCGATCGAGTCCCCGAACACCGATACGGTGAACGGCCGGTTGGGATCCCGCGGCCGGCTTTCGCCGGGCGGTGACGGCGAGACGGCCGCGACCGCGGAGACTCCGGGCGGCAAGCCCGGTTCGCGCAGCCCCGGCCCGGCTCCCACCGGAACCACCAACAGCGTAACCGCCGCGGCGCTGGCGACGGTCGCCGCCGCCAGCGGTAGCAGCGGCACCCGCGCCGGCCGCCAGCGCCGGATGGGCTGCTCGAGCACCCAGTACGACGCCGCGGCCAACACCACCGTGGCGGCGCACCGCGCGGCGAACAGCGGCAGCCCGGACCACCCGGTGCGTTCGCCGTTGAGCGCCAAGAAGATCGGCCAGTGCCACAGGTACACGCCGTAGGAGATGGTGCCGAGCCACACCAGCGGCGGCAACGCGAGCAAGCGCGCGATGACGCCGCGCTGCTCCAGGGCGACCGGGGCGATGACGAACACGGCCGCGATCGCGACGCCGATCAGCAAGCCGTGGCGGAATTCGCCGCTGGCGCCGGTCGCGTAATGGGTCGCGGCCGCCAGACCCGCCAAACCCAGCAGCGGCAGAATCCGGGCGGCGCGCCGCCCCCACCGCGTGCGGATCATGCACCAGCCGCGGTTCATCGACGGCCAATCCCGCACCAGCAGGGCCGCTGCCGACGCGCCGACCAGGAGCGCCTGCGCGCGGGTGTCGGTGCCGAAATAGATCCGGTCGCGGGTGCCGTCGGACACCATGACGATGGCAAGCGCCGCGGACGCCAGGGCCCCCACGGTGGCGATGACGAACGTCGCGAAGCGCACGCCGCCGACGGTGGCCCGGGTGAAACGGCGCCTCGCGCGCGCCGCCAGCGCCAGCGTGACCGCGACCAGCAGCAGCGGCCAGACGAAGTAGTACTGCTCCTCCACGCCGAGCGACCAGGTGTGCTGCAGCGGCGACGGCGGTGCGCCCTGGGTGAAGTAATCGGTCTTCTGGGCGACGAACCGCCAGTTCGCCAGCCACATGAACGCCGCGATGGCGTCGTCGCGCAGGCCGGTGAGCGACCGCTCGGGCAGCAGCTGCCGGGCCGCGGCCACGGTGAGCACCATCAACACCAGCGCCGGCAGGAGTCGCCGCGCGCGCCGGATCCAGAAGCCGGTGAGGTCGATGCGACCGGTGCGTCCCAGCTCGTCGAGCAGCAGCGAGGTGATGAGGAATCCGCTCAGGACGAAGAAGACGTCGACGCCGATGAATCCGCCGCTGACGCCGGGGATGCCGCCGTGCCCGATGAGCACCAGCGCAACGGCGATCGCGCGCAGGCCGTCGAGCGCCGGGATTCCGCTGCGCCCCTCCGGCCCGTCCCAGACCCCCAGCCGGCCGACCCGGCGCACGGGGGCGACCCATCGGGGCCGAGAACGACGAGCCGGTGCGGGGTGAGACCCGCCCGGCTCGATGCTCGCTGTCAGCGCGCCGTGACTACCATCCCGCCCGGCGCCATGGTTGATGCCGATACGTCGCTGCCCCTCCTCGTGAACGGAGCCAGCTTAAGGGCGGACGCGCGGGATCGCGGGGAGGACACGCAACGGTTTTCCGCTGCGCTGCGTTCGGATTTCGGGGTCGGGCGTCAGGCCTTGCCGGGCGCGTAGCCCAGGGTGCTCTTGACCTCCAGGTACTCGTGGAAGCCGAATTCGCTCCATTCGCGGCCGTTGCCGCTGCGCTTGTAGCCGCCGAACGGCGCGTTCATGTCGAACGCGTGATTGATCGTCACCCATCCCGCGCGGATCCGGCGGGCAACCTCGCGCGCCGTGTCGAGGTCGGCCCCGGAGACATAGCCGGCGAGGCCGTACTCGGTGTCGTTGGCGATCTCGACGGCCTGGTCGATGTCGTCGTAGCCGAGGATGCACAGCACCGGCCCGAAGATCTCCTCGCGCGCGATCGTCATGTCGTTGGTGACATGCGCGAAGACTGTCGGCTTGACGTAGTACCCCGTGTCCAGCCCCGCCGGTCGGCCCGGGCCGCCCGCGACCACGGTCGCGCCCTCGTCGATGCCCTGCTGGATCAGCCGCTGCACCTTCTCGAACTGCGTCCTCGACGCCACCGGCCCGATCGCCGTCGCGTCGTCGGCGCTGCCCACCTTGACCTGTTCGGCCACCTCGCGCGCGATCGTAATGGCCTCGGCCATCCGTGAATTCGGCACCAGCATGCGCGACGGCGCGTTACAGCTCTGCCCGGAGTTGGGCATCATGTTGGCCACGCCCGCGCGGACGCCGTCGGCGAAGCCGCCATCGTCGAGGACGATGTTGGGGCTCTTGCCGCCGAGTTCCTGGGTCACTCGCTTCACCGTCGGGGCGGCGTTCTTGGCGACCTCGATGCCGGCGCGGGTGGACCCGGTGAACGACACCATGTCGATGTCGGGATGGCTCGCCAGCGCCGCGCCCACGCCCGCGCCGTCACCGTTGACCAGATTGAACACCCCGGCCGGCACGCCCGCGGCGGCCAGGATCTCGGCGAAGATGTACGGCGAATACGGCGCGACCTCAGAGGGTTTCAGGACGACGGTGCAGCCGGTGGCCAGCGCCGGATACACCTTGACGGCGACCTGGTTGATCGGCCAGTTCCACGGCGTGATCAAGCCGCAGACACCGATCGGCTCCTTGGCGATCAGGGTCTCCCCTTTGTGTTCGGAGAACGGGAAGTTCTTCAGCACGTCGATGGCCGTCGTGAGGTGGCCGATGCCGAGGAAGACCTGCGGGCCCGCGGCCAGTGAGGGCGGCGCGCCGATCTCCTCGGTGACCGCCTCGGCGAGATCGTCGGCCCGCTTCTGGTATTCGGCGAGGATGGACTGCAACAGGTCCAGGCGCTGTTCGCGGGTGCTCAGCGACCAGCCCGCGAAGGCGCGCCGGGCGGCCTGAACCGCCACGTCGACGTCGGCCGCCGACCCCAGCGAGATCTTTCCCGAAACCTGCTCGGTCGCCGGGTTTTCCACCTCGAAGGGGTTGGGCCGCACCGGGTCGACCCATCGTCCGTCGATGTAGAACTTCAGGTATTCGCGCATAGCTAGCACTCTTCCTTAGTTGCGGCGCTCACTGGGTGCCTTCTGCATACCAGGTACGGAATCGGTCGTACTTGGGCATCTCCTCGGAGTTGGCCTTCGGGTCGATGCACACGTGCACCACACCGACTTTGCCGCTGGCGTAGGCGCGTGCGATGGCCGGCCCGATCTCGGATTCCTTCTCGACGAACTCGCCGTGGCACCCGAAGCCCTCCGCGATCTTGTCCATCCGGACGTCCTTGCTCCAGTGCACGCCGGGCTGCGGTGACGGCTGGGCGAACGTGCGCTTGTAGACGCCGACCTCCAGGCCCCACTGGTGGTCGACGCCCACCACGCACACCAGCGGAAGGTTCTGCCGCGCAGCCGTTTCCAGTTCCGCGATGTGGAAGAGGAAGGCCGAGTCGCTGGTCAGCAGCATGACGGGGCGCTTGCCGCCCTCGGCGACGGATGCCCCGACCGCGTAGGGCAGGCCGGTGCCGAGGTGGCCGAAGTTCTGGTTCCAGATGACATCGCGCGGTTTGGCCTGCGAGTAGGTCCACTGAAAGATGACGGTCGCGCCGCCATCGCGGACCATGATGGCGTCGTCGAGTTCGTTGAACGCCTTGGTGGCCTCGACGACATAGCGCGCCGGGTGGATCGGCGAACGACCCGACGGCGCGGTCTCGGCGAGCTGTGCGAGCTCCTCGGCGTCGGCCTTGACCAACTTCTCGAGGCCGGGGGATGGGGTGCGCGGGGTGTCCCGGAGCGCCTCGACCAGCTGCGGCACGACGCCGCGCAGATCGCCGACCAGCGGCACGTCGAACTGTCGGTTGACGCCGATGGCGGCCGGGTCCTGCTCGACGTACACCCATTTGCGATTCGCGTCGTTGCCCGCCCAATGCTGGGTCCGGCCGTAGTGCATGGGCTCACCGAGTTCGGTTCCCAACGCGACGCACAGGTCGGATTGCTCGACCGCCTCGTTGGCGGCCGGGGAGAACAGGTAGGGGAAGGTCCGCTCCTGCAGGCCCGGGATGTACGAAGTACCCCCGGAGGTCTGGATGACCGGGCAGGCCATCAGGTCGGCGAGCTCCTTCACCGCGGGGCCGGTGCGCGACGTGTGCACGCCGTGGCCCACCAACAGGATCGGGCTCTTCGCTTCGCGAATCAGCTTGGCGGCCTTGGCGATCTCTGGGGCGCCCGCCCCCTGGTTGACGAGGCGATACCGATGCGGCGGCAGCGGATCGGCCACGTCGAGCTCTTCGAGGATGACGTGCGACGGGTATTCGACGTAGGCCGGGCCGGGGGTGCCGGACATGGCCCGGCGGATGGCCTCATGGATGATCTCGTCGGTCTGGTCGGCGTACTCGATGGACGCGCTGTACTTGACGGACGGGGCGAAAAGGGGCTCCTGGCGGACGAATTGGATGCGCCCGCGCCGCACCCGGCGCTCGGTGATGCGGGCGCGCTGGCCGCCGAGGAAGATCACCGGCGAGTTCTCCACGAGCGCGCACTGGATCGCTCCGGCCATGTTGGCCATGCCCGGGCCGAGCGTCCCGATGCACAGCCCGGGCTTGCCGGTCATCCGTGACGCCGCCTCGGCCATGAAACCCGCGCTCAACTCGTGATGCGGCGCGACCACCGACCACCCGCGCGCGTCGGCCTCGGCGAACATGTGCACGAAGTTCGGGTCCGGGATCCCGAACAGGGTGTTCACCCCCTCGGCCTCGAACAGGTCGAGAATGCGCTTGTACACCGGCACGGTCATTGTTGAAGTTCCTCTCCCTGGCGAGCAGACGCAAAATCGTGTTCAGGCGGTGTGTTTCGTGCGAGTCCGGGACTGCTCGCGCCGATTTCGGCGAGCACGTCCTCGGTGTGGGCGCCGAGTTCGGGCGCCGGCCCCGCGACGCGGCCCGGTGTCTGGGAGAACCAGGTGGGCACGCCGGGGAAGCGCACCGGCCCATGCGGGGTGTCCACGGTCTCGAACATGCCGACGGCCTTGAGATGCGGATCGTCGAACAGCGCGCCGGGCGTGTTGAGCGGCGCGGCCGGGATCTCGAGTTCGCGCAGCAGCTCCAACCACTCGGCGGTGGATCGCTCTTTCATGGTCTCTGCCACCAGCCCGTAGATGGTGTCGATTTCGCGGGCGCGCTGTTCCAGCGTCGCGTACAGCTCGCTGGCCCACGGCGGCCGCACGGCGTTCATGAACGCGTTCCAGTGCTTGTCGTTGTAGATCAGTGCGGCGATGTGGCCGTCGCTGGTGTGGTACGGACGGCGGTTGGGCGCCACGGTGCGCGGATACACCGCGGGCCCCAGCGGGGGATCGAACAGGGCGCCGTTGGCATGCTCGACGAGCATGAACGACGCCATGGTTTCGAACATGGCGACCTCGACCTCTTGGCCCTGCCCGGTGCGCTCGCGGTGGAACAACGCCATCGTCGTTGCGTACAGCGCCGTCAGCCCGGCGATCTTGTCGGCCATGATGGTGCCGACGTAGTCGGCCTCGCCGGTCAACTGCTGCTGCACCGCCGGCAGGCCGCATTCGGCCTGGATCGTGTCGTCGTAGGCCGGGCGGTCGCGATCGGGTCCGCGTCGCCCGTACCCGTAGCAATTGGTGTAGACGACTTTGGGATTGATCGCGGCGACGTCGTCGTAGCCGAAGCCGAGCTTGGCGATCGCCTTGGCGCGCATCGAGTGGATGAACACGTCGGCGGTCTCGACCAAAGCGCGTAGCGCCCGCTTTCCGGCATCGGTCTGCAGGTCGAGCACGACGCTGCGCTTGCCGCGGTTGACGTTGACGAACACCCCGCTCATGCCCGGCGCCGGGCCGACCGAGATGTAGCGGGTGTTATCGCCTTGGGGCGGTTCGACTTTGATCACATCGGCGCCCATGTCGGCCATGATCTGGGTGCAGTAGGGCCCCATCACCATCGCGGTGAGATCGATCACGCGCACACCGGCCATCGGGCCCGCGGGGCTAGCCATTGAGCGCTCCTTGATCGGGCGAGCCATGGAGTTCGCTTGACCTCTGCGCCAGCTCGAAGCTGTAGCGGATGTGCTCGTCATGGCCATCCGGGACGACCGGGAAGATCAGCGGCGCCTCCGCGTAGCGGATCGCGTCCAGATGGCTGCCGACGTCCTCGATCGTCCACGACGACCGGCACACGCCGGGGCTCTCCGCGACGACCGCCCGGGCCACGCGGCCCGCCAGCGCGATGTATATTTCCCCGGTCACCGAGCAGGATTCGTGCGCGAGCCAACCCACCACGGGCGCAACGAGTTCCGGTCCCATCGGCGGGTAGGCGGAGGTGTCGATGCCGTCCGCCATGCGCGTCACCGCCGCCGGCACGATCACGTTGCAGCGGACGCCCTCGGCGGCGCCCTCGAGCGCGGCGACATTGGACAACCCGATGACGCCCGCCTTGGCGGCCGCGTAGTTGGCCACGTCGCGGTTTCCGTACAGGCCGCCGATCGACGACGTCAGCACGATGCGGCCGTAGCCCGCCCCGCACATGAGCGGGAACGCCGGGCGCACGACGTTGAACGCGCCGCGCAGGTGCACATCGAGCACGGCGTCGAAGTCCCCGTAGCTCATCTCCTTCAGCGAGCCGCGGCGGACGTTGCCGGCGTTGTGCACCAGGATGTCGACGCGGCCATAGTGCTCGAGCGCGGTCGCGATGATCGCGTCGCCGCCCGCTGCGGTCGCGACCGAAGCGCTGCACGCGACGGCCTGTCCGCCGGCCGCGGTGATCTCGGCGACGACCCGCTCCGCCGGACCGGCGTCGACCCCTTCGCCGTCGAGGCCGCCGCCGACGTCGTTGACGACCACCTTCGCCCCACGCGCGGCCAGCAGCTGCGCGTAGGCGCGACCCAACCCGCGGCCGCCCCCGGTCACCACGGCGACGCGGCCGTCGAATCGTAGTTGCTCTGCAGGGGTTTCGCTCAAGTGCCGAGCACCAACCCGTCCAAGTCGCCCTTGTCACGCCACACGCGCAGCAAGTCCTCGAACGCGTAAAAGCCGGGGCCGTACGGTTCGCCCAGGTGTGACCGGATGCCCTCTCCCCCGCCGCCGCCTTCGTTGTTGTAGTAGCCGGGTGTGCACTGGGCGTCGAACGCCGAGTTGTCGACGGCGGTTTCCCGGATCGTCGCGCACCACTGCTCCTGGGCCGCCGCGCTGGGCTCCACGGTGGTCGCGCCCCGCTTCAACGCCTCGGCGATGATGTAGGCGATGTGCTCGCCCTGCAGCTCGTAGTTGGCGGCGATGTTGGCGGAGATGCCGACCTGGGTAAAACCGGTATAGAACTGGTTCGGGAAGCCGCGGCTGGTCATCCCGTGCAGCGTCTTGTAGCCGTCGCGCCAGTGGTCGAACAGCGACAGCCCGTCGCGGCCCTCGATCGTCTCCATGGAATAGCGGCGGCTGATCTCGGTGGTGATCTCGAAGCCGCTGGCATAGATGATGCAGTCGACCTCGTACTCGACGCCGCCCGCCACCAGCCCCTTTTCGGTGATCCGTTCAACCCCTTTGGAATCGGAGACGTCGACGAGGGTGACGTTGGGCCGGTTGAACATCGGCAGGTACTCGTCGTTGGACAGTGGCCGCTTGCACAGGAACCGGTAGTAGGGCTTGAGTGCCTCGGCGGTCTGCGCGTCCTCGACGATCACGTCGATGCGGCGGCGCAGCCGCTCCATCAGCTTGTAATCCTCTTCCTCGCGGATCGCCATGAACTGCTCGGGCGTCAGCGACGCGGGGTCGTCCAGCGCGAGCACCCGGGCCGCGGTGTTGCGCCCGAGTTCGGTCCAGAAGTCGCACACCAGGTCCGGCTGACCCAGCGCCATGCCCTCGAAGGTCCAGGAGTGGAAGTTGCGTTGCCGTTCCCGCTGCCAGCCCGGCCGCAACGATTTCACCCACTCCGGGTCGGTCGGCGCGTTGTTGCGTTCGTCGACGGTCGAAGGGGTGCGCTGAAAGACGTAGAGGTGCTGGGCGTCTCGGGCCAGGAACGGGACGATCTGGATCGCGGTGGCGCCGGTGCCGATGACGGCGACCCTCTTGTCGGCGAGCTTGTGCAGGTTGCCGCCGCTGTCCCCGCCGGTGTAGTCGTAGTCCCACCGCGACGAGTGGAACGCGTGGCCCTTGAAGTCCTTGATCCCAGGAATGCCGGGCAGTTTGGGCCGGTGGAAGGGGCCCGACGCCAGCACCACGAACCGGGCGCGGATGTCGTCGCCGCGGTTGGTGCCGATTCGCCAGCGCCTGATCTCCTCGTCCCAACGCAGGTCGCGCACCTGGGTGGAGAAGATCGCCGAATCGTAGAGGCCGAAATGCTTGCCGATGTTGCGACAGTGCTGGTAAATCTCGGCGCCGTCGGCGAACTTCTTCGACGGCATGAAATCGAGCTCTTCGAGAAGCGGGATGTAGCAGTAGGATTCGTTGTCGCACTGGATGCCCGGGTACCGGTTCCAGTACCAGACACCGCCGAAGTCGCCGCCGAGTTCGATCACGCGTACGTCGTCGACGCCCGCCTTCTTCAGGTGCGCTGCCGACAGCAATCCACCGAAGCCGCCACCGAGGACCGCGACGTCGATGTCCTCCGAAATCGGGTCGCGTGGCGCGGCCGGGGTGTAGGGATCGACCTCGTAGTACCCGGCGAAGTCGTCCTCCAGTTCGATGTACTGCTTGGAACCTTCCTTGCGCAGCCGCTTTTCGCGTTCCAGCCGGTACTTCTCGCGCAGCGCGGCGATGTCGACGTCGTCGGGCGTCTGGGTGGGCCCGCAGCTGTCCTGGTGCATGGTCATGCCGATGGTGACTCCTTGCGTGACAGTTCCTGGGGCTCACCGGTACCCATGTATCTCGACAATTGGTAGTGCAGGTTGACGGTGCTGCGTTCGCGGTACGGGTTGGGCTTGGTGCCGGCGAAGCCGAGTGACTTCATCCCCTGCTGCACGGCCGCCATGTTGGAGAAGTCCTGCGGTAGGACCGACCGCCAACGGGGATCCCCGACCGGGGTGTACTCCCACTCGGTCTGGGGCTCTTGGCCTTTCGGGTACAGCTCGAACACCGACACCTCGAAGATGCACTTGTCGGGGTTGTAGCTGGGGTGCGGTCGCGCGCCGTAACACAGCGCGCTGGTCAGGCCCTGTCCGATCTGGAAGTTCGGAAAGATCTGCCACGCGGTGCCGGCCTGCCCGAGGATGTCGGCGGGGATCGTCGGCCAGACGACGCCACGGGCCTCGTCGTCGCGGCGCGCCGATGCCAGCCAGTGCTCGAGGACCTTGTCGGCCGGCGTCCCCTCGGGCAACTCGTCGACGAGTCGCTTGGCCGCGTTCACCAGCGTCTGGGTGGTGGTGGCGTTGGTCTCCTCCATCGTGTACACCTGCATCTCCGCGGTGGACACCCGCGGGTCGGCGCCGATGCCGAGGCGGATCTTGGACTTGGTGGCCTCCATGTCCTCTGGGGCGTCGTAGCCGATGTTGCTGTGTCTGCCTTGGGCTTTCGCCCACCCCTTGAACTCGCCGAACTTGTTGAACTCGGGGTGCGTGGTGTAGACGTGGTAGGTCTCGTTGAACGCTTCCAGCGCGACCTTCCAGTTGCAGTCAAATTCAAGCCATTTGCGCCACTTGTAGCGCATGTTCTCACACCCGAACGGGTCGAGGATCTTCGCGGCGGGGAACAGGTAATCGGCCAGCGGCTCGCAGTCGGGGTCCATGTTGATCCACAACCAGCCGCCCCAGGTGTCGACCCGAACCGGTCGAAGGTGGGTGTTGTCCGGGGTGAGCGCTCCCTGCCAGTCCTGTTGCTCGCGGATGTGCGTGCACGCCCCGTCCAAGCCATAGGTCCAACCGTGAAAGCCGCAGACGAACGACTTTCGGGTGCGGGCACAGGCGTTCTTGGCGCCCTCGGGGGTGTCGATCAGCCGGCGGCCGCGGTGCATGCACACGTTGTGGTGCGCGTGAAATTCGTTGTGGCCGGTGCGCACCACGATGATCGAGTCGTCGAGGATGTCGTAGGTCAAATAGCTGCCCACCTCGGGTAATTCCTCGACGCGGCCGACCTGCTGCCAGACCCGCCGCCACAGCCTGTCGCGCTCGGCGCGGGCGTAGTCCTCGGAGATGTATGCCTCGACGCCGATCGTCATCGGGGACGAGAGTTCCTCGGCCCCAGCGGAATTCGTGCCCTTGGCGAGATCGGTCATCACATCCTCCTAATGGCCGCGCGGAAGGATTCGTCACGCAAGAAGAGCGACGTGTTGTCGGCGCCGAGATGGCTCCATTTGAGGTCCAGGCCGCCGTCGACCAACAGCGTCTGGCCGGTGATATAGCTCGACATCTCCGAGAGCAGAAACAGGATGGCGCCGGCCTGCTCCTCGGGCCGGCCCCGCCGTCCCATGGCGATCGCCTGCCGATCCCGTTCGGGGTCCTCGTCGACGTAGGTGCGCGAGGCCGCCGTCTCGGTGACGCCGGGCGCGACGGCGTTGACCCGGACTCCGGCCTGCGCCAACTCGAGGGCCATCGTGCGGGTCATCGCGGTGATCGCGGCCTTGGCGGTCCCGTAGGCGATGTGAAACGGCGCGGTGTTCATGCCGCTGATCGACGAGATCGACACGATGGACCCCGGCAGTCTTTGCGCGACGAGCTCGGCCGCCACGGCCTGGCTCATGAAGAACGCCGTCTCGAGGTTGTCGGCGAAGATCTTGCGCCAGTCGCCGCGGGTCACGCGCGTCGACGGCATCCACGTCGACGGCTCGGCGCCGCCGGCGACATTGACCAGCCCGTACAAGCTTCCGTCGGCGCGGCGCGCGTGGTCGATCACCGCGGCGATGCCCTCGTCGGTGGACGCGTCGGCCGCGACGGGCACCACGGCCAGGCCGTGGGCGGCCAGCGGGGCGATGTGCTCGTCGAGGTTTTCCTTCGATCGGCTCACCGCGATCACGGTGGCCCCGGCCCGGGCGGTCACGGCTGTGACGGTGGTGCCGATGCCGCCTCCGCCGGCGCCGGAGACCACCACGACGCGACCATCAAGCCTGAGGTGCCCGAATTGATCGTCCATGACCTGCTTTCGGCCGCCGACGGCGCCGTCCCGCGCCGGCCGCGACATTCGCTACCAGTTTGTCCGGACAAAATATGGCGTTCTGTCCTTGGGAGAACACTATTCCGACCGGCGGACTTCGCTGTCAAGATCGAGCCGAGACACCGTCGTGGCTATTGTCTGGACTAGGAGGAATTGATAACGTCCAGCCCAACCGGCTGACGGAAGGACCTCGGCGAGCATGTCCATTTCAAGGGCCCTCTCAACGCAGCCCTCGCGGTACGCAGTCCCGGACGCGATCGACGTCGCTCCGGGCTGGGAACTCGACCGGTTGACCGCGCCGAGCCGGCTGTTCGGGGCCAACGGGCTGCGCACCGGCCCCGACGGCCGCATCTACATCGCGCAGGTGACCGGCAGTCAGATCAGCGCGCTGGACCACCGCACCGGGGAACTGGTGACCGCCAGCCCCAAGGGCGGCGACATCGTGGCACCCGACGACGTCGCGTTCGATCCCCGCGGCAACCTGTACGCGACCGAGGTGATGGACGGCCGGGTCAGCGTGCGCGAGACCAACGGCCGGACGCGGGTGCTGCGCGACGACGTGCCGTCGGCCAACGGCATCACGTTCCATGACGGCCGGTTGTTCATCGGTGAATGCCGGGAGGGTGGGCGGCTGCTGGAATTCGACCTGTCGGGCGGCCCGCCACGGGTGCTCTTGGAGAACGTGCCCTCGCCGAACGCGATGGAGGTCGGTCCCGACGGCCTGCTGTACTTCCCGGTGATGGGCGCCAACGAGATCTGGCGCGTCGACCCCGACGGCGGCGAGCCACACTGTGTCGCAAAAGATCTCGGCGTGCCCGACTCGGTGAAGTTCGACGCCCGGGGCTACCTCGTCTCCACCCAGGTGGCCAGCGGGCAGGTGCTGCGCATCGATCCCCGCAGCGGCGAACGTCGCCTGCTCGCCCAGCTGAATCCGGGGCTGGACAACTGCACCTTCGTCGGCGACCGGCTGTTCGTCTCCAACTTCAGTGGCGAGATCACCGAGATCTCGCCCGACGGCGCAACGACATCGGTGTTGCCGGGCGGACTCAACTGGCCGCTGGACCTGGCCGTGGGCCAGGACGGGCAGCTCTACATTGCCGACGGCACGTACTTCTATGTCGCCCTGCCCGACGGGTCCCTGCAGACCGCGGGAATGTTGTTCAGCCCCGGCTATCCCGGGTTCCTGCGCGGCCTCGCCGCAGGCGCGCCCGGCGAGTTCGTCGTCACCACCTCTGGCGGCCAGGTCGCCCGCTACCGGCCCGAAGCCGGCGAAACCGAGGTGCTGGCCGACGGTTTCGACCAGCTCTACGGTGTCGCGGTGACCCCAGGCGGTGTGGTGGTTGCGGAGTTGGGGACCGGGCGGGTGTTGTCGCTGCGGTCCGGAGGTGTCGACGTGCTGGCGACCGATCTGCGCGAGCCTGTCGGGGTCGCGATCGACGCCGACGGAGCCCCGCTGGTGGCGGAGGCGGGCGCGGGCAGGGTGGTCCGGCCGGCCGGGTCGCGGGCCGACACCGTCGTGGCCGATCTGCAACGGCCGCAGGGCATTCTGGTCCGCGACGGTGTGCTCTACGTGGTCGATGCCGGCGCCAAGGAACTGATCGCCTTCGACCTCGCCGGCCACGGTCGCCGGACGATCGCGTCCGGGCTGCCGGTCGGTCCCCCGCCGGGCGTGACTGCCAAGCCACTGCGCGGCATGCCGCCGTTTTCGGGGCCACAGGGTCCGTTCGCCGGCATCACGGCCGCGGCCGATGGGACGCTGTACATCTCGGCCGACGGCGAGGGCAGCGTGCTCGCCCTGCGCCCCACGGGCCACTGATGTCCCAGGCCATCGCGGGCGACCACCGCTACCTGCAGATCGCCCGCACGCTGCGCAAGGAGATCGTCGACGGGGTCTACCCGGTGGGGTCGCAGCTGCCGACCGAGCACCAACTGTGTGAGCGCTTCGCGGTGAGCCGCTACACCGTTCGCGAAGCGTTGCGCCGGCTCCGCGAGGACAACCTGGTCGCCTCCCGGCCGCGGGCGGGCACCCGGGTGGTACCCCGCCCGGCGTCGAGTTCCTATGCCCAGGACGCGATGTCGATCGACGACCTGCTCGCGTTCGCCGCCGGCGCCCAGCTGACCATCGAATCCAACGCGATGGTGACGATCGACGACGACCTCGCCGCCCGGACCGGACTCGAGCCCGGCACCCAGTGGCTCTCGGTGCGTGGCTACCGGCAGGCCGACGGCGCGTCGGTGCCGATGTGCCGGACGGAGTACTACATCAGCCGCAGTTTCGCCGCGGTGGGCAGGCTGCTGCAACGCCATGCCGGCCCGATCTTCCCGTTGATCGAGGATCTTTTCGGCGTGAGCGTCGCCCAGTTGCACCAGGAGATCGCGGCCGTCCTGCTCTCCCCGGAACTGGCCGACGGCCTCGGCGTGGAAGCGGGAACGGCCGCACTGCAGATGCGGCGCACCTACACGACCTCCGACGGCGAGGTGGCCCAGGTGACGATCAACACCCACCTGTCGTCGAGGTTTCGGTATGCGATGACCATGCGTCGCGTCACCGGTCAGGCCGGCTGAGTTGCTCGCCCGGGCCCGCCACGACGCGGCGCATGCGTCAGAGGCCTACCGGCGCGGACTGTGGGTGCACACCACGCTCGCCGATTCCCTGCGCGCGGCCGCGCAGACGTCGCCGCACCGAACAGTGTTGGTGGACAAGGATGTTCGGCTGGACTGCGCCACACTGCACGCGCAGGCCGGCGCGCTGGCCGCGGCGATGCTGGCGCGCATGCCCACCAACAGCGTCGTGTCCTTCATGCTGCCGAACTGGCATGAGACCGCCGTCATCTATCTGGCCGCGACGCTCGCCGGCATGGTGGTGAACCCGATCCTTCCGTCGCTGCGCGACCACGACCTGCGCTTCATTCTCGAAGACGCCGGCACCGCAATGCTATTCGCCCCGCACCGATTCGGCGGCCACGACTACGCGGCGATGCTCGAACGGGTGACGGCCGCGATGGGCAACGCGCCCGAGGTCGTGGTGTTGCGCGAAACCGGGCACGCCGGTCCGCACACCCCCTATCCGGACCTGCTCGACCATGCGCCGGACCCCGCGACGCTTCCGGCGCTCGATCCCGACGCCGCGCGGATGATCCTGTACACCTCGGGGACCACCAGCCGCCCGAAAGGCGTCCTGCACACCCACAATTCGCTGCACGCCCTGATCCGCCAGCTCCGCGAGCACTGGAGCATCGAGCCCGGCGACACGTTCCTGGTCCCGTCGCCGGTCGCCCATATCGGCGGCTCGATCTATGCCTTCGAATGCCCGCTGCTGCTGGGCACCACCGCGGTGCTGATGGACCGGTGGGATCCGGCGCAGGCGGTCGCGCTGATGAACGCCGAACGGTGCACCCACATGGCGGGGGCCACGCCGTTTCTGCAGCAGCTGCTGTCCGCCGCCGAAGGCCTCGGCACCCGCCTGCCCGACCTGAAGGTGTTCATCTGCGGCGGCGCGTCGGTATCGCCGTCGCTGATCCGGAGCGCCGCAGACTATTTCGACCGCGCGGTGGTCACCCGGGTGTACGGCTGCACCGAGGTTCCCGTCGCGACCGTCGGCGCGCCCCGGCCCGACGAAGCCGACAGCGCCGCGGATACCGACGGCAGGGCCGGCATCGCCGAGATCAAGCTCGTCCCCCACGGTGCCGCACCCGCGGGTGACGGAGAAATCTACCTGCGCGGGCCGCAGATGCTACTGGGCTACCGCCATCCCGAAGACGATTCCTTCGATGCCGATGGGTTTTTCCGCACCGGGGATCTCGGGCGCTGGGTCTCGACCGGTTCCGGAGACCGGTACCTCGTCGTGACGGGACGGGCCAAGGACGTCATCATCCGCAGCGGCGAGAACATCTCGGCCAAGGAGGTCGAGGACCTGCTCGCCGACCATCCCGGCATCGCCGAGATCGCTGTGGTCGGGCTGCCCGACGAGCGCACCGGGGAGCGGGCCTGCGCGGTGATCGTCCCCGCGGGCGCGCAGCGCCCGGACGTCGCGAGTTTGCTTGCGCTGCTGGTGAGCAAGGGCGTCGCCAAATTCAAGGCGCCCGAACAGGTCGTGATCTGGGATGCCCTGCCGAAGAACGACGCTGGCAAGGTGCTCAAGCATCGGGTCCGGGCGGCGCTCACGCGGGTGGAGACTAAGGATGGGTGAGATGCAGGTCGCAATCGTCACGGGCGCAAGCAGCGGCATCGGCCTGGGCTGCGCCACGAAACTCGCCGAGATGGGCATGGCGGTCCTGGGCACGGGCCGCGACCAGGACCGGCTGGCCGAACTGCACACGGCCATCGGCGATCCGGATCGCGTTGCCACACTTGCCGTCGACCTGACCGACGACGACGCGCCGCGACGCATCGTGGACCTCGCCGTGCAGCGATGGGGCCACATCGACTTCCTGATCAACAACGCCGGAGTCGGCAGCCCCAAGCCGCTGCACGAAACCGACGACGAAACCCTGGACTACTTCCTGGGTTTGATGCTACGGGCACCGTTTCGGCTCGCGCGTGACGTGCTGCCCCACATGGGACCCGGCTCGGCGATCATCAACGTGACATCGACGTTCGCGGTCGTCGGCGGCCTGCGGGGCGGGGCCTACTCCGCGGCCAAGGGCGGGCTGACCGCGCTGACCACCCACATCGCCTGCCAGTACGGCGCGTCCGGCATCCGTTGCAACGCCGTCGCGCCGGGCGTCACGGTCACACCGATGGTCGAGAAGCGCTTGCAGGACGAGCGATTCCGCAAGATCAACACCGAGATGACGCCGCACCCGCGGTTGGGCCGCGTCGACGACATCGCCAGCACGGTCGCGTTCTTGTGCTCGCCGGGCGGAAGTTTCATCAACGGCCAGACGATCGTGGTCGACGGCGGATGGAGTTCGACGAAGTATCTGTCGGAGTTCGCCTTGTCCTCGCGGTGGACGGAGCGGTGAACCTGTTCGCGATGCTCGATCAGGCCGCGAGCCGACACCCCCACCGCGGCGCGATGTATCACGGCACCCGGCGCCTGTACACCTGGATCGAGCTGCGCGACAGGGCCTTACGCCTGGCCGCGTCGATCCGAAAACAGCACGCCGCCGGCGCCCGCCTCGCGATCGCGACCCACAACCGTCCCGAGATCATCGAGTTGATGTTCGCGATCTGGGCCGCCGAGTGCGTCGTCGTCCCCATCAACTACAAGCTGCATCCGCGCGAGATGGCCGAGATCCTCGACGACGCGGGCGCGGCGCGGGTGTTCGCCTCCACGGCGATTGCCGGCGAACTGGCGCCGATCACCACGACACCGATGGAAACCTTTGAGTCGCAGGACTACTCGCGGCGGGTCACCGTCGCCCCGTCGGCGAAGCCGCGCACCGATCCGTCGGCGCTCGCCTGGCTGTTCTACACCAGCGGGACCACCGGCCGATCGAAGGGCGCGATGCTGTCGCACCGCAACCTGACCGCGATGACCGTGGCCCACCTCGCCGACATCGACGACCCGGACGAACGGTGCAGCCTCCTGCACGCGGCGCCCATGTCGCACGGCTCGGGGCTCTACGTCCTGCCGTACGTGCTGCGCGCCGCCCGCCAGGTGGTGCCCGCCTCGGGCGCATTCGACCCCGACGAGTTCCTCGATCTGTGCGAGCATCACCCCGGCGGCAGCGCGTTTCTCGCCCCGACGATGGTGCAGCGCCTGGTGGGCACGGGCCGCGCCCGCCCGGCCAACCTGAAGTCGATCGTCTACGGCGGCGGCCCGATGTATGTCGAAAGCCTGCGCAAGGCGATTGCGGCGTTCGGCCCGATCTTCGCCCAGATCTACGGGCAGGGCGAGTCACCGATGACCATCACCGGGCTGCGCCGCGCCGACCACGAATCCGGCGACGACGCAATCCTGGGATCGGTCGGCTATGCGCGGTCCGGGATGGACGTCGGGGTGCTGCGCGCCGGCGGCGACCCGGCGCCCGTCGATGAGATCGGCGAGATCGTCTGCCGCGGCGACGCGGTCATGTCCGGCTACTGGCGCAACCCCGATGCCACCCGCGCCACGCTCAAAGAGGGCTGGCTGTACACCGGCGACATGGGCTCGTTCGACGCGCGCGGTTTCCTCACGCTGCGCGATCGGTCGAAGGACGTCGTCATCAGCGGCGGCAGCAACATCTACCCGCGCGAGGTCGAGGAGGTCCTGCTCGAGCACCCCGCGGTCGCGGAGGCGTGCGTGGTCGGCACCCCCGACGCCGAGTGGGGCGAGGTGGTGGTCGCATTCGTCGTCGGCACAGGCGATCCCGTCGACGCCGCGGCGCTCGACGCGCACCTGCTGACGCGCATCGCCCGGTTCAAACGTCCCAAGCGCTACGAATTCGTCGACGAGCTACCAAAAAACAGCTACGGCAAGGTGCTCAAGCGGGAACTGCGGGCCCGCCTGGCGCCGCTGCGGGAATGTCATGAGACATCAGGGAGGTCGCAATGAAGTGTCGCGCCGCTGTGATCCGCGGGGTCGGCCAGGACTGGGAGATCCGCGAGATCGAGCTGGATCCGCCCCGCGGCGGTGAAGTCCTGGTGCGCATGGCCGTTGCCGGGATCTGCCACTCCGACGATCATCTGTTCACCGGCGATGTGGTGCCGACCCCCGAGGCGCTGGCCGCGAGCGGCCAGCCGGCGCCGGACTGGTTCCCGCTGCTCGGCGGTCACGAGGGAGCCGGCGTCGTTGAAGAAATCGGGCCAGGCGTGACCTCGGTGCGTCCGGGAGACCACGTGGCGCTCTCCTTCATCCCCGCGTGCGGCAGCTGCCGGTTCTGTGTCAACGGCCAGAGCTACATCTGCGACATCGGTGCGAGCCTGTTCGTGCGGGAGATGCCCACCGACGGCACCTGCCGGCGCCACCTCGGTGACGAAAACCTGTTGGCCTACGGGCAACTCGGCACGTTCGCCGAATACGCGGTGCTATCGGAACGCTCCGTCATCAAGATCGACGACGCGATCCCGTTCCATGCCGCCTCGCTGGTGTCGTGCGGGGTGAGCACCGGCTGGGGGTCCGCGACGATCTCGGCGGGCACCGAACCCGGCGACACCGTCGTCGTCATCGGCGCGGGCGGCGTCGGGATGAACGCCCTGCAGGGCGCGCGCGCCGTGGGCGCCAAATACGTCGTCGCGGTGGATCCTGTTGAGTCCAAGCGCGATTCGGCCAAGGTCTTCGGCGCCACGCACACCGCCGCCTCCGCCGAGGACGCGATACCTCTGGTCAGGGAGATCACCGCCGGCCTGATGGCCGACCGCGTCGTCGTCTGCCCCGGCGTGGTGCGCGTGGACCTGCTTCCGTTGGCGATGGCGCTGCTTCGCAAAGGCGGGATCTGCGTGCTCACCGGCATCACCCCGTTCACCGAACCCCCGGTCCCGTTGGTCCTGCAGGAGATGACGCTGTCGGCCAAACAGCTCAGGGGCGCGCTCTACGGCGGCATGAATCCGCGCACCAGCGTGCCGATGCTGCTGTCGTTGTATCAGGCGGGCGCGGTGAAACTCGACGAGTTGGTCACCCGCCACTACCGGCTCGACCAGATCAACGAGGCGTTCGTGGATCTGCGCGAGGGCCGCAACATTCGCGGTGTCATCGATTTCGCGGGTGCGTGACTTCGAAGTGCCTGCGGATGCCGGCCAGCATCTCGGCGTGCGCCTTGACCGCCTCGCGGACGGTCACCCCGGCCAGGAGCCGCGGCGCGGAGATCCGGATGCGCTCGGTGACCCGGGTGCCGCCGTCGTCGGGCACGAAACTCACCGTGCCGCGTAACCGCACCCCGGGTGACTGGGCGGCCTCCGTCAGCACGTCACCGGCGGCCGGCACTCGCAGCCGGGCGCGATAGACGGTACGGATGGTGAACGGCCCCAAGGGGATTCGATCGACCACCCGATAGCTCTGCTGGTAGCCCTCCGGGGTTTCGCCGCGGGACAACGTTTCCACTGACACGATCAGCGGGTGCACGAGCCTGATGTTGTCCAGGTCCACGTAGAAGCCGCGCACCGCATCGGGCGGCGCGGGCACGCGCTCGGACAGCGTCCGGTCGGCGTGCACGAAAAGCAGCGACCGGGCCCGCGCATGTAACGCCACGGCGACATTCTGCCGGTTTTTCCGCCGCAGCGTTACGCTCGGCGCAATGCCAGGAGCGCGGGAGCGGAGGCGTGATGGGCGACGCGGCGGAAGGTCAAGCGGTCGAGCGTTACCTGCAATGCCTGACCGATCACGACTGGGACGGACTGGCCGGCACCCTCGCCGAGGACGGCCTGACCCGGGAGGGTCCGTTCTGCGACGTCGTCGAGGGCAAGGCGCACTACGTCGCCTACCTGCGCAAGGTATGCACCGCTCTGCAGGGCCACCGGTTGCAGGTGCGGCGGATCTCGCACGTCGACGCCCGAACCTCCTACGCCGAGCTGTCCGAGACGTTCGAGATCGATGGCGTCGCGACCACGTGGCCCGAATGCATCCTCTTCGAGCGGGACGACGACGGATTGATCGTTCACGTCAGCGTGTTCTTCAAGCAGCGCCAGGCCGGCGCCGCCACGTAGCGGTCTATTCCCTCGCTTGCGGAATTGACCTAACGTGTCATGGATGGAGGCAGATGGAACTCCGGAGTCGGTGCCGGTCGAGAAATTGCACTCGGGCGACCCGATCACCGATTGTGGTCAGCGGTACATAGTTCTCGAATCGAAGGCGCTCAGCGACTGCGTGGTCCTCGAGCTCGAATCCCGGGTGGATCACCAACTGCAGGTCATCGAGAAATCGTTCCCCACCGGCTACCAGGTCGGCAGGGCGAACCACCGAATTTTATAGCCGACGAATTCTCGGCGGAACAAATGCGCGAGTAGCCGTTCGACGGCTACCGCGCATTCGTGTTTTTGGGCCGCGCCAAACAGCCTGTGCCACTTAGCTCTTCGGTGGCCGGATGTCGTTGGGGTTGTTCGGGTCGGGGTCACCGAACCAGCGTGAGGGCTCGTGCTCGCCGTACGCGTCGTGCCAGTCCCACCACTCGTAGGGAGCGGTCTGCGGATAGCCCTCCGGCGAATCCTCCCAGGTTTCCTGGCGTCCGAGCGCGGTCATGTCCAGGAAGCTCCAGGTGGTCCCCAGCGCCTCGTCGCCGCGGTTGTTGATGAAGTAGGTGCGAAACACCCGATCGCCGTCACGGATGAAGGCGTTGGTGCCGTGCCATTCGTCCACGCCGAAATCCGCGTCGAAGCCGTCGGTGATCGTGTACCAGGGCATCTTCCAGTCCATCCGCTTCTTCAGGCGCGCGATGTCGGCCTGCGGCGCGCGTGAGGCGAACACCAGCGTGGTGTCGCGGGCGTTCAGGTGGGCCAGGTTGCCGACGTGGTCGGCCATCATCGAGCAGCCCCGGCAACCGCGCTCGGGCCAGCCGTCGATGTCGGGCCCGTAGAACGCGCGGTAGACGATGAGTTGGCGCCTGCCGCCGAACAGGCCCGCCAGGTTGACCGTGCCCTCGGGTCCCTCGAACCGGTAGTCGGAGTCCACCTCCGTCCAGGGCATCCGGCGCCGCCGGGCCGCGAGCGCGTCACGGGCCCGGGTGAGCTTCTTCTCCTCTTCCAGCAGCTCTCGATGCGCGCTCGCCCACTCCTGGGCCGTCACGATCGGGGGTGTGTTCATCGTTGTGCGCCTTTCGAACTCGGGTGTTTTCAGGTCAGCGGCGACAGGCCGGCGGAGGTGAGCAGGTAGGCGTCGTGGTCCGGGCCGGCGGTGGCGATCTCGAGCACCGACTTGCCCACCTGTTCGGCGGTGAGCGCGGGCCCGGCGGCCTGTAAGAAGGTGTCGACGTCGACGCCTTGGCGCTCGGCGTAGGCGGCGACGGCGGCCGCGCCCAGGCCGGTGGCCGGGGTCAACCGCGGCAGCACGGCGGTGAAGCCGATCCCGAGCCCGGCGCGTTGCGATTCGAGGGCGGCATAGCCGGCGAGGAACCGTACGGTCGCCTTGGCGCCCGCGTAGCCACCGGACAGCGGTGATCCGGCCAGGGCGGCACCGCTGGACATCACGATCACCGAGCTGCCCGGCGCCAGCGGGCGCCGCAGCGCGTCACGAACCCAGTGAAACGCCTGCGCGACGTCGGAGTTCCAGTTGTCGCTGAACGACTCCCAGGTCTGATCCTGCAGCGGCGCCATCCGCGGCGCCGCCCCGGCGCACAGCACCAGGGTGCGCGGCCGGTGCCGGTCGATGAGCCGGCCGGGAGTCGCCGGATCGGCGGCGTCGGCCACCACCGGGGTGAAGGTGTCGCCTAGTTGGGCGCGCACCTCCTCGAGCTGCGATCGGGTGCGCGCGACGCCGACGACCTCGGCGCCGGCGGTCGCCAACGCGGTGGCGATCGCGCGGCCGAAGCCGCGGCCGGCCCCGGTCACGATCGCGGTGCTGCCGGCGAACCCGTCGGCGCCGGGGTTTGGGGTCTGGTTCATGTCGTGCTCGCTTCCTCGCGTGGACTGCGGCCGTGCCGCGACTTCACTAATTGAGATACGGCGGGGCGGCCGAATTCATCGCTGCCGGCCGATGAATTTCGGCGGCCGGATGTCTCTACAGGAGTAGGTTCACCACGCGGCCGAGAGGAGAGGGCATTGCCGGCGCAGGAGGAGTTCGTCGAGCGGGCGGCGCCGTTTCGTGCCGAGCTGATCGCGCATTGCTACCGCATGCTGGGCTCGGTGCACGACGCCGAAGACCTCGTGCAGGAGACGTATCTGCGGGGCTGGCGGGGCTATCAGGCCTTCGAGGAACGCGCGGCGTTGAAGACCTGGCTGTACCGGATCGCGACGACGGCCTGTCTGCGCGCGCTGGAAAACCGCGCCCGCCGCGTGCTGCCGGCCGGGCTGGGCGAGGGCTCGATGGACCCGGACGCCGACCTCGGTGCGGCGGGCGCGCACGCGTGGCTCGAACCCATCCCGGACGACATGATGTTCAAGAGCCCCGAGGAGGACTTCACCGCGAAGCAGAGCGTGCGGCTGGCCGTGATGACCGCCCTTCAGGAGCTTCCGGCGCGCCAGCGCGCGGTGCTGATCCTGCGCGACGTCGTGCAGTTCAGCGCCGCCGAGGTCGCCGAGCTTCTGGAGACCACGCCGGCCGCGGTCAACAGTTCGCTACAGCGCGCCCGGGCCCACCTCGCCGAGCTGTCCCCCAGCGAGGAACAGATGGCCGAGCCGGGCGACGCCCGGCGGCGCGAACTGCTCGACCGGTATTGCGCGGCATTCGAAAACGCGGACATGGCGGCGCTGACCGCGCTGCTGCAGGCGGACGTCAAACTCGAAATGCCGCCCCTCCCAGTGTGGTTCGCCGGCCGGGACACGGTGCTGAAGTTCCTTGCCGAGCGTGCCGTGGCGCAGCCCGGCGATATCGCGATGGTTCCGACCGCCGCGAACGCGCAACCCGCCGTCGCCGAGTACCGCCGCGCCGCCGATCACGTGTTGCGGGCCCATTCGATCCACGTCTTGACCCCCGGTCGCGACGGGATCGCCGGCATCACCGTCTTTCTCGACCCCGACTTGTTCAGCGCGTTTGGTTTGTCTTCAACCCGGTAATGTTTGTCCCAGGGACGTGATCGCAGCCCTTGCCATCTTGGGAAGCCCGACCTGCATCGACCCGCATCGTCATCGATGTCGTCGGACGGTTTACCTTCCCGCCCCACGTGTGGACAGGTCCTTCACACGCCAGGATCATTAGGCGCGGGAGACGTAGTTGAAGGGTGACGAGTGAAGATTCCCGGCGTTTCCGACGTCGTCGCCGGTGTGGCCGGCGGAGCCGCGCAGGTGGTGCGGGCAGGCGTGTCGACTGCGGCGGGGGCCGCTGGCGCGCTGCAGACGTTGGCCGGCCCGGTCGCCGAGCTCGCGGGCCCCGTCCTGCAATCGGTGGTTCAAACCACGGGCCGGGCAATCGGTGCGGACACGTCCACCGACAACGCCGCCGCCCCGATCACGCCGCCGGTGCGCTGGCACAGCGGGCAACGCGTGCACCTGGACCTGGACCCGTTGCTGCCGTTCCCCCGCTGGGGCGAGTACGCGCCCGCCGTCGAGGAGCCGGTGCGCCGAATCCCGGGCGTGGCCGAGGCGCACGTCGAGGGTGCGTTGGGCCGGTTGGTGGTTGAACTGTCCGACGGCACGGACCACGACGCCGTCTTGGACGAGGTGCGCTCGACCGTCGCATCCATCGCCGCCGACATCACCTGGTCGAAGTCGGAGGCGGCGACGCCGTCCGCGCCCTTCGCCGACCCGGGCAACCCCCTGGCGATTCTGGTGCCTCTCACCGCGGCGGCACTGGATCTGATCGCGATGGGCGCCGCGGTGACCGGATGGGTGACCCGGCTGCCCGCGGCGCCGCAGACCACCCGGGCCGCGGCCGCGCTCATCAACCATCAACCGCGCATGGTCTCGATCCTCGAGGAGCGGCTGGGCCGGGTGGGCACCGACATCGCACTGGCCGCCACGACGGCCGCCGCCCACGGCCTGACGCAGTCGTTCGGCACGCCGATGCTCGACCTGACCCAGCGCACCCTGCAGGTCTCCGAGGCGGCGGCGCACCGCCGAGTGTGGCGGGACCGGGAACCCCACCTGGCCTCGCCGCAACGGCCACAGGCCCCGGTGGTCCCGGTCATCTCGTCCGCCAAGTCGGAGGTGCCCCGGCACAGCTGGGCGGCCGCGGCGGCCGGCGAGGCTTCGCACGTCGTGGTCGGGGGAACCATCGACGCGGCGATGGACAAGGCGAAGGGCTCGATGGCCGGGCCGGTGGAGAGCTACGTCGATTCCGCGGCGAACGGCTCGCTGATCGCCGCGGTCAGCGCGCTGGTGGCCGGCGGCGGCACCGACGACGCGGCCGCGGCCATCGAAGCCGGGGTGCCGCGGGCCGCGCACATGGGCCGGCAGGCGTTCGCGGCGATTTTGGGCCGCGGGCTCGCCAATTCCGGGCAGCTGGTTCTCGACCCGGGCGCGCTGCGCCGCCTGGATCGGGTGAAGGTGGTCGTCATCGACGGCGCCGCCCTGCGCGGCGACCATCGCGCGGTCCTGCGGGTCCGCGGCGACGCGCCCGGCTGGGACGACGACCGGGTCTACGAGGTCGCCGACGCCCTGCTGCACGGCGAACAGGCGCCCGAGCCCGACCCGGACGAGTTGCCGGCGACCGGCGCACGACTGAAATGGGTTCGCAATCAAGGGCCTTCGGCCACGCCCGCGCAGGGCCTGGAAAGCGCCGACCTGATCGTCGACGGCGAATGCGTCGGCAGCGTCGACGTGGGCTGGGAGGTCGACCCGTACGCGATCCCGCTGTTCCAGACCGCGCACCGCACCGGAGCGCGGGTGGTGCTCCGCCACGTCGCGGGGACCGAAGACCTGACCGCCAGCGTCGGCGCGACGCACCCGCCCGGCACCCCGCTGTTGAACGTGGTCCGCGAGCTGCGGGCCGATCGCGGGCCGGTGCTGCTGATCACCGCGCTGCACCGCGACTTCGCGTCGACCGACACCCTGGCCGCGCTCGCGATCGCCGATGTCGGTGTGGCGCTTGATGATCCGCGCGCCGCCACGGCGTGGACCGCGGACATCATCACCGGTACCGACCTGGCCGACGCGGTGCGGATCCTCTCGGCGATCCCGGTGGCCCGATCGGCCAGCGAGTCGGCGGTGCACCTGGCCCAGGGCGGCACCACGTTGGCCGGGCTGCTGCTGGTCACCGGTGAGCAGGAGAAGACCACCAACCCGGTGAGCTTTCGGCGCTGGCTCAACCCGGTCAACGCCGCGGCGGCCACGGCCCTGGTGGCCGGAACGTTCTCGGCCACCCGGGTGCTGCGGCTGCCCGACCCGACCCCCCAACCGCTGACCGCCTGGCACGCACTGGATCCCGAGATCGTCTATTCGCGGCTCGCCGGCGGCGCGCGGCCGCTGGCCGTCGAGACCGAACCCTCGTGGCGGCGCCGTCTCGACGACCTGTCCTACAGCCCGGGCCTGGCGCCCCTGCGCAAGCCGCTGCACAACATGGCCCGGCTGGCGTCGGCGACCCGGACCGAGCTCGCCGATCCGCTGACCCCGATCCTGGCCGTCGGGGCGGCCGCGTCGGCGATCGTCGGCAGCAACATCGACGCGCTGCTGGTCGCGGGAGTCATGACCGTCAACGCGATAACCGGTGGGGCGCAACGGCTGCGGGCCGAATCCGCGGCCGCCGAGCTGTTCGCCGAGCAGGACCAGATGGTGCGCCGGGTGGTCGTCCCCGCGGTCGCGACGACGCGCCGCCGGCTCGAGGCCGCCAAGCACGCCACCCGCACGGCGACGGTGTCCGCGAAGTCGCTGCGGCCCGGCGACGTCATCGATCTGGCCGCCCCCGAGGTGGTGCCGGCCGACGCCCGCCTGTTGGTGGCCGAGGACCTCGAGGTCGACGAGTCCCTGCTCACCGGCGAGTCGCTGCCGGTGGACAAGCAGGTGGACCCCGTCGCCGTCAACGACCCCGACCGGGCCAGCATGCTCTTCGAGGGGAGCACCATCGTGGCCGGCCACGCCCGGGCGATCGTGGTGGCCACCGGCGTCGGGACCGCCGCGCACCGCGCGATTTCGGCGGTCGCCGACGTCGAGACGGCGGCCGGAATCCAGGCGCGGCTGCGGGAACTCACCAGCAAGGTGCTGCCGCTGACGCTGGCCGGAGGTGCGACGGTGTCGGCGTTGGCGCTGCTGCGCCGCGCCCCGCTGCGCCAGGCGGTGGCCGACGGCGTCGCGATCGCGGTGGCCGCCGTGCCGGAGGGGCTGCCCCTGGTGGCCACCCTGTCCCAGCTCTCTGCCGCCCAGCGGCTGACGGCCCGCGGCGCGCTGGTCCGCGCGCCGCGCACCATCGAAGCGCTGGGCCGCGTCGACACCATCTGTTTCGACAAGACCGGCACGCTCACCGAGAACCGGCTACGCGTGGTGTGCGCCGTGCCGGTCGGGGTCGACCCGCACGACCCGCTGCCCCAACTGACCGATCCGCAATCGGCGGGGCTGCTGCGGGCCGCCGCGCGGGCGTCCGCCCAGCCGCAGGACGGCCAGGGCCATGCCCACGCCACCGACGAGGCTATCCTCACCGCCGCGAATTCGCTGAACGGCCATGGCGATTCGGACTGGACGATGATCGCGGAGGTGCCCTTCGAGTCCAGTCGCGGCTTCGCCGCCGCGATCGGCGCGCTGGGTAGCTCCAACGGGCATCCCGCCGACGCGCCGGTGCTGATCCTCAAGGGCGCGCCCGAGGTCATCCTGCCGCGCTGCCGGTTCGCCGACCCGCAGGCCGACCAGGAACGGGCCGAGGGCGTCGTCCGCGGTCTCGCCGAACAGGGCCTGCGGGTGCTCGCGGTGGCGCAGCGCGGTTGGAAGCACGAGACCGACGACGACGACACCGACGCCGACGCCGTGGACGCCGCGGCCGAGGACCTCGAGCTGCTCGGCTACGTGGGCTTGGCGGACACCGCCCGGGCGTCGGCGCGCCCGTTGATCGAGGCGCTCACCGACGCCGACCGCGACGTCGTGCTGATCACCGGCGACCACCCCATCACCGCGCGGGCGATCGCCCGGCAGCTGGGCCTGCCCGCGGACGCGCGCGTGATCACCGGCGCCGAACTCGCCGGGCTCGACGAGGACGCGTGCTCCAAGATGGTCGCCGACGTGCAGGTCTTCGCGCGCGTCAGCCCGGAGCAGAAGGTGCAGATCGTGGCCGCGCTGCAACGCTGCGGGCGGGTGACCGCGATGGTCGGCGACGGCGCCAACGACGCCGCGGCGATCCGGATGGCCGACGTGGGGATCGGGGTGAGCGGGCGGGGTTCGTCGGCCGCCCGCGGCGCCGCGGACATCGTCTTGACCGATGAGGATCTGGGCGTGCTGATGGACGCCCTGGTCGAGGGCCGCAGCATGTGGGCGGGCGTCCGGGACGCCGTGACGATTCTGGTCGGCGGCAACGTCGGTGAAGTGCTGTTCACCATCATCGGCACCGCCTTCGGCGCCGGCCGCGCACCGGTGGGCACCCGCCAGCTGCTGCTGGTCAACCTGCTCACCGACATGTTCCCCGCGCTCGCGGTGGCGGTCACGTCGCAATACGTCGAACCCGACGAAGCCGAGTACGCGTCGCCCGAGGAGGCCGAGGAGGCGCGCCGGCAGCACCGGCGCGCGGTGCTGACCGGGCCCACGCCCTCCCTCGACGCGCCGCTGATGCGCCAGATCGTCACCCGCGGCGCGGTGACCGCGGCCGGGGCGACGGCGGCCTGGGCCATCGGGCGCTGGACGCCGGGCACCGAACGCCGCACGGCGACAATGGGTTTGACCGCCCTGGTGACGACGCAGCTGGCGCAGACGCTGCTGACCCGCCGGCACAGCCCGCTGGTGATCGCGACCGCGCTGGGCAGCGCCGGTGTGCTGGTCGGCATCGTGCAGACCCCGGTGCTCAGCCAGTTCTTCGGCTGCACGCCCCTGGGTCCGGTCGCCTGGTCGGGGGTGCTGGGTTCCACCGCGGGCGCCACCGTGATCTCGGCGCTGGCGCCCAACTGGCTGGCCAAGCAGGTCGCCGCGTTGGAGCCCGCCGAGGAGTGATCGCGCGGTCCGGCGACGGCGAGCGCCGTGGAGCGGCGCGAGTAAGGAGCCGGACGATCCTGTTCAGCCGGACAGCTCCCTGCGCAGCACCTTGCCGGTCGGATTGCGCGGGATGCGGTCTACGACGTTGATGTCGCGGGGTTGTTCGAAGCGCGAGACGCGGCTCTTCAAGTACTCCCGGAGCTCCGGCACGTCGATGTCGGTGCCCGGCCGCGCCACCACGAACGCCACCAACCGTTGGCCGAACCGCTCGTCGGGGACGCCGATCACCACGTTGTCGGCGACGGCGGGGTGGCGGGCGAGCGCGTTTTCGACCGCGCGCGGATAGACGTTCTCGCCGCCCGAGATGATCATGTCGTCTTCGCGGCCGACGATGAACAGGCGGCCGGCGTTGTCGAGGTAGCCCATGTCGCCGGTGCTCGTCATGCCGTCGACGACGGCCTTGGCTTCCCCGGCGCCTTCGGTGTAGCCCTTGCCGGCCAGGTCGCCGCCGACGAAGATGCGTCCGGTCACCCGCGGCCCCACCGGTCGGTCGCTCTTGTTGAGGATCCGCACCGGGCAGCCCGCCACCGGCCGCCCGACGGTTTCGGGGGCCTCGCGCAGGTCCGCGGGCGTCGCCAGGGATCCGATGCCGACCTCGGTGGAGCCGTAGCCGTTGTAGAGGATCTCCCCGTAGGTGTCCATGAATCGCTGCCCCAGCGTGGGATCCAGGCGGTCGCCGCTGGACATCACCACGCGCAGGTGCGGCACCGGGTTGCGCGCCCGCACCCGCTCGGGCAGCTCGAGGATGCGCGCGAGGACGACGGGCACCGCGGTGAAGGCGTCGGCGCGGTGCAGCGACGCCTGGGCGAGCGCGGCCTCGGCGTCGAACTGGCGATGCGTGAGCACGGTGCCGCCGAGGGCGATCGTCAGCATCAGCATGCCGAGCCCCAGGCCGTGAAACATCGGCATTGCCACCGAGATTCGCGAACCGGTACGCAACCGGGTGCGGTCGAGGATGGTTACCCAGACCCCCACGGCGGAGCGCAGCTGCGGTGCGCGCGGCACCCCTTTGGGTTTGCCGGTGGTGCCCGACGTCAGCAGCACGATACGTCCGGGCGCGGCCACCCGCGGCCGCCGGGCGCCCTCCTCGGCGGTGACCGTGGCCGGGTCGACCGTGACGACCGATTCGTCGGCGGCCCTTATCCGCTCGGCGAATTCGTTGTCGGCGACCATCGTTGAGATGCGGTGGGCTTGCACGGCGGCCGCCAGCGCGTCGCTGCGGAACTCCGTACTGACCGGGACGACGTCGGCGCCCAGCACCGCGGCGGCGAAGACACCGGCGACGAAGCCGCGCCCGTTGCGGCACATGACCCCGACCGCCCGGCCGGGCGCGACCCCGTCCGCGGCCAACCGTCGCGCCAGGGACTCGGTTTCGCGTTGCAGCTCGCGGTAGCTCAGGGCGCCGTCGTCGTCGACGATCGCCGTGCGGTCGGGCCACCGGGCCGCCGTGACCGCCAGCAGCGTGTAGGGGTTCGTGCCGCCCCGGCGCGCCTCGCGAAGCAGCCGCACGCCCGCCGTGGGCGACGGCGGGGTGAGCAGGCCGGAGTGCACCAGGGCGCGGGCGGCGGTGGTGGCGACGCGGTCAGTGGTCACGGTCGCCCCCGTCGGAATCGGTGAGGAATCGGCGGTGCCATAGCCGGGCGGCGTGGTCGGCCGGCCCGGCCAACAGCACCGAGGCAAACTCGGCCGGCAGCACCCAGGGCGGCTCCAGGGTGCGGGGCCGCTCGATGACCGCTTTCGCGATGACGTCGGCGGCGTCATCCGGTGACAGGCCGGGGAACCGGCCGAGCAGGGGCGTGGGCGCGATCATGCGGGTGCGGACCAGCGCGAAGTAGATGGTCGTGACGTCGACGCCGTCGGCGTGCAGTTCCGGAGCCACGCTGCGCAGCCAGCGGTCGAACGCCCCCTTCGATGCCTGATAGGCGCCCCACTGCGGGCCCGGCGCCACCCGCACGCCGACGCTGGACACGTTCACGATGTGCCCGCTGCCGTTGTCGCGCATCGCGGGCACGAGTCCCAGCAGCAGCCGCACGGGCCCCAGGTAGTTGATGTCGATGGTGCGCTGGAAGTCGTGCGGGCGGTCGTACTGGTGGTGCAGCGAGCGGCGCAGCGACTTGCCGGCGTTGCTCACCACGATGTCGAGCGGGCCGTGCTCCTCGGTGATCTGCTTGGCCAGGCCGCTCACCGCGGATTCGTCGGTGAGGTCGGTCGGGTAGGCGACCGCGTGCCCGCCGCCGGCGTTGATCGACGCCGTCAGGTCTCCGAGCCTTCCCTCGGACCGGGCGACCGCCAGCACGGTCGCGCCGGCGGCCGCGAGCCTGCGCGCGGTCGCCTCGCCGATGCCGTAGGAGGCGCCGGTCACCAACGCGGTCTTGCCGGAGGTGGCGGCGCGCAGCTTGTCGGGATCCGACACCCGCGCTGGATTTGCCACGTGGTCGCCCGCCGCGGTGAGGACCGCGTTGAGGGCCTGGGCTACTGCGTTCAACATCGCTGCCGCATTCATTCGAGCCGCTGGCCGGGACGTGGCTGCTGCTCAACCGTGTCCCGACCCGTAACTACAAGTAGCAGACCACATTGCGGCCCGGGTCCGCGCTTCGGCCCGGCCGAGACGAGCCGGTGGCACTCGCAATGAGGGGCGGGACGCAAGGTGCCGGGGCGCTCACGCCGGATGAGCGCCGCGCACAACCGATCTCGCTCCGACCGCAGCAGCGGCGGTTCTTTTATGAGAACACGGTAATTTCGGCGTTTCCATTGTTTAGGCCGCGTGTCGAATGGGCACAATGGCGGCATGTTTGCGCGTCACATGGTTCGTTCCGTTGGTCCAGCAGTAGTTATCGCCGCATCGGGCATGGCCGCCTCGGCCGTCTCCGGTTCCCTCATCCCCACCGCCGCCGCCCAATGTCCCGACGTGCAAGTGGTCTTCGCCCGCGGCACCGGCGAAGAACCCGGCGTCGGCCCCACCGGCCAAGCCTTCGTCGACGCCCTGCACCAACGCGTCGGCGACCGCTCCTTCGACGTCTACCCCGTCAACTACCCCGCCACCGACCAATGGGACACCGGCATCGACGGCATCCGCGACGCCGGCGCCCACGTCGTCTCCATGGCCCATGACTGCCCCAACACCAAAATGGTCCTCGGCGGCTACTCCCAAGGCGCCGCCGTCATGGGCTTTGTCACCTCCGCCGCCGTCCCCGAAGGCATCGACCCCGCCACCGTCCCCAAACCCCTGTCCCCCGACGTCGCCAACCACGTCTCCTCAGTCGTGCTCTTCGGCATGCCCAACGTGCGCGCCATGAACTTCCTCGGCGAACCCCCCGTCGTCATCGGACCCGCCTACCAAGACAAAACCCTCAAAGTCTGCGCCACCGAAGACCCCGTCTGCTCCGACGGCATGAACTTCGCCGCCCACAACACCTACGCCGACGACGGCTCCATCATCGACAAAGGCGTCGCCTTCGCCTCCAGCCACCTCGGCATGGGTAGCCCCGGCGCGATGTCGGTCGCGTCGCCGCACGGCGGTTTTGGAGAGTGAGCGGCTAACCCGCTGGCGGGGTTTTATCGCCCTGTGTCACACGGGATCTCGGCCCGCGCCCCGCGGGCGGCGGCGCTAGCTGCCGAACATGGCGGTGATCGTCTCGTTGAACCGCGGATAGATGTCGTCGTAGGTGCCGTCACGCTCGGCGTAGCGGAACATCTTGACGCGCTCCACCACGATCTCGTTGGCCTGTGGCTGCGTCTGCAGCAGCGTCATCGTCTCGGTGATGTACTCGTCGAGCGGCATCGCCCGGGGATCGAATCCCCGCTCGCCCTGCAGGGCGGTGCGCACGTGCGGGGGGATGATCTCGATCACCTGGACCGAGGTGTCGCGCAGCTGGAAGCGCAGCGATTCGGTGTAGGAGTGCAGCGCGGCCTTGGAGGCGCAGTAGGTGGGGGTGAGCGCGCTGGGCATGAACGCCAGGCCCGACGTGACGTTGAGGATGGTGGCGTGCGACTTGCGCAGCAGCGCCGGTAGCAACGACGCGGTCAGCCGCATGGGGCCCAGCAGATTGATGGCGACGGACTGCTCGGCCAGGCCGACATTGCCGCTGGTGAGGTCCTCGACCCGCTGGATGCCGGCGTTGTTGATCAGCACATTGAGGTCCGGGTAGTGGTCGGTCACCTCGGTGGCGAACCGCCGGATGTCGGCGGCGTCGCCCTGATCGAGCGACAGGGTTTGGATGCCCGGGTTGGCCTCTGCGACGGCCCGTAGCTGGTCGCTGCGTCGGGCGGCGATGATCACCTGGTTGCCCAGCCGGTGAAAAGATTCGGCCAGACCGCGGCCGATTCCGCTACCACCGCCGGTGACCAGAACCGTATTGCCCGTCATTTGCATCGCGGTTCTCCTTCGGATTCGCTCGACCGGCATACCCGACCGACGCAGCGGAATGCCCCGTTGTGAAGCCGGCTAACCACGATGCCCTATCCACCCGCGCGATGTCACGGTCGGCACCCTGGGAGGGCGGGCCGCCGGAGGCGGGATTATGCCGCGGCGGCCCGGTTGTGCAACTTCCGCGGGTCGACGCCGGCGCGGGCCCACGCCCGGGCCGCCCAAGGGGTGTAGAGCGCCTTGACGGGGAGCCGGTTGATCAGCGGGTTGAGCGCCCGGATGACCGCGGCGAAGCGCTGGAATCGCTTCTCCTTCTTGGCATCCCAGTGCAGCTGGCACACCTCGCGCATCTGCGGCGGCAGCGTTCCGACGACGACCAGCCGGGTATAGGCGTTCAGCGGAGCCGACACCACGTTCCAGATCGGCTTGGGCATCCAGCGCGGGCCCGGGATGCCCTTGCGGATGTAGCCGGTGCCGTACAGCACGGTCTTGTGCGGGACGAACCGGTCCAGCATCTCGTCCCAGTAGGCCACGAAGTCGTCGTAGGTCTGCGGCTGGCCGCGGTCGCTGACGCCGTAGAGGCTGTACCAGATCTTGCCCTCGTTGAAGATCTGCTCCTTCTCGGCGCGCGACAGCCGCCGGATGAAGGTGTCGGTGTTGTAGATGACCTGGTCGACGAAGCTGGCGTGGGCCCAGTAGAACAGCTCCGGGTTCAACGCGTGATACCGCGAGCCGTCGCTGATCGTGCCCTTGATGGTCTTGTGGAAGTCCCGCACCTTTCGCCCCCACTCGCGGGGATCCTCGGAGTAGACCGTGTTCATCAGCGGAGGCGCGGTCCGCTTGGCCCGGCCCAGCGTGTCGCTGAAGATCACGGAGTGGTCCAGCACGCCCTGCGCGAGCTGCTCGATGCAGTTCTCGACCCCGGCGGTGCGCTGGAATCCGAACAGCTGGGTTCGGTTGTCTCCGTAGAACTTCCAGATCAACGAATCGGGTCCCAGGCGCGGTGACGTGTCGTCGGTGGCCGACCAGTCGGGGCCGTCGGTGGGCATGGGCACGGCCTCGCGCACGCCGCTGTCGAAACGCGATCCCGCGCTCGGGGCGGCGAGTTCGTCGTTCTGGGCGGTCATGCCCACCTCCTCATGCACGCGCTGAGCCGGCCACGCGTTGTGAACCAGTGACACAAAGTCGTATCTTTGTTTCAGAGCCTAGCAGCCGTCCCGCGGCCCCGCACATCGCCGCTGGGCCGCGCCGCTTCCTCGCGCCGAAAAGCGCCGGTGAACCGTGCCGGGGAGTTGATACGATGCCGCCAATCATGCAGTCCGAACCGGGCTCGGCCTCTCACTCCGCTTCCGCCGAGGCGCTGACCGATCTCGATCGCACCATCCTGGACACCGCGCGCGGCGTGTTCGAGACCTACGGCGTGCGTCGGGCCAACATCGACGACGTCGCCACCCGGGCCGGTGTCAGCCGCAGCACCATCTATCGCCGCTTTCCGACCAAGGAGAAGCTGTTCGGGCAGGTGGTGCGGCGCGAGGCCGAGCTGTTCTTCAGCACGCTCGATCAGGCCACGGCGGGGTGTGATCCGCGGGAGGCCGTGGTCGAGGCGTTCGCGCTCGGGGTGCGCCTGGTGCAGGACTCGCCGCTGTATTCGCGGATCGCCGAAAGCGAGCCGGAGCTGTTCGGGATGTTCTCCCGGTCGCACGTGTTCCCGATCCGCCAGTTCGCCGACGGGATCGCCCATACCCTGCGGCGGTGCGGCGCCGAGATGTCCGGGACCGACCTGGACAACGTCGCCGACATCCTGCTGCGCGTCGCGCTCGGCATAATCGTCTTTCCCACCGATCGGCTCGACACCTCGGACCCGGCGGCGGTGCGCGAGTACGCCGCCCGCTATCTGGTTCCGATCATCGGCCCCTGAAGGCCGTTGCGGTGTCGGTGCCCTGAACTACGCTCGACCCGTGGCTGGGAGTTCTGCGGCTCCACGGACCCGGTATGCCAGTTGCGGCGAGATCGACATCGCCTATCAGGTCTTCGGCGATGGCCCGATCGACCTGCTCGTGCTGCCGGGCCCGTTCATCCCCATCGACTGCGTCGACAGCGAGCCGTCGATGTACCGCTTTCATCGGCGCCTGGCGTCCTTCTGCCGGGTGATCCGCTTCGACCAACGCGGGATCGGGCTGTCCTCCCGGGTCCCGTCGCTGGACATGATCGGCGCGGAATCCTGGGCCAACGACGCGATCGCGGTCATGAACGCGGTCGGATGCGAGCGCGCGACGATCTTGGCTCCGAGCTTCACGTCGCTGGCCGGGGTGGTTCTCGCCGCCGATTTCCCCGAGCGGGTGAACAGCCTGGTGATCGTGAACGGCCAGGCGCGCACGCTGCGCGCCCCCGACTACCCGTTCGGCTCCGATCTCGCCGAGGCCGACCCCTACACCACCGTCGCCATCGAGCCGGACGCCGTCGAGCGGGGCTTCGACATCCTCGGCATCATCGCCCCCAGCGTCGCGCACGACGACGCGTTCCGGTCGTGGTGGGACATGGCCGGCAACCGGGCGGCGTCGCCCAGCATGGCGCGCGCGTTCATCGGCAAGATCCGCGAGGGCGACGTGCGCGACCGGCTGGACCGGGTCGGCGTGCCGACGCTGATCCTGCACCGGGACAACCCGCGGTTCAGCCCCGTCGGGCACGCGCGCTACCTCGCCGAGCGCATCCCCGGGTCGCGCCTGGTCGAGCTCCCCGGCGAAGACGTCCTGTACTGGGTGGGCGACACCGGGCCGATGCTGGACGAGATCGAGGAGTTCATCACCGGGATCCGCGGCGCCTCTGACGCCGAGCGGCTGCTCACGACCATCGTGTTCACCGACATCGTCGGGTCGACCGAGCGCGCCGCCGAGCTCGGCGATTACCGCTGGCGCGACCTGCTGGACAACCACGACAGGATCGTGCGGCACGAACTGCAGCGCTTCGGCGGCCGCGAGGTCAACACCGCCGGGGACGGATTCGTCGCGACGTTCAGCAGCCCGAGCGCCGCGCTCGCCTGCGCCGACGCTCTCGTGGACGCGGTGCAAGTGCTGGGCATCGAGGTGCGGGTCGGCATCCACGCCGGCGAAGTCGAGGTGCGCGGCGCCGGCAAGGACGATATCGCCGGCATGGCCGTGCACATCGGCGCGCGGGTGGCGGCCCTCGCCGGGCCGAGCGAGGTCTTGGTGTCCTCGACGCTGCGCGACATCGTCACCGGATCGCGGCACCGCTTCGGCGACCGGGGCGAGTCCGCCCTCAAGGGCGTGCCGGGCTACTGGCGCCTCTACGCCCTCGTCCGCGAGCACGCCGCCGTCCGCCGGTAACCCCGCGCGCGGCGTAGGCTGCCCAACGGGGGAATCTTCGCCAGCCCACTGTGCGATTTGGCGTCCAGCTCGGGGCTGCCGCCCGAAGGAGTTACGCATGACCGACGTGGACATCACGCTGCCTCCCGCGCTGCGGCGGGCGCTGGACCTGCTCATCGATCCGCCGGCCGATCCCGACGTCAGTCACGGCTATCTCGACCTGCTCGGCTCCGGTTCGGCCGGCGACGACGGCGTGGGGAAGAACACCGGCCCGATCCAGGCCGCGTGGGCGTCACGAGTCGGGTCGATGCTCTACGACAACGCCCAGGCCTTCGCTCGCCAGTGGATCAGCGCCTGGCAGCTGCCGCTCGAGTGGTTGCAAATCCCGCCCGGCGGTATCGCGCTGGACGTCGGCTCGGGACCGGGCAACGTCACCGCGTCGCTGGCGCGGGCCGCCGGACCCGACGGGCTGGCCCTCGGCGTCGACATCTCCGAGCCGATGCTCGCCCGCGCCGTCCGCAATGAGGCGGGGCCCCAGGTCGGCTTCATCAAGGCCGATGCGCAGCGACTTCCGCTGCGCGACAACACCTTCGACGCGGCGGTGTCGACCGCCGTGCTGCAACTGGTTCCGGACCCGAAGGCCGCGCTCGCCGAGATCGCGCGGGTGCTGCGGCCCGGGGGCAGGGTGGCGATCATGGTCCCGACGGCCGGGCGGCTGGCCCGCTATTGGCAGCTGCTGCCCAACGTCGGGGCGCACGCGTTCGACGACGACGAGATCGGCGACACCTTGGAAGACAACGGATTTAGCAGCGTTCGGGTCAAGAACGTCGGCACCTTCCAGTGGGTGCGCGCCAAGCTGGGCTGACTTTTCGGGGCGGCTTGTTATTCGGCGCTCTGCGCCAGCGCGGCGAGCCGATCCATCGACTCGCGCAGCATGTCCGTCGTCGTCGCGCGGGCGCGCTCGAGGCGGGTGGCGTCGGTCAGCTCCGTCCAGTCGTACGTGTGGGTCACCGTGGTCAGCTCGGCGTTGACCGGGCTGAGCTCCCAGCGCCACAGGTGACCGGGCGGCTGCTTGCCGGGTTCGGCTGGGCGCCAAGCGATTTTGCTGCCCTCGACGAACTCGGTGACATGGTTCTCCCGCACCGCGCCGTTGGTCAGCGTGGTCTTGAACACGTCACCCACTGCGCGCACGCGCTGACCGGGCGCCGATGACGCCAGATTGCCGTTGCCGTCCCAGCTCGGCTGGCGCGACGGGTCGGCGATCAGTTCGAAGATCCGCGCGACGTTGGCCGACATGACCCGGGTGGCGGTCACGATGCGTTCGGTATCGGACATACCGCTATCCAAACACGGAGCGCCGCCCGCCGCGCCGGGCCACGTCGAGCCGGGCGGTTCACGGCATCCGGGGCAGCGCCTCGACCGGTCCGGCCAGCGCCGCCTTCACGTAGCGGGTGTCGTCGTCGGCCAGCACCTCCTTGTCGTCCGCCTCGATGCCGTCGACGATCGCGCGTGCCACCTGGCGCGGGTCGTTCTTGGGCGCGTCGAAGCCGGAGGTCATGTCGGTGTCGGTGAAGCTGAGATGCGCGGCAATGACCAGGGTGCCCTGCTTCTCCAGTTCGGCACGCAGGGAATTCGTCATCGACCACAGGGCGGCCTTGGAGTCGCCGTACCCACCGGATCCGGGCATCCAGGACAGGATCGAGGCGATGTCGACGAGGGCACCACCGCCGTTGTCGGCCAGGACGGGTGCGAATGCCTTGGCGACGCGCAGCGCGCCGAAGTAGTTCGTCTCGAAGACCGCTCGCACCTGTTCGATGTCGCTGTCGAGCAGGGTCCGGGCGCCGAGAACGCCGGCATTGTTGATGACGATGTCCGCGTCGGCCGCCGTCGTCGCCAGCGCGGCCACCGAGTCCGGCCGGGTGACGTCCAATTCGACGGCGATCACGCGGGGGTCCTCACTGGGCTTCGGCACCCGCGCCGTCGCGTAGATCTTCGCCGCGCCCCTGTCCAACAACTCGGCCACGATGGCCTTGCCGAGACCGCGCTGCCCGCCGGTGACCACCACGGCCGCTCCGTTGACGTTGACCATGATCCTGCTCCTTTGACTGAGGCAAAATTGCTTTGCTTACGTCAAGCTAGTTGTCGCTAGCGACGCAGTCAAGTAGTATTTGCCTATGTCTTCATCGTGGATTGCGTCACAGCGATACGGCTGCGCCGCGGCGCCTGGAGGCCTGGGCTTGGTCCAGGACTTCCTCAACACGAGGGGCGTCGACGGGTACGGACCGGACCTGCTGGCCGACCCGGGCCAGGCGCGCGAGTGGGCGGACGCCGCGGTGCGGGCCTGGTCGTCCGCGCGCGGCGTGGACGTGTCGCCACCGGAGCTGGGTGAGGCGGATTTAGGCAGGCTTCGCGCGGTGCGGTCCACCATCGAGCGGATGGTGGACGGCGAACCGCCGAGGTCTCGGGGCGCCCACGGTGTCGTCGCGTCCTTCGGGCTGTCCGATGCCGGTGAGGTGCGGCTTGATCCCAGCGGCAGCGGGTGGCGCTGGTTGGCCTCGGCGTTGTGGGGCGAAATCCTGCTGAGCCAGCACGCCGACACCTGGCGGCGGATCAAGCGCTGCCACAACCACCGGTGCGGGTCGACGTTCTACGACCGCTCGAAGAACAACAGCGGGGTCTGGCACGACGTCAAGACGTGCGGCAACGCCGTCAACCTGCGGGCGTCCCGGGCGCGCCGGCGCGAACGCGAAAAGGCAACGCGCTCAGCGGTTTCGCCACAGTAGGCGGTAACGGTAATAGAGGCCCCGCCGGATGGCGGCCCCGGGTAAGACGTCGGCGGCGACACGCCGGATCTCGTCGAGGCCCTCCCGGGGATCGGCAACGGGCACCCCGATGTCGCGGGTCTCCCGATGCAGTAACCCGCCGACGCGCGCCCCCGGCACGCACAGGCCGGCCCACACCCAGTCGGCGATGCTCTTGTTGGCGGACAGCCCGACGACGGCCAGTTGCCCGGCGGGCCGCAGCATTTGACGCGCTTTGTGCAGGGCATCGCGCAGCGGCAGGTGATGCAGACTGGCCACAAAGGTGATCAGGTCGTAGCGCCGCTCGGCCTCATCGAGGTCCTCGAACCGCCCATGTTCCACCGACGCGTTGCCGATGGACTGCAATCGCTGCGCCGCGCGCCACACCGAGACCGGGTCGGCATCGAGGCCGACAACGCTGCGGGACACCGGGGCCAACCGCTGGGCCAGCAGCCCTTCGCCGCACCCGACGTCCAGGACATCGCCGTGCCGCCGCGCGGCGAGGCCGACCAGCCACGGGTGATAGGCGGAATTGTGGTTCCAGTAGTCGTCGTGCTTCGCGTATTCAGGCACCGTTGACCAGTCTGACCGACGGGCGTCAGCAGCGTTCGACGCCCCTGGGCATGATGCGCGGGGCGGTGGCCCCCGGGCGCCGCTTGCTGCCGAGGACCGCGTACAGCGCGTCGCAGGCGCGCGCCTTCAGGGGCGCGACCACGTCGAGGTTGGCGGAGCCCTGGCTGACCCAGGGCGGAAGAGTGGTCACAGTTGATCCTTTGTTTTTCGGCCGTGCGCCGATTCATTCAATTGCACCACAGCCGTTTTGCGGGGACGCCGCGCCGAGGTAAACGTCACGAAAAGCCAGGCTGTGGGATAGCGCACATTCCCGGTGTATCGAAAGGCGCGCAACAGCAGGATTTATGGAAAGGCCCTGAACCGGCGCAGGTACCCGAACAATCGGCCTACCGGCACGGCCTTCGGCCAGTCGTCGGACCGGAAATAGGCATCGGTGCCGCCGTCGACGAATATGACTGTGCCGCACAGGAAGTCGGCTGCGTCCGACAACATGAAGCACATCCACTCGGCCATCTGCCCCGGGTCGCCGAAACCACCGACCGGGACCGGAAACGATTCGACGGCCTTGGCCTGCCGTGGGTCCGACAACTGTTCGGCCAGAAGCGGAGTCATGATCGCACCCGGCGCCAGGGCGTTGAGGCGCACGCCGGACCCGGCCCACTCGGGCAGCACCGCATGCCGCCGCATCCAACGGCTGACAGCGATTTTCGAGGCCGCGTACATCATGGTCGGCGCGGCCGGTCCGAACAGCCGCACCGAGCGCAACGCCTTGTCGGCGTCGTGTGCGAGCAGGGACCTCACGGCCCGGCGGGGCACCGCGGGCACGGTCGTCGTCGAATTACTCGCGACGACAACGGCTTTGGCGCGCCCGGAGGCCGCCAGCGCCGCCCGCCAGGCGGTCAGTAAGTCGACGACCCCGAAATAGTTGACCTGGGCGATCTGGCGAAGGCGATCCGGCCCGGGACTGGGCCCGAGTCCGGCCGCAAGCACGGCGCCGTCGAGCCTGCCGCCCGATGCCGCCAGGACGCGCTCGACGGCCTCGCTACGCCCGTGTGGCGTCGACAGATCGGCGACGACGTCGGCGTCCTTGATGTCGACTCCGATGACGGTGTGCCCGCCGTCCCGGAGGCGCTGGGCGGTCTCGCGCCCCATCCCGGACGCCGATCCGGTGATCGCGTAGGTCCCCATCGAGGTCCTCCTTCCCCAGGCAGTATGCCCGGCCCGCCGGACGCTTCCGAGGGGCGCCGCCCGCTGGGTGGACACCTGAGTTAAGTTGCGAAGATGCATGACCAAACGCCCTGCATCGACTTCGGCGAGCTCGAGTCGGTCTACGCGCCGCTGGCCGAATCGCTTCGCCGGCTCATCGATATCAGCATCCGCACCGAGGCCGGCGCCGCGGCGGTGGCGGCGGCCACGTCCAAGATCGACAGTGCGGCAGCTGAATTGAGCGGGGCGTTGAAGCCCGGGCCGTTCGGCGTGCACCGCAATCCCGATGGCCAGACCATCGCGTGGGGCAACGCGGTGGTGGGCCTGCGCAACCCGATCGCACCGCCGCTGGTCATCCATCACGAACCCGACGGACTGGTGTGGTCGGAGTTCGTGCTGGGCGCCGCCTACGAGGGCCCGCCGGACACCGTGCACGGCGGCGTGTGCGCGCTGGTGCTCGATCATGTGCTGGGCGCGACCGCGCACCAGCCCGACAAGCCCGCGTTCACCGGCACGCTCACGCTGCGGTACCGGCGCCCCACGGCGCTGGGACGGCCACTACGGGCCCAGGCTCATGTCGAGCGTGTGGAGGGCGTCAAGACGTTCGCCGTCGGTCACCTGGCCGACGAGCACGGCGTCACGGTGGAGGCCGAGGGTATTTTCATTCATCCCAGACCGGCGGCGGAATAGCGGACCGCGCCGCAGATTCAGGTCCTGGCCGCGGCCCGCTCGACGTCGAGCAGCTGCTCGCCGCGCCGTTCCTCGTCGTAGGCCTTGCGCCCGCCGCGCAGGCCGAACAGACGTTTGGAGATCAGCAGATAGATCACCGCGGCGACGTTGATGGTGAACGTCACCACCCGCGTCATCGTGATGCCCTTGGCCAGGTCGTGGATCTCCAGCGGTAGGAAGACCGAGGTGGCGATCACCGCGAAGTATTCGCCCCAGCGTTTCAGCAGCCACAGGCCGACGCCCTCGACGACCTCCAGCAGTGCATAGGCCGCCAGCATCAGGGTCAGCAACGCCAGGGTGGACGGCTTGGCGGCCAACGCCTTTTCCAGTTCGTGCACGATGGTCATCTGATCGACCTTGAAACCGGCGGCGCGGAAGATCGGCAGGTCCCGGTCGAGGGTGGCCTGAATGGCGCCCCGCGCTCCGCGAAACTTCCACACCGCATAGGCCGCCAGGACGATCACCACCGCGCGGAACAGGCGTTCCACCGCCAGGGCGCGAATGATGATGGCCTGGCGTAAGGCCTTGCCGCGCATGATCATCGGCGCGTCCTCGGCGTGACCGCGTCCGTGCGGCGGGCCGACGGTGAATTCACCGCACCGCAGACAGCGCCATACCTCACCCAGACCGGTGGTGCCGCTCAGCCGCTGCGCGAGCGCGTGATCGTCGGGCGCATAGGTGACGTGTCCCGCGAGCGCGCAGGTAACCAGCTCCCACCGATTGAGGCCACGTTCTTTGGGCATGGCCGATCATCGACCGCGCGTGCCCGGACGCGCAAGGGGGCGCGCGTCAGAAGCGCGGCCCGGTGCGCGGACGCCGGGCGGTGGGGCTCACGGCGCCGAGCAGTCCGGTGAGCGTGGCGACGGGAATCTCGTCGAGCCGTGCGACCGCCGCGATGATCTCGTCACCCAGCGCCCGCTCGCAAAAGGGCCCGGCGAGCCACCAGAACTTGTCCACGACACGATCCCAGGACATCGGACGGGTGGGTGATCCCTCGTAATCGTCCTGCTCGCGGCTGAATTCGCGTCCGTCGTGCGTCCTGAGGTGCACCCGCGCCTCCGTGCGCTGCGGATAGCCCGCGGTCAGATCGTCGGCCGCCGTGACGTCCACCCGCGACAAGAGGTCCTGAACGTCGGCGCGCAGAACCCGTTCGGTCTCAAGCTGTTCGGGACCGACTCCCCCGTCGATCAGGGCGACCGCGCTCAGGTATTTGAGATTGTAGTCGGCCTGCTCCTTGGTGCGCGGGTGCTCCTTGTTGCCGTACGCACCGCCGCCGGCGATGTCGAATGCGCCCTGAAAGACCTCGAGGCCGACCCGCGCGACGTCCTCGCCGCGCAGACTGTTCTCGGCACCCAGCGCCAGGACCGCGTCGATCACCACCTGGCCGTGGATGAGCGAACAGTACTGCTTCAGATAGGTCTGCTCGACGCAGGACAGTGCCCGGTCGGCGGTGTGGAAATCGATTCGCTGACCGAATAATTGGACCAGTCCGTGAGGGCCGTCGAACAGCGACTTGGGACCGGTGACTCCGCGCGCCGCCAGCATCGTCGTGTAGACGGCGCGCATGCCGGTGCTGGCCGGGGAGACGCCCTTCCAGTGGGAAACCGGTTCGGCATGCACGCCCGCCAGCGACACATTGTCGGCGGCGGCGGCCGCGATGGCGTTGGCGGTCTGTTCGGCACTGAGCCCGAGCAGTTTCGCGGTGCCCGCGGCCACCGACATCGCCAGTTGCAGCGCATGGTTGAGTCCGCGTGCCATCACGGGAACCTGTGCGCTGAAACGACATTGGACCTCGTAGGCGACCGCCAGTGCCAGCAGGAAGTCGGCGCCGCCGGCGCCGGTGTGCTCGGCCACCGCCAGCACGGCACCGAAGTTGTCGGCGGGATGGCACAGGCCTCCCACGGTCAGGTAGGTGTCGAGCAGATCGGGGTAGCGCACCAGCACCGCATTGAAGAACGCGGCCTGGTCCACCGATGCCCGGCCTCCGCCGACCAGTGTTGCCGTCGGGTCTCCGCTGAATTGGGCGGTGTGTTCACGGACCGTCGCGATGAGCTCCCCGTTCAACGAACCGACGGCGCACGCGACGCTGTCGAGCACGTTGCGCGTCAACAGCGCACGGGGCCGCCCGGTCAGGTCAGACGCCTGCGCGCCGACGACGAATTGGGCCAGCTCGTCCACAAGGTAGTTCTCTGCCATGACTTTTCGCCTCCGGGGCGAGGCTACCCGGCTGATGCTGGTAATCCGCTCAGTGCCGTCGTCTCGTCCGTCAGATGCGCCCCGATGTCCCGGATCTGCCGCGCGCTCAGCGGGCACAACGGGTGCACGGCCACCATCAGGGAAACGCGGCCCCGGTCGTCGAAGACCGGTGCGGCGATCGTCACCACGGGTTGCTTCCGACGCCCGGGGTTGTCGTCGGAAAGGAACCCGATGGTGGTGAATTCGACAAGCAGTTGGTCCATGATGTGCCGCACGGGTGTCGGCATCTCATTGCTGTCCAAGGTGCCGACCACCTGGACGGCCTGGGCCAGTGCGGGTGTCGTCCAGTCGATGTCGAATCCCCGTTCCCGCGTCCGTGCGAGGACCTGTTGCAGGCGCTGCGTGCGATCGGCATTGCTGCCCGCGCCGCGGCGGATCCAGGCGCGTTGTTCCTCGTCGGTGTCCCAGGCCGCCATCGCCACCCCGAAGGGTGGTGCGTAGGGGATGCGGTCGCCCGGTATGCCCGACGGCTGGGTGGCGGGTTCGCCCTCAAATGCGGTGACCACCAGGGAGTCTCCGAACTTCTCGACCACCGAACAGGCGTAGCCGACTTCACCGGACAGGCGCAGCGCGGCCGAGCGCGCCGCGTGGGCCAGCGGGCGGGCGGTGTCCGTGCGGGCGGCCACCACGGCGAGCGCCGGCCCCAGCGCGAATGTCTTCGCGATCGGATCGCGACTGGCCCAGCCGCGGTCGCACAAGGTCTTGAGGATGGCGTGCGCCGTCGCCTGCGTGAGATCGAGCTCGCGCACCACGTCGGAGAACCGCAGCCGCGCGCTTCCGGACCGCGCAAGGAGCTCGACGACATCGAGCACCCGCGCGGTCGGCGCTGACGTCGATCCGCGAATCGCTTGACTCCTCCGCTACGCGATTTTTACAGTTGTACGAACATTCGAGATCTTATGTCGATTATTCGAGAAAGCTACCGTATTGCGCGCAGTGGTGTTGCGAGACGGTCGGCTGCAGGTCCGCGAGACCGCGGACCCCATCCCCGGCCGGGGCGAGTTGTTGCTGCGCACGTTGAGCACCGCGATCTGCGCTTCCGACGTGCATTTCATGGACCACCCGGAACTCGCCATCGACGACCCGACCGGCCGCTCGCTGTATGACACCGAGCGCGACATCGTGCTCGGTCACGAATTCGTGGGTGAGGTCATCGGGCACGGTCCCGGTTGCACCGACCAGTTCGCCGCCGGCACGCGCGTGACCGCCATGCCGGTGCGGCTGGTCGACGGCGGCGCGGGCGGAATGCGCATCATCGGTCAGCATCCCGAGGCGCAGGGCAGTTTCGGTGAGCTGTTGGTGGTTTCGGAGGTCGCGGCCAAGCGCGTCCCGGGTGACGTGCCCAGCGACGCCGTCGCCTTGACCGACGCGTTCGCGGTCGGCGAGTTCTACGTGCGGTCGGCGCGGTTGGGACAGGGTGAGGTCGCGATCGTCATCGGCGCGGGGGCGATCGGGCTTTCGGCCGTCGCCGCGCTGGCCGCCCGCGGCGTCGAGCCCATCATCGTGGCGGACTACAAATCCGACCGGCGCGAGCTGGCCCGCGACCGCTTCGGTGCCCATGTCGTGGTCGACCCGTCCGAGAAGTCCCCGTTCGGGGCCTTCAACGAGGTCCGTGCGCGGCGCGGATTGCCCGGGCCGGCCGTCGTATTCGAATGCGTCGGCGCCCCGGGGTTGATCCAGAAGCTGGTCGAATCCGCCGAGATGGGCACCCGAATCTATTGTGCGGGTGGCTGGTACACCGGCGACACCCTCGACATCACCACCGCCACCCGCCAGGGCGTGACCATTCAGTTCGGCGGCGGCCCGCACCCGCAGGACTGGTACGGCACACTCGACGCGATCGCCTCGGGGCGGCTGAACCCGCTACCGAGCGTCGGCAAGATCATCGGCCTCGACGAGGTACCCGACGCCCTCGAGCTGGCCCGCAGGTCCGACGGTCCGCCGCGGATCATCGTCCGCCCGAATGGAGATCGCCCGTGAGCGAAAGAGAAGACCGGCAAGACATTTCGGACCTGCTGGTGCGTTACGCCACCGGCATCGACAGGCGCGACTGGCCGCTGTTTCGCAGCGTGTTCACCGACGACTGCGAGCTCGACTACGGCGAGATCGGCCGCTGGAGCGGTGTGGACGAAGTCACCGACTTCATGGACAAGACGCACGCGATGGCGGGCCACACCCTGCATCGGCTATCCAACCAGGTCATCGCCGTCGAAGGCGACAATGCCACTGCCCGAACCTATGTCGACGCGGTGATCATGTTCGGTGACAACCAGGCCGGCGTCAACGCGTGGGGCTTCTACGACGACGAGATCGTGCGGACCGGCGAGGGATGGCGCATCGCGCGGCGCCGCTTCACTCAGGTGCGCGTCGCTACGTTCGGGGCCCCGTAGATGACGTTCGCGACGAAGTACGGGCCGTGGGCGTTGGTGGCCGGCGCGTCCGACGGTGTGGGGGCGGCGTTCGCCGAAGGACTGGCCGAACGCGGTGTCAACGTGGTGCTGCTCGCCCGGCGGCAAAGCGTTCTCGACCGCGTCGCGGCCGAGATCGAGAACAAGACGTCGGCGCAAACCCGCACTGTCGCTATAGATCTCGCGCAGCCCGGCGCCGCGGCGGCGATCGCCGCCGCCACCGGCGACCTGGAGATCGGGATGCTGGTCTACTGCGCCGGCGCCGACCCGAACTTCACACCGTTCCTTGCCAATTCGATCGAGGCCGCCGAGGCGATGGTGCAGCGCAACTGCATGGTGCCCATGCAGCTGTGCCACCACTTCGCGCCCGCGATGGTCCGGCGAGGCAGCGGCGGCATCGTCCTCTTCGGCTCCGGTGCCGGGTTGGCCGGCGGGCCCAACATGGTCGCCTACGGCGCCTCCAAGGCTTTCGACATGGTGTTCGCCGAGGCGCTCTGGTCCGAACTGCAACCCAAGGGCGTCGACGTCCTGGGCCTCATCCTCGGCAAGACCGATACGCCGGCCCTGCGCGCGCTCGAATACAGCCGCGGTCAGATCGGCTCGCCCGACGAGGCGCCGGCCGACGCGGCCGCCGTCTCCGAGGTCATCGCCGAGGCCTTCGAGAACCTGGGCAACGGCCCGACGCTGATGGTGGGCGACACCATGCGCGCCGCCGCGCAGCTGCTGGCGTCGCTGAGCCGCAATCAGGCCGTCGAGCTTTTCGCCCAGGCCGCCGCCGCGGCCATGGGGCCGGACCACTAGTGGGAACCCGAACCGTTCGCTGCGCGTCGAACCAGTCGTGGCGAGGTTTGCCAAAGTTCGAAATCAGGGCTGCCTAACTTTCGCTTCCGTAGGCCCCTGTACAGCAAATATGTGCTTGGGCACGTCACCGACTTTGCCCACCCACCGCGTTGCTGACGGTGTGGGCGACGGGTAGCTTGGGTAATCAGTTCGTCACGGCAACCGAGCCGAAGTACCACCACCCGATCGCCGCCTCCCGCGAAGGATGACGATGCTCGCCATAGACAGGCCCGCTGCCGACGTCGCGATGACGGCCCAATGGCGGCGCCGCACCCTGACGCGTTCCGGGCTGATCACCGGGGCATTCGTCGCGCCGGCCGTGGCCATCCGGATTGCCGGGCTGCACGTGGGCGCCGTGCCCGCGCTGCTGATCTTCGGCGCAGCGGTGGTGGCGGCCAGCTTCTTGCTGGCGTGGGCCGCCGAGGCCGCCCAGGTCGATGTGTCCGGGGGCCTGGCGACGGCGCTGCTCGCCTTGATCGCGGTCCTGCCCGAATACGCGGTCGACCTGTACTACGCGTACGTCTCCGGCCACAACGCCGAATACACGCAGTACGCGGCCGCCAACATGACCGGGTCCAACCGGCTGCTGATGGGGCTGGGTTGGCCGGTCGTGGTGCTGGTCAGCATCGTGGTGGCGCGCAGGTCCGGATCCGGGAAACCCACCGGGCTGACGCTGGAGCCAGCAAACCGCGTCGAACTGGGATTCCTGTTGATCGCCGGCGTCATCGCGTTCGCGGTGCCGGTGGCCGGCGAGATTCATTTCGGGCTGGGGCTGGCGTTGCTGGCCTGGTTCGGGTTCTACCTGTACAAGCTGAGCCACGGCGAGGTCGAGGAGCCCGACCTGATCGGTACCGCCGCCGCGCTGGGCGAACTGCCCGACGTCCGTCGTCGCGTCGCCGTGGTCGGCCTCTTCGCCGCCTCGGGCGCGGTGATTCTGCTGTGCGCCAAGCCGTTTGCCGACAACCTGGTGGCCGCGGGTACCGAACTGGGCGTCAACCGCTTCCTGCTGGTTCAGTGGCTGGCCCCGCTGGCGTCGGAGGCCCCGGAGTTCATCATCGCGACCATCTTCGCCACCCGCGGCAAGGGCACGGCGGCCATCGCCACGCTGATCTCTTCCAAGGTCAACCAGTGGACCCTGCTGATCGGCTCGCTGCCCATCTCCCACCTGCTCGGTGGCGGCGGGTTCGCCCTGCACCTCGACTCCCGCCAGGTGGAGGAGATGCTGCTCACGGCGACCCAGACGATGATGGGCGTGGCGCTGATCCTGGCGCTGCGCTTCCACCGGGGCGCGGCGCTGGCGCTCTTGGGAATGTTCGTCGTGCAGTTCCCGATCGCCTCGACGCACGGCCGCCTGCTGCTCTGCGGCGTCTACGCGGCGGTGGCCGTCGTCGCGCTGATCCGCTACCGGCGCCACCTGCCCGCCACGGTCCGGGCGCCGTTCTTCGGGACGGCCGTCCGCCACACCGGCCACCCGTTACATCCAGTGCCAGACCCGTAACGTCCCGCGATCGCGCGCCGTATACCGTCCAGGTATGAATCGAGTGTCCGTAATCACAGGCGGCGCGGGTGGCATGGGCCTGGCCACCGCGAAGATCGTCGGGCGCGACCACACGGTGGTGCTCTGCGACGTCCGGCAGGACCGGCTGACGACCGCCGCCGCCACGCTGCAAGAGCTCGGGATCAACCCCACCGTCGTGAACTGCGACGTCACCGACCGGCGAGCCGTCGCGGACCTGCTCGGCACCGCCACGAACCTCGGATCGGTCGTCTCGGTCATCCATACCGCGGGCGTGAGCCCGAGCATGGGACCCGCCGATTACGTCATGCGGACCAATGCGGTCGGCACCGTCAACGTCGACGAGGAGTTCTACGCGGTCGCCGGCGAGGGCGCGGTGATCGTCAATGTGGCCTCGATGGCGGCGCACATGCTGCCCGCGGAGATCATTCCGACAGGCCAATTCCCGCTCGCGCTCGACGACGCCGACGCCTTCATGGGCGCCATGATGACCGCGTGCGACATCGCCCCCGAGGAGGCGCGGTCCGGTCTCGCGTACGCCCTGAGCAAGAGCTTCGTGAAGTGGTACAGCCAGTCACAGGCGGAGCGCTTCAACGCGCGCGGACTGCGCATCGTCTCGGTGTCCCCCGGTTCGATCGACACCGAGATGGGCAGGCTGGAGGAGCAGGCGGGGGCGGGCGCGATGGTGGCCGACGCCGCGGTCCCGCGGTGGGGCAAGCCGGAGGAAATGGCGGAGCTGCTCGCCTTCTGCGCCAGCGAGAAGGCCGGCTACCTCACCGGCACCGACATCCTCAACGACGGCGGGGTGATCGCCTCGATGACCGAGCGGGCGAGGGCGGCCGCCGCCAGCTCAGCCTGAAGGTGCTGGCGCACACCGTGTTTCACCATCGACCGGGCGCGCGTCATCCCGCGGTGGCGCGCCGCAGCGGTGGATCCAATCTCGGCGTCGCAGCCGCCAGGTCCGGCGGGCGTAGTCCAGCTCGGTATAGGGCCATTGGGTGACGATGCGGCCGGTGGGCGAACGGAAATAGCTGTCGCACTGCGTCCAGATGGTCCGCGCCAGGTCGGCGGAAAGCTGGTCGTTGTATCGCCTTTCGGCCTCGGGACGCACGTCGAGGTAGCCGCCACGGCGCGCCAGGCGGCTCACCGCGCTGGCGACCAGCCGCGCCGCGGACTCGAGGATGTAGACGATCGAGTTGCCGCCCTGGTTGGTGTTGGGGCCGTACAGCATGAAGAAGTTCGGGAATCCGCTGACCGCTACACCCAGGTAGGCGCACGGATCGTCACCCCAGTGCTCGTGTAATCGGCGGCCACCCGTTCCGGTGACGTCGATGCCGGACAGGTAGCGGGACGTCTCGAAGCCGGTGGCGAGCACGATCGCGTCGCTGGCGATTTCGCGGCCCGACGCGGTGATCACCGACGTCTCGCCGACCCGCGCGATGGGCTCGGTGACCAATTCGACGTTGTCCCGCTGCAGGGCCCGGTAATAGTCGTCGCCCAGCAACACTCGCTTGCACCGGAACGGATAGTCCGGGGTCAGCGCTCGGCGCAACGGCTCGTCGTCGACGGTGCGGTCCAGGAACGACGTCGCGATCTGCGTGCGCGCGGCCACCACGGGATCGTCGGCGAACGTCGCGGTGTTGTCGTGCTGGAATTTCCAGATCTTCCACCGGGTGCGGCGCAGCGCGACCGGGCTGCGCCTGAACCGCGCCAATTCGCTTGCGCTGTACGGGCGGTCGTCCTTGGGCACCATCCACGGCGGGGTCCGCTGGAAGACCGTGACGTGTCCGGCGGTCTTCGCCAGCTCCGGCACCAACTGCACCCCGCTGGCGCCGGTCCCGATCACCGCCACGTCGCGCCCCGCCAGGTCGAGCTGGTGATCCCACTGCGCGGTATGCAGCACCGGTCCGGCGAACCCCGTCAGCCCGTCGATGTCGGGCAGCTTGGCCGAACCGAACAGCCCGACCGTGCACACGACGACGTCGGCGACCAACGTGGCGGACTCGCCGTTGCGGTCCACTCGGCACTCCCACGTCCCGGCGCCCGGGTTCCAGTGCAGGGACCGCACGGTCGTGTCGAGCATGAGGTGGCGTCGCAGATCGAAATCGTCGGCGACCGATTCGAGGTAGGCCAGGATCTCGGGCTGCCGGGCGTACGTGCGGGTCCAGGATGCGTTGGGCGCAAAGGAAAATGAGTACAGATGGCTCTGGATGTCGCAGGCGGCGCCGGGATAGGTGTTGCGGCGCCAGGTGCCGCCGACGCCGTCGGCGCCCTCGATGATCACCAGGTCGTCGATGCCGGCGCGGCGCAGCGCGACGGCGGCACCGAGACCGCCGAAGCCCGCGCCGATGATCGCCACCCGCGGCGATCGCCCGCGCCGCGTCGTCGCGCGCAGCCGCCCAACGGCATAGAGCCAGCGGGCTTTTCGGCTGGTCACGGGCCGCCCTGCGCGCGGCGTTCTTCGGCGTGCCCGCGTCGTCGCGCGTCGACGCCTATCTCCTGGCCAACGGTCTCGGTCACGGCCTCGGCTTCCTCTCCGTGGCCACGACTATATAGTCACTCGCTGCGGGCGGGATACGGCCGTGCGGTGACGCCGCCCGCGGACAGCGAGTCGCCCAGCGTCCACACGGCGACCCCGAGCAATACCAGGTCCTTGAGCAGAAACTGGCCGGGCAGCGCCGAGAGCACCGGCACGCCGTGGGCATGGGTTGCGATGACGCCGGGGGTGGTGACCAGGAAACTCACCGTGCCCAGGAACAGCACCACCGCCAGCGCGCTGCCCGCCGCCGAGACCCGCGGCCACCATGGCCGCAGCGCGATGAGCAGGGCCGCAACGATTTCCATCGTTCCGAGCGCCCGTGCGACGAAGGTGACGCTGAAGACGTCGTAGAGCCAGCTCATCAGGGGGCTGTGCTCGATGAGCACGCGCGATTCCATCTTCACGTACTTGCCCACTCCGATCCACACCAGCACCACCACCAGGCCATAGCGGCCCACGAGTTGACCCCAGCGGCTCAGCGTGTTTGCGATCATCGAGCGGTGTCCTTTCGGGCGCGGTCATCCACCCAAGCCACGGTTGGCGCCGCGAAAACGTTCACTCGCGCAGTCGTTCGAGCCCGGAGACGATGAGCCGCAACCCAAAAGCGAACTCGTCGGCCAGCGGAACGGGAAGCTCGTCGGTGACGGTGACGGTCGCGGGATAGCGCGACGGATCGAGCCGGTGAAACGCCGCCGACAGTTCCGCTTCACCGCCCCCATCCGTCGCTCCGGGCAGTTGTAGCGCGAAACCCAAGACGTAACGGGCCAGCGTGGCGTAGGCGTGGGCCGCGACCGCGGGCGCAAAGCCGTTGTCCAGCAGGATCACCAGGCAGCGCTCGCGATTGGCCAACGCGCTCGGCCCCGTCGGCGTGTATTCGATCAACAGCGGCGCGACATTGCCATGCCGGCGCAGCGCGTCAAACATGTGTTGCGCGAACGTGATACACGCCTGCTGCCACGGTAGGTCCGCCAGCGCCCGCGCATCGAGGTCGACTTCGCCCAGTATGTGGTCGATCACCTGCGACACCAGTTCGGATCGATTGGAGAAGTGGCGGTACAGCGTGGCGGTGCCCGATCCCAGGCGCTGGGCAAGCGACCGCATCGACAACGCGTCCGCCCCCTCCGCGTCGAGGAGTTCGACGGCCGCGCCCAGGATGCGGTCCATCGGCAGGGCCGGGCGGCCGCGGGACCGCCGCGGCCCCCGGTTGACATCGTCACGCATTACGGAGACACTGTATCCGTAATTATCGCGCGGATCAACCCCGTTGACAGCAAGGAAAATTCGTCATGCTCCTCCCCCTGGCGGCAGAGCCCTTCACCGCTCCGGCCGACCGCGACATGCTTCCCTCCGAACGACGGGAATTCGTGCGCACGCATCGCACGTGCGTGTTCGGCTACCGTCGCCGCCACGACGGCCCCGCCATGTCGGTCGTGTACTACATCCCCACCGACACCGACGACTTGCTCGTCTCCACGATGGCCGGCAGGGGCAAAGCCCGGATCGTTCAGCGCGACGGCAAGGTGAGCCTGTGCGTCCTTGACGAGCGATGGCCCTTCGCCTACCTGCAGGTCTACGCCGACGCCGCCGTCGAGGACGACCGGGATCTGGCGATCGACGTGATGACGGCGGTTGCCGGCCGAATGTCCGGCCAGCCACTCGGTGACGACGCGCGCCCGCACATCGAGGCGATGTGCGAACGCGAGAACCGCGTCGTCATTCGGTGCCGGCCCTACTCCACCTACGCGACGCCTCCACGCCATCTGCACCGCAACGACCAGGCCTCGGAACTGAGCCACTGGGTGTCCGGCGTGATGCCCTGGGACGCAGCCGATCCGGTGGCGAACTGATCACCCAGCGTAGCGATCCCGCAGTTTGGTCAGCGTCGCCTCGATGCCCGAGGCGTTCGCCTTGGCGAAGCCCATCCGCTCGTAGTACTTCAGTTTGTTCTTCAGCGCACCGGCGTCGCGGTAGTCGAACGTCTCGGTGACCTGCGTCAGGTTCGGTGACAGCGCCTCGAATTCCCACCGCCAGCGATGACCCAGCGGGTGGCGCCATTCGACCACTTCGTTCGGCGTCAGCGCGGTGATCGTGCTGGTGATGCGGTAGGGCACGCCGAACATCTTCATGCTCGTCGAAAACTTCGAGCCCTCAAGGAGTTGCGGCGGCATGGTGATGTTGTCGCGCACCGTGCCCGACCCGTCGAGTTCGTGGTGACGCCGCGGATCGGCGACGATGGCGTACAGCTCGGCCGCCGGCGCGGCCACTTCGACTCTGCGGCTCACCTGGCGGGGCCCCCGGTCGACAACGGTGACGGTCATTGCGAATCTCCTTTCCGCTAACCGGCAGCGTAATCCCGTTCAGTTCCGCGGCTCGGGGATGTTGGGGTCCCATACCGGTGACGGCTCGAAACGCGCCGGCCAGAAGCCGGATTTGGTCAACCGCGCCACCTCTTCGCGCAACACGATGCCGATCTTCGCCGCGAATTCGCGGGGCAGTTCCAGCGCCGCGGTGGCGGCCACGCCGAGTTGTTGGTCGATCGGGGGTTCGTGGATCGACGTCCACCGCAGCCGCCCCGCCTCCACATCGGCGCCGCACGCCGCCATCGGCAGCACCGCATAGCTGAGCCCCGCGGCGACCAGATGCTTGGCCACCTCCACCGAATCGGTCGAAAAGCGGGCCGTGATCGCAACTTTGAGCCGCAGCGCGGTGTTCTCCAGGGTGTTTCGAATGCCGGTCAGCCCGCTGGGCATGACCAGCGGGAGCTTGGCGAGATCGGTGAAGCGGATCGGGCTGGCGGGCGAGAGCTCCGACGCGGGCCCCCCGACCAGCACGAGGTCCTCGGTCACCAGGTGCCGGTGGAAGAGCCGGTCATCGGAGACCGGGTTGATCACCGCGAGGTCGATCGCGCCCTTGAGGAGGCGCTCCACCAGGTCGTCGGTCTCGGCCACGGCGACGTGGAAATGGACATTCGGGAACGCGGCGCCCACGCTTGCCGCCAGCGGCGCGGCCAGGACGCCGGCGGCGGTCGGCACGATCCCGAACAGCAGCCCGCGCTCGATGCGCGCCAACGGCGATCCCGCATACCGGACCGCGAGCTCGAGCTGACGCAGCGGCGCGGCGGTCGAGGAGCGCAGCCGTTCGCCCTCCTCGGTGAGGTGCACGCCCCGGCGGGTCCGCTCGAACAGCGTGATGCCGAGGTCCTCCTCCAGCAGCCGGATCTGGCGACTCAGCGCCGGCTGGGCGATGCCCAACACCGCGGCCGCGCGGGTGATCGAGCCTTCCTCCGCGATCCGCAGGAAGTACTTGAGCCGGTGGGTGTCCATCGCCTCCACATCTACCAGCCATATAAATGCGGCATGACTGGTTTCCCGAATTGGTATTACCTGCTGGCCGTGAGGCCGTCATATCGTCAGCGAGGTGGGGCGGCGATGCCGTCCCGGTCTGGCTGAGGAGGGGTCGACGATGACGGTTCAGGACGACCAGGACTGGGTGCAGCTGCTCGGGTTGGACCGCCTACCGGAGCACATCGTCGGCAAGCGCGTGACCGAGCTGATGGACCTGTCCGGCAAGAAGGCCTTCGTCACCGGAGCCGGCGGCGACGGCCTGGGGCAGGCGATCGCCAACCGGCTGGCCGGCTGCGGCGCCGAGGTCGCGCTCATCGGCCGCACCTTCGAGAAGGTCGAACGCCGGGCCGAGGAAGTCGAGCGGCGCTGGGGCGTGCGGGCCATCCCGGTCAAGGCCGACATGTCCGACTGGGACCAGGTGCACGGCGCGGTGCGGCAGGCTCACCACGAGCTCGGCGGCCTCGACATCATGGTGAACAACCCGGTGATGGTGGCCGCGGGTCCGTTCGAGAAGCAGACGAAAGAGGACATCGACTACACGGTGCTGGGCAGCCTGACGATGATGATGTACGGGGCGCACGCCGCGCTGGCGTACATGCTCGACCAGGGTTCGGGGAAGATCATCAACATCGGGTCGGTCGGCGGCCGCATTCAGCAGCGCGGCCTGGTCGTCTACAACGCGTGCAAGGCCGGCGTCATCGGGTTCACGCGCAACCTCGCCCACGAGGTCGCGCTGCGCGGTGTCAACGTGTTGGGCGTGGCGCCGGGCATCATGATCAAACCGGAGATGCGGCAGTACCTGCTCGATCCTCAGGACGACAAGCAGCGCGCCGGCCGCGGCGCCATCCAGGAAGCGATCACCCACCAGGTCCAGCTGGGTCGCGCGTCGTTGCCCGAGGAGGCCGCCAACATGGTCGCATTCCTGGCCTCCGAGGCCGCCGACTACCTGTGCGGTCAGACCATCGACGTCGCCGGCGGGCAGTGGATGGGTTGAGCGCCGCCGCAAGGACTTTGATCGAGGAGACGCCGTGCTGACATCCGGTGAGCTGATGGAGGAGGCCGCGGCGCAGACCGGGCTCACCGACTTCGGCGACGACTCCTTCACCGAGGGCCTGAACGTCCTGTTGTCGGCGTTGCGCGACGAGGCCCACCTGAACGAGCGCGGGGAAGCCTTTCTGCGCCAACGCATCGCGGGCTATCTCTCGCAACGGCTGCAGGTCGAGGACTGGTTTCGGCGGCACCCGGAGATCGGCGACGTGCCCATCCGCGAACCGCTGGTCGGCCTGGGATTGCCCCGGACCGGATCCACCGCCCTGTCCATGCTGCTGGCCCAGGATCCCGAGGTGCGCTACCTGCGCCGGTGGGAGTCGACGCAACCGTGCCCCCCGCCCTCGACGGTGCACGGCGTCGATCCCCGCGTCCCGGCCGACCGGGGCGAGATGGTCGGCACCCGCCGCCACGTTCCCGGCGACACCCACGGGCCCATGGAGTGCCACGAGCTGATGGCGCTCGACTTCAAGTCGCACATCTTTCAGTCGTTCGCCGAAATCCCCTCGTACTCAACGTGGCTCGTGCACCACGCCGACCTCACCCCGACGTTTCGCTATCAGCGGCGGGTGATGCAGCTGCTGCAGTGGGGCGAGCCTGAGCGGCCGTGGCGGCTGAAGTGCCCGTCCCATGTGTTGTGGCTCGACGCGCTGGACGCGGTGTTCCCGGACGCCCGATTCGTGATGACCCATCGCGATCCCACCGACGTCCTGTTGTCGGTGGCCGACCTGTACGCCGACATCATCGGGTCGTTCAACACCCGGATCGACCGCCGCTACATCGGCCGGCTCAACGTCGAGCATTGGTCGCTGGGCATGGAGCGGGCGCTGCGGTTCCGCGCGGCCGGTGCCGACGATCGGTTCTACGACATCGACTTTCGGGCCATGCAGGCCGACCCGGTCGGCGAGGTCGCCGGGCTGTACGCCTGGCTCGGGGCCCCGGTGTCCGACGAGTTCGAAGCGCGGATGCACAGTTGGTGGGAGCACGCCGCCGCGCAGCGCGAGCCGAGCTCGCACGCCGACCCGGTGGAGTTCGGCATCGATCTCGACGAGGTTCGGCCCCGGTTCGCGCGCTATGTGGACAGCGCGCGGCGGTGGACGCGGCATCCAAAGGTAAGGAGCGAGGAAAGCAATGGCGGTTGATCTCACCGGCGGCATCGACCCGTCGCGCGAGTACGTGCTGGCGCAGCGCCCCGAGGATCCGGAGATGCGGGACTCGGTCAGTTTCTGGGTGGTCGACGACCGCGGCGAGATCGGCCTGCCCCGCGTGGGAATCGAGGCGGTGGGCGCCAATTGGGACTCCCACGACATTCAGGTCAATGCCGCGTTTCCCGACGGGCGCGTCTACCGGCTGCGCACCAACGGGCCGTCGCTGCCGGCTCGCGGCGCCGACGGGCGGCCCACCGTGCTCGGCGCCGGCGGCCTGGCATTCCAGTGCCTCGAACCCTTCGACACCTGGACGATGTCCTACGACGGGCCGGCCGTGCAGACCTCGTCGGTCGACCTGGTGGCGGGCAGGAAGGACGGCCCGACGACCAACATCGGCTTCCACGTCGAGACGAGGATGGCCGTGCCCCCGTGGGTCCAGGGCGCGCTACAGGCCGACGCGGGCACGCAGCTCCAAACGACGTCTGTCGGGGCCATCATGGGCGGGCCCCGCTACGAGCAATTGTTCACCGCCACAGGGGAATTCCGATTTGGGGATGAACGCCACACCTTCACCGGGAGCGGCCTGCGGATCCGTCGCACCGGGGTGCGCAAGCTCGCCGGCTTCTGGGGACACTGCTGGCAGTCGGCCGTGTTCGGCAGCGGCCGCGCCTTCGGCTACATCGCCTATCCGCCGCGCCCCGACGGCCAGCCCACCTTCAACGAGGGATTCGTCTTCACCGGCGACGGCGGCCTGGTCCCGGCGCGGGCGGTGCGGGCGCCGTGGCTGACACGCCTGCGGCCACTCGGCGAGGATGCCTCGCTGGTGCTGGAGACCGCCGACGGGCTAGTCGAAATCGCCGGCGAGACAGTGTTTTCCACGCACGACGTGCACCACGACGACGACATGTACTCCATGCACGCCCTCAAAGAGGAGATGGCCGAGTTCCCCGCCGTCCAGCAGGCCGGCGTGCGCTACCGATGGGACGGCGAAGAAGCGTACGGCATGCTGGAACGCTCCAACCCGCTCGACAAGCTCGCGCGCGACTGAAAGGAACCCAGACCACACATGAGCCAGTCACTCTCGGGAAAGGTCGCGCTGATCACCGGCGCCGCGCGCGGGCAGGGCCGGGCACACGCCGTGCGTCTTGCGGCCGAGGGCGCCGACATCATCGCGGTCGATCTCGCCGGGCCGCTGCCGCCGAGCGTCCCCTACGACTCGCCGACGTCCGACGATCTGGCCGAAACCGCACGGCTGGTGAGCGAAGGCGGCCGGCGGGTCGTCACCGCCGAGGCCGACATCCGCGATCTTGACGCGCTGTCCGCCGCCGTGGACAAGGGGGTCGGCGAGCTGGGCCGGCTCGACGTCATCGTCGCCAACGCCGGGATCTGCAGCCCCGCGCCCTGGGATCAGATCACCGCGCAGGCGTTCCGAGACACCATCGACACCAACGTGATCGGCACCTGGAACACCGTGATGGCGGGGGTGCGGCACATCATTGACGGCGGCCGCGGCGGCTCGATCATCCTCATCGGTTCGGCGGCCGGCATCAAGATGCAGTCGTTCATGATCCATTACACCGCAAGCAAACACGCGGTCGTGGGGATGGCGCGGGCGTTCGCCGCCGAGCTCGGCCGGTACAACATCCGCGTCAACAGCCTCAACCCCGGCGCCGTCGCCACCCCGATGGGCACCGGCCGGATGCGGGAAGCGTTACAGGCCGCCGCCGACGACTACCCACACCTGCGGGGCATGCACAAACCGCTGCTGCCCGAGGGCATCGCGCAGCCCGAGGACATCGCCGACGCCGTGGCCTGGCTGGCCTCCGACCAATCCAGATTGGTGACCGCGACCCAGGTGTCGGTCGACATCGGCGTCGGGTACGTGTGATGCGCGGCCTGACCGGCAAGACATTTGTGGTCGCCGGGGGCGCCACCGGGATCGGCGCGGCCACCGCCGAACGCCTCGCCACCGAAGGCGCCCGTGTTGCCATCGGCGACAACAACATTGCGGGCGCCGCCGCCACCGCGCAGCGCATCGTGTCGGCCGGCGGCCGCGCGATCGCCGTCGAGTTCGACCTCGCCGACGAGCAGTCGGTGCGGCGCCTCGTCGAGACGACGCTCGACGAGTTCGGGGCCATCGACGGCCTGCACAACGTGGGCGCCGATCTGTCCGAGGGAAACCTGGGACGCGACACCACGATTCTCGACACCGACATGGACGTCTGGCAGCGCACGCTCGACGTCAACCTGCTCGGGTACGTCCGCACGATCCGCGCGGTCCTGCCGCACCTGCTCGCCCGGGGTGGGGGCAGCATCGTGAACACCTCGTCGGGCGCCGCGCTGGGCAGCGACCCCATGCACGTCGCCTACGGCGCCTCGAAGGCGGCGGTGAACCACCTGACCCGGCACGTGGCCGTCAACTGGGGCAAACACAACATCCGCAGCAACGGGGTCATGCCGGGCCTGGTGATGGGCGAGACCCAGGAGCGCCAAAACGACGTCGCGCTCCAGCAGGCCTTCCTGACGTTCGGCAAGACCAGCCGGCTGGGCAAGCCGGACGACCTCGCGGCGATCACCGCGTTCCTGCTGTCCGACGAGGCCGAGTGGATCACCGGCCAGGTGTGGTACATCGGCGGCGGGTCGCACCTGCGGCAGTAGCCCGAACCCCCCGGCAGGCAGAATGGTGGGGTCAAGTCCGCGGCGGGATCGAGAAGGAGCGGCATGCCCACCAGCGAATATCGGGTGAGCGGGATGAGCTGCGCGCACTGCGAGGCCGCCGTCCAGGGCGAGGTCGCCGGGATTCCCGGCGTCGACGGCGTGACGGTCAGCGCCGACACCGGCCGGCTCGTCGTCACCAGCGCGGTGCCCATCGACGCGGAAGCCGTCCTCGCCGCGGTCGACGAGGCGGGCTTCCAGGCCGTCCTGGTCGCATGAGCACGCCCCCGCGAAACATCGACGAGGGCACCCTGCCCAAGGACACGCCGGCCGCCGCACCCCCCATCGAGCTCGAGATCACCGGGATGACCTGCGCCTCCTGCGCCGCCCGGATCGAAAGAAAGCTCAACAAGCTCGCCGGCGTCTCGGCCACCGTCAACTATGCGACCGAGACGGCCGCCGTCAGCGCCCCCGCCGGGTACGACCCACGGATCCTGATCGCCGAGGTCGAAAAGGCCGGTTACGCGGCCGCCCTGCCGCGACGTTCGCCGGTGCGCGACGCCGAGCTGACTTCGCTGCGCCGGCGGCTGATCGCCGCCGCCGTGCTGGCCGGCCCGGTGATCGCCATGGCCATGGTTCCCGCGTGGCAGTTTCACCACTGGCACTGGGCGTCGCTGGCGCTGACGGCGCCGGTCGTCCTGTGGTGCGGGCTGCCCTTCCACGCGGCCGCCTGGGCCAACCTCAAACACGGCGTCGCCACCATGGACACCCTGGTCTCGATCGGGACCCTGGCCGCGTTCCTGTGGTCGCTCTACGCGCTGTTCCTCGGGACAGCCGCCCAGCCGGGCATGCAGCACGACTTCGAGCTCACGGTCGGGCGCGATGACGCCCCGTGCCACGTCTACTTCGAGGTGGCCGCCGGCGTCACGCTGTTCGTCCTGGCCGGCCGTTATTTCGAGAAGCGGGCCAAGCGGTCCGCCGGCGACGCGCTGCGCGCGCTGGTGGCGCTGGGCGCCAAGGACGTCGGGGTCTTGCGTGACGGCACCGAGACCCGGCTCCCGATCGAGCGGCTCGCGGTGGGTGACCAGTTCGTGGTGCGTCCCGGGGAACGGATCGCGACCGACGGGGTCGTCGTCACGGGTTCCTCGGCGGTCGACGCATCGATGCTGACCGGCGAGTCGGTGCCCGTCGAGGTCGGAGCGGGCGACGCCGTCACCGGCGGCACCGTCAACGCCGGGGGCCGGCTTGTCGTCCGGGCCACCGGGATTGGCGACGACACCCAGCTGGCGCAGATGGCCAAGCTCGTCGAACGGGCCCAATCGGGCAAGGCACGGGTGCAGCGCCTCGCGGACCGGGTCTCCGGCGTGTTCGTTCCCGTCGTCCTGGCGCTCGCGGTGGCGACCCTGGGCGGCTGGCTCGCGGCGGGCTTCTCGGCCACCACCGCGCTGACGGCCGCCGTCGCGGTGCTCATCATCGCCTGCCCGTGCGCGATGGGCCTCGCGACTCCGACCGCCCTACTGGTCGGCACCGGCCGCGCGGCCCAGCTCGGCGTCCTCATCCAGGGGCCCGAAGTGCTGGAGTCCACCCGCAGGATCGACACGATCGTGCTCGACAAGACCGGCACCGTCACCACCGGCCGAATGGCCCTGGTCGACGTGGTCGCCGGGGCGGGAACCGATCGCGCCACGCTGTTGCGCTACGCCGGTGCCCTGGAGGCCGCCTCCGAACATCCGGTCGCGCAGGCCATCGCCCGGGCCGCTGCGGCGCAGCTCGGCGCGCTCCCCACGCCCGCCGATTTCGCGGGTGTCCACGGCATGGGCGTGCACGGCACGGTCGACGGCCACGCCGTCGTCGTCGGGCGCGCGAGCCTGATGGACGAGCGCGGTGCGCGCCTCGACGCCGCGCTCGCCGCGGCCAAATCCCGCGCGGAGGGCGACGGCAAGACGGCCGTCGTCGTCGGCTGGGACGGCGCGGCGCGGGGGCTCCTGGTGCTCGCCGACACCGTCAAGCCGTCCAGCGGCGACGCCGTGCGCCAGTTGCAGCGACTCGGCCTGACCCCGGTGCTGCTCACCGGCGACAACCACACCGTCGCCGCCCGCATCGCCGCCGAACTCGGCATCGCCGAGGTGATCGCCGAGGCGATGCCCGACGACAAGGTCGCGGCCGTCAAGCGTCTGCAAGCCGAGGGCAAGGTGGTCGCCATGGTCGGCGACGGCGTCAACGACGCCGCCGCGCTGGCCGCCGCCGATCTGGGTCTGGCCATGGGCGCGGGCACCGATGTCGCGATCGAGGCGGCCGACCTCACCGTGATCCGCGACGACCTGCGGGCGGCCGTGGACGCGATCCGGCTCTCCCGCCGGACGCTGGCCACCATCAAGACCAACCTGGTGTGGGCGTTCGGCTACAACCTCGCCGCGATCCCCCTCGCCGCGCTCGGCATGCTCAACCCGATGCTGGCCGGCGCCGCCATGGCGCTCTCCAGCGTTCTCGTCGTCGGCAACAGCCTGCGGCTGCGCTCATTCACCAGCGTCGTCACGGACACGTGAACCCGGCGAAGCGTAGGCCGGCGGGCCGCGATCGTATGGGATAGTGAGTCCGGCCACCGGCCGCCGAGACGCCGCCCGGCCCCTTGACGATCACGACAATCACCGCACCCTCGCGCAGCGATCGATCTAGCAAAGGTCACGACCGTTGGAGCAGTTCTTCGGGCAACTGTCCCTGCTGCATGGCTGGTTTCCGCCCGCCGTTCAGGGCCTCGCGTTGCTCGTGCTGATCGTCGCGATCCAATGGCGCGCGCGAAGTTGGCTCAAGCGAGTGCTGCCCGTGGCGCTGATCGCGGCCGTCGCGGTGACCGCGCTGTCGCGCTGGTACATCACCTCGCTCGGGGTGGCCGGGGATCCCGCGCCGACGACGCTGTGGTTGTGGATCGCGATGAGCGGCCTGGCCGCCGCGGTGTTCCTGGTGGGCTGGCGGGGCGCGCGCTGGTGGCGCCGCGGGGTGGCCGTGCTGTCGATACCGCTGTGCGTCCTGTGCGCGGGCATGGCGCTCAACGGCTGGGTGGGCTACTTCCCCACGGCGCTGGCCGCGTGGAACCAGCTGACCTCGGTGCCGTTGCCCGACCAGGTCGACCGCCTGCGCGTCACCGAGATGCAGATCGCGGGAACGAGGCCCACCAAGGGCGTCGTGGTGCCGGTCGACATCGACTCCTCGGCCTCCCATTTCGCCCACCGGCGGGAATTGGTCTATCTGCCACCGGCATGGTTCAACAGCAATCCCCCGCCCCGGCTGCCGGCCGTCATGATGATCAGCTCGGCCTTCAACACCCCGGCGGATTGGCTGGGTCCGGGCGGCGCCTTCACCGCCATCGACAACTTCGCCGCCGCGCATCACGGTTTCTCGCCGGTGCTGGTGTTCGTCGATCCGACCGGGTCGTTCGACAACGACACCGAGTGCGTCAACGGCCCCCGCGGCAACGCCGCCGACCACCTTTCCAAAGACGTCATCCCGTTCACGGTGTCGAACTTCGGCGTCAGCGCCGATCGGGCCAACTGGGGCGTCGCCGGCTGGTCGATGGGCGGTACCTGCGCCGTCGACCTGGCCGTCATGCACCCGGAGCTGTTCAGCGCGTTCGTGGACATCGCGGGCGACCGCGGTCCCAACGTCGGCTCCAAGGACCAGTCCGTCGCGCGGCTGTTCGGCGGGGATCAGGCCGCGTGGGCCGCCTTCGACCCGGTCACCGTGATGACCAAGCACGGTCACTACGCCGGCCTGTCCGGATGGTTCGACGTGCCCGTCTCCTCGGGGCCCGGCAACGTCGCCGAACAGGCCAGTCCGACCCTCGTCGCGTCCAGCGATCCCGCCGCCAACCCCGAGGGCCAGGACGCCGCCGCGAGGTCGCTGTGTGCGGTCGGCACCGCGCACGGCATCGCCTGTGCGGTGGTCACCCAGGAGGGCAAGCACGACTGGCCGTTTGCCGCCCAGGCGTTTGCCACCGCCCTGCCGTGGCTGGCTTTTACGCTTGGAACTCCCGCCGCCGAACCCGTGCAATTGCCGCAACGCGGCGCCGGCGAACCGCATTGATCCTCGCTGGTCGGGTCGCCGTCAGCGGCCGCGATGTCCGCCGAGAGAATTCACAGCTGACCCTCCCGTAACGCAGCCGACTATTTGGGCCTTTGAATGGTACGGTTCGCTGCTGTGGCCTCGGTGTTTTGCGCGAACGGCGGTCCCTGCGGGGACCCGCCCGGTACGCAACGCGCCGCCATCCGTTTCCGAATGACCGGGCTGAATTCTCCTTTTCTGCGCCCATCCCTTTTGATCGACGTCGCCCCTTCGCAGCCATGAACCGCCGCCAGTTTCTTGGATCGCTCGCCGCGTCGGTGGTTGCCGGCGTCGGGACGGCGCGGCTCATCGTCGACCCGCAGCCGCGCACGTTCGCCCAGACGCCCGGCGTCGACATACCGACTTCGGGCCCGACCGCCCCGCAGGCCCTGCTGCCGCCCCCGCCGCTCAGCGCCCGCATCCCCCTGCCCGGCGGCGGCGCATTGATGAAGCTCCCGGGCGAAGGCGACCTGCTCGCGCTGACCGTCGACGACGGCGTGAACAGCGAAGTGGTCCGTGCCTACACGCAGTTCGCCAGGGACACCGGCGTGCGGCTGACGTACTTCGTGAACGGGATCTACGACTCGTGGACCGAAAACTCCGAGCTGCTCCGGCCGTTGGTCGACAGCGGGCAGATCCAACTCGGCAACCACACCTGGTCACACCCGGACCTGACCACACTGACCAAAGAGCAAGTCGCCGAACAGCTCACACGAAACGACACGTTCTTGAAGAAGACGTACGGCATCGGCGCGAAACCCTATTGGCGCCCGCCCTACGCCAAGCGCAACGCCGCCGTGGATGCCGTGGCCGCCGACCTCGGTTACAAGGTGCCCACCTTGTGGTCGGGTTCGCTGTCGGATTCGACGTTGATCACCGAGGACTACATCGTGCAGATGGCCGACCAGTACTTCACGCCGCAGGCCATCGTGATCGGGCACCTCAATCATCTGCCGGTGACGCACGTCTATCCGCAGCTCGTCGACATCATCCGCGACCGCAACCTGCGCACCGTCACGCTCAACGACGTGTTCCTCAAGACACCCTGACGGCGGCTACCGCCGGCGCCGGGCGCGGACTCGTTGGCCGACAACGTCTTCGACGTCTCGCGTGGATCCCCCAGTCGGCGCTCGCGCAGAAGCCGCGCTCCGGTGAGCCGAGCCCCTGGGCGGAAGAGGCGGCCGGAATTCCGTTAACCGCGAGATCTCTAAAAAATTAGAGATTGCTCTTCCGCTGGCGGGCGGTCCATTGTTACCGTTCCGTAATGCATCGGGCCGGGGGAGTATTCACAGTACTGCTGATAATTGCTTCGGCTCTGGTGGGCACCGGAATTGCGCGCGCCGACGGCGGGGACGAGCCGCAGTATGCGGACTTTTATGCCGCGCCGGATCCGCTGCCGCCCGGTAAACCCGGCGACCTGATCCGCACCGAACCGTCGCGGCTGGTGCTGGAGCCCTCCGGCCAGCTGGGCGCGATCATGGCGACCGGCACGCGAATCATGTACCGCAGCACCGACACCCGGGGCAACCCGATCGCGGTGACGGGCACCTATTTCGAGCCCTACAACGACTGGCCGGGCGCCGGGCCGCGCCCGTTGATCAGTTACGCGCCGGGTACCCAGGGGCAGGGCAATCAGTGTGCGCCGTCGCGAATGTTCAACCAGGGCATTCACTATTCGGGTGGCTGGGACATCATGTTCAACTACGAGGAACTGTTCGTCGCCACCATGGTCGCGCGCGGCTTCGCCATTGTGATGACCGACTACGAGGGCCTGGGCACCGCGCCGATGCACACGTATGTGGGGCGGGTGGCCGAGGGACAGGCGGTGCTCGATGCCGCCCGCGCCGCCATGCGCCTACCCGGCACGTCGCTGGATCCGCATGGGCCCGTGGCGTTTTGGGGCTATTCGCAGGGCGGCGGCGCGACCGCGTCGGCGGCCGAGCTCGCCTCGCAATACGCCCCCGACCTTCACATCGTGGGCACCTACGCCGGGGCGCCACCCGCCGACCTCAAGGAGCTGTTGCCCTACGCCGACGGCAGCGCGCTGGTCGGCGTCGTCGGGTACGCGCTCAACAGCGTCATGGCCGCCTATCCCGAGTTCGCCGACATCATTCGCTCCAAGATGACGCCGCGCGGGTTGGCGATGCTGGAATCGGTGTCACGCCAATGCGTCGGACAGACGTTGCTGGACTTCATGTTTCGTCACATACAGCCCTACTTCACCGAGGACATCAATCAGCTGGTGAACGAGGAGCCGTTCAACAGCCTGTTCGAGGCGCAACGGCTCGGCCGCTTCAAACCGAACGCGCCGGTGATGATCGACAGCAATCGCTACGACCCGCTGGTGCCGTGGACCGCGGCCAACCAGCTCGGGCGCGACTGGTGTGCCCAGGACGCCGACGTCGAATTCCGCACCAACGAAGAGCCGCCGTTCCTCAACAAGCTCGTCATCAACCACGCGCTGCCGATGCTGGTCGACGGCGAACCGGCGATGCAATGGATCGCCGCCCGCTTCAACGGCGAGCCCACCACGCCGAACTGCGGCCAGTTCTAAAGCGCGGGCTAAGTCGGCGCCGATAAACTGGGGCGCATCGCTGCACGCAGAAAGCACAACGCGCCCGAGCGGCGCCGCCAACTCGCCGACGCCGCGATCGAATTGCTGGGCAGCAACGGGGTGCACGGGGTCAGTCACCCGAAAGTCGACGACCACGCGGGCGTGCCGGCCGGCACCACATCGTTTTATTTCCGGACCCGCCGGGCGCTGGTGCACGCCATCGCCACCCGGCTGGCCGAACTCGACGTCGCCGACTTTTCGATGATGGCCGAACTGGCCGAGGATCACGCCACCCAGTTCACCGGCACCGCCGGCCTGGCCCGCATCGTCATGTACGTCAACAGCGAACCCTGGCTCACCCGCGCCAAGGCCCGCTACGAGCTGGCGCTGCTGGCCGGCCGGGACCCGGAACTGGCCGCGGCCCTTAGTGAGTCGGCGGACCGGCTCTACGCCCTGGCCCGCGACGTCGTCACCCAGTGGCACCCCGAGGGCAGCGCGCCGGATCCGGCATTGGTCGACGACCAGGCGACCGCCACCCTGGCCTTCATCAACGGGATCATGCTGACCTTCGTCGCGGGCCAGCCGGCCGTCGACGACCCCGAGCACCTCGACCGGCTCATCCAGGGCGTCATCGCCGGCGTCGCGCACGTGCGCGGTGACTGACCGCCTCGTCAGCGCGCGTCGAACATCCCGTCGATGAGCCGGTGCAGCACTTCCCGGGTCTCGTCGCGCGTGCGGTCCGGGTCATCGGCGGTGGCGATGACCATCGCGGCCTCGTCGAGCGCGCCGATGAGCACGTGCGCCAGCGGCCGCACCGGCTGCTCGGCCAACTCGCCGGCCCGGATCGCCTCGGTGAGCATCTGCTCGGTCATGCCCAGGCTGTACCGCTGTGCGACGTCGCGGAATCCCGCCCAGCCGAGCACGCTCGGCGCGTCCAGCAGGATCAGTTGCCGCACTTCGGGATCGGCGGACACCTCGAGCCAGGCGTCGACCGCGCCCCGGACCGCGGCCGTCGGCGTCGCCGCCCCCGACTCGGCGACCACCACGGCCATCCGCGCCATCACATCATGCTCGACGACCTCGACGACCTCACGGAACAGCGCCGCCTTGTCGGCGAATTGGTGATACATCGCGCCGCGGGTGACCCCGGCGGCCGAGGCGATTTCGGGCGTCCCCACGTCGGCGTATCCCCGCAGGCCCCAGAGTTTGCGGGCAGCCGCGATCAGCGCCTCGCGGGTGGCCGCGGAGCGCTCCTCCTGGGTGCGTCTCTTGCTTTCCATACAACCTGTTGGTAACTTACGAACAGACAGCCTGTTTGTAAGTGTATCTCTGACGTAGGAGTCCTCATATGTCGACGATCGACATTAGTGCCGGAACCATCCATTACGAAGCAACCGGACCCGAGAACGGCAGGCCCGTGGTCTTCGTGCACGGTTACATGATGGGCGGCCAACTGTGGCGCCAGGTCAGCGAACGGCTGGCCGCCCGCGGATTGCGGTGCATCGCCCCGACCTGGCCGCTGGGCGCGCACCCCGAGCCGCTGCGCCGCGGCGCCGATCGCACCATCACCGGCGTGGCGGCCATGGTCGCCGAGGCGCTCGCCGCGCTCAACCTCGAGGACGTGGTGCTGGTCGGCAACGACACCGGCGGCGTCATCACCCAGTTGGTCGCCGTGCACCACCGCGAGCGGCTGGGCGCGCTGGTGCTCACGAGTTGCGATGCGTTCGAACACTTTCCACCGCCGATCCTCAAACCGGTGATCCTGGCGGCCAAGTCGAAGACGACGTTCCGGGCCGTCGCCCAGGCCATGCGGGTGCCCACGGTGCGCAAGCGCGCGTTCGACGGCCTGACGCACCGCAACATCGACGACCTCACCGAGCTCTGGGTGCGCCCGGCGCAGTCGCTGCCGGCGGTCGCCGAGGACCTGCGCCAGTTCACCCTTTCCATGCGCCCCGAGGTGACGACGACGGTGGCGGCCAGGCTGTACGACTTCGACAAGCCGACGCTCGTCGCGTGGTCGGCCGACGACCTGTTCTTCGAGCAGGAGGACGGCGCCCGGCTGGCGGCGACCATCCCCAACGCCCGCCTCGAGGTGATCGCCGGGGCGCGGACGTTCTCCATGGTCGACCAGCCGGACCGCCTGGCCGATCTGCTGTCGACGGTCGCGGTGCGCGCGTAACGCATTCTGCTTCGCGGTCGTAACGCCACGGCGGAGATCCGAGCGGGATTTCGCCGTGGCGTTACGCTCGCGGGCATGGAACATGTCCTGCAGGGCCGGCGGATCCTGGTGACCGGCGCCGCCACCGGCATCGGCGCCGCCGCGGTAGGGGTCCTGATCGAGGCGGGCGCCGAGGTGGCCGCGACCTATCACCGGACGCCGCCACCGGAGGGCCTCGCCGCCAAGTGGTTTCAGTGCGACGCGCGTGATCCCGACGGCGTCTCGGCGACGGTCACGGACGCGGCGCACCACCTGGGCGGGCTCGACGTGCTGGTGAACGCCGCGGGGCTCTGGCAGGCCGGCATCCCCGGCTATATCGGCGCCGACGACATCTCGTTCCTGTTGGACACCAACGTCAAGGCAACCATCCTCACCAACCAGGCCGCCTACGCCGTCATGAGGGACCAGGACCCCAAGGGCGGACGGATCATCAACTTCGGCTCGTCGGAAGCCGTTATGGGCAGCCCGATCTCGGCCGTCTACGCCGCGACCAAGGGCGCGGTGCAGGCGTGGACGCGGTCGGCCGCCAAGGCCTGGGCCGCCGACAACGTCACCGTCAACGCCCTGGCTCCCGCCGTGCAGACGCCGGGTGCCGACCGGCTGCGCGACTTCCTCGGCCCCGACGCCGCCGCCCTGATCGATCAGCAGATGAAGATGATGATCCCGCTGGGCGGGACGCTGGGGGACCCCACCCGCGACCTCGGGCCGATGCTGGTGTTTCTGGCCGGTCCCGGCTCGGGCTTCATCACTGGGCAACTGCTGGCGGTGGACGGCGGCCTGATGATGGTGGGTGGATAGGCGGCACGCCGACCGCCGCCGGCCGCTACTATAAGACGGACCGTCTCGTCTCGTAGGGCAGGCAGAGTGAGGGTGAATCGGACCGATGGCTGACGACACGATTCAAGCGCTGCTGCGCAAGCGCCTATCCGATTCATCGATCGCGGTGAAATACGGTGATGCGCAATGGAGTTGGCGCCAGTATCTGGAGGGCTCGACGGCGCGGGCCGCGGCCCTGCTGGCCGCCGCCGATCCGTCCCGGCCGGTGCACGTCGGCGCCCTGCTGGGAAACACCCCCGAGATGCTGAGCCAGATGGCGGCGGCCGGGCTCGGCGGCTACGTGCTGTGCGGCCTGAACACCACCCGCCGTGGCGAGGCGCTGGCCGCCGACATCCGCCGCGCGGACTGCCAGTTCGTGGTGACCGACGCCGAGCACCGCCCGCTGCTGGACGGCCTGGACCTGGCGAACACGCGCGTCCTCGACACCTCGACGCCGCAGTGGGCCGAGCTCATCGACTCCGCCGGCGAGCTGACGCCGCATCGGCAGGTCACCGCGATGGACGCCTTCATGATGATCTTCACGTCGGGAACGAGCGGAAATCCCAAGGCGGTGCAGGTATCTCACTTCATGGCCACGGTCGCCGGGCTCAGCCTGGCCGAGCGATTCACCCTCACCGACCAGGACACCTGTTACGTGTCGATGCCGCTGTTTCATTCCAACGCGGTGGTCGCGGGATGGGCGCCGGCGGTGTGCTCGGGTGCCGCGATCGTGCCGGCGAAATTCTCGGCGAGCAACTTCCTCGACGACATCCGCCGCCACGGCGCCACCTACATGAACTACGTCGGCAAGCCGCTGGCCTACATCCTGGCCACCGCCGAACGCGACGACGACGCCGACAATCCGCTGCGGGTGGCGTTCGGCAACGAGGCCAACGATAAGGACATCGAGGAGTTCGCGCGCCGGTTCGGTGTGCAGGTCGAGGACGGCTTCGGGTCGACCGAGAACGCCGTCATCGTGATCCGCGAACCCGGCACGCCCAAGGGCTCCATCGGACGGGGCGCCGACGGGGTGGCCATCTACCACAGCGATACCGTCACCGAATGCGCGGTCGCCCGGTTCGACGCCGACGGGGCACTCGTCAACGCCGACGAAGCGGTGGGCGAGCTGGTGAACACGGCCGGCTCGGGTTTCTTCACCGGCTACTACAACGACCCGGACGCCAACGCCGAGCGCATGCGCCACGGCATGTACTGGTCCGGAGACCTGGCCTACCGCGACTCCGACGGCTGGATCTACCTGGCCGGCCGCACCGCCGACTGGATGCGGGTCGACGGCGAGAACCTGGCCGCCGCGCCCATCGAACGGATCCTGTTGCGCCACAGCGCGATCAACCGGGTCGCGGTCTACGCCGTCGCGGACGGCCATGTCGGCGATCAAGTGATGGCGGCCGTCGTGCTCAACGACGGCCACACGCTGGCGCCCGACGAATTCGAGGCGTTCCTCGACACCCAGCCCGACCTGTCCCCCAAGGCGCGCCCACGCTACGTCCGCATCGCCGCCGACCTGCCCAGCACCGCCACCCACAAGGTGCTCAAGCGCCAGTTGATCGCCCAGGGAACCGCGATCGGGCAGGGAGAAATGTTGTGGGAGCGCGAATCCCGCGGGACAGCCTATGCGGTCACGGGCTCCGGGGCGCCCTCCGGCGGATCTGCCCCTTCGACCGTCGCACCCGTTTGACCGGATCGCGGGTGGTGCCGGCGGCGATCTCGTCGCGCAGCTGGGAGATGTTGGAGATCTCCGCGTACAGCCCGCGGATCGCGTAGTCCAAAACGGCGAAGGAGTAGCGCTGTTCGGGGTCGTCGGTGATGCCGAGCTCGCGGGAACGCTGCCGCGACCACAGCGCCTCGTCGAGCCGGGCCCGGGTCGCGTCGAGATGGCGGTCCAGGGTGTCCAGGACGTGTTCGGGGTCCTCGCCGCGGGCCAGCCAGGTTTTGAGGATGACGGGGTGTTTGATGACCACTTGGTCCTGCCCCGGGAAGTGCTGCACCCAGCGGCGCAGCGCGTCGAGCCCGGCCTCGGTGGTCTCGTACAGGGTGATGGCGCGCTTGCCGGACTGGGCGCCGGTCTCGCTGACCATTCCCCGGGCCAGCAGTCTGGTCAGTTCGCGCCGCACGTGGCTGACCGACGGGGACCAGTAGAAGTGGCCGACGGACAGTTCGGCGCGCATCTTGATCTCGCCGGCGGTGAGTTGCTCGTCGTTGGCCGCCAGCACGCCCAGGACCAGGTAGGCGGTGACCGGAAGTCCGTTGCTGGTACGGGGACTCACGAACTGTCGGTTCCTTCCGCGGTGAAGTACGGAAGCGTCACGCCGGGACCGACGTCGTGGAATCGCACCCGCACGCGCAGGCCGACCTCGATGTCCTCCGGGGGCACACCGACGACGTTGGTCAGCATCTGATAGCCCTCGTCGAGCGTGACGATCGCCGGCGCATACGGCGGTTCGAACTCGGGTGTCACCGGCCGATAAACCACCGTCCAGCTGTAGATCTCGCCGCGACCGCTGCCCTCCCGCCAGTCGACGACCTCCGAAAGGCATTGGCGGCAATGCTCGGTCGGGGGAAAGTTCGCCACGCCACACCCCGCGCAACGCTGATAACGCAGCTGCCGCGACCGGCAGCCCTCCCAGAACGGCACGCTGACCTGGCTGCTCGCGTGCGGGACGGGGCCGGTTTGGGGTCGCAATGGATCAGAGGTCACCGTGGCTCGTCTCCCAAGATCAGCACCGTCGTGAACAACGCCCCCGCTCCCCCGTTGCTACACAACGCGATATGCGCATCGGGGACTTGGAGATCGCCGGCCTGGCCGCGCAACTGCTGAACCGCTCGGATGGCGCGCTGCATCATCTGCGGGTTGGAGCCCGCGTGGCTGAACGACATGGTCCCCCCGTCGGTGGTGATCGGATGGCTGCCGTCGATGGCGATGTGGCCATCGGCGACGAACGGCCCGCCCTCGCCGTCGCCGCAGAAGCCGAATGCCTCGAGCTGGCGGATGATTTCGAAGGAGAACGGGTCGTAGAGTTCCAGCACGTCGACGTCTTCGCGGCGCAGCCCGGCGTGGCTGAATGCGCACTCGGCCGCGCGCCTTCCCACCACACCGTTCACGTGATCGCCGCGCCGCCCGGCCAGGTCGTACGCCGGTGGGTGCTGGTAGGAGGGGCCGTGAAAGTCCGCGCCGCTGCCCAGGACGTAGATGGGTTGACTCTTGACGTCGATGGCTGCGACGTTGGCCACAACGAGCGCGCAGCCGCCTTCGGACGTTGTCGCGCAGTCCAGGAGATGGAACGGGTCCGCGATGGGCCGCGACGCGGTGATGTCCTCCGGCGCGAACGGGCCCCGCTGGTAGTAGACGGCTTCGGGGTTGCGCGAACCGTTGTTGCGGATGGTCGCGGCGACGAGCGAGAGTTGTTCGCGCGTGGTGCCGTAGACGTGCATGTGGCGCCGGGCGATGAGCGCGAATTCGGCGGTGGTGAACATGCCCCAGGGCGCGACGAATTCGTTTTCGGGCCGGGTCCACGGCGCGGTGGCCTCGTGGTCGCGGTATTCGCCGGCCTGCGCCGCGACCAGCACCACCACGTCCGCCATGCCGTGCTCGATCGCGGTGACCGCCTCGGTGATCATCCCGACCCCGAAAGCCAGGCCCTGCCAGGCCGGGCCGATCCGCAGGTCGTAGATCAACGAGGTCGACTGCGGGCTCGCGCTGATGCCGTCGACGTCGTCGAGGGTCAGCCCGGCATCGTCGAGCGCGCCCAGGATCGCCTTGATCGCCAGGCCGCGCGACGTTTCGCCGTCCAACCGACGTCCCTGCCGGGTGTTGTGCACCCCGACGATCGCCGCGGTGCGCCTCGTCGCGCTCACCGATGTTCCATTCCCGTTACCGCCGTTCAGTTTTCGTCCGCGACGACACCCAGGTAGGTGCCCCTGACCTCGTATCGTCTCCCGTCGCGGGTGATGGTGCCGATGATGGTGCCGGGCGCGGGGCTGTGATCGGTGCCGGCCACTTCCACGACGTCGATCCGCACGTCCACCGGTCGCGCCGTCTGCGGGTCGGTGATCTCGACGACCATCGCCACCGCGTGTTCGTCCTCGTCCCATTCCACGCTGGTGATGCGGTGGCGGGCGGTCAGCTCCATCACCACCGAATCCCGGCGCACCAAGAAGCGCACCGGCGCGCACAGCTCCCCGGCACGGGGCGGCACGCACAGGCTGACCGCCATGTCACAGGCCCGCCGGCCGGTCGCTGATGGTGCCCGAGCGCCGCAGGTCGGCCAGGTCCGCTTCGCTGTGCCCGAGAATGTCGGTGAGTACCTCTTGGGTGTGCTGCCCGTAGAGCGGTGGCACCCGCCGGATCCAGCGTCTCGGCCGGTCGAGGAATGCGAAAGGCATTCCGGTGCACAGGAAAGAACCGGCGACGGGATGGTCGACCGTCTCCCAGAAGCCGCGTGCGTGCAGGTGTGGATCGGTCAGCAGCGCCGCGGCGGGGGTGACGCGCGCGGCGGCCACGCCGGCGGCGCGCAGCGCGTCGACCGCTTCGGTCACCGAGCGCGTCGCGGCCCAGGCGCAGATCAATTTGTCGATGTCGTCGGCCCGTTCGTCCCACGCGGTGTCGTGTAGATCCGGCTGGTCGAGCAGCCCGGCCAGCGACCCCCGGGCGGCGGCGTCCAGCGCGGCGAGCGCGACCCATTCGTCGTCGCCGCGACAGCGGTACACGCCCTGGGGGGACGCGCCGGGGCCGCGGTTCCCGTTGCGCCGCAGGACGATTCCGTTGCGCGAGTACTCGACCAGCATTTCGGCGGCCACGTTGAGCGCCGCCTCGACCATGGTCGATTCGACCTGCATGCCGGCACCCTCGCGGTCGCGGATCGCCAGTGCGGCCACGGCGGCGAAGGCGGCGTGCAAGCCGGCGATCGGGTCGCACACTCCGCGCGGAATCACGGGCGGACCGTCGGCGTGGCCGGTCATCCACGCCATGCCGGTCGCCTGCTCCATCGTCTGCGCGAACCCGACGCGATCGCGCCACGGGCCATCGAGGCCGAAGGCGGGCATCCGCACCATGATGGCGTGTGGGTTGGCGGCGCGGACCGCGTCCCATTCCAGGCCGAAGTTCGCCATCACCCGGGGCGAGAAGTTCTCGATGACCAGATCGCTGGCGGCGATGAGTTCCAGCGCGACGGATCGCCCGGCATCGGTGCCCAGATCGACGCTGACCCCGCGCTTGTTGTTGTTGCTGCATAAGAAGACCGGGCCCCACTCCCACCATTGATCCCAGTCGGGAGGGCGGCCCGCGGAGAACCGCATGCCGTCGGGCCGCCGGACGCCCTCGACCTTGATCACGTCGGCGCCCAGGGCGCCGAGCAGTTGCGTGGCGACCGGGCCGGCCCAGAACGCGGTGAAATCGGTGATCCGCACGTCGGACAGCGGAAGCGCGTCGGCCTCGTCGGTGCGGGGCGGCTCGGGTCGCGGCGGCCAGTGCAGGCGTGCGTTGTCGGCGCCGAGCGCCGGGGGCTGCCTGGGCGGCCTGGTCGCCATCGCCTCGCTGCGATACGGCACCCGCGGCGCCAGCACCCCGTCCCGCGATTCGACGAACACGCCGCGTTCCACGAAATGGTCCAGTTTGGGCAGCATCTCGGGAGACGCTATGGGGGCGACCGGGATCCGGAAGGCCACGGCGACGTCGACGATCTCCTGGGTGGTGCGGCTTCTGGTCCAGGCGGTGACCATGTCCAGGAACTCGTCGCGGCGCGCGACCCGTCCGGCGAAGGACGCCAGCTCGGCGTCGCCGACGAGATCGGCGCGGTCGATCATCACCAGGAAGTCCTGGAACTGCTGCGCGGTGATGGTGCAGAAGCCGACCATGCCGTCGGCGGTGGGAACGATCGACGGCAGCTCCAAACTGCGTTCGTGTAGCAGCGAATCGGGGCCCAGCACGCTCGCCGACATCGCCGACAGGCCGCCCATGGCGATCACCATGGCCTCGTACGTCGAGACGTCGATGACCCGGCCGCGGCCGCTTCGGGAGGCGTGCCGCGCCGTGGCCGCGGCGGCCGCCGCGGCGAACGTGCCCGCCAGCCATTCCCCGAGCCGCCCGCCGGCTTGCACCGGTTCGTCGTCCGGCCAGCCCCGCCCGGCGATCGATCCGCACAGTGCCTGCAGGATGAATTCGTTGGCCGCGACCTGGTTTTCGGCGTAGGGGCCGGTGGTGCCGAACGGTGTCACGGCCACCACCACCGCCGACGCGGCGCTGAGCGCGGTGATGCCGTCGAGCGTCCATCCGTCGGTCAGGTCGGTGAGCACGAGGTCGGCGCCGGCCAGCAGCGACGCGACCTCTGCCTGGCCGCGGTTGATCACCGACTTCTTGCCCGCGGCGAGATATCCGAACAGCGCCCCCGGTGGCCCGCCCGCCGCCGACCAGGCGCGCAGCGAATCGCCCTGCGGGGATTCGATTTTCACCACCTCGGCCCCGGCGTCGGCGAACATCTTGCCGCAGTAGGACACCGCCAGTCCGTTGCACAACTCCAGCACGCGCCAACCCGCGAACGGCGCCGCACCCGCCACGTTCAGTTACCCAGGGTGGTGGCGCGTCCGGCGATGCCGGCCGCCTCGGCCGTCACGGGCGCGGCCGCTCCGGCCTGCAGGGCGAACTGCGTCATCCGGGTCCACGCGTCCCGGTCGCGCTGGCTGGCTCGGCGGCCGACGTGGGTGACGACGTCGACATCGGTGGCCTGCGCGCGCAGCCGGCCGGCCCTCGCCTGTTCCTTCGGGATGTGTTGGAAGGGGTCGAATGAGTACGCGGCCATGGCGTTTTCGTGGGTGATCTTGTCGATGACCCGGTCGTCGAGGTGGCCCATGGTGGCGATGATGTCCTCCGGCGCGAACGGCCAGTTGCTGTCGGAGTGCGGGAAGTCGGACTCCCAGCACAGCATGTCCTCGTTGAACCACTCCATGTTGTGGACGCCGACCTTGTCACTGATGAAGCAGGTGTAGAAATGCCGCTTGAACACATCGGTGGGACCACTGTAGCCGGGCGGGAACGTCGCCAGCGTCCACCCCGAGTGACGGTTGTACACATGCTCGGCGCGCCAGAGGAAGTACGGTATCCAGCCGACGTCGCCCTCGGTGAGCGAGAACTTCAATTGCGGGAAGTCCGCCCAGAACTCCGCCCAGATCAGTTCGGTGAAGGTGAACATGCTCATCATCGACGACGCCGTCATCTGCACGCTGGGCGGCGCGTCGGTCGACACCTGCGGGGAGCGGGAGGCAGAGCCGACGTGCGTGCACAGCACCGTCTTGTTCTCGCACGCGGCCTCGAACAGCGGATACCAGTACTTGGTGTGAATGCTGGGCATCTGCAACGCTTCCGGATTCTCCGAGAACGTCACCGCGTGACAACCCTTGTCGGCCAGGCGTTTGACTTCCTTGGCGGCCTCGGCCACATCGAACAGCGGCAGGATGCCGCACGGGATGAACCGGCCCGGGTACGCCCCGCACCATTCGTCGACGTGCCAGTCGTTGTAGGCCTTGATCATCACCAGGTTGACCTCGCGGTCGGGGCCCTGGTTGAGGACCTGGCCGGAGAATCCGGTGAAGTTCGGAAAGTTCAACCCCGCCAGCTGCCCGCCGGCGTTCATGTCGCGGACCCGCTCATCGACGTTGAAGCAGCCCGGCCGCATCTCGTCGTAGCGCGAGGCGTCGATGTTGTACATCTCGCGGGGCTTGCCGGCCACGGCGTTCAGGCCCATGTTTCGGCCGCGGACCTCGCCGTAGTACCACTGCTGGACGCCGTCGGGTTCGAGGACCACCCGCGGGGCGCGGTCCTTGTACTTGGCGGGAACGTGGGCGTCGAACATGTCGGCCGGCTCGGCGATGTGATCATCCACGCTGATCAGGATCAGATCGTCCTTGTTCATGCCGCGCTCCTCGGTCAATTTATAGTGACTAGTAGATAATGGCGCCGATCACAGTGTCAACGACGCGCGGTGCGTTGGACACAGCGCGCCGCCCTTGTGTCTTCCGCTGCATCGCAACGAGACAAGGCGCTGGCGGGCTTCGCGTCCTGTTCCCGGCGGCTCGGGCACGACGTTCCCGGCACATGTGGACTAATAGTCCACGTGATGCGGCTCCACCACACGACATCCTGCGGTGCCGGTGGGTCTCGCATGCCACCATGGGGCATGACCGGGCCCGGAAGGTGACGGAAGTTGAGCAGCAATAAGGCGGCGCGTCCGACCACCGCGGACGTGGCCCGGTTGGCCAGCGTGTCGACCGCCACGGTCAGCTACGTGCTGAACAACGCGCAGGGCCGGCGGATCTCCCCCGAAACCCGCGACGCCGTCTACCGCGCCGCCAAACTCCTCGGTTATCGGCCCAACCTCGCCGCCCGCAACCTCGCGCGCGGCAAAAGCGGTGTGGTGCTCTACGTGGTGCCGCACGTGGCCGTGGGCGAGATGCCGATGCAGGCGGGCAGCCGCATGACCACGGCGCTGGCCCGCCAGGGTCTGCTTCAGGTCCAGGTTTTCGAGACCGACGACGATCATCATGTCGTCGATGCGATCGAGAACCTGGACCCGGTCGCGATCACCAGCCTGTTCCCGCTGAGCGCGGCCGCCCGCGAGGCGGTGGCCAAGGCCGGCATCCCGCACATCGAGATCGGGACGCTGCCCGCACTCAACAACCCGCATCTTTCGGTCGGCGAGATGCGAGTCGAGCACCTCGTCGAGCGCGGCCATCGGCGAATCGCCTTCGCGTACACCGGGGTTGACCGCTGGAGGCCGCTGGGCGACTACTGGTTCGAAGGCGTGTCGCGGGCCGCTCGGGCGCGCGACCTGCCACCCGTGCGAGTCGACCAGGTCACCCTGGACAACGCCGCCGACGTGGTCAGCGGATGGGTGGGCGACGGGGTCACCGCCGTCTGCGCCCAAAGCGACGAGATCGCCTGCCTCGTCCTCTACGGCATCCATCGGGCGCGGCTGCGCTGTCCGAGCGACCTCGCGGTGATGGGCGTCGACGCGAGTCCCATGGGCATGGTCAGCACCCCACCGCTGACCACCGTGCAGTTCGACCCCTGCGCGGTCGCCGACGCCGCCCTCGCCGCCGTCTTCGAGCGGCTGGGGCAACCCGCCCCGCCCTCCCCCGAGCTGACGGACATCGCCCACCTGGTGGTGCGGGCGTCGACGTGAGCGTCAGTCGGCTGGCTCGTAACGCAGGAGCGTGACGTCGTGTTCCGGGTAGTCGCAGAACACCGGCTTCACCCGCATCCCCACCCGCAGGCGGGCCGGGTCGACATTGACCATTTCGGTGGAAAACCTTGGGCCCTCGTCCCATTCGACGATGGCGAGTAGCTGGGGCACGGCATCGGCGAAGTGCGGGCTGACCGGCCGGTGGGCCACGGTGTAGGAGTACAGCGTGCCCATCCCGGAGATCTCGCGCCATTCCAGGTCGTCGGCCAGGGTGCGCGGCGCGCGCACCCGCGGATAGAACACATACGCCTGCAGTGACGGCGAATACTGGATGACGATGCGGTGCTGCGCGAGCGCGTCCCAAAACGGCGCGCTGGTAGGGGTTTTGACGGGCATCGGCCGCTCGAAGGTGGTCATCGGTGATCAGTCTCCCTCGAGGATGAGCGTGGTCTGCTCGGACAGGATCCCGCCGTTGCCGGACACGAAGGCGCGGTGGCAGTCGGCGACCTGCGCCGCCCCGGCGCGGCCCATGATCTGGCGGGTGGCGTCGCAGACGTGGTGCATGCCGCCGGCCAGACCCGCCTGGCCGAAGCCTAATTGGCCGCCGGCGGTGTTGAGCGGGAAGTCGCCGCGGAACGTGAGGTCGTGGCCGGCGACGAACTCCATCCCCTTGCCCTTCTCGCAGAATCCGGCGTCTTCGAGGGAGAGCAGCACGGTGATGGTGTAGCAGTCGTAGATCGAAACCATGTCCATCTCCTCCCGGGTCAGGTCCGTCATGGCGAAGGCCGTGTCGGCGGCGGCGGCGATCGGGGTCTGCAGCAGGTCCTGGGCGTAGGTCGGCGTCTTGAACGGCACGTGCTCGCCAAATCCCTTGACCCACACCGGCCGATTGCGGGAGCGCCTGGCGACGTCGGCGTTCGCGACCACGACGGCGGCGCCCCCCACACACGGCATCACGATCTCCAGCATGTGCAGCGGGTCGGCGATGACCGGGCTGGCCAGGACGTCATCGACGGTCAGTGGCTTGTCCTTCCAGATCGCGCCCTCGGTGTGATTGGCGTTGGTGCGCTGGTCGACGACGATCTTGGCCATCGCCCTCTCGTCGTAGCCGTAGATCGCCGCGTAGCGTTGGGCGACCTGGCCATACGGTCCGTTCTGGCCGAGATTTCCGTAGGGGATCTCGAATTCGGCCTGGGGAGAGCCGTATTGGTTGCTCGACGACCCGAAATACAATGCGTCGCCGAGCGATCTGGGTTTCTTGGGCGACATCGGGGTGATGTACCGGGCGGGCAGCGCGCACAAGACGGCGTCGCAGATGCCGAGTTCGACGGCTGCGGCGGCCCGCCACACCATGGCCGCGGCGCTGGCGCCACCCAGGTCCACGTGTTCGGCGAACCTCGCCCCCACTCCGAGGTATTCGGCGATGGTGGAGGGGACGAAGATCTCCGACTCGGCCAGGTGTGACGCCACGATGCCGTCGACAACCTCGAAGGGCAGTCCCGCATCGGCGAGCGCGGCGGCGCCGAGTTCGGCCCATTGCTCGATGGCGAAGGGGGCGGGCGACGCCTTGGTCATTCGTTCGGGTGGCAGTTCGACGTACCCGACGATCGCGGCCTCGCCACGTAAACCCATGAGCTGTCCTACTTTCGGGGTAGTCCGAGGATCATCTGCGCGATGATGTTGAGCTGGATCTCCCTGGTTCCCCCGCCGATCAGCTCGGCCGGCAGATGCAGATAGGGCTCCACGACCGCGGTGTCGGGGTCGTCGACCATCGCGACCTGCCCGGTGAGCTGCAGCGTGGCCTGGAAGGTGCGCCGCAGCAGCACATTCATCGCGACCTTGGCGATGCTGGACGCCGGGCCGGACGCCTGACCGTCGAGCAGCCGAATGGTTTCGCGCACCCCGAGTGCCCTGATCGCGTTGGTGTAGGCGTCGAGCTCGCCGAGCTCACGCAACGCGTCGTCACGGTCCCGTCCGGGTTGAGCGGCGAGCCGGCGCAGCGCGACGGCCCGGTCGAACTTGACGTATCCGCTGATGGCCGAACGCTCTTCGGCCATCGTCGCGATCGCCAGGCTCCAACCATCGGTGGGGCCACCCAGCAGCATCTCGTCGGGAATGAACACGTCGTTGAGGAACACCTCGTTGAAATGCGCCTGCCCGGTCGCCGTCTTGATCGGCTGGATCTCCACCCCGGGGGAACGCATATCGAGGATGAAATAGCCGATGCCGCGGTGCTTGCTGGCTTCGGGGTCGGTGCGCGCAAGGAGCGCACCCAGGTCGGCGTATTGGGCCAACGACGTCCAGATCTTGTGGCCGTTGATCCGCCAGCCGCCATCGACCTTGGTCGCGCGGGTGGTCAGCGACGCGAGGTCGGAGCCGGCTCCCGGTTCGCTGAACAGCTGACACCACAGGATGTCGCCGCGTTGGGTCGCCGGGATCAGCCGCTCCTGCAAGTCTTTTGGCGCGGCGGCCAACACCGAGGGCAGGATCCATTCGGCGATGTTCAGCGAGGGCCGAACCAGGCCGGGTCGCTTGGCGAACTCCTCGTCGATGATGAGCTGTTTCAACGGATCCGCATCGACGCCCCACGGCGCCGGCCAGTGCGGCGCCATGAGGCCGGCGTCGGCGATCAGCGTGCGTTGCGGCCCGGTGGCGAGGTGCTCATAGTCGCCGTGCGGCGCGGGTTTGTCGTTGCGCAACTGCAGGGCCGCATCGAGCGTCTCGGCCACCCAGGAACGGAATTCGGGCTCGGCGTCGCCGAGGTTCACCGACATGTCGCGCGTCTGGGTGCAGGTGAGCTCCCCCAGCCGCCGCGCCCAGCGGTTCGCCGGGCCGATGGATCCCGCCAGGCTGATGGCCCGCCGCCAGTACAGGTGCACGTCGTGCTCCCAGGTGAAACCGATGGCGCCGAGCATCGTCAACGCGTCGAGCACCAGGTCCGGGGCGGGCGAGATCGCGATCACGGCCGCCCCGGCGGCGGCCATCCTGTGCTGATCGAGTGATTCGTCGACGGCGCGCACCGCGTCCCAGGCCGCCGCGGTGGCCAATTCGCTGTTGACCAACAGCATTGCCGCGCTGTGTTGCAACGCCTGGAACGTGCCGATCACCTTGCCGAATTGTTCGCGGCTGCGCAGGTGGGCGGTGACGGCCTGCAGGCACCACTGGACGATGCCGGCCGTCGTAGCGGCGACGAGACCCAACAGCACACAGCGCGCGCGTTCCGCGTCGATCCCGGTGAGTGCCTCGTCGTCTGTCGCCGTGTAGTCGTCCAGACGCATGATCCCGGCATCGGCGACGAGGTCGGTGCCGCGGACGGGTTCGACTGTCACCGCGCGCTTTTGGGTGTCGACCGGCACCCAGACGACGTCGCCTTCCCGGGTCGGCGCGCCGACCAGGATGATCCGCGCCGCGCACACGCCGGGTGTTATCTCCGACGCCCCGTTGAGAGACCACCGCCCGTCCACGGCCCGGGCGTGCAGATCCCCGTCGCCCGGAAGCACGACGGCAGCGGTGACGCCGGCCGCGAGGTCACGCACCAGTGATTGCGCGCTCGGTGTCGGATCGGCCAGCAAGGCGACCGCACCCGCGGCCACCGTCGGCAGCAGCGGGCCGGGCAACAGCGACTTGCCCGCCGCCTCCAGCACGCACGCGGCGTCGATCAGCCGTCCGCCCTGGCCGCCGAGGTCCTCCGGCAGGTGCACTGCATGAAACCCGTTGCCGACCAGCGCATCCCACCATCCGGGTGGGCGGCCTGCCGAGAGCTCGTCGAAGCTGCCGCGTGTCGTGGCGATGGGGGCATTGCGGGCAGCGAACTGCCCGACGGCGTCGCAGAGCTCCTGTTGTTCCGGGCTCAGCCCCAGGGTCATGCGGGCGGCCGCATAGTGACTGACGATGGCCGCACTGATTGCTACCCTTTCGGCTCCGGATGCGAGTCTGACAAGACGGACCGTCTCGTCTTGTGGCAGACTACCGGGGGTAGTCAGGATATGTAAAGCGGGCCAGCGCCGCAGTGAGGACCACCAGATGCCAAGCGATCTCACCGAGGTGGGCACGCCGGCGAACACGCCCCGGCGTCGCAGCGAGAAGTCCCGCACGGCGATCGTCACGGCGACGCGCGAACTGCTCCTCGAGCGCGGGTTCGACGGCCTGTCCATCGAGGCCGTCGCCGCCCGGGCCGGCGTGGGCAAGCAGACCATCTACCGGTGGTGGCCCACCCGTCCCGCGCTGGTCGCCGACGTCATGCTGGAAGACGCCGACACGCTGCTGGCGTCGGTCAACCACAGCGGCGATCTGGCTGCCGATCTGGTGAGGTGGGTCGGCAAGCTGTTCGCCAGCCTGACGACACCGCGCGGTTCGGCCATGCTGCGCACCCTGACCGTCGCCTGCATGGAACACGAGGACACCGCCGTCAAGTTGCGCGCGGGATTCAGTGCGCCGCTGCACGATAGCGTGCGGGCCCGGTTGCTCGCCGACGGCATCGACGAGGCGGTCGCCGAATCGGCCGCGGACGCCATCGTCGGCGGCGTGGTGTATCCGATCCTGTCCGGCGCGCAGCCCTACTCCCGACGGCGGGCGGAACGGACCACCCGGCTCATCGTGGACGCACTCACCCGGGGCTGACCGCCGCCGCGCGGTCGACCGAGATTGCGGCCAGCCCCCGGCTCACCCGGTCGGGCAACGAGCCGCCGTGGCTCAGCCAGTCGTCGAGGGCGATGCGCACCGCCGCCATCGCCAGCGCGCCGATCAGGCGCGGCCGCGGATCGTGCTCGGCCGGCCCGGCCATCCGCGGCGCGACGAGCTCGGCGATCGCCACCTCATAGCGCACATAGACGTGCAGCGTCCACGCATCCAGCGTCTCGGATGACCTTGTCAGTGTGGCTAATTCGCGGACCTGGTTCTCGATCTCGGCGAAGTCGCGGGCGAGTTCGCCGAACGCGCCGATGACCGCCTCCATCGCGCCGAGCTCCGGAGGCTGGGCCGCGAGGGCGGCGGTGATCCGGTCGAGCCAGTGGCCATTCATGCCCTCGGCCACGGCGTCTTCCTTGGAGTTGAAGTACCGGAAGAAGGTCGCGCGGCCGATGTCGGCGGCGTCGGCGATGAGGTCCACGGTCGCCCCCGCCAGACCGCGACTGGCGACCAGGCGGGCGGCGGCGGTGGCGATGCGCTGACGCATGGCCGCTCGCTTCCGTTCGGCCAGCGACGTCACGGCCTCCGAAGCCGGCACCGAGGCGGACGTTGCAGACATGCCCCCACCCTGTTCTCCCAAATCGCCACCAAGAGCCTAAGACATAGTCTTAGCATGAGACGATGTCTCAGACTGGTGTTCCGTCCGTCCAGGCCGCCCCGAAGGCCCGCGCCGCGCTGGAGTTCTTCCAGCAGATGCTCACCGACGTCAGCAAGATCGTGGCCGAGGACGCCGAGTCCGAACGCGAACTCGCCGAAGGGTTGCGGGTGGTGGCGCGGGTGTCCTCGCTGTGCGCGCAAATGTCGGTCGAGGCCGACCCGGAACGGCCGTCGTTCTTCGATATGTGTTCGGACAACCGGATGGTGGGCGGCCCCAACCCCGACGGCAACTACTACCTGGCCATGATCCGCGGGGATCGCCGCTACCGGATCACCGGCTCCCGCGGCACCAGCGCCTACCTCGGCTTTCAGATCCTGGCCGGCACCGGGCTGACCCCGCGGCGGATGGCGGGCTACGTCAGCGACACCGACCTGAAGCTGGACTCGGGCGACTTCACGCTCGTCCTGTCCGCCGACGAACCGCCCGACCTGGCCGGCGCGCAGTGGGTGAAGATCCCGGCCGACGCGTCGTCGGTGGTCGTGCGGGAGTACATCGGTGACCGGACCGCCGAGAAACTCGCCGCGCTGCGCATCGAAGCGCTGGACCCGGGCCCGCTGACGGCGCTGACCGACGACGAACTCGCCGATCAGTTCACCGCGATGGCGTGGTCCCTGATGAAGCTCACGACCCTGCACCGCACCATCAAGCCCGAACTCCTGGAAGCCCCGAACACCTTGCTGACGGCCCAGGCCGCCGATCTGGGCGCGGCCGACACCACGCCCGACAACCTCTACATGATGGGAACCTTCCGGCTCGAGCCCGGCCAGGCCCTCGTACTCGACATCGCACCACCCGACACGCGGTACTGGAACGTCACCCTGGAAAGCATCTGGCACGAATGCCTGGAGCCGCGCCGCCGGCACAGTTCGGTGACCAACCGCGGTGTGCGACCCGGCGCCGACGGCCGCGTGCGAATCGCGGTCTCCGACGAGGATTTTGGGCTCGGTCATTGGCTCGACACCGGCGGCCGGCAGCGCGGGTTCATCGTCCTGCGCTGGCTGGACAACCCGAGCCCACCCGACGTGACGGTGTCGGTGCACCAGGGACGGCAGCGGTGATGACGCTGCAGGACCGGTTCGCCCCCGAACGGCTGATCGCCGCCGCCTGCGAGGAAGTCGGCAGCGACGACTTCGGCGCCGAGGGCTGGCGTCCCGGGCTGCACCGCGTCACCGACGGGTTGATCAACGATGCGCGGCTATCGGATATCGGCGTCGAGATCGCTCACCTCGACCTCATGCGCGCCCTGAAGAACCGGCTCGGCGTAATCGCTTGGCGCAAGCAACATCCCGAGGTCGCCGAGCAGAAGATCACCGCGCCGATATTCATCGTCGGCCAGCCACGCACCGGCACCACGATCCTCTACGACCTGCTCGCCCAGGATCCCGAGCTGCGCGCCCCACTGACCTGGGAGGTCGACGAGCCCTGCCCCGTCCCGCAGCCCGAGACCTATCACGACGATCCGCGTATCGCCCAGATTCAGGCCAGCATCGACATGTCCGAACAGATCATGCCGGGCTTCTTGGCTTTTCATCCGATGGGCGCTCTGGTCGGGCAGGAATGCGTGCGCATCACCGCGGCCGAGTTCGTCAGCATGATCTTCTCGGTGCAGTATCGGCTGCCGGGCTATTACCGCTGGCTGCTGTATGAAGCCGACCACGCGGGGGCGTATCGCTTCCATCGAATCTTCCTGCAGCACTTGCAGTCCGGTGTGCCCGGCCAGTGGTTGCTGAAGTCGCCCGCGCACCTGTGGCAGCTGGACGCGTTGCTGGCCGAATACCCGGACGCGCTGATCGTGCAGACACACCGCGATCCGGTCAACGTCATCTCGTCGATCGCCGCGCTCACCCATCACCTGCGCCGGATGTGCAGCGACGAATCCGGCATCACCGAGTGTGCGGCCCAGTCCTACGAGGAGATCGTCGTCGGCCTGGACCGGGAGATGGCGTTGCGCGACAGCGGCGCCGTGCCCGCGGGGCGCGTCATCGACGTGCGGTTCGCCGATTTCATGACCGACCCGTGGACCACGATCAAAGACATCTACCGGCGGCTGGACCGCGAGCTGCGGCCCGACACCGAGCAGAAGATGCGCGAGTTCCTCGCCTCCCATCCCTCCGACGGTGGGCACGGCCGTTACACCTGGTCGGACACGGGGCTCGATGCCGGTGAGGTCCGCGAGCGGGTGACCGCGTATCAGGACCGCTACGGGGTACCGGCCGAACCGCTGCGGTGAGGCGTCCGGACGGCATCGAACGCGCCTGCGGCGCATAGCCTCTCCGAGCGGTAGGCTCGCCGCAAGGCGATGGGAGCGGCGGTGGATGAAGATTGTCTGAAGCTCACCACCTATCTGGCGGAGCGCCGGCGGTCCGGCGGCGGCTTTGTCTCCGATGTGCTGCTCGGCCTTTATGAGCGGCACCGCATCGCTGCCGGCGTGGCGCTGCGCGGCATCAGCGGCTTCGGCACGATGCGCCATTTTCGTACTGATCAGTCGTTGACGCTGTCCGAAGATCCGCCCGTCGTGATCGTCGCGGTCGACACCAGAACGAAGATCGAGGCACTGCTCGACCCCGTGCTGACGATCAAACAACGCGGCCTGGTCACCCTGGAGCGTGCGCGGCTCCTGCACGAGGACATCGGATCCCCGCAGCTGCCCGAGGACCTGCACGACGCCGTCAAATTGACGATCTACGTCGGCCGCAAGCAACGCGTCAACGGGACGCCGGCCTACATCGCGCTCTGCGACTTGATGCACCGGCGCGGGCTAGCCGGCGCCACGGTGCTGTTGGGCGTGGACGGTGTCGCGCACGGAGAACGCCAGCGCGCCAACTTCTTTGGCCGCAACGCTGACGTTCCGATGATGATCGTCGTCGTCGGCTCCGGCGAGCGCATCGCCCGCGTGTTGCCCGAACTCGCCGGGCTGCTGCGCACGCCGTTGTTCACCCTCGAACGGGTCCGAGTCTGCAAGCGCGACGGACAGTTTTTGGAAAGACCGCACGCCCTGCCCGGAACGGACGAGCACGGCTTGCCACTGTGGCAGAAGCTGACGATCTTTACCTCCGAGTCGGCGCAGCGCGGCGGCGCGCCGATTCACCGCGCGATCGTCCAGCGGCTGCGCCAGGCCGGGACCGCGGACGGCGCCACCGTCCTGCGTGGCGTGTGGGGGTTTCACGGCGATCACCCGCCCCACGGCGACAAGCTGCTCTCGCTGACTCGCCGGGTACCCGTGGTGACCATCGTGATCGACACCCCGGCCAACGTCGCCGAATCCTTCGCTGTCATCGACGAATTGACGAGCGAGGAGGGACTGGTCACCAGTGAAATGGTGCCCGCGTTGGTGTCCGACGAAGGCGACAGCGGGCAGGGGCCGCCGCGCATGGCCCGGCACCGCTATTAGCGGCGATCGCGAGCGCGGCGCAACAGGTCAGCCGGCGACCGAGGCGTCGTAGATCGACTGGATCGCCTTGTCCAGCGTGGTGTTGAACTGCTCGTCGGTCTGGTCGACCGAAAGCCCCTCGGTGAGCGCGCGGCTGAAGCTGGCGATCAGGCCGGTGTTCTTGGCGAGCAGCTCGTTGGCCTCCTCGCGCGAGTAGCCGCCGGAGAGGGCCACCACCCGCATGACCTTCGGGTGTTCGATCAGCGGACGGTAGTAGTTGGCCTCGGTGGGCAGGCTCAGCTTGAGCATCACGCGCTGCCCGTCGGGCACGCTGTCGAGCTGCTTGGTGATCTCGTCGCGCAGGATGCGCTCGGCCTCGGCCTTGTCCGAGATCGAGATGGTGACCTCGGGCTCGATGATCGGCACCAGGCCGTGCGCGAGCACCTGACGGGCGACCTCGAACTGCTGGGCGACCACGGCGGCGATGCCCTCGGCGTTGGCCCCGCCGATCACCGACCGCTCCTTGGTGCCGAACACGCCCTTGCCCACGGCCCGCTCCAGCAGCTCGTCAAGCCCCGGCATGGGCTTCATCAGCTGGACGTCGTTCGACGCGTCCGCCAGCCCCTTGTCGATCTTGAGGATCGGCACCACACCCTTGGTCTCCCAGAGGTAGGTGGTCGACGGCTTGCCCTCGATCTCCCGGTCCATGGTCTGTTCGAACAGGATCGCCGCCAGCACCCGGTCACCGGTGAACGACGGGGCGGTGATGATCCGCGAACGCATCTCGTGGATGAGGTCGAACATCTCCTTGTCGGAGGAGTACGCGCTGTCCTCGATGCCGTACAGGCGCAGCGCCTTCGGCGTCGAGCCGCCGCTCTGGTCGAGCGCAGCGATGAATCCCTTGCCCGACGTCATCCGGTCCGCTTGCTGCTGGTTCGACATTGAACTCTTCACTCCCTCGTAATGGGCGCACCCGGCCGGGGAGGCCACGCACGCTCAAGCCTGAATCGTGCCGATCATATTCGGCCAGCCCCGACCGCAAGAGACAGGCCGTCGCGGGACCGCCGGGCGGCGGGAATCGTGCAGCATTTTGAGGCGGGATTGGTGCGTGTCCTACCATTGACCAAACACTTGTAGCTGTATCTGCACTGAGCGGCGCAGATCGACCGGGGTGGATCCCCCGCGTAGGCAAGCGTGTTCCCCGAGGGGTTGAATCAGCAGCCCCCGGATATGGCAGTGGCTGTACCAGAGCTAGCGGTGTCCCGCACGGGACCGAATGTGAGTGATAGACCATGGGCGAACAATCCGGCGATGTCGTCGACCCAACCGCTTTTGAAGTGGGCAAACACCAGGTAGATCAGGCGGTCGTGCTGACCGTCTCGGGTGAAGTGGACATGCTGAGCTCGCCGCAGCTGGCCGACGCCATCCAGACCGCGTTGGCCACCAAGCCCGCGGCGCTGATCGTCGACCTGTCGAAGGTCGGTTTCTTGGCCTCGGCCGGGATGACCGTGCTGGTGACCGCGCAGGCCGAGGTCGAACCGCCGACGAAGTTCGCGGTCGTCGCCAACGGCTCGGCCACGAGCAGGCCGATCAAGCTGATGGGGATCGACAGCGTGCTCGCGCTGTACAGCAGCCTGGACGGCGCGCTGAGCGGTATCGCCGGGGAATGAGCCTCGACGCGAGTGCGAACACACCTGGGGGCGATGGGTCGGTTCGATCGGCCACATAACGTGTCGAACCTCGATGACCGCACTCTTTTCGTCCGAACGGGCGTGGCGGCCGACGCACGCAGCGCCGCCCGGACCCGCGTCGAGTTCGGCGCCTGGTTGAACCGGTATTTCTCACCGTGCGCCGATCGCTTCAGCGACCTGCTCCTCGCGGTGAACGAAGCGATCGCCAATGCCGCGGAGTTCGCGTACGTCGGCGCGACGCAGCGCGGGACCATGGATGTGCGGGCGGCCTACGACGCCGGCTCCGACACCCTCGCCGTGACCGTCGACGACCGCGGCCGTTGGCGGCAGCAGGTGCCGGCACAGCGCAACGCGCAGATGCGTGGCCGCGGCATCCCGTTGATGGAGGCGCTCGCCGACGAGGCGGCCATCGAGTGCACACCGCGGGGCACCCGCGTCACCTTGATCTGGACCGGCCTGACCCGGTCGGCCTGCACCGCCTGAACGCCTATCCGGCCAGCACCTGCGCGATGCGGTCTTCGCGAGGCAGCACCGGCCCGTCGTCGAGGGGTTCGTCGATTCCGAGGTCGGTGAGCCCGGCTTTGGTCAGCAGCGAGGTGCCGTAGGCGGCGAGCACGAGTTTTTGATCGTCGCTGTGGCCGTCCTCGACGAGCATCGCGCCGATGAGGCAGATGACGGCCATCTTGTAGGCGTTGAACGCCCGGTACCAGGGCCGGTTGGCAACGCTGATCCCGCTGGCCGATTCGTAATGCGCCAGCAGGGCATCGATGGACAGGGCCGCGGGGTGGCTGTTGACCCCGACCGGCTGCATCCACAGCATCTCCAGCCAGCCGATGTCGGTAAGCGGGTCACCGACGGTCGTCATCTCCCAATCGAAGACGGCACTCACCTCGCCGGCGGTGAAGGCGAAGTTTCCCGGCTTCGCGTCGCCGTGCACCAGCGAAACCGTGGGGCACGGGTCCGGCTTGCCGGCGAGCAGGGCCCCATGAAGGCGCTCCAGGGCGGGCAGGCGGTCGCGCTTGACCCGGTTCATCTCCGCGGCCCAGTGGCCCAGTTCGCGCTCCAGGTGGTCGGCGCCGTCGTCCAGGGTGGCCAGCCCGGTCCGGGTGAGGTCGACCGTATGGATGGCGGCAAGTTGTTCGACCAGGCTCTGGCACATCCGAACCACCGTGTGGTCGGCCGCACCGGTGGGTGGCTCCATTTCGTACACGTCGCCGGCGACGTGTTCCATCACGAAGAACGGCCGGCCGAGGACCTCGCCGGTCGGTTCGAGCCACAGCGCCGCCGGGACGCGGACCGGCGTGCCGGCCAGGGCGCGCAGGATGGCGAACTGGCGCGCGAGGTCGTAGGGCTCCAGCAGAGCGGGTGGTCTGGGCCGCAGCCGCAACACCACGTCGCGGCGGTCGTGGCGGCCGGCGCGCCGGGTGACGACGCTGAGCGTCATCATCTCCGCCGAGTGCCCGAAGCTCACCCGGTCGATGCCCTCGAGGCGGACGTCGTCGGCGTCGGGCACCTGGGTGCGCACCCAGTCGGTCAACCGCCGTTCCCGATCGGCGTCCAGGGTCATCGCCGCACCCCGTCGCTGTCCTCCTGCAAGCGATCGACCGGGGTCTTGTCCTGGGTGAAGGCGGACATGTCCATCGCGGTCCAGTTGGGGTAGCGGGCATAGCCCTGCCCGCCCATCAGCAATTCGAAGATGCCCCAACCGGTCTCGCCGCCCCGCTCGAATCGCATCAGCTGGTCGAGCGCCATCGATTTGCTCTCGGTCTCGGACAGCTGGTCGGGATCGCTGCTGTCCCAGGCGAAATGAATGAAGTAGGCGCCCCCACCCAAGTCTTCGTATTGGCAGTGTGCCATCGGCAGGCCGTAGTAGGCGTTGACCTGCTGGTGGGGTGCCTCGGCGATCACGCGGTGGGCCTGGCCGTCTTCATCGGTGAACACGAGTATCGCGCGGGCGGGTCGCTTGCGGTCGCCGTCGAATTCGACATAGTGCTCGATCTTGACGAATCGTTTCGACAGCCTCCCATCCGCGTAGGTGATGCCGCCGTCGACGTAATTGACTGTGCCGTCGGAGGATTCGATGATCCACGCTTCGATCGCGTGGTCGTCGAACCCGGCGTCGAGCCACAACCAGAAGTCGATCTTGTCCGAGACCCGCACGCCGAAGGTGCGGTCGCGGCCGCCGTGGAAGCCGTCGACGCTGACGCGTTCCCCATCGATCGTCACCCAGCCGCTCCATCGCCCGGGTTCTTTCATGTGGTACATGTCGGCGAGCAACTCGCCGTTTTTGCCACGCACCTTCATGGGCAACAGCTCCCACATCGGCGCGGTGGGTTCGTAGTAGAGCTCCCACTCGATCCCGGAGTTGTTGGGCTCGACGTCCAGCCGCCACTTCTTCAGCGGCTCGACGCAGGTCCAGCGCATCGGTCCGGCGCTCAGGTCGCCGCGGTCGTCGCCGGTGACGGGCCGCCCGGACAGCAGGTCCCAGTGCCGGCCGTCGGCGAGGCTCACCTTTACGTAGCCCAGCCCGGTGCCGGTGTTCGGGTTGTTGCCGTAGCCGCTGGCCAGCAGCAAGGTGCCGTCCGGCGACGCGGCGAAGAAATAGCAGCGATCCGACCACGTCGGATCGGCGTTGTGCACCCGGTCGAACGTGCTCGGGAGCTGGTGGGTGAACGACTCGTCGGCGGCGGAATACGCCATCATTCGGCCTTTCTGGCGGGGTTTGTCGTTGCGCTGCAAGGCGTTTCGGCGAGGGACTGCGGCCGGGGCGAATTGGCATCCGATACCGAAGCAGCACAACGCATCCCGTAACATCGCCGCCATGGAACCGAGCCGGCGGTGGGGCGACGACCGCGCGATCCTCGACGACGAGGAGGCCCGTAGACGGATCCTGGATGCCGCCGGGCGCTGCATCGTCCGGCGCGGCAACACCCAGTTCCGCATGGGCGAAGTCGCCGATGAGGCCGGGGTGTCGCGCTCGACGGTGTACCGCTACTTTCCCGGTCGCGACGACGTCCTGCTGGGATTGATGCTGGCGCGGATTGACACCGCGCTCGGCGAGTTGGTGCGCTCGCTGCCCGCACCCGACGACCCCGTTCGGTCGGTGCCCGAGATGGTGCTGGCAAGGGTGGAATCCGTGGACGGCAACCCGCTGAACGAAGCGCTGTTCGCGGCCGAGAGCACCGCGGTGGCCTCGGCGCTCGAGAAGGGTTCCGAACCGATTGTCGAACTGCTGTTGCGGCATTACGGGCCGTTGCTCGACCGTTGGAAGGCGGCCGGGCTGCTCTACCCGGACGTCGATTTCCGCTCGATCGTGCAGTGGCTGCACGCAGCGACCCTTTTCCTGCTGGCGCCCTCGTGGCGCTACCGCCCCGCGGCCGACAAACGCGAATTCGTCGAACAGCTCGTGGTGAGGGCCCTGGTTCCACAGATCAGACAATAATCGTATATTGTCTGATGTCCAGACGTTCGATTGGTTTTCTCCGACGGCGTCGGTGTCGCTGGCGCAGCACCGGCGTCGGGTTGAGAGCCGGGATGGATGGACATGAAAAACCCTGTGGGACAAGCCTTCTCCTTTGTAGGCCTGGCCGCGCACCTGGGCCGGGGCGCGGGCCGGGTGGCGACCGACGCGGTGGTGGGTGGCCGGTTCGGCTTGCCTCGGTCGGCCGACGAGATCGATCCCGCGGTCCTGTCCCGCGTCATGGGAACCACCGTGCGGTCGGTGCGCGTGCTGAGCAGGGACGCGGGCACGTCCTCGCGCGCGCGGCTGGTGCTGACCGGCAAGAACGTCCCGGAGTCGGTGTTCGTCAAGGTCGCGGCGCAGACCGCCGCCACCCGCCTGATGGGTGAGCTCGGCCGGCTCGGGCACACCGAGGTGCGTTTCTACCGCCAGCTCGCGCCGCAGGTCATCGGCGTTCCCTACTGCTACGGCGCGGCCTTCGACCCGTGGACGGGCCGGTACCTGCTGGTGCTGGAGGATCTCCCAGCAGAGTCGTGCGAGTTCCCCGACACCTTGCACCCGCTCTCGACCGACCAGGCCGGCCTCATCGTCGAACTGCTGGCCGAACTGCACGCCACGTTCTGGGACCGGCTGCCGCGCGACGGGCGTGGGCCGCTGGGCTGGCTGTACACGCCGTCCGGCGACGTGACGTCGCTGTTGACCGGCTCGCTGATGCACACCTCGATCAAGCGCCTTGCCGAGCGCACCACGATCCCGGTCGAGAAGGGGGCGTTCATCGCCGACAACTACCGCGACGTGGCCGCGCTCATCGACACTCCCCCGCACACCGTCATGCACGGCGACGCCCATCCCGGCAACATGTACTTCCACGGCGGCAAGGCCGGGCTGCTGGACTGGCAGGCGGTGCGGCGCGGGCACCCCAGCCGCGAGCTCGCCTACACCCTGATCACCAGCCTGACCCCGGAGGACCGGCGGGCCAGCCAACGCGAGCTGCTCGACGACTACCGGCGGGCGCTGGTGGCGGCGGGAGGCCCCGAGCTGGACCGCGACGACCTGTGGCTGCGGTTCCGCCAGGGCGCGCTGTACGCCTATGTCGCCCCGCTGATCACCACCGGGATGGGCGGCATGCAGGTCGAAGACATCGCCATGGAAGGCCTGCGCCGGGGCGTCGCCGCGCTCGACGATCTGGAAACCGTCGCCGCGCTGAAGAGTTCTTTGTAGGGCTTGCGAATTCGGCCGAAGCTATTGCCTTCGCCACGCCACGAGTTACGCTACCTACCGTAGCGAAATGCTGTGCGCCTTCCGCTCAGCCCTCCGAGACAGCCCGCGGCGGCGAAGAGGAGTCTCATGTTCGACCTGAAGATCACCGGTGGAACCATCGTCGACGGCACGGGCGCCGAGCGCTACCGCGCCGATATCGGCATCAAGGACGGCAAGATCGTCGACGTCGTCCGCCGCTCCGCCGACGGCCCCGAGATGGGCGGGGAGGCGGCCGAAACCATCGACGCCTCAGGGCATGTGGTGGCCCCCGGCTTCGTCGACATCCACACCCACTACGACGGTCAGGTGACCTGGGACGGCCTGCTGGAGCCGTCCAGCGGCCACGGCGTCACGACGATCGTGACCGGCAACTGCGGCGTCGGTTTCGCCCCTGTGCGGCCCGGCACCGAGCAGTGGCTGATCGAACTGATGGAGGGCGTCGAAGACATCCCCGGCACCGCGCTGACCGAGGGCATCACGTGGGGTTGGGAAACCTACCCCGAGTACCTCGACGCGATCGACAAGCACAAGTTCTCCGTCGACGTGGGCAGCCAGGTCGCGCACGGCGCGATCCGCGCCTACGCGATGGGCGAGCGGGGTGCGCGCAACGAGCCCGCGACCCCCGACGACATCGAGGCGATGGGCCGGTTGGTCCGCGAGGCGATCGAGGCCGGCGCGCTCGGCTTCTCGACGTCACGCACGATGGGGCACCGCGCGATGGACGGCGAGCCCGTACCCGGCACGTTCGCCGCCGAGGAAGAACTGTTCGGCCTCGGCCGCGCCATGGCCGCCGGCGGCCAGGCGGTGTTCGAGCTGGCCCCGCAGGGCGCCGCGGGTGAAGACATCATCGGCCCCAAGAAGGAGCTCGATTGGATGCGACGGCTGAGCGGCGAGATCGACCGCCCGGTGTCGTTCGCGCTGATCCAGGTGGACGCCGATCCGAACCTGTGGCGCGAGATGCTGGACCTGTCCGCGGACGCACACGCCGCGGGCGCGCGCCTGTATCCGCAGATCGCGGCGCGCCCGTTCGGCATGATGATCGGTTTCCAGGGCCACCACGGCTTCAGCCACCGGCCCACGTACCGCCGGTTGAAGGCCGAGTGCAGCCGCGAGGAGCTCGCACGGCGGCTCGCCGATCCCGCGGTGAAGGCGGCGATCCTGTCCGAGGACGACCTGCCGGTGGACCCGACCCTGTTGTTCGACGGGATGTTCGCTTTGGTGCAGCACTCGCTGGGGCGGCTCTACTCGCTGGGTAACCCGCCCGACTACGAGCCCACCCCGGACCGCACCGTCGCCGCGATCGCCCAGGCCCGCGGTGAGGACCCGCTGTCCACGCTGTACGACCTCATGCTCGAGTCCGACGCGACCAACATGCTGATGCTGCCGCTGTTCAACTACGCCGACGGAAACTGCGACGCGATCCGCGAGATGATGCTGCACCCCGCCGGCGTGCTCGGGCTGTCCGACGGCGGCGCGCACTGCGGGATGATCTGCGACGCTTCCTACCCGACGTTCCTGCTGACGCACTGGGCGCGGGACCGTAAGCGGGGCGAGAAATTGTCGCTGGAATACGTGATCCGCAAACAGTCCCGTGACACCGCCCATCTGTTCGGCCTCACCGACCGCGGCACCATCGAACCCGGCAAGAAGGCCGACATCAACGTCATCGACATGGACGCGCTGAGGCTGCACCCGGCGGCGATGGCGTTCGACCTGCCGGCCGGGGGAAACCGGATCCTGCAGGGCGCCAGCGGTTATGCGGCGACCATCGTCAGCGGGACCGTCACCCGCCGCAAGGACGTCGACACCGGGGCCCGCCCCGGACGCCTGGTTCGCGGAGCCCGCTGAGAGCTCCGAACCATGGCAACGGCCGCCCGCAACCCGACGCGCACCCGCTCGCACGTCCAGGAGGATGCGATCGGCGCGCCGCCGGAGAACCCGACGCTGGTGCCGGCCGAGCGGTACTACTCCCCGGCCTTCGCCGCACTCGAGGTGGAGCGGATGTGGCCGAGGGTGTGGCAGCTCGCGTGCATGGTCGACCACATCGCGGCGCCCGGTGACTATTTCGAGTACCGCTGCGGGCCATACGGGGTGCTGATCGTCCGCGACGACGACGGGGAGATCCGCGCGTTCCAGAACGTGTGCCGGCATCGTGGCAATTCGTTGTGCACGGGCTCGGGTTCGGGCCTGCGCGAACTCAAGTGCGGCTATCACGGGTGGACCTGGGACCTGGCCGGCGCGCTGAAGCGGGTGCCGAACCGCAAGGGCTTCGGCTCGCTGCGCATGTCCGACTTTCCGCTGATACCGGCCCGGGTAGAGACGTGGGCGGGACTCGTCTTCGTCAACCTCGACCTCGACGCGATGCCCCTGATCGAATACCTGGAGGCGGTGCCCGACGACATCGCCTGGTGCCGGCTGGAGGACTTCCGCTGCTACGCCACGCTCACGGTCGACGTCGACGCCAATTGGAAGACGATCGCGGACGGCTACAGCGAGACCTACCACATCCAGACCCTGCATCCCGAGCTGCTGCGTTGCGTCGACGACATCCATGCGCCGCAACGGATTTGGGGCCATACCGGCAAGTCGGATCAGCCCTACGGCGTGCCGAGCCCTCGCCTGGGCGGCGCGCTGACCGACGAAGAGGTGTGGGACGCCTACGTCTACACGCAGGGAGCGCTGATGGGCGCGGCCGAGGGCACGCCCTTTCCCGCCGACGAACGCCGGCCCGGGCAGACGGTGGCCGAACTGATCGCCGAGCGAACCCGGGCCTTCGCCGCGGGCCGCGGCGTCGATCTCAACTGGGCCGACACCGACCGAATGACCCGATTGCACCAGTACAACGTGTTCCCCAACATGACCCTGTTAGCCAACGCCGACCACCTGACCGTCATGTGTTCGCGCCCGGGCGCCGACCCCGATAAGGGCGAGCTGGTGATGTTCTTGACGACCCGGATGCCGCCGGGCGCGCCGCGCGCCAAGCCGGCCGATGTGCGCATGGCCGCCGACGCGGCCGAGCCGGGCGTCGTGCTCACCCAGGACATCGCGGTGCTCCCCGGCCTGCAGCGCGGCATGCACCAACCCGGCTTCACTCACTTGGTGTTGTCCAGCGAGGAACGCCGCGTGATCAACATGCACCGCAACCTAGAGCGCTACCTCGACCTGCCGGCCGCCCAGCAAATGAGCGGCGGCGCGGCGAAATGATCTGTCGCAACATAGTTCGTGTACACAGGGCGAAAGTGCCCTCGGGCGATTTAGAATCCCGCTTGTGATGACCCCGTCTTACCCCTGGGGGGACGATCGAGGGCAACTTGCGCGGCAGCTACGGCTGCCGTATCACACACTCCGCCGCAGGCGGGAGCGACGCCTGTGCCACCGTTTCGCGCGGGTGGGCGTCCGCACGGCGCCGGAGCGGTTGCGGGCAATGCTGGAGGGCGCGCCGCTGGCCGCTCACGAAATGATCAACCTGAATTTTGCGTTGATCGCGATCCGGCTCGACCGCGAGTCGCGCGCCGCCAGGTACAAGCGGCTCCGGCAACGCGGCGCCCGTTCGCTGATGTTCGCGGGCCTGGTCATGGTGGTGCTGAACTTCCTGGTGTGCATGGCCTACCTCCTGCTGAACCTCGCGGAGCCGACGGCGCCGCTGTAGCTCCTCAGCGCGGGGCGACGATGCCGTTGTCGTACGCATAGACGATCGCGGCCGCGCGATCGCGCAGGTCGAGCTTGCCGAAGATCCGCCCGATGTGGCTCTTGACGGTGACGCCGGAAATGCAGAGTTTGCCGGCGATTTCGGTATTGGACAGGCCCTGGCCGATCAATGTCAGGACGTCGAGCTCGCGGGTCGTCAGCTCGGCGATCGCCGCGCCGCGCGGGCCGGGAGCCGCCTTGCGGTAGGTGGTGAGCACCCGCGAGGTCACCGCGGGATCCAGGTAACTGTCTCCCCTGGCGACCGCGCGCACCGCGCGGATCAACTCCTCGGCCGAGGAGTCTTTGAGCACGAAACCGGCCGCCCCGGCGCGCAGCGCCCCCGACAGCAGCTCGTCCTCGTTGAAGGTGGTGAGCGCAAGCACCGGCGGCCTGCCGCCCAGCCTGCGGGTCGCCTCGATGCCGTCGACGCGGCGCATCCGCAGATCCATCACGACGACGTCGGGTCGATGCTCGGCCACCGCGGCGGGCACCTCGTCACCGTCGGCGCACTCCGCGACGATGACGAAACCGTCTTTGCGGCGCAGGATTCGGCGCAGACCCGAACGCACCAGGTCTTGGTCGTCCACGAGGAGGACGGTGATCTCGGGCGCCGGGTCGGTCACAGCTTGCACCATCGCGGGCGCCAGGTGGTGTCGCCTTCGTGCAGCGGGATCTCGGCGCGCACCGACCACCCGTCCCGGGTCGGGCCGACGTCGAGGGCGCCGCCGAGCAGGTCGACGCGCTGGCGCATGCCGCGCAAGCCACGCCCCTCCGCCGATTTCGCGGCCACCACGGCGGCCGGGAGCAGATTGCTGACCGCGAGCCGTGCCGACACCGGCGAAATGTCGAGCACCACACTGGCTTTCGACTCCGGCGCGTGCTTGGCGATGTTGGCCAGCGACTCCTGGGTGATGCGGTAGAGCGCGAGGCCCACCGCGGCCGAGACGTGGTCGGTGGGCCCTTCGACGCACAGCGTGACGGCCAGGCCCGCTAGCTGAAAGCCCGCGACGAGCGCCGGGACGTCGTCGATGCCGGGTTCGGGCGTGGTCTGCGCCGTTTTGGTCGGCCAGTTGTCGAGCAGGCCGACGGTGCGGCGGATGTCGGCCATCGCCTGCCGGCCGAGCTTCTCGGCCTGCTCCAGCGCATCGACCGCGTCATCGACGTCGCGATCCTGCTGCAGCGCGCGGCGCGCGCCGGTCACGTGCAACAGGGTGATGCTGAGCGAATGCGCGATGACGTCGTGCACTTCGCGCGCGATGCGGCGGCGTTCGTCGGCGGCGGCGTGCTCGGCCAACAAATTCTGCGCCTCGATTTGTTCGGCCAGCAGCAACCGCTGGGCGCGCATCACGTAGCCCAGTAGCCAGCCCACCGCGATGAAACCCAGGTACAACGCGATCGCGTCGAGGCGGTGCAGCGCGGACGCCGTGAGCAACAGCGCGGCCGCCGAGACGGCCGCCAGCAAGCCGGCCAGAACCGAGGCCAACGTCGCGACGACCAAGACCATCAGGATTAACAACGCCGGTGCGAAATCGGCCTGTATGGGCGTCGACGTGCCGAACAGCGTCAGCGCGGTGGCCGCCGACCAGGTCGCCCACAACGGCCCCGGCGTGATCTTCATGTTGAAAACGAAGAACGCCAGCTCGGTTGACAGGGCCAGGGCGAACGCGGACAGCGACACGGGCAGGTCGGCCGCGGGCCGCTGCAGCGTCCCGATCACGCCGCCGAGCACGAGGCTGACATCGACGGCGATCAGCGACGTCCACGTGATGCCGACGGGAAGCAGCTCGCTGCGTCGGCGAAGCTGCTCCCGCAGGTGATCGGCTGCGGCGCGCAACATCGTCCAATCCTAGAAGAGCTGGGCGTCCCGCCACATCCTGCTGGGGTCGGCGCCGGTCTCCGCCCGTGGTAGGAGACAAAGACTGCACTTCGGCACGACGCGCAGCCAGGGCCCGCATTCCTAACGTCGAGTCATGACATGGACACTGCTGCACGACCGCATGGCCTTCATGGCCGAAGTGATCAAGGCCGCCGACACGGACCCGCAGGCGGCACTTGCGTTGATCGACAACTCATCCGAGGTGCCCGAGCTGTTCGGCGACGAGGAAGGCCTGATGCTCTCGCTCGGCCAGCGCTGGATCACCATGCTGGTGGCCAAGCTGGACCAGGCGGCCTACGAGGGCGCGTCGGCCGAACAGGTGCGGGCCGATCTCGAAGCCGCCGAGCCCGGCCTGCACGCTCTGGTGAAGATCGGCTCGCGCCGGTCGATCCGGGTGCGGTCACTGTCTCGCGGCGAACACGTGGCGGTGGGCCTCTTCGGCGGCCCGACCGGCGATCGGCAGACCGTTGCATGACCGCACCGGATTGCTTGCGCGACTGACCGGTCGGTACGCGGTTCTGGTCGTCGGTCTATGGGTGCTGGCGGCCGCCGCCGCCAATCTGGCGGTCCCCCAACTGGAGCGAGTCGTCGACTCCCACGCGCGCTCCTTCATGCCCCCCGAGGCACCGAGCGCGGTGGCCGCCGCCCGGGCGGCCCAGCTGTTCAACCAGACGCCCAGCAACAACTTCGTTTACGTTGTGCTGGAACGCGATCAGCGGCTGGCCCCGGGCGACCGCCAGTTCTATGATGCGCTGACGACGAAGCTGGGTTCCGATCACCGTCACGTGTATGCGGTGACCGATCTCTGGTCGCAACCCGCGACGGCCGCCGGCGCGCAGAGCTCCGACGGTCGGGCCGTCAGCGTGATGGTGCGGCTCGCAGGAATGCTCGGCACCTCCCAGGCACGCGACTCGGTGAATTCCGTGCGCGCCGCCATCCAGACCCTGTCGCCGCCGGCCGGCCTCGAAGTCCATGTCACGGGTCCCGGCGCCACGATCGTCGACGAGTTCTCCGCGATCGACCGGCAGATGCTCGGAATCACCGCAGCCACCATCGGTCTCATCCTGCTGCTGTTGCTGATGGTGTACCGCTCGCCGGTAGCCGCCGCGATTCCGCTGATCTCGGTCGGGCTGGCGCTGGCGCTGGCCCGCGCGATCGTCGCCGCGCTGGGCCGGGCCAATGTCGTTGAGGTGTCGCTGTTTTCGGTGGCGCTCATGGCGGCGATGACGTTGGGCGCCGGCACCGATTACGCGATCTTCCTGGTCGGGCGCTATCACGAAGGCCGCCGCCACGGCATCCCGCCGGAGCGGGCGCTGACGCAGGCCTACCGTTCCGTCGCGCCCGTCGTGATCGGATCGGCGCTGACCGTGTCGGTGGCGCTGGCATGCCTGGTGTTCGCTCATGTGGGCGCTTTCCGCAGCGCCGGATTGCCCTGCGCCATCGGGATTCTGGCGACGATGGTGGCCGCGCTGACCCTGACGCCCGCGCTGATGGGTCTGGCCGTGCGACGCGGGTATCTCGAACCGCGCCCATCGAGAACGGCGCGGCGCTGGCGCCGGGTCGGCACCGCCGTGGCCCGCTGGCCCGGGCCGATTCTGGTTGCCGCGCTGGGATTGACCCTGCTGGCCGCGCTGCCGCTGGCCGGGATGCGCGTCGGCTTCAACGAGCCCGCGGCCACGCCGTCGTCCACCGACTCCAACCGCGGCTATGCCAGCGCCGACCGGCATTTTTCGGCGAACGCGCTGTTGCCGGACGTCATCGCGATCCAGGCGGATCACGACCTGCGCAACCCGGCCGGTTTGATCGCGATCGAGCGGGTCACCCGCCACATCATGGCCCTACCGGGTGTGCGCGCGGTCCAGTCCGCGAGCCGCCCCGACGGCAAGGTGCCCGAACAGGCCACGCTCAGCTATCAGGCGGGCGTGCTGGGCCGTCAGTTCGGCGACACCATGGACTCGCTGACCCGTCGCCTGCAGCGGGTCTCCGAGCTGGACGGCGCGCTGGCGCAGACTCAGGCTGCGGTCGACGGTCTCGGCAATGGGTTGCGCGGCGGCAGTGCGGGGCTGGCCGACATGTCGGGGGCCGCCGAAGACATGCGCGCCGGGATGGACGGCTTGCAGCGCAATGTCACGACGGTGTCGGGCTATCTCGACCCGCTGCGCGACATCGTCGGGCGGACCCCCGACTGCGCCGCCAATCCGATCTGCTCGACGGTGGACCGGGTGCTGCAGCCGGTCGACAGCCTGGTGCAGACCTCCGCGCGGCTCGATGCCGGCGCGACGAAACTGACCAGCGGCTCCAGCACGGCCGCCACGGCGATGGCCGGCCTGCCGCAAAGTGTGTCCGCGATGAAAGGGGCGTTGGGGCAGGCACGTTCGGCCGCCCATGACCTGCTCGAGCTCACCGACACGCTCGGCCCGCAGATGCGTCAGTTGACCGACTACATGAACGAGATCGCCACGCAATTTCAGGGCAGCGCCGCGGCGGACTTCTACATGCCGCAGCGCGCGCTGACCGATCCGCGCTACACGGCCGTGCTCGGCCATTTGGTCTCCGAGAACGGACGCGCCGCTTACCTTCTCGTCTACGGCGACGGGTCGGAGTGGGGCGCCGATGGGGCCAACCGGGCGGACCAGGTTCGCGCCGCCATCAAGGAGGCCACCAAGGAGGGAACCCTGACGCCGCTGGAGGTCGACCTCGCCGGCGTCGGGCCGGTGACCGCCGATCTGCAGCGCTTCGTCGCCAGTGACACCACGCTGCTGGTCGGCGCCGCGCTGGTGCTCATCTTCTTGATCGTCACCGCGATGCTGCGCAGCCCGGTCGCCGGACTCGTCGTCGTCGGCACCGTCGTGTTGTCCTACGCCTCGGCCGTCGGTGCCAGCGTGCTGATTTGGCAGCACCTGCTTCATCAGGATCTGCATTGGTCCGTCGCCCCGATCGCGTTCATCGCGCTGATCGCCGTCGGCGCGGACTACAACCTGTTGCTCGCCTTGCGCATCAAGCAGGAGGCGGCGGCGGGCCTGCGCACCGGCATCATTCGCGCTTTCGGCGGCACCGGCGGAGTGGTCACGGTCGCGGGCATCGTCTTCGGTCTGACCATGCTGGCCTTGCTGAGCAGCAGCGTGCTCAGCATCGCCCAGATCGGCACGACGATCGCCGTCGGGCTGTTGCTCGACACCCTGGTGGTGCGGGCGTTCGTCGTGCCGTCCATCGTGGCGCTGCTGGGCCGGTGGTTCTGGTGGCCGAGCCGTCCGCCCCGCCGCGCCATGGCCGAGGCGGTGAAAACGCCTGAGCCGCAGCTGCTTACTGCGGCGGGGGTGTGAACGTCGACGGCAGCCCGACCAGCACGCCTTCGACGTCGCCGTCGGCGCTCACCAGCAGGCCGCGTCCCGGTGGGAGCGCCTGGGCGCGCACGTTGCGGTTGATCCGGTTCTGCGGGTCGTTGTCCATGTAGAGCTGGGCGACTTTCGCCGAGTTCTGGAACCTGATCCATGGATCCATTTGCAGCGTCGCCCAGTTCGCGCTGTTGCGGGTGGTGAACACGTGCAGGCCGATCTGGCGGGCACGTTCCATCAGCTTCCACAATGCGGCTCCCACCGGCGGTTTGGGCGGGTAACTCTGATCCGGGCGCAGGTCTCCGATGTCGTCGATGAGCACGAAGTGCCGCGGCCCTTCCCACGGCTTGAGCGCGCGCAGCTCCTCCTGGCTCAGACCCTTGGGAGGCAGCCGGGGCAGCAGCACCTGCTGCGCCAAGGCGGTGATCACCTCGTCGATCTCGTCCTGGTCGTATGCGTAGGCCCGCACGTAGCCCGGCCCGTGCAGATCGCGCAGGCCGTGCGGGGCGGTCTTGGGGTCGATCAGGGTCAGCTGCGCTTCCTCGGGGCTGAAGCGATTCATGATCGCCTCGCCAATTGAGACCAGCGACAACGTTTTTCCGCAGCCCTGCCGGCCCAGGATCATCACGCCCGGGCTTTCGCGCAGCTTGATCGGCACCGGCCCGAGTTCGTGGCGCTCTCCGATAGCAAAAGAGATCGACAGATGGTCGCCGGTCGGGTGGGCGGCCTCGTATTCCAGGATCGCCTTGAGTTCCACCCGCTGCGGCAGCCGCTGCAGGGTTGCGTGCTTGGTGACGCCGGCGACGTCCGCGATGCGGGCTCCGACGTCCACGATGCTGACCATCGCGCCGGTCGCCGGGTCGGACAGGGCCGGCACGCCGACGCGCAGCTCGTGCAGGCTGTCGGTCAGACCAAAGCCGGGGCGGTTCAGTGTCCGGCGGGCCGCGTCGCGCGACTCGAGCGACGAGTGCCCCATCTGGCTTTCGCTCGGATCTGCCAAGCGCAATTGGATTCGCGCCGTGGCGTTTTGCAGCAGGCTTTGCCGTTGCCCGTGAATCCAGCCGCCGGCGCTGCACATGACGTGCACCCCGTACTCGGGACCCCGGCTGCTCAACGAGATGATGCGGTCACCCAGAACGGTGTCCTTCGAATACAGATCGTCGTAGTCGTCCACCACCACGAAGACATCGCCGAACGGGTCGTTCGCGTCGGTGCCGCCCAGCCCGTCGCTGCCGGGCGCGAACCGGCGCTCGCGGAACCCGTCGAGGTCGATCTTGAGCCGCCGGAACGAGTCTTCGCGGGCATCGATCAGCGCGTCCATGCTGCTCAAAATGCGTTCGATGCCCTCGGCGTCCTTCGGCGACACGATGTCGGTGACGTGCGGCAACGACGCGGCCTGCGCGAGGGTCGCCCCGCCGATGCAGAAGAACGTGACGCGGGCCGGGCTGTACATCGTTGCCGCCGAACACATCAGCGTCATCAAGGTGGTCGTCTTGCCGCGCTGCTTGGCCCCGACCACGATCACGTTGCTGCGCAGCGCGTCGACCGCGTGCACCACCTGCTTGGACTCTTCGGGGATGTCCATGACACCCACCGGGAACATCAGGCCCGGGTTTTGCCCGTAGTCGACGTGCCAGGGCTTGCCCCGGTAACCCGCGACCAGAACGTCGATCGGCTCCGGATCCTCCAGGGGCTCCAGCCACGGCCGGCGCGGCGAGCGGTGCGGCACGTTGTGCAACGACTCCCGCAGCACGTCCACGATCTTCTTCCGCTTGAAACCGTCGTCGTAGTACAGGAATTCGTCGGGCTCGGCGTCCACGGCGGCGGCGGCTTCCAACGCCGTGGCGTCCGCGGCGTCCAACGGCTGGAACTGCCAGTTGTACAGGCGGGGCTTGGTCAGCGTCATGTCGACCGTCTCGGCGACTTCCTTGGTCTTCGGCACCACGAACGGGGCGGAGAGGTAGAAGCAGCGGAACGGCTCCAGATCGCGCGGCCCCACCTTCAGCAGGCCGAAGCCGTTCTCCTTCGACGGCAGGTGGTAGGCGGCGTCCGAGCCGATCACCTCGCGGCTGTCGTCGCCGGACTCGGCGCGCAGCGCGATGCGGAAGGCGATGTTGGACTTGACCTTTTGCAGCGAGGACAGGTCCAGGCGCTGGCCGCCCAGCATGAAGAACACGTTGGCGCCGCGGCCTTCCTGACCGATGTGGATGATGAGGTTGATCCACTTCTCGTGGTTGGCGAACAGCTCCAGGTACTCGTCGACGATGACGAGCAGCACCGGTACCGGGGGCAGGTCGCGTCCGGCGAGGCGGATCTCCTCGTAGTCGTTCGCGTCGCGGGCGCCCACCGAGGTGAAAAGCTCGTAGCGCTGTTTGATCTCACCATCGATGACCCGGCGCATCCGCTCGGCCAGGTGGCGCTCGTCCTTGCCGAGGTTGGACAGCGCGGCCACCACGTGGGGGATGCCCAGGATGTCCTGGGCCGCCGACTCGAACTTCATGTCGACGAAGATGACGTTGAACGTCTCCGGGGAGTGGGTCAGCGCGATGCCGTAAACCAGCGACAAGAAGAACTCAGACTTGCCGGACCCGCTGGTGCCGATCACCACCGAGTGGAAACCGAAGCCGCCGAAGTCCTTGGCGCGGATGGTGATGTTCTGCAGCTCGCCGTTGGGTTTGGCCCCGACCGGGACCTCGCACCAGCGCTCGTCGCCGCGGCCGCGCCGCTCGGCCCATAGCCGGTCGACGTCCAGGTCGCGCGGGTCGCTGATCCCCAGGGCGCGCAGCAATTCGGTTGCGCCGCTGACGGAATCGGCGATCTCGCTGCGGCTGGTCGGTGACCAGCGGGCCATCGCGCGCGCGTAGCGGTAGGCGCGGTGCACCGAAAGCTGGTCGGCGTGCGCGAAGAACTTGTTGCGCACGCGCAGCAGGGGCGCGGGGCGGCCGTCTTCCCCGTCGGAGTCCGATCCGTTCCGGCGCAGGGCCACTTCGCCGTTGACCGAGCCGTTGGGTGAGCTGTGCCGCTCGCTGAGCTCGAACACCTGGTCGGTGGCGAAGCCCACGCCGGTGCCGACGCGTGAGGCGATGCGCAGCAGGGTGATTCCCGCCTTGCCGACCTGGCCGACGACGCTCTCCCAGGCGTCGGGGCTGCCGGTGTTGTCGTCGACGATTACCAGGTGTGGTCCCAAATCGACGGTGTCCGTGGCGGTTTCCAGGGCCGAGCCCATGGCGGTGGGGCTGGCCGCGGCCAGCGGAGTCCAGGCGCCGCGCTTGCCCTTCATGTGCAGCTCGGCGCCCAGGGTCTCTTCGAGTTCCTCCGGCGTGGCGAAGACCAGGCGCCGAAAACCGCACGCGTCGAACAGTTCGTCGTGCAGGTTGTGCGGCAGCCACACGATCCACGACCACACCTCGGGGTTGCGGGTCACCACCATCAGCTTGACGTCGCGCGGGTTGTGAAACACCGCCAGCGAGCACAACACGGAGCGCATCAGTGACCGCAGCCGGTCCAGGTCCTCGCCCACGAAGCTGAATCCGGGCGCCGACCGCAGGTTCACCACCTTGGCGATGTCGCGAATCTTGCGCTGCTCCAAAATGAAATCGCGCAGCGCCTGCCCGGTGACGGGTTCGAGCTCCTCGTCGGACGCGATGTCGGGCCAGGTCACCGACAGCACCGAGTCAGGGGCGTGCTGGACCCCTGTGCCGAGCCGTACCTCCAGGAAGTCCGCGTCGGCGCGGCCGCGTTCCCACATGCGTGGGCCGCCGATGATGGCGCCTAGGCCGCGTGGGTCGGAGTGCACGGAGTTCTGCCACTCGCGTTGCGCGCACACGGCGGTCTGGATTTCGTCGCGGTTGCTGTCGAGGTCGCGAAGGTAGCGTCGGCGGCCCTTTTCCATTTCGCCCCAGGTGATCTTGCGGGCTCGGCCGAAGCGTCCGGAGAACGCCAGCATGCTGAAGGCGCCGATGCCCATCAGTGGGAAGAAGCCGGTGGTCAGGCTGCGGACGCCGGAGACATAGAGCATGACGATGGTGCCGATGAGCGCGACGATCAGCGCCGGCACACCGATCATCACCCAGATGTTGCGGGGCTCGCGTTCCGGCAGCGCGATGGGCGCGCTGGGGGCCACCCGAACCGGTTTCGGCGGCTCGATCTTGACGCGGTTGATGGGGAACGCTTTCTTGGACATTCTCTAGCCTCCCGGCTTCGCCGATGTCGTCACCACAGCCACCTTGCCCAGCGCCGGCACAGTGTCGCGCGCCAAAAGCGCTGCCTCCCGAGACAGCGCGGGACCCGCAGCGAAAGTCCGCAGCAGCGGCCAGGGCGCCTGGACCGCCGAGCCCGGATCAAGCCCGAGGGCCCGCAGCGTGGTCTCGTCGTTCGCGATCCCGAACCGAACCCCGTTGTCGGACACCCAGAACAGCGATTCACGCGAGTCCGAGGTGACCACGCCGCTGGTCGATGTCACGAAGTTCGCCGCGCCCGGCAACACCAGCACCTGGTTGGCGACTACCGATGCCGGGTCGTTGTCGTCACGCACCAAATGGACGATGCGGTTGTCCAGGTAGGACGGTGTCGGCAGGCCGCGCCCGTTATAGACCACGACGCGCGCCCGCGGATCCGTCGACGCCTTCTCCCAGCCGACGCAGGTGGTCGGATCGGCCGCCGTGTCAATGAAATTCAGGCGCTTGGTCGGGTAGTAGTCGACGGCCAGCGACGTCACCTCGGGGATGTTGACCAGCACGTCGGGGGTCACCACGCGCGGCGCCGTCGACCCGTAGGAGTTGGCGCTGCGCAACAGGTCGGCCACGAAGCTGGTGATCTTTTGCACGCCCTCGGGCAGCAGGACGTAGAACTGCTTGCCGCCGCTGGCGGTTTGGGCCTGCAGCACCGCGCCCACCTGTGATCCCGAGACCCATGTCGACGGGGTCCCCGCCAGGGGCACTTGCGGGACGCCGAGCGGCTCGGTCGCCGGCAACGCGTCATACAGGGCCCGCGAAATCTCCACCGGCAGCGTCACTCCCGGGTCGAGCCCCAGGCTCAGCGTGACCGCCCGGTTGACCGGATCGATCTGGGAGCGTTTGCCGCCCCAGATGACAAAGGTGTTGCCCTCGAACGTGACCAGCAGCCCGGCGTCGTCGCGCAGCGGAGTGGCGCGATCGTAGGCGTCGAGCTGGCCGGCGATCGAGGTCACCACGGGCCTTTCCGGGCTGCGCGGGCGTCCGGCGGTGTCGCACACCGCCCAGGCCGAGGTGGCGCCCCGATGGACCGGCATCGCCGCCGGCGCGCCGGGGATACCGACCAGTGGCCCGGTCGGATACTTCGCTATCTCAGCGGGTTTCACCCACGTCGGCTGGTTCGCCGTTCCCGTCGCCAGCCGCGCGGAGGTCAAATTCAACGCCGGGTAGAGCCGACCGTCGATCTTGGCGTAGAGCGCCCCGGAGTCGCGGTCGCCGATGATCGCCGAATCGCCCACGATGCCAGTGGGTTTCAGCACGTTCAGCAGAAGCATCCAGCCCGAGGCGATAGCCACGAGGAGTATGGACAGCATCAGCGCGGCCGTCTGCTTGCGGTCGTCGTGTTTCATGCGGACCGAGAACCGGGTGGTCGCCGCCCGCAGCCGCCGGTTGTAGAACAGGTGCCCGGAGTTCTGGTCGCGATTAGACAAACTCAGCGGCATGCTCAGTACCCCTTGGGTGATCGGCGAGGATCGGCCTGCTGAATCCGATCGGCGAGATTCGACGCGTCGACCGCGACCCCGTAGCGGCCCATCGCGTAGTTGATGAACGCGCATGCCTGCGCGACGAGGTTGTGAATGTCGCGCGAGGTCCCTGGCTGGTGGTAGGCCGCGAACGTGGGCGCGATGAATTGAAAGGCACCCTTGCTGGGGGTTCCCCGCGCCGCGTTGGAATCCCAGTTGTTGATCGCGTTTGCGTTGTAATTGGACTCGCGGCGGGCGACCAGGTCCATCCCGCGTTCCCAGCGGGCGCGCGCCGCCGGGTCATGAATGCCTTTGATATCCAGCGCTTTACGGATGGCCGCCAAGACCGCCTGGCGCCCGCTCGCGTGATTTCCGTGCATCGAGCGCCTCTGCGGGTAGTGCAGGCGTCGCAATCGGTGCGCGAGCAGCTTTGCGCGCCGTCGTGCTTTGGTGACGTGGCGGTGTTGGGTGCGCAGCCGTGTCGCCGTGCGCGCCATGGCTTCCCGCCGGCCCATCGGCGTATCGGCGGCCGGGGTCACGTCCGATTCGGCGGCTTCGAGCACCGCGCGCGTCGCCGCCCGAGCGTGCACGTGATCGGCGCGCGCCGCCGCGATGATGTCCCCCACCGTCCGGTCGGCGTGGCTTGAGTGGTTCAGCAGTTTTATCGAGGCGCCCGAGCGTGCGGACGCCGTTTTCGGCAGCCCCGCGGCGTGGCGCGCTATCGCGTGCGTCTGCTCCGCCACGTCACCGATGTGCGGGCTGATCGGGGTGCCCGCGAACAGGTTGTGGGCGCGGACCAATGCCGCGACCGCTTGCATTCTCGGGGGATCGGTCATCGACGTCCCCGCCCCAATCCACCTGTGCGCCGCCACGGCGCCGCATCCTTGCCGGACACTCGAGCTAGTACTCCCACACCCTCCTGGCCGCGGATTCCGCGGTCGCTGCAGACGTACCTCATAGCATGCACGTATCGACAGTTCTGCTGTCAATAACGGGCAACCCAATATGACTTGGGGCCGGCCGGCCGCGATTACGTAGCGACCCTACTGCCGGACGGACTACCGAACCACTCACCTATCGGTCGGTTGGGACTAGTCCTTCGGCTCGTCCTCGGACGGCATGATCACGATCCGGCGATTGGGCCTGTTGGTGACCACCGTCGGCTTGGCCTCGCCGGATTTGCTGCCCGGGGCGCTCGGCGGGACCGTCAGGCGGCCCTTGACCGGCTGGCCGTTGGGCACGCCCGGGGCGGTCACCCGCTTCTCGACCGGCTTGTCCTTATTGCCGCCTTCACCACCGGCGCCCATCGCACCCGGCGGCATCATCGGCATCCCGGTCATTCCCGTCTGTCCGGGCATGGCGGGCATGCCACCGGTTGCCGGCATTATCGGGGCCTTCGCGCCGGCTGGCGTCGTCGGTGGCGACGATGTCGGCACTGGCGGCGGGCCCAGTGAGCTGGCCGGAACCGTGCCGCCACCGCCGAGGCCGGCGCCGCCGCCGGAACCGCCGCCGAGTCCGGCGCCGCCGGATCCGACACTGTCGACCAGGTGCGCGCTGTCGGCGAGGGAGGCGGCGCCGTGCGCACCTTGAACGGCGCTCATCAGCGGCTGGAGCGCGCTCTGGCCGGCCTGCATCGCCTGCTGGGGAAGCTGGGTCATCGGCCCCATGACGCCGCCCATTGCGCCGCCCATGGCGCCGGTCACGCTGGACAGCATTTGCTGGATCATCTGCATCTCTTGCTGCCCGTTTGCCTCATTGGCCGGGAACTTCGCCGCGGCGTCGGCGGCGTGCGCGCGGCGATCCGCGTCGGCCGCTTCGGCATCGGCGGCGTCTTGCGGGACGCCGGCGTTGCCGGCTGCTCCGACCATCCCGTGCCCACCGTCTGCGGGCGAGGCGCCGCCAGGCGGAATTGGGAACGGCGTCGGGATATACGCTGGGGGTCCGCTGCCTAGCCCCAAAGTAGTTTGCAAGTCGGATCGGATGGGTCCCCCGGGAGTACCCACAATCTCACCTCCACCCCAATCGGAGAGCGCGCGGACGTTCGAGGCTTATCTAGGCGCTACCGATTACTCGTACCGCCATTTTGGCATAAGACGCCGCGAACGGTATTCACCCGAGAATGCGGGCCGCTACGAACCGCTGCGGTGGCTGATCGCCTCGAACCAGGCCAGATGGTAATTGGTGAGATACTCGTGCCCATCGATCAACGCCTCAATCGCCGCTAAAAGCATCCAATCGCCGACCGCCGCTGGATCGTGATTGGGATATGCACTCATGACCGAGTGCTGAATGTCGGCGACGCATTCGTGCAACATCTCGATTTCGCTTTCCAGCACACCCGTCTTTCGCACCGCGGGCGCGGCAACGGCCTGCGCAATCCGCGGTAGTCCGTCGCGACGGCGGACCGCTTCGACCAGGGTGGGCCCGAGTTCGTCGACTTGGGGCGCGGCCGAGCGCGCCGGCCGGTCGCCACTGAGCGCGGGTTCGTCGGAACCCGGTTCTGCGACATAGGTGTTGGCGTGGTGCGCGGCCGCGACCGTGATGGCGCCGAGCAGGTCGACGACGTTGGCGTCATGGCGCCGCGCCGACGGCTCGAGCAGGGATACGTGGGCGGGCAACCGGACGTGGGGCGGAATCCACCCTCCTGCGAGGTCGGTGACGAGCAGCGTGGTGGTGCCGTCGTCGCGGAGCCCCGCTGCCCATGACAGGCGCGGCTCCTGGCGGGCGACCGCATCAACGAGCCGCTGGAGCCGCTGCTGTTCGGCAGCCCTTGCGGATGTCGCGCCGGCGGTCGCGCCCGTTGCCGCGGACGCAGCCGATGCGCTGGCCATCGCTGACGAGCCCGTGCCGGCCTGCGCGGCGGCCGCCCCGGATGCCGTGCGCTCCACCGGCGAGACCAGCGGTCCGCCCGCCGAGGGGGACGACGCCGGCGACGGTGCTACCGGCGCGCCCGAGATCGGACCAGCCGGGGCGGACGGCATCGATGGCGGCGTCACAACGGGCGGACGTAGGTCAGAGCCGTAGGCGGGCAACGATCCTGATGGGATGGAGGACCCACCAACTGGCGCCGCGGACGACGACCACGAACTACCGGTCATGACCGCCGGCGCTACTGAAGTGGTTCCGCCAGTTGTCATTGGCGCGGGCGCCGCGGGTGGCGGCGCGTCGACGGGAGGCGTTGCCGCGACGAATGCTCCCGCGCTGGGCACGGTTGGAGCAACTGCCGGTACACCCTGGGCAGTTTGGGGCGCCCCGCCATCGAACGCGTTAAAGGCCCCCGCTGAAAACGCTTGCCCCCCAGGACCTGTCGATTGGCCCGTGGCGAAGCCGGACGTGAAAGATTGAGCTAGGTTGGGCTGAGCGCCTTGGCCGAGGCCGGCTGGTGAGATGGACATACCGCCGCTTTGTACGCCTGGCATCCCTGGCGAGACGGTTCCGCCGCCGCCGTGCGTTAACCCGGCGGCCGGCAGTGGCGCTGGACCACTGCCCGGGCCGCCACCCCCGCCAACAACCGCATGCGCGGGGCCTGATCCACCACCAGCCGTGCCACCCGAACCACCGCCTCCGCCACCAACAACCGCATGCGACGGTCCTTGCGTACCACCACCCGCGCCGCTCCCAGGGCCACCCGAACCACCGCCGCCATGACCAACGACCGGATGCACGTGGACTGATCCGGCGCCACCCGATTCACCACCGCTGCCACCAACTACAGCGTCCGAGGGTCCTTGCGTACTACCGCCCGTGCTGCCCCCGGAACCACCCGAACCGCCTTCGCCGCCGCCTTTGCCGCTAGCACCACCAACGGCGGATTTAAGGTCGCTTTCGCTGATCTGGGGAGGTGGCGAAGCGTCGTCGGTGTTGAAGCCGTTTGCGCGTGCCCAACTCCGAGCATCGCCGCCCGCACCGTCAGCGTCGAGGATTTTTTGCGTCGCTGCCATCATCTTGTCGATGGCGTCCCGACTAGCGTTGGCACCATCGGCGTTGCAGCGCGCCTGCACCGCTTGTATTTCCGCTAGCTTCTGCGGAGGCAGCTTCTTCGATGCGAGGATGTCATTGATCTCTTTGTTGCCCGAATCCGCAATGTCTGTTAATCGACTTCGCAAATAGTCAGTGGCATCAGCGGCAGAATTGAAGGCTGACGCCTTAATTTGATACTTCTCCGCCAGATCCATGTGAAATTTCTCGCCCTGCCGGAATCGGTGTACAAGGTCGTCCGCCGTATGACCCAAATTGTGCGCCGCGAACAATGTCCACTGCGTGCGCAGAGACTGCGAATAGAGCTGCTGCTCGGCACATGCTTCACTCCAGTGTTGGGCGCCGGCCCGGAGAGCCGACGATGGCGCTGGCCACCACGGTCCAATTAGTGCAGCCGTCCAGGTGCCGGGTGGAAGGTCAACCGCCACCACATACCTGTTTCATTGCGGCATCTTTTGCTTTTCCGCCGTCGAGTGCGATCTGCCACACAGTGTCGGCGGCAACGCCGTTGGTGGCCTTCGCAGTGGCTGTGAGGTTCGCGGTAGCCAGGACGCGCGTGGCGTCGCGTGGTTGCGCGTGGGCTGGATCAGCGACCGCGTTCTTGGGCATTACCGAGGCGTCTGTCGTGGCGGTTCGAGCCTGTGCCTCGTCGCATCCGTTCGTGGAGGCCTGCAAGGCATGTGCGGCTAGCTCGTTTGTGTTGCACGGCTGCTGATGCGCGACGGCGGTACGGGTGGGCGCCGTACTAGTGGCCAGGGCCGAAGGTGAACCTGTCGACCGCGTCACTGCCACGATTAATGCAGCGACGGCCACCGCCGCCGTAATTATCAGCGGTGGACGTGGGCGCGAAGTGGGCTGCCCGACATACGGTGGTGGCCAATTCCGTGCGCATAGCTCGGCCGGTCCCTGACGAAGGCCTGAAGGCCGGCCGCCCACCATGTCTCCTCCTGTCCGTCTGCTGGCACGGTGCGTAGCGTTTCCGCGTGCTCGTGCGCCGTATGGTTCCAATAGTGAGGCAGGCGTCGGTGTGGCAGCAATTCACTGCGCAGCGATGTGCCCCAGCTAGCCCTGGTACTGGACCTTCATCAGTAATGGGGTACACCTGCGGGCGGCACAGTCCACGGTCCTAGACCGCTAGAACATGGTATGCGTCTCGTGTCGATCGGTGGCAATGCTTTCCCTGACATAAACATTCGTGCGCCCTGCACGATTCGGAGACGGCCGAACGCGCCCCTAACAATTCCAATGCTGCTCCCTGCCTACAGGGCTGAAAGTCAGCTCCCACCGCACGCCTTCTTCATAATGGCATCTTTAGCGACGATGTCATCGAGCGATCTTTGATACTCAGCGTCGGTGGCACCGCTGCTAACTGCATTCGACGTCCGGTACGCCGTTGCTAATTCACGCGCGGCGTCGCGAAGGTTTGTATCAATAGCCGGGTCGGCAGCTCCGGCGTCCAGCATGCCCGCGGCATTCGATAGTGCGATGCGGGCCAGTGCTTTATCAGTTCCGTTCGTATCGATCTGAACAGACCGCGCCGCCAGCTTGTATGTATCGCAGAGCTGCCGTTGAGACTTCGACACTTCGGCTTCTGTGTAGCTCGGCGGGGTGGTCCTAGTCGATGTGCCAGCCGTCACTGGACGTGCAAGGCTGACGATGAGTGCAGCGATCGCTATTAACGCCGCGATTCCGGCCAACATTACTGCCGGCCACATCCGCGAGTGTGGCGGTGGCTGAGTGGGAAATACGGGTGCCCACTGCGTCGGACCGAGCGGGCCGGCAGGCGGCCCGTCCCCGGGAGGTGGAGGCAAATGCCCCGCCATGCGTCCTCCTCAATCAATTAGCAAGTTCGACCGACTCGTCAAACTGTGTAGGCCACATGCCCCAATAGTGGAACAGCAATCCGAGCGATGAGCAATCACCCGGCGCGGCAGGGCGCAAAGTCAGCCGCCGCTACAGACTTTTTCATTGCTTTGTCCTTGGTATTGACATCATCGACCTCTGACCGAAGGACGGGATGATCGACTGCAGCGTGCTTCCCACGGCTATAACTTTCGTGTACGCAGCCGCTGGTGTTAGCGCAGCAGCGCGATCGCCGGATGGGATCGCCGGGTTCGCATCTACTGTCTGTTGAGGAACTACTGCCGCATTTGCGCTCGCAACTCCGGCCAACGCTCGACCGTCGCCGTTTGCGTCGATTGGACCTCGCGCACGGCCAACTTATAGGTATCGCACAACTTCTGATGCGCGGCGGCAGTCTGCTCCGGGGTATCGGAAGGGGCAACCGAGGTGGCCGCTGACTGACTGCTTGTGGATCGTGTCAGCGCGACAACGAGAGCTGCCTCGTCCAAGAAGTACGGCGACCGCAGCCAAGGCGGTGGGCCAAGCGTTGCTGCGGGCTGGATAAAATCCACCACCATGTGTCCTCCATCGTTTGCAGCGGCCTTCAGGGCCCCGTTTCCCGGATGGGCTGCTGTCCAACAGTCGAGCAGCTAAGTAAGGGACATCAATCGATAACACGGAAGGCGTGCGTCGCCTCCGCGTGCAATTTTCATACAGCTCCACCACCGCCGACGCTGGCCGACGCTGAGGTCCTCAGGCGTTCAGCGCTGACGGGCCCGAACTCGGCCGCACCGCCTTCAGCTCCTCAGCGTTGTTCTGATCCATATTGGTGAACCCGTTGGCCGCGTGGTGTGCCTTCGTCCCGACACTGGTGAGCGTCTCGCTGTGTCCCTGCAGGTTTTTCACGTGCTGCCCGTGCGCGGTAGTCACGGCGTTGTGGAAGGAGTTGGCCGCTTCGAAGTCGCCGAACATCCCCGATTCCAGGGTTCCGCCGGCGAGGTGATCGGCCCCTTCTTGGGCGTGTCCACCAGCGCGGTGGGACTGGTTGCCTCCCGAGTGCAACTGCTCGGTATTGACGAACATTGGCACTCCTTCCGAACTTCGACCGGTACGGCCTCTTATGGCCTAAAGGCCTTTTGACCAGCCTAAACGCAGGCCGGTCAGTGGTCAATTCACCGGGTGTCGGTCCGGCGAATCGCAGCCTCCATCGCCCTAGAAGCCGTGCCCGTTGGTGACGGCCGGCCCAGGGCGATCCCATTCCGGGTCGACGGCGATGGGCATCTGAATATCGACATGGGGCAGCGAGACCGTCCCCCACGGCAGGTGGACCTGGCGAGGAATCGCAATCCGTGCCTGGGCTCGATCGGCCGCCAGCATGCCTTCGGCCGCCAACCGATCGCCGTGCCCGGTGACGATTTGCGTCATGTTGTGCAGCGCTTCGCTGCCCACGTCGTAATAGTGCGCGTGGTCGGTGAACCATGGCGTGAGGCTGTGCGAGCCGGCGACTTCGGCACGGAAGCGCACCGCTCCGAAAGCTTCGTGGGCCGGGTCGGCGCCCAGCCCGGCCCACGGGCCCAGCGGTCCCCCGAGTGTCTTGTTCAGCCCGTTCGGCAGCCCGCTGCCGGACTCCCCGATCCAACTGATCGCATCGGTCGACGCGGCGCCCACGTACAAGCTGCCGCCCTCGAGACGAAAGTCTGCGGCGCGGTGCGCCAAATCGGTTCCCGGGCAACCGGTTAGCACGGCATCATTGGCGCGCATACCGCTGTTGACAAAGGCATCGGCCACGGTCGTGGATCCGTAGGAATGCCCGAGGACGGTGACATGACTCGGTGTCGACCCTTCATGGGTTGCTGCCAGACCGTTGACATCGGCGGCCAGCAGCGCCCCCGCCTGCCGTGCCCTCCATGGAGTGCCTACCTGCTCCAGTTCGGCTGGCTCGGTGAGGGTTCGCTGCCAATGCGGATGGTCGAATTCCGGTGCGTCATAGCCCATCCACGCCAACACCGCGGTGGTGTGGAAGGGGTCGGCCTTCAACGACTGCTGGTAGAGCTTGATGGCGTCGTCGGGGCCGTCGGACATCCACCCTCCCCTGACGCTGCTGTTGGTCCCCGGAACCATGACGGCCGTGTTCCGGGACTTGTCCGGGTTGCCGATTGCAATCGCCGCCCTGCCCTTGCCGCCGAACGCCAGCGGGTCATAGGCCCACAACATGATCGGGAGCCCGTGCTGGGGCGCGGATCCCTCGTCGCGCGTGAGGAAATCGTTGGTCTTCACCGCATTCTGGTATCTGGTGATGTCGGTGACGCATAGGCCATACTCTGCGGGGTTGGCGAACACATCGGCATCCCTGTTGTTGAGCGCGTTGTCTCGAAGCGCGTCCGGGACTACCCCGCGCCGACGGACGGCATCTTCGACCCTGCGCAGATCGTCGTTCATCGCCGTCTGGTTCACCGAGTTCCGCACGTCGGCCGGAATCCCGTTGAGGTTGCCCAACTCGGGCGGATGCTGATCGGTCAAAAGCCGCTTCTGGTTAGCGCTCAACGAGTCCCACCACCGTTTGACCCGATCCGCGCTGGTGTCCGACGGCGGGATCAGCAGCTCGTCGACGCCGTTGACCTCGGCCGGGTCGGCGCCGTCGGTTCGCAATCCGTCCAGCGCCGCCCGAAGTGCCGCCGCATACCGATCGCGAATCTGGCCGAGCGCGAACACGATCGCCCTGCTCTCGGCGACGGCTTCCCCGCGCAGACCGTCGACGCCGCAGTGGTTCCCGTCGGCAAGGGCTTCGCAGATCTCGTCGTCGATGTCTTCGAGGTCGTATTCCAGCGCGACGATGTACCCCGCGGCCGCCCATTGGACTTCGGCCAGCGTTGCGGCAATCACCTCCAAATCGATTGCGATCTTCGGTAATTGCGCGGCTTGCAGACCGAGCGACCGGGACACGCGTTGCACTTCATCGGAGTCATTGATGGGATGCTCGCCGTTCCGGTGATTCCACGCCGCGTCGAACCGCCGGCGGGCTGCCTCGAACGCGGCGGCGGCCTCGCTAGTGCTGGTCCCAGCGGCACGGAAGGCCCGCGCTAGATCGGAGATCCGTGCAGGGCGGCCGGCCTGCAGGCCGGCATTGAGCGACCACGGATCACCGCCGGCCTCGGCGACGAGAAACGGGATGCTGATGTAACGGAGTTCCATCGCAGCGGCCGTCGCAGCGAAATCGCTACGCCAGCAACCTCATAGGGAACTCGCACCGTCGGCGAGCCCGTCGCCGTCGCTGTCGGTCAGCCGGACGTTCCACTTGCCGTCGCCGTCGGTGTCGACGTATCCGGTCACACCGGTGTCGTCGGAGCGCAGCACCCGGTCGGCCAGCCCGTCGCCGTCGGTATCGAGGAGCCGATCATCGGGACGCCCGTGGCCGTCGAGATCGATCAGCGGGCCACCGGTGTGCTCGACACCGTCGAGGCCGAACCAGCGCAGTTGCCCGCCGCGGTCCATCGCCACCGCCCACGTCCCGGATCCGTCGTCGGTGAAGTAGGCCTCGGGCGTGCCGTCGTTGTCGACGTCGAGCACGGCGTGATCGACGAGGCCGTCGCCGTCGAGATCGGCGAGCGCGTCGTCGCGCAGCCCGTCGTGGTCGAAGTCCATCCCGATCGATTCGAAGCGGCCGTCACCGTCGAGGTCGAGGTCGGGTTGGCCGTGCCAGATCGCCGCCGCGCCATTATCACCAGCCAAGCAGTAGTCCACGACTAGTCGGACGCGACGCCGCCGCTAAGCGTTCCCCCGAGATCGCCACCACGCCAACAGTTCCGCGGTGGCCTCGTCGGTGTCCAACGGGCCGCGCTCGAGGCGCAGCTCCTTCAAGAACCGCCATGCCTCGCCGACTTGGGGGCCCGCGGGGATGCCGAGCAGTTCCATGATCTGGTTGCCGTCCAGGTCGGGACGCACCCGCGCCAAATCCTCCTGGGCGGCCAGCTCGGCGATCCGCGTCTCGAGCCGGTCGTAGCTGGACTGCAGCCGCGCGGCCCGCCGCTTGTTGCGGGTCGTGCAGTCGGCGCGGACCAGTTTGTGCAGCCGTGGCAGCAGCGGGCCGGCATCGGTGACGTAGCGGCGCACCGCGGAATCGGTCCACTTCCCATCGCCGTAGCCGTGGAACCGCAGATGCAAATACACCAGCTGCGAGATGTCCTCGACCATCTGCTTGGAATACTTCAAGGCGCGCAACCGCTTTCGGACCATCTTGGCGCCGACAACCTCGTGGTGGTGGAAGCTCACCCCGCCGTTGGCTTCGTGGCGCCGGGTGGCCGGCTTGCCGATGTCGTGCAGCAGCGCGGCCCAGCGCAGCACCAGGTCCGGCCCGTCGTCTTCGAGTGCGATCGCCTGGCGCAGCACGGTCAGCGAGTGCTGGTAGACGTCCTTGTGCTGGTGGTGTTCGTCGATGGCCATCTGCATGCCACCGATCTCGGGGAGTACCACCTCACCCATGCCGGTTTGGACCAGCAGATCGATCCCGGCCGTCGGGTCGTCGCCGAGCACCAGTTTGTCCAACTCGGCGGCTACCCGTTCGGCGCTGATCCGGCCCAGCTGCGAAGCCATCTGTTCGATCGCTGCGCGCACCCGCGGCGCGACGGTGAAGCCGAGCTGGGAGACGAACCGCGCCGCCCTCAGCATCCGCAACGGATCGTCGCCGAAGGACACCTCGGGTGCGGCCGGGGTATCCAGCACCCTCTCGCGCAGCGCCGCCAAACCGCCTAGCGGATCGAGGAATTCGCCCGGACCCTCCGGCGTGATGCGCACGGCCATCGCGTTGGCCGTGAAGTCGCGGCGCACCAGATCGTCCTCGAGGCGATCGCCGTACTGCACGTCGGGGTTTCGCGACACCTGGTCGTAGGTGTCGGCGCGGAACGTGGTGATCTCCAAGCGATGGTCGCCCTTGCCGACCCCGACCGTGCCGAATTGGATGCCGGTGTCCCACAGGTTGTCGGCCCATCGCCGCAGGATGTTTTGCACCTGCTCGGGGCGCGCGTCGGTGGTGAAGTCGAGGTCGGGACTCAACCTGCCCAGCAAGGCATCCCGCACGGAACCGCCGACGAGGTAGAGCTGGTGGCCCGCGCCCTCGAACGCGGAGCCCAGCTCGGCCAACACGGGCGCATGCCGATTGAGCGCGACCGCGGCGGCGGTCAGCAGCTCGGCATCCTGGGCGGCGTCAGGCACGTTCGATCAGCCTAGTCGGCTGGAAACGAAAAGCCCGTGTGAGGAGCCTCGCACCGGCTCGCATCATGGCGGATCCGCACTGAAGGTGAGTTGACCTGGTGATTTGCGATAGTAGCCTTACGTCCGACAAGAAGGGTGAACGACGGGACGATGCGGTGCATCTCCGATACATAAGCGAGGGCGCGCTGATCATGTTCGCGGGCGGCGACCCGTGGAAGATCAACAGCACGTTACAGAGCGGCCGGCCAGCGCGGATCTCGAACCTTGCGAAAGCGTTTCATGACGCAGGCCAATCGACGGCCGAAGCCGAAGCCGCATTTAATCAGGCGCGGGACCGCTTCGCTCGGGCCTGGACACACGAGGACGGCGAGAATCCCATCAACGATTCTGCCGAAGTCCAGCGCGCCAAAACTTCACTCGGGGTGCAAGCGGCACAGCTTCCCAAGATCGCGGCTGATCTGGAAAACATCGCGGCCGCTCTGGCCGAAGCCCAGCGATCCGGAAACGGTGAAATTTCAGCGCTCGAAGCCGGGCTACAAGGTCTCGATGATCAGATTGGCGAGGCCGTCGAGCTCGAAAAAGATCCGCATTTAACCGCGTCGGAGAGGCAGCTGCTCGATCACTACATTGAGGGACTCGAGAAGCATGCGATCAACGACACCAAGGCGGCGCTGAACAAACTGCAACAAATCCGTGAGCAATACTCTCAACAGCTGCAAGCTTCGAAATCCAACCTGCGTACGCAGGACGGATACGAGGCACCGATCCGGGCCCTCGATGGCGACATCCCGGAGGCGCCCCCGCGAGACGTGCCGGACGACCAACGCCTTCACAATCAGATCGAGGCATTTAAACAGGTCTTTGGACGGGAACCGACATCAGCAGCTGACTGGAAGACGGCGGCCGCCCTAGACCCTCAGACCTACGACCCCAAGTTCAAGGGCGTGAAATCGCAGGTCGAGGTGGTGAAGATTCGGCCAGTGCCCGGCCAGGGGGTCGTCCGTGTCTCGCAGTGGATCGAACAACGGGACGTCACGAGTTCTCCTTTTGGGAACCGGGATCTTGGGAACAATCGCGGAGCGAACATAAACTTTGACCCAGAGGACACCAAGGTAACGACTTATATCGACTACGAAAACGGTCTCGTGATCCTGCGTCAGAACCCCTCCGTCGAGGAGACTTCAACAGGTGCTCCAGGCGCCGTCAAGGTTGGCACACCGAAGGGCAGCGTTACGCAGCTGTCCGATGGATCGGTGCGGATCAAATACGATGCCGGCAATCCTTTCGCGCCTGGGTTCACAGCCGACCCAAACGGTCCGTTGGCGGGGCACACAATCACTGTCAATGGCGACCTCGTGTTCACGCCGGGACCGGAAGGCGTCCAAGTGAATGGCACACGCACTAACTACCCCTCCCTCGAGGCTTATCAAGATTTCCCAGGTGGCGGGACGCGCACACTGTTGCTTGACCCCGCAAGGTCGGGTAGCTCAGCGGGTCCTGCTTTGAACCTGTTCCGGCATCACGATGTAGGTCCCTTGGGCGGCAACGCGTTTGCGCCATTCGACAGTGGCGGATGGAATCAGCGATATGACGTGCCCACTCCTCTACCCGCCACTGAAATTGGACCTACGACTAGCCCCCCCACAGTGCCACCGATAACCACGGGCGGCCTTGTCCCAGCATGACCGTCAAATGACAAAAAGCGACGACATGACGTCTTCTGCGCTGCAGCATTTCTCCGATGCTGGTGCCTGGCGCGCGGCCACATGGTCAGCGCCGTTTGTCGTCCAACCCGTCTTAGGGATATTGCTGATCGTCATGTGGCTGCTGGGCAAGTGGCCGTTCGAAACGCATAGTGCGCACGCCGGAGAACGCGCATGGATGCTGGCCGCCGTCGCCATCACAACCCTGACGTCGCTCTTGGTCAGCGCCGCACTGCTCAGGTCGCGGTCGCCGCTCAATCGCGGCCTCGGTCTCAGCCTCGCGAGCTGTTCAGTCGTTGTACTGGCGGGCGGCACGATTTTCGCCTATATGGTGCTGCGCTGATGACCGATAACAAAACAATGCACACATCGATGGGCCTATACGGTCCGCTGACTTTTGCAGTAGCCATGGTCCACGTTTTCGCGGTCGACCTTGCCACCTGGCTGTTCGTTCTGCCGATGTGGCCCTTCGTATTTATCGTTCTTCCAATAACGCTGGCGTACATCGGCGTCAGCGCGCTGGTTGCTAGGGCACCAGGTCGATGGGGCCAGGTTGGCCGCGGAATGATGATTGGCAGCCTGTCCGGACCACTCTCACTCTTGGTCTTCATTCCCGCTTTCATCATCGCCGGGGCGATAGGCCCGCTCTGACGCGACGGAACCGTTACGGCTACTGCGCCATCGCGCACCCACCCAGCGGCGAGTATGTCCAGGAGAGCATGCCGTGCCAGCTACTATCGCTTGGGTGTCGGACGGCGAACAAGGCAAACCACGTCGGCGCCGGGGACGGCGCCGCGGTCGTGGCGCTGCGGCTTCGTCCGAGAAGCAGACCAACGGTCAAGTAAACGGCGATTCGACAGCCACCAAACCGCGCCGATCGCGCGGGTCCCGCCGCGGGCCGGAGCGGTTGCGCACGGTCCACGAGACATCCGCGGGCGGGCTGGTCATCGACGGGCTCGACGGACCGCGCGACTCGCAGGTCGCCGCCCTGATCGGCCGCATCGACCGGCGCGGACGGATGTTGTGGTCGCTGCCCAAGGGCCACATCGAACTCGGTGAGACGGCCGAACAGACAGCCATTAGAGAAGTAGCCGAAGAAACCGGCATCAAGGGCAGCGTGCTGGCCGCGCTTGGGCGCATCGACTACTGGTTCGTCACCGACGGCCGCCGCGTGCACAAGACCGTGCATCACTACTTAATGCGCTTCTCCGGCGGCGAGCTCTCCGACGAGGACCTTGAAGTCGCCGAAGTGGCCTGGGTGCCCATGCAAGAACTGCCGTCACGGCTGGCCTACGCCGACGAACGCCGCCTGGCCCGGGTCGCCGACGAACTGATCGACAAGCTGCAAAGCGACGGCCCGTCCGCGCTTCCCCCGCTGCCGCCCAGCGCGCCGCGGCGCCGCCCGCAGACGCATTCGCGGACCCGGCATTCTGACAAACCGGCCACGGGCCGGAAGAACGGCCACGGACCGGGGCCGTGACGGCGCCGCTTCTCCGTCGGGCCGGCTTGCTGCGCATCGCGGCCGTGCTTGGCATCGTGGCCGGACTCGCGGTACTCGCCGGGCCCGTGGTTCCACCCGCGGCCGCGGGCGAGCCGGGGGTGACGCCGTTCGTGCGGGTTCGCATCGACCAGGTCACCCCGGACGTGGTCACCACGACCAGTCCACCCGTTGTGACGGTCAGCGGCATGGTGATCAACATCGGCGACCGCCCCGTTCGCGACGTGATGGTCCGCCTTGAGCACGCCGGCGCGGTCACCACGTCCGCGGGCTTGCGAACCACCCTGGACGGCGACACCGACCGGTACGAGGCGGCCGCCGATTTCCTCACCGTGGCGCCCGAACTGCAGCGCGGGCAAAAGGTCGGCTTCACCCTGTCGGCCCCGCTGCGCGCGCTGACCAAACCGTCGCTGGGAGCCGAAAAGCCGGGCATCTATCCGGTTTTGGTCAACGTCAACGGCACGCCCGACTACGGCGCTCCAGCCCGGCTGGACAACGCGCGCTTCCTGCTGCCGGTGGTCGGGGTGCCGCCCGACCGCGCCGACGACGTGGGCTCCGCCGTCGCGCCCGATACCTCCAAACCCGTGGGGATCACCATGCTGTGGCCGCTGGCCGATCGGCCACGGCTGGCCCCCGGCGTGCCAGGGGGAACCATCCCGGTCCGGCTGGTCGACGACGACCTGGCGACCTCACTGGCCAGCGGTGGCCGGCTCGACATCCTGCTGTCGGCGGCCGAGGTCGCGACCAGCCACGACGTCGACCCCGACGGCGCCGTCGGCCGCGCGCTGTGTTTGGCGATCGACCCCGACCTGCTGGTCACCGTCAACGCGATGACCGCGGGTTACATCGTGTCCAATTCGCCCGACGGCCCGGGTCAAATTCCGGGCACCCCGACCCACGCCGGCACGGGACAGGCCGCCGCGACCGAATGGCTGAACCGCCTGCGCGCGCTCGCGCACCGGACCTGCGTGGCCCCGCTGCCCTACGCACAAACCGACCTGGACGCGTTGCAGCGCGTCAACGATCCCGGCCTCACCGCCACGGCCACCACCACCGGCAACAGCATCGTCGACAAAATCCTGGACGTCTCTTCAACCCGCGGCGCCACGCTGGTGCCCGACGCCCCGCTGACCAACCGCGCGGTCAAGCTGCTCGGCGCCAACGAGAGCACGGTCGCGATCACCGCCGCCGACCTGTCGGCCGCCGACGCGCAGGGCTCCTCGGAGACCGCCGTCGACACCGCGCCCCGGCGATTGTCCCCACAGGTCGCGGTCGCGCCGTTCGATCCGGCCGTCGGGGCCGCGCTGGCGGGCGCGGGATCCAGCCCCGAGGTGCCCACCTACCTGGACCCGTCCCTGACGGTCCGGCTGGCGCACGATTCGGTGACGGCACGCCGCCAGGACGCCTTGGGCTCGATCTTCTGGCACGCGCTCCGGCCCGACGACGCGCCGCGCGCCCAGATCCTGGTCCCGCCGGCCACGTGGAACCTGCAGGCCGACGACGCGCAGGTCATGCTCACCGCGCTGAGCACCTCAATCCGCTCCGGTCTGGCGGTGCCGCGCCCCCTGCCGGCGGTAATCGCCGACGCCTCGTCGCGCACCGAAGCCCCCGAGGAAGCCGGCGCCTACGCCTCCGCGCGCGGGCAGTTCAACGACGACGTCACCGCCGCGATCGCCGGCCAGGTCGGCCGGCTGTCGGGATTGACGTCCGCACTGATGACCGACGACCGCACCGGACTGACCGGCGTCCAATACACGGCGCCGCTGCGCGAGGACATGCTGCGCGCGCTGAGCCAGTCCGAACCGCCCGACTCCCGCAACGGGTTGGCGCAAGAGCGCCTGGCCGTGGTCGGTAAGACGATCAACGACCTGTTCGGGGCCGTCACGATCGTCAACCCGGGTGGCTCGTACACGCTGGCCACCGAGCACAGTCCGCTGCCGTTGGCGCTGCACAACGGCCTGAGTGTTCCGATCCGGGTGCGGGTGCACGTGGACGCCCCGCCGGGGATGAACGTCACCGACGTCGGGCAGATCGAACTGCCGCCCGGTTACCTCCCGCTGCGCATTCCGATCGAGGTGAACTTCACCCAACGCGTCGCCGTCGACGTGACGTTGCGGACGTCGGACGGTCTGCGGCTGGGCGAGCCGGTGCGGCTGTCCGTGCATTCCAACGCCTACGGCAAGGTCCTGTTCGCGATCACGCTGTCGGCTGCGGCGGTGCTGGTGCTGCTGGCGGGCCGGCGGCTGTGGCACCGCTTCCGCGGCCAGCCCGATCCCGCCGACCTGGATCGCCCCGACCCACCCCACGCCCGGCACGCGGCCGAATCCGGCGCCACGCACGACGACGCCGACCAACGGGTCGAACAAGAGCACCGAGTATGACCCCCGCCTACCGGCAGGCCCCCTCGCACCACCACCGCCCGCCACAGCCGCCGCGCCGTTCCCCGATGCAGGGCTCGCCGCCGACCGGGCCGCTGCCGCCCGTGCCCGCCGGGATCGATCGCCGACGCCCGGAACTGTCGGACGCCGCGCTGGTGTCGCGGTCCTGGGCGATGGCCTTCGCGACATTGATCAGCCGGCTCACCGGCTTCGCCCGGGTGGTGCTGCTCGCCGCGATCCTGGGCGCCGCCTTGTCCAGCGCGTTCTCGGTGGCCAATCAGCTGCCCAACCTGGTGGCGGCGCTCGTCCTGGAGGCGACGTTCACCGCGATCTTCGTGCCGGTGCTCGCGCGCGCCGAGCAGGGCGACCCCGACGGCGGGGCTGCGTTCGTGCGGCGCCTGGTCACGCTGACGACCGCGCTGCTGGTCTTCGCCACCGCGGTCTCGGTGCTGGCCGCCCCGCTGCTGGTGCGGCTGATGCTGGGCCGCGACCCGCAAGTCAACGAGCCGCTGACCGTCGCCTTCGCCTACCTGCTTCTCCCCCAGGTCCTCGCCTACGGACTCACCTCGGTGTTCATGGCGATCCTCAACACCCGCAACGTGTTTGGGCCCACCGCGTGGGCGCCCGTCGTCAACAACGTCGTGGCGCTGGCCACCCTGGCGATCTACGCGGCCGTCCCCGGTGAGCTCTCCGTCGATCCCGTGCGGATGGGCAACGCCAAGCTGCTGGTGCTCGCCATCGGCACCACGCTCGGCGTCTTCGCACAAACCGGGATGCTGCTGGTCGCGCTGCGCCGGCAACGCGTCGACCTGCGCCCGCTGTGGGGCATCGACGCGCGCCTCAAACGGTTCGGCACGATGGCCGCCGCCATGGTGCTCTACGTGCTGATCAGCCAGCTCGGCCTGGTGGTCGGCAACCAGATCGCCAGCACCGCAGCGGCATCCGGGCCCGCGATCTACAACTACACGTGGATGGTCCTGATGCTGCCGTTCGGCATGATCGGGGTGACGGTGCTGACGGTGGTGATGCCGCGGCTGAGCCGCAACGCGGCCGCCGACGACACCAAAGCCGTGCTCGCCGACCTGTCGCTGGCCACCCGGCTGACGTTGATCACGCTGATCCCGATCGTGGCCTTCATGACCGTCGGCGGCCCCGCGATGGGCAGCGCGCTGTTCGCCTACGGTCATTTCGGGAACGTCGACGCCGGATACCTGGGCGCCGCGATCGCGCTCTCGGCGTTCACGCTCATCCCCTACGGCCTGGTGCTCTTGCAGCTGCGGGTGTTCTACGCGCGCGAACAGCCCTGGACGCCGATCGTGATCATCCTCGTCATCACCGCGGTCAAGATTCTCGGCTCGGTGCTGGCGCCCCACCTCACCGACGACCCCAAGCTGGTCGCCGGTTTCCTGGGGATGGCCAACGGCGTCGGCTTCCTCGCCGGCGCGCTCGTCGGCTACCTGCTGCTGCGACGCGCGCTGCTGCCCGCGGGCGGCCACCTGATCGGCGTCGCCGAGGTGCGCACGATCCTGGTGACGCTCACCGCATCCATGCTGGCCGGCCTGACCGCGCACGTCGCGGATCGGCTGTTCGGCCTCGACGGGCTGACCGAGCACGGCGGCGCCGGCTCGCTGGTCCGCCTCTTCGTGCTGGGGCTCATCATGCTGCCGATCACGGCCACGGTCATGCTCCGCGCGCAGGTCCCCGAAGCGCAGGCCGCGTTGGACGCCCTGCGGTTCCGCATCACCGGCCGGGGGCCGCAGCCCCGCAGACCGAAGCCAGCGGATCGATCGTCTCACCGGCGCCCGGTCACGTACCCTGAGCAGAGGAATTCGTCCCCGCCTGGGGTCAATGCGGTCCAGGAGCCGATCCGGCGCAGGCCTCCGGAGCGGGCAAACCGAGCCCGGCTAGCGAAAGGACCGGAGGTGACCGACCGACCGATGGAGAGCCCCGCATCCAGCGCCGGCCCCGGCACAGGGTCAGGGACTTCGCGGCCGGTCGCCGACGACTTCCAGCCCGACATCCCCGCCGACGAGCCGCAACGCTCGACGCCCCGCCCGCCCGAACCCGCCAACGGCGACATCGGCGGCGAAACCCGGCGCGGCCCGGCCTCTTTCGACGCGCCCCGCGAGCGCGCCGCGGACTCGCCGGGCGACGACGTCCACCTGGTTCCCGGCGCCCGGATCGCCGGCGGCCGGTACCGGTTGCTGGTGTTCCACGGCGGCGCGCCGCCACTGCAGTTCTGGCAGGCGCTGGACACCGCGCTGGACCGGCAGGTGGCGCTGACGTTCGTCGACCCGGACGGCGCGCTGCCCGACGAGGTGCTGCAGGAGATCCTGTCCCGCACGCTGCGGCTCAGCCGCATCGACAAACCCGGCATCGCCCGCGTGCTCGACGTGGTGCACACCGGCTCCGGCGGCCTCGTGGTCTCCGAGTGGATCCGGGGCGGCTCGCTGCAGGAGGTCGCCGACACCGCGCCCTCACCGGTGGGCGCGGTGCGGGCCATGCAATCGCTGGCCGCGGCCGCCGACGCGGCCCACCGCGCCGGCGTCGCGCTGTCGATCGACCACCCCAGCCGGGTGCGGGTCAGCATCGAAGGCGACGTCGTGCTGGCCTACCCGGCGACCATGCCCGACGCCAACCCCCAAGACGACATCCGCGGCATCGGCGCCGCGCTCTATGCCCTCCTGGTCAATCGGTGGCCCTTGCGGGAGAGCGGGGTGCGCAGCGGGCTCGCGCCGGCCGAACGCGACTCCTCGGGCAATCCCGTCGAACCCATGGCCGTCGACCGCGACATCCCGTTCCAGATCTCCGCGGTCGCCGTCCGGGCGGTCCAGGAGGACGGCGGAATACGCAGCGCCTCAACGCTTTTGAACCTCCTTCAACAAGCCACCGCGGTCGCCGACCGCACCGAGGTGCTCGGCCCGATCGACGATTCGCCCTCGCCGTCGGCGGCGCTCATCTCGCCCGGTCAGGAGCAGGCGACCTTCGCGCGCCGGCGGCGCAACCTGCTCATCGGCGCGGGCGCCGGCCTGGCCGTCATCGTGGTGGCCCTGCTGGTGCTGGCGTCGGTGGTGAGCAAGATCTTCGGCAACGTCGGCGGTGGCCTCAACAAGGACGAACTCGGGCTGAACGGCCCCTCGTCGTCCGCGTCGGCGTCATCGTCGACCACCGCGTCCGCGGCCGCCGGCAGCGTCGTGAAACCCACCCGGGCGAGCGTCTACTCCCCCGACGGCGAGGTCGACAACCCGGGCACGGCCGGACAGGCGATCGACGGCGACCCCTCCACCGCCTGGGCCACCGAGGTGTACACCGACGCCGTGCCCTTCCCCAGTTTCAAGCAGGGCGAGGGCCTGATCCTGCAGCTGCCCAACCCCACCGTCGTCGGCCAGGTCACCATCGACACGCCCAGCTCGGGGACCAAGGTCGAGATCCGGGCAGCCTCCTCGTCGGCCCCGGCCTCCCTCAACGACACCAAGCTGCTGGCTCAGGCCTTCACGCTCAAGCCCGGCCACAACGTCATCCCGGTCAGAGCAGGTTCGCCGACGTCGAATCTGCTGGTCTGGATCTCCACGCTGGGAACCACGAACGGCAAGAGCCAGGCCGGCTTTTTCGAGATCACGGTCCAGGCCGCGTCCTGATCCGCGCGCGTTCCACACACTCACACCACCGCTCCCGAGTGAAGTGCCGCCCGATACGGGATTAGTTAATGTCCGCCCGTGGGCTTCGGGGGAGACGTCAAGCGGGACCGCAGTGACGCCGAGCTGCTGGCGGCCCATGTGGCGGGTGACCGCTACGCCTTCAGCGAGCTCTTCCTGCGTCACCAGCGCCACCTGCACCGGCTTGCCCGGCTCACCACTCGCACCCCCGAGGACGCCGAAGACGCGCTGCAAGACGCCATGCTCTCCGCGCACCGCGGCGCTGGCGCGTTCCGGCACGACGCCGCCGTCGGCAGCTGGCTGCACCGCATCGTGGTCAACGCCTGCCTGGACCGGCTGCGCCGCACCAAGGCCCACCCGACCGTTCCGCTGGAGGACGTCTACCCGGTCGCCGATCGGACCGCCCAGGTCGAGACGACGATGGCGGTGCAGCGCGCCTTGATGCGCCTTCCCCTCGAGCAACGGGCCGCGGTGGTGGCCGTCGACATGCAGGGCTACTCGGTGGCCGACACCGCCAGGCTGCTCGGCGTCGCCGAGGGCACGATCAAGAGCCGGTGTGCTCGCGGCCGCGGCCGCCTCGCCGAACTACTCGGCTACCTCAACGCCGGCGCCCACGCCACACCGGAGGGCGCTACCGGCCAGGCCTGACCGTCGCCGCGCGGGCCCATCCGTGGCCATCCGCCGGCGCATGACGGACACTGGGTCCGATGGATGCGGCGGACAACGACGGGGCGGATCACCGCAGCGCGGAATCGGACCCGCCGCTGACCGTCGAACTGCTCGCCGATTTGCAGGCCGGCGCGCTCGACGACGAGGCCGCCGCCCGGGTCCGCCGGCAGGTCCGCGCCGATCCGCAGGCCGCGGGCGTGCTCGCCGCGCTGAACCGGGTGCGTCGCGATCTCGCCGCCGTGGGCGCCGACCCGGCCTGCGCACCGGACCCGCCCCCGGGTGTCGCCGCCCGGATCTCGGCGGCCCTGCGATCCGCGGAGCCCCCGCCCGGACGGGCCGCCCACTCCGCACGCCCGCGGCTCCGGCCGGCGCGCCTCATCGCGGCGGTCGCCGGTCTGTGCGCCGCGCTGGCCGCGATCGGCTTCGGCACAGTCGCGCTCCTGCACGCTCCCGAACCCGCCCCGAGCACCCCGGGCGACGTCCAGCACATCACGGTGTCGACGCCGCCGATGGAGGTCCCGCTCTCCGCGGACGAAATCCTCGGCCTGCTCGACCGCGCACCCGACTTCGGCTCCTCCGGAGGCACGCTCAGCGACCCCGCCCGGCGCGCCTCCTGCCTCACCGGCCTCGGCTATCCGGCGGCCACACAGGTGCTGGGCGCGCGCCCGGTCGAGGTCAACGCGCGCCCCGGCGTCGTTCTGGTGATACCCGGCGACAGCCCGCACGTCCTGGCCGTCTACGTCGTGTCACCAAATTGCAGCGCCGCCGATACCGGGCTGTTGGCCAATACCCAGGTGCCGCGCCCCTAATGTGGTGCCATGGGCGGTGCCCCCGCTGTTGCGAACTCCCGGGAACAGCCGTACCCACGCTGGCGTTTATACGGGTCCAGAGACGATCGCTCGAAAGGTTTTCATGACCGCCGACACTGTGCATGACGTGATCATTATTGGTTCGGGTCCTGCTGGGTATACCGCGGCGTTGTATGCGGCGCGGGCGCAGTTGGCGCCGGTGGTGTTTGAGGGGACGTCGTTTGGTGGGGCGTTGATGACGACCACCGAGGTGGAGAATTATCCGGGTTTTCGTGACGGGATCATGGGTCCGGAGTTGATGGATCAGATGCGTGAGCAGGCGTTGCGGTTTGGTGCTGATCTGCGCATGGAAGTCGTCGAATCGGTGTCGCTGGAGGGTGCGGTGAAGTCGGTGACCACCAGCGAGGGAGACACCGTGCGCGGACGGGCGGTGATCTTGGCGATGGGCGCGGCGGCCCGGTATTTGGGGGTGCCCGGGGAGCAGGAGTTGCTAGGTCGTGGGGTGTCGTCGTGTGCGACCTGTGATGGGTTCTTTTTCAAGGATCAAGACATCGCGGTGATCGGTGGTGGGGATTCGGCGATGGAGGAGGCCACGTTTTTGACCCGCTTTGCCCGCAGTGTGACGTTGGTGCATCGCCGCGAGGAGTTCCGGGCCTCGCGGATCATGTTGGAGCGGGCCCGGGCCAACGACAAGATCACCTTCCTGACCAATAAGGCGGTCGAGGCGGTCGAGGGTGCCGAGACGGTGACGGGGTTGCGGTTGCGTGACACGGTGAGCGGTGCGGAGTCGACGTTGGCGGTGAGCGGGGTGTTCGTGGCCATCGGGCATGACCCGCGTTCGGAGTTGGTGCGCGAGGTGCTCGACACCGACGCGGATGGGTATGTGTTGGTGCGTGGGCGCACTACCAGTACCTCGATCGAGGGGGTGTTCGCCGCCGGGGATCTGGTGGATCGCACCTACCGCCAAGCCGTGACCGCCGCCGGCAGCGGCTGTTCGGCCGCCATCGACGCCGAACGCTGGCTCGCCGACCACGAAGAGTCCAGCGCCGCCGCCCAGGGCGACGCAACCGAATTTCCGGGCAGTACCGACACATTGATTGGAGCACCACAATGACCGATGCCGAAAAGGCCGGGGCCACAATAGAAGTCTCGGACGCATCATTTTCAACCGAGGTGCTGTCCAGCAATAAGCCTGTGCTAGTGGACTTTTGGGCCACATGGTGCGGACCCTGCAAAATGGTGGCGCCGGTCCTCGAGGAGATCGCCGGCGAGCGCAGCGATCACCTCACCGTCGCCAAGCTCGACGTGGACGCCAACCCCGAAACCGCCCAGAACTTCCAGGTCGTCTCCATCCCCACCATGATCTTGTTCAAGGATGGCCAACCGGTGAAGCGGATCGTCGGCGCCAAGGGCAAGGCGGCACTGCTGCGCGAGCTTTCTGACGCGGTCCCCGGCCTCAGCTGATCATTTCGATCGTCGCACCACGCCCCGGCGCATAGCCTGGGGTTTTCTGGAATTCGCGAACCGTCTGCGACAATACGGTTAGCTGTTGCCCATCTATGAGCGTGTCAGTTTGTCCCGGAGGGCCCTTGGTATGTCGAGTCCGCGCCGCGAATACGGCGACGCGCTGCGCTGTGGTGACCGCAGCGCCGCTGTGACCGAGATCCGGGCCACCCTCGCCTCATTGGGGATGCTGGACGGCTCCGACGACGAGGATCTCACTACCGGCCGGCACGTGGCCCTGGAACTCTTCGACGCCGAACTTGACCAGGCAGTTCGCGCTTTCCAACAGCATCGCGGGCTGCTCGTGGACGGCATTGTCGGCGAGGCCACCTACCGCGCGCTCAAGGAGGCGTCCTACCGACTGGGCGCTCGCACGTTGTATCACCAATTCGGCGCCCCCCTCTTCGGTGACGACGTCGCCACGCTGCAGGCACGGCTGCAGGATCTCGGTTTTTACACCGGCCTGGTCGACGGCTATTTCGGGTTGCAGACACACAACGCTTTGATGTCGTATCAGCGCGAGTACGGGCTGTCGGCCGACGGTATCTGCGGCCCGGAAACGTTGCGCTCCTTGTACTTTCTGAGTTCACGGGTCACCGGCGGGTCGCCCCACGCGCTTCGCGAAGAAGAACTGGTGCGCCGTTCGGGTCCCAAGCTGTCGGGCAAGCGCATCATCATCGATCCGGGCCGCGGCGGTGCGGATCACGGCCTGATCGTGCACGGTGCGTCCGGTCCGGTCAGCGAAGCGGATGTGTTGTGGGACTTGGCGAGTCGACTTGAGGGCCGAATGACCGCCATCGGGATGGAGACCTTTCTGTCCCGTCCGGTCAACAGCAGCCCCTCGGACGCCGAGCGTGCGGCCACCGCCAACAATGTCGGCGCCGACCTGATGATCAGCCTGCGCTGCGAAAGTCAGCTCAGCGCCGCGGCCAACGGGGTGGCGTCCTTTCACTTCGGCAACTCCCATGGCTCGGTGTCCACCATCGGCCGCAACCTGGCCGACTTCATTCAGCGAGAAGTGGTGGCACGCACGGGTTTACGGGATTGCCGCACGCACGGCCGGACGTGGGATCTGCTGCGTCTGACCCGCATGCCGACGGTCCAGGTCGACATCGGATACATCACCAACCCGCGCGACCGCGCCATGCTGGTCTCTACCCAGACCCGCGATGCCATCGCCGAGGGAATCCTCGCCGCGGTCAAGCGGCTCTACCTGCTGGGCAAGAACGACCGGCCCACGGGCACATTCACTTTCGCCGAGCTACTGGCCCACGAATTGTCGGTGGAGCGCACCAGCCAGCTGGGCGGTTCGTAGCCCCTCAACCACCCAGGGTGGTTCCCAACGCATTCCCCGCCGTGGAGCCGGCCCCGACCGGCTGCTCCAGATGCGCGCTTTCCAGCAGACGTTCGAGGGCCGCCTCGACTTCGGCCTTCCATCCCAGGCCCTTGTCGAGCTCGAGGCGCAGCCGCGGGAAATACGTATGTGGTGCCACCACAACGAATCCCGCGTCTTTCAAGAATTCCGCGTCCATCACACAGCGCTCTACCGAGCAATCGCCGACGGCCTCCAACACCGCCCGCACATCGGGACCCACCAGTCGCGGATCCTGTAATTCCGACGCCGCCGGGGTGCGGCCGAACGCCTCGAGCGCCCGCACGCCGCGTCGCACCAACTCGTCGATGACCCGGGCGATCAAGCCGTGCGGCAGGTCGTCGGCGGCGGGGCCGGGTTCGATGCCCATCGACGTCAGCATCACCGCGTCCGCGGATACCGGGCCGGTCGGAAATCGTTGCGCCCGCGGCACCGCCCGCGGCGGCGCGTAGAACACATAGCCCAGGCACGGCGGCTCGGCCTGGCTTCGCTCGTCGGGGATCGCGGTCGCCACCTGACCGCACGAGCCCCACTCCAGCATGACCATGGACAGCCACGCTTCTTTTTCGAATTCGGGGTCGGTGAGGTGATCCTGGTTGCCGAGGGTCGCCGGATCGACTTCCCAGAACACGCACCGGCGCGCGTGCTTGGGAAGCTGCTCGAAGGCCTCGAGCCGCAGCGGCATGATTCGAGCGGACACTAGCCTCCTGCTCCTGTGCGGTACGGCAGCCATCTGCACCGACAACCCCTCCAGGATAGGAGAGGTGGTCGTGATCGGGCCAGCTTTAGCCCGGCCACATGCGTCGGGGTGCCCGAACCGCCGCAATAACGCGGTCGCGGGCGGTCGGTCATCGAAAGTCGTTGCTACCCATGCTGTTTCGCCAAATCGCGGCATCGGGGCGCGGAAATTTCTCGCCGCGTCGGCCCCAGTGTCACAGTGACGTAATTACACCGTGTCCTAGCTCAGGCCTTCGGCGGGGACATGACCTCGATGATTCGCTGTAGGTCGTCCACCGACCCGAACTCGACGACGATCTTGCCCTTGCGTTTGCCCAGGCTGACCGTCACTCGGGTATCGAAGGCGGTCGAGAGCCGGTCGGCGACATCTTGCAGGCCGGGCATCTGGATCGGCTTGCGCCGCGGGGGCGTCGGCGCGGTCGCGCCGGACCGGTTGGCCAGCGTGACCGCCTCCTCCGTGGCCCGCACCGACAATCCCTCCGCGACGATGCGGGTGGCCAGTTCCTCTTGGGCCTCGGGACCGGCCTCCAGGGACAGCAGTGCGCGGGCATGCCCGGCGGACAGGACCCCGGCGGCCACGCGCCGCTGCACCGCGATCGGCAGCTTGAGCAACCGGATCATGTTGGTGATCAACGGCCGCGACCGCCCGATGCGGGCCGCCAGTTCATCGTGGGTGACCCCGAACTCGTCGAGCAGCTGCTGGTAGGCGGCCGCCTCTTCCAAGGGGTTCAGCTGCACGCGGTGGATGTTTTCCAACAGGGCGTCGCGCAGCAGATCGTCGTCGCCGGTCTCGCGCACGATCGCGGGGATGGTCGCCAGCCCGGCCTCCTGGGCCGCCCGCCAACGCCGCTCCCCCATCACGATCTGGTAGCGCGCACCGCTGGCCGAATCCTTGACGGCCCGCACCACGATCGGCTGCAAGAGCCCGAACTCGCGGATGGAGTGCACCAGCTCCGCCAGCGCTTCCTCGTCGAAGACCTGACGGGGCTGACGGGGGTTGCGCTCGATATCGGCCGGCGCGATCTCGCGGTAGACCGCCCCCATGGAAGCGGTGGCCGACGCGTCCTGCGGCGGCGGTCCGCCGATCAAGACGTCGGCGGCCGCGTCCCCCATCCGGGGGCCGAGGGTCGCCGGACCGGAATCACCTTCCGCGGGACCGGTCGGAATTAGCGAAGCCAGGCCCCGGCCGAGGCCACCCTTTTTGCGTAACGGCTGCGTCATGGTCGTCCCTTCACGGATGGTGGTCAATCGCGCTCGGCGAGTTCGCGGCTCGCGTCGAGGTAGCTCATCGCCCCGCGGGAACCGGGGTCGTAATCGATGATGGTCATGCTGTAGCCCGGCGCCTCGGAAACCTTCACGCTGCGCGGAATCACCGTCCGCAGCACCTTGGCCCCGAAGTAGCGGCGCACCTCCTCGGCGACCTGGTCCGCCAGCTTGGTGCGGCCGTCGTACATGGTCAGCACCACGGTGCTCACCTCGAGCTTCGGGTTGAGGTGGGCCTTGACCATCTCGATGTTGCGCATCAGCTGCGAGACGCCCTCGAGGGCGTAGTACTCGCACTGGATCGGGATCATGACTTCCGGTGCCGCGACGAGCGCGTTGATGGTCAGCAGGCCGAGCGACGGCGGGCAATCGATGAAGACGCAATCGAAGTCGAGGCTGTCGAGGTCGGCCAAAGCGGTACGCAACCGATTCTCGCGCGCAACCATGCTCACCAGTTCGATCTCGGCGCCCGCCAGGTCGATTGTCGCGGGGATGCAGAACAGCCGGTCGTTGTGCGGGCTCTGCCGCAGGGCATCGTGGACGGAGACCTCACCCAACAACACCTCGTACGACGACGGCGTCCCCGACTTCCGGTCGGTGATGCCCAGCGCCGTGCTCGCGTTGCCCTGGGGGTCGAGGTCGATGACGAGGGTCTTGAGGCCTTGGAGCGCGAGGGCGGCGGCGAGGTTGACCGCCGTGGTCGTCTTGCCCACGCCGCCCTTCTGGTTCGCGACGGTGAAGACGCGGCGGCGGGCCGGCCGGCGCAGCGGCGGATACGTCGTGTGCAGGACCCGCATCGCCCGTTCGGCGGCCGCGCCGATCGGGGTGTCGTATTCGGCGCTTGTTTCACGTGAAACATTCGGCTGTGCGGCCGGTGCGGCCGCCGGCTCGGCTGGGGGCGCCGGCGTAGGAGCCGCCTGCGGGGCGGCCTCGGCTGGCTGTGCCGTCACCGGCCTGTCTTCTGGAAAAGTCATCGCGTTCGGGCCTTCCCGGTCCGTGCCGACTTGCGGTGCGGCGGCTGCCCGCGTCGCGCTGAAACTACGGTTGCGGGGGGACGCAAATAGTTCGCGCCACATGTCACCACCCTGACATCAGCGGCGCCCGATGCTGCCATCACACGCCGGAATTGTTCAACTTCCTCGGACGCCCGCTCCCCCTTGATGGCCAGCATCCGACCGCCTGGGCGTAGCAACGGCATGCTCCACTTCGTCAGTTTGTCCAACGCCGCAACCGCTCGTGATACCGCCGCATCCCTCGACCCGAACCGGTCACGCACCCCCGGCTCTTCCGCGCGGCCGCGGACCACCTCGACGGCTAACCCTAGTTCGTCGACAACCTCGTTGAGAAATTCGCTGCGTCGCAGGAGCGGTTCGAGCAACACGACCTCGAGATCGGGCCGTGCGATCGCCAGCGGTATCCCGGGCAAGCCCGCCCCACTGCCGATGTCGATGACGCGCTCGCCCGCGCCGAGGAGTTCGGCGACCGCGGCGCTGTTCAATATGTGGCGGTCCCAGATCCGGTCGACTTCCCGCGGCCCCAGCAGCCCGCGCTCCACGCCCGCACCCGCAAGGAGCGTGGCGTACCGTTGCGCGATTCCGACGCGCTCGCCGAAGGCGTCGACCGCGGAATCCGGGGCGGCGCCGCTGCCCGGGTGCGAGCCCGCGCGTTCCCCCGCGGCTTCGGCCGGGCCGCCATGTTTCACGTGAAACATCCTCGAGTTGGCGCGTGCACTTTCAACCTTCGGCCACCCTCCGCACCAGACGAACTACACCGCTGTAACTCTGGGCGTCAGTCGTGCAGCACGACCACGCGGCGCGACGGTTCGACGCCCTCGCTCTCGCTGTGGACTCCGGGAACCGCCGCGACGGCGTCGTGCACGATCTTCCGTTCGAAAGGTGTCATCGGTGCCAGCTCTTCGCGCTCCCCCGACTCGAGCACCCGCCGCGCCACCTTGTCGCCCAGCGCCGCCAACTCTTCGCGCCGGCGCCGGCGCCAACTCGCGATGTCGAGCATCAACCGACTCCGCACGCCGGTCTTCTGGTGCACCGCCAACCGGGTGAGCTCCTGCAGCGCGTCGAGCACCTCGCCGCCGCGGCCGACCAACTTGTTCAAGTCGTCGCCGCCATCGATGCTCACCACGGCCCGGCTCCCCTCGACGTCCAGGTCGATGTCGCCGTCGAAGTCCAAGAGGTCCAACAACTCCTCGAGGTAGTCGCCGGCGATCTCGCCCTCGGCGACCAACCGCTCCTCCAGGTCGTCGCCCTCCTCGGCGTCACCCTGGACGGTGTCCTCGGCCGCCGCTTGGGTCTCGAGGTCCGTGTCCACGTCGCGCTCGGTGGTGTCGGCGTCTGTCATGTCTTTCTCTCCCTCATCCATGGGTCTGAGCCCGGTTGGGGCCGCCCTGCCCAGGGTCGCCCCGGTAGCTTGTCCGCCGTATCAGCGTTTGCGTTTCTTCGGTCGCGCGCCCGGCCGCGGGGTGCGATTGCTCGGAGTGTCGGTGGCTTCGGGCGCCTGCCCGTCGGCGTCATCGGACTCCGCCTCCGCCGAACCGGACCCCTCGGTATCCCCACCGGCCTTCGCCGAACCGTTCCCGCCCGGCGCTGCCGCCTTCGGTGTGCGCTTCGGCTTCGCTCCGGGAGCCGGCGCGTTGGCCGCCCGGCGCGCGATCGCTTCCTGCTTCTTGGCTTCGTCTTCTTTTTCGATCATCCCGAAGACGTAGTGCTGCTGCCCGAAGGTCCAGATGTTGTTGGCGAACCAGTACAGGATGATCGCCAGCGGAAGGAACGGCCCACCGACCACCACGCCGAGCGGAAACACATACAGCGCAAGCTTGTTCATCATCGCGGTCTGCGGGTTGGCCGCCGCCTCCGGGCTCTGCCTCGCCACCGACGCCCGACTGTTGAAGTACGTCGCCACCCCGGCCAGGATCATCACCGGCAGCCCCACGGCGATCACGGCCGGCCGGCTGAAAACGGTGAACGCGTCCAGGCCCGTGCGCTGCGTCATGAACGCGCCGATCGGTGCGCCGAACAAGTTGGCGTCCAGGAAATGCGCGACGTCCGTCGGGGTGAAGACGTAGTTTCCGGTGAGCCGGTTCTCGGCCACCGACAGGTGCGGCTGCCCGAACCCACCGGTGGTTCGGTTGAACGAGCGCAACACGTGATACAGACCGATGAACACCGGGATCTGCGCCAGCATTGGCAGGCAGCCGAGAATCGGGTTGAAGCCGTGTTCGCGCTGCAGCTTCTGCATCTCGAGCGCCATGCGCTGCCGGTCCTTGCCGTACTTCTTCTGCAGCGCCTTGATCTGCGGTTGCAACTCCTGCATCTGGCGCGTGGTCCGGATCTGTCGCACGAAGGGCTTGTAGAGCAACGCGCGCAGGCTGAAGACCAAGAACATCACCGACAGCGCCCAGGCGAAGAAGTTCGACGGCCCCAGCATGGAGGCGAACAACTTGTACCAAACCCACATGATCCACGACACCGGGTAGTAGACGAAGTCGAGGCTGAAAACGTCAAACGACAAAAGACTCACTCTCCCCTCGCGTCGCTCGGACCACCCGAGCGTCGCTGGCGTCTTGGCAATCCCCTTGGCAGCCGGGGCGATCGGGTATCGGATCCCATCCGCCCTCGTGCCATGGTCCGCACTTGGCGAGCCTGACCGCAGCCAACCAGCTCCCCCGGATCAACCCGTACTCGTTCAGCGCATCGACCGCGTACTGGCTGCAGGTCGGAACGAAGCGACAGGTCGCCGGGCGCAGCGGCGACACCATATGCCGATAGAGCTGGATGAGGAAAATCAATCCCCGCGCCACGGACCGTCCGACGGTGTGGGTCAACGCACCCACCGCAGAGCGTCCGGTCACGGTGCGATCCCCGTCGCCGGCATCCGTCGCAAACACCGCCGCAGTTCCTGTTCCAACCGGGCCGACGACGCGGTCCGGCTACTGGGCAGCGCCCGGATCACCAGCCGGTCGGAATCCTGAAGGTCACCGAGAATCGTGCGGGCCACATGTCGCAGCCGGCGGGCGACCCGGTGACGTTCCACCGCCGACCCGACGGGCTTGCCGACAACGAGTCCGACGTGGGGCGCCGTCGCGTCGCCGCCGTCGGTTTCGCGCCGGAAGTGCACGACGATGTCGGGTTGTGCCATGCGGATCCCGTGCTTCACCGTCGCGTCAAACTCAATTGACCGCGTCATGCGGTTGCGTGCGGGAAGCACCGCCGAAAGACCTGACCCGCGATCAGGCAGATAGCGCGCGGCGGCCCTTGCGGCGCCGACCGGACACGATCGCGCGTCCGGCACGAGTGCGCATCCGCAAGCGGAAGCCATGCACGCGGGCTCGGCGCCGGTTATTCGGCTGGAAGGTCCGCTTGCCCTTGGCCACGACGTTCTCCTCGTTGTTTGCCATCCGGCCGATCAGACGGTTCGCTTCGGGCTCGTCTGCGGTCCGACCGGAGGTGGTCTTGCTGCTGCTGGCCGGCGCGGTCCCCGGGTGGTGCCGGGTCGCAGCCGTATCGCCGACTTTCGGGCGACTGTTTGAGGGTACTGACGAGCCCTCGCCTGGTCAAACCTGGCCTGCCGCAACGCCGCCGCGCGGACCCGGCGAAAGATTTTCCGTTCCGGTCACACTCGGCTCGGGGGTGACTACGATAACGACCCGAACCAAGGCCCCACTCACCCTAAACGACCCGATTGGAATGCAGCGGAACGGTTGGCAGCCGCACGGAAAACTGTTAGCTTCTGCCAAAGTCGTTTTAGACTGAAGCAGCGCTCGACAACGAAGCGAGGATGGTGGATCGACTAGCTGCCTAGACAACCTTTTTGGGTTTTCTTCCAGCGCGGAGATCGCGAGCCGTCGCCGGTAGGTTGTGGCTTGCAGACGACCACCCTGTCCACACCTGTGTATAACTATGTGGACAGCCGTTTCGTCGCCAAGCGTGAGTTGTACTTCGACCCGGGACGTTCGAGAACCAGGGAGATGCGTCGT